>DAOUMN010000017.1:0-9209 GCA_034411135.1 Bellilinea sp.
GGAAATGAAATCGGTATTGGTCAAACTACATTGATCGGCACCTTGCTGATGGTTCAATTTCTGGCAGCTCCCTTCGCTATTCTGTTCGGCAGGCTGGCAAAAAGAATTGGACCGAAAAAAGCCATATACCTCAGCCTGTCTGTATATACGCTGATCTCTATTGCTGGTTATTTCCTGCGTGTCGAATGGCAGTTTTGGGCGCTCGGTGCAGCGGTTGCCACAGTACAGGGCGGCAGCCAGGCGCTCAGCCGCTCGGTAATGGGACGAATGATTCCGAAAAGCAAATCGGCAGAATTTTTCGGCTTTTTCAGTGTCTTCGAAAAATTTGCCACCATTGCCGGACCCTTCCTGTTCGGCGTGGTTTCAACCGTGATGGGCGAGAGCCGCTTGAGCATCGTTTCATTGGTGATTTTCTTTGCCGCGGGGATGCTTCTTCTCCGCAACGTAAATATCGAACGCGGCACAGCTGTTGCGCTTGAGGAAGAAAACCTGATGATCGATCGGGCGGTAAAAAATGTCTGATGCAGTGTAGCGTCACCATAACCCGCTTTGCACCGCAGCAAAAATCAGCGCTGCCGCCACCACGATTAATCCAATCAAAACGGTCAATCCAATCGCAATCCGGTTCCGCATGGTTTCCACCTCACACCAGGTCGAACCGTTCGGAGTGATAATCACCGGCAAACACGCCCATATTTGCAAGCGCTGATTCTACGGCGTCCATCATCGGCTTCGGCCCACAGATAAAAATCTCCATCTGGTTTTTACCGCGTTCGGAGGGCAAAACCTTTTCCAGCAATGCCCGGTTGATATATCCGCTTTTGCCCTGCCAATCAGTTGGCGGTTTTTCGAGCACATAAAGGACCGTGAGATTTAACCGTTCTTTTAAGTGCTCAATCTCCTCCCGCAGGGTCAGGCTTTGCAGGTCTTTGCCACCATAAATCAACAGGTGAGGGCGGGTATCGCCGCGCTGCGCCAGACTGTTCAGCATGCTGACCATCGGTGTGATTCCGACCCCGCCAGCAATGAACACATACCCGTGGGCATGTGGATGGCGGTCGATACTGAAAGCTCCATATGGTCCATCTACATATACCGTCTGACCGGGTTTCATGTCCTTTATTCGCCGCGTGAAATCGCCCAACTCCTTGATCGTGAAGCGCAGGCTGCCATCATTGGCAGGCGCAGCGGAGAACGAAAAGGGATGTTCACTGTCTTTGAAGGGTGAAGCCCAGGCTGTGATCCAGGCAAATTGCCCCGGCTGAAATTGCATGCCGGCATGTCCGACCGGTTTCAGATACAGCGACCAGCTGCTACCCTGTTCAGGCACAACATTGATCACTTCATATGGTTTTCGCAATAAGAGAAAGGGCTTGAACACCCGTGTATAAAACAACAAACCCACCCAAAAGATCGAGTACAGTCCCCAGAGCACTTGCTTCCAGGGGGTGTTAACATACCAGTTGACACCTAAAACATGGAGCATAGCAAACGCCACCGCGGCGGTGGCCAGGATGCCGTGCCAGATGCGCCAACGCGTGTATTCGAGTTTGAGTGGTTTGCGCCACAGCGCCATGACCATCAAACCAGTAAGCGCAAGAGTAGCAGTCACCGCAAAGCGGGCACGCCAGGGTGTTTCCGCTGAGAATACGTTCAAGATGCTGACCGGGTGGATGTCGGTAATGAATAAAAGGATGGGATGTATCAGGATCAATACAAAAGCCAGGATGGATACCTGGCGGTGGAAGAAATACACCACATCAGCGCCGTACGGTGCTTTGATTGCCCGGAAACGGGCAGTCAGAGCAAATTGCAGCGCCATCATCGCCAGCCCAACGAATCCCAATGCAACCGAAAATTCGCGCACGAACTCCCGCCCCGGCGGGCGCGGCGGAAGGAACATCACCAGGACCGGCAACAGGGTCAGCATCAGGTAGATTAAAATCCAGAAGATACCTTGCCCAATTTGTTTTACTCGTTGAATGCTCATCGCTTTCCTCAAACGGCAAAATCATACCACACGCCCCGGCGAAATGCATCTTCTCCGGGGCGTGTGTATAGGAAGTTATAAAGAAAACGTTATGCCGTGATTTCGTACAACTCCACCAGTACGCCGCCGGTGCTCTTGGGGTGAACAAACGCCATCTTCCTGCCGGGCAATTCCAGCGGGGTTTCATTGATCAGCCTGATCCCTTTGACTAGCAGGTCGTTCAGCATAGATTGGATATCGTCCACCTCGAAACAAAGGTGATGCATTCCGCCGCCCCGTTCAGCCAGGAATTTCGCCACCCCGGTATCGTCACTGGTTGGGCGCACCAGTTCCACTTCGCTTTCACCCACTGGAATAAATACAACGGTGGCTTTTTGGCTGGGTACGTCCTCAATATGATCCACCGCCAGACCCAGCGCATCCCGCCAGAAGGTCAACGACGCGTCCACGTCTGAGACTGCAATTGCCACATGGTTAATTTTTTTGATCTTAGCCATTGTTTCCTCTTTAGAAAATTAGATCCAGGCTGGTGAATGGTACTCTCCCCATACGTTACGCAGTACCCCGCAAATTTCGCCCAGGGTCAGGTCGTTTTCCACACAGGTGATGAACAGGGGCATTAAATTTTCACGGCTGCGTGCAACAGTGTCCAGCTGAGAGAGCAGTTCATTAACCCGACCGGTATCGCGGTTTTGACGCAGCTCCGCCAGGCGCTGGCGTTGCTGTTGTTCGATTGCTGGATCAACGGTCAGTGCTTCCAGTTCCAGCGACTCTTCGACCTGGTAGGCATTAACCCCAACAATGATTTGTTCTTTGTTTTCTATGCTCTTCTGATAGCGATAGGCAGCTTCCTGGATTTCACTTTGGATATACCCTTTTTCGATTGCCGCTAATGCTCCGCCCAGCGCATCGATCTTTTCGATATAGCCCATTGCCCGTTCAGTGATTTCATTAGTCAAATATTCGATCACGTACGAACCCGCCAGTGGATCAATGCTGTCAGCAACACCCGATTCCTGGGCAATAATCTGTTGAGTGCGCAGCGCCACGCGCACCGATTTCTCGGTTGGCAGCCATAGAGCTTCATCCATGCTGTTGGTGTGCAGGGATTGGGTTCCGCCCAACACCGCAGCCAGGGCTTGAATGGCTACGCGCACAACATTATTTTCCGGTTGCTGGGCGGTAAGGGTTGACCCCCCCGTTTGGGTGTGAAATCGCAGCATCCACGACTTAGGATCCCGAGCATGGAAGCGTTCACGCATGATTCGCGCCCACAGGCGCCGCGCAGCACGGAATTTTGCTACCTCTTCGAGGAAATTCGAGTGAGCCGCAAAAAAGAAGGATAACTGATCAGCGAAGCGGTCAACCTCCAGCCCGGCATCCAACGCCGCCCGGACATAGGCAATGGCATCCGCTAGGGTGAAGGCAACCTCCTGCACAGCCGTCGAACCGGCTTCACGAATATGATAGCCTGAAATACTGATCGTATTCCAGCGCGGCACGTTTCGCTCGCTGTATTGGAAAACATCCGTAATCAGGCGCATGGACGGCGTGGGCGGGAAAATATAGGTTCCTCGAGCAATGTATTCTTTCAAGATGTCATTTTGAATCGTCCCGCGCAGCCATTTTTCCTCCACTCCCTGCCGGCGCGCCACTGCAATATACATAGCCAGCAGGATCGCTGCGGGAGCATTGATGGTCATACTGGTGGATACTTTATCCAGTGGAATCCCATGAAATAGGATTTCCATATCTTTCAGCGACGAGATGGAGACTCCCACCTTCCCTACTTCACCAGCGGCTATCGGATCATCGGCATCATAGCCAATCTGAGTGGGAAGGTCAAAAGCCACCGACAGGCCAGTCTGACCTTGCTGAAGCAGGTAACGGTAACGCTGGTTGGATTCCTCGGCACTGGCGTAGCCAGCATATTGGCGCATTGTCCAAAAGCGGCCGCGGTACATTGTCGGCTGTACACCGCGCGTGTAAGGATATTCACCCGGGAAACCGAGTTCCTTCATGTAGTCACACTTAAAAGGCAAACCCAGGCGCGGGATTGGAATACCAGAGGTGGTGGTAAATTCAGGTTGACGCTCAGGGTATTTTGAAATCAAGGGTTTGAGGACTTCTTCTTCCCAACGTTTGCGTTCGGCTTCAAGAGTCATATCTTTCCTCGTTCCGGGTTTTTGGAATGACAATTTTAGTATACTCTACCCACAGGCAAAACGGACGGGAAGAATTCATGGTAAACTACAAACAAACTTCCCGAAATCATCAGGCAAGGCATTGCCATCCAGGTCTGGTGTTTATGCACAGTCCACGGGTGGGCTTTTCACTGGTTGCCATCCACACACAGGAGAAATAACTCCAATTGACCTCCATTGTCCTGGATGAATAGGCGGGGAATTCAATCCGGTCTGGTTTTCGAATAGTCAATCGAAAACCATTGATCGTTTCAACACGGATATTTCCAATGTCGCCATTTTTGCAATTAACCTTTGTGCTTACCATTATTTTATTCGCCTCCAAATTGGCGGGGTATATCAGCACGAAAATCGGTCAACCGGCTGTATTAGGCGAGCTGTTAGTCGGGATTCTTTTAGGACCCTCTCTGATCGACTTGACCCATCTGGCATTCATCACCGACCGCCACCTGGGAGAAATTGTTGCCGAGTTTGGTGAGATCGGCGTTCTGGTGCTGATGTTCCTCGCCGGACTGGAGTTGCATTTTTCGGAGTTGACCCGCAATACCCGTGTTGCAGCGTTCAGTGGAATTTTTGGCGTATTGACCCCTGTCCTGCTCGGTATTGCCGCAGGCAGCTTATTTGGTTATTCGCTAAACAATGCAGCATTTATTGGGTTGACGCTTGGTGCAACCAGTGTGAGCATATCCGCCCAAACCCTGATGGAGCTGAAAGTCCTGCGCAGCCGGGTCGGGCTGGGCTTGTTGGGTGCAGCGGTGTTCGATGACATCCTGGTGATTTTATTGCTCTCCACCTTCCTGGCAGTCTCGGATGGCGGCAGCGCCATGGCTATCGTGATTGTCTTCGTAAAAATGCTGATCTTCCTTGCGCTTTCCACCGCATTCGGCATCTGGCTGCTGCCGCGCATTGCCCGCCTGATCAGCCGCCTGCCGGTTAGCCAGGGCATGCTGACCTTCAGCCTGATCATAATGATGGTGTATGGATTATCTGCCGAGTTGTTAGGCGGTATGGCGGCCATCACAGGCACCTTTTTGGCAGGTTTGATGTTTGCCCGCACACCCGAAAAGAGCCTGATCGAACCTGGACTACGGTCGATTGCCTACAGTTTCTTCGTGCCAATTTTCTTCGTCAACATTGGTTTGAGTGTTAATATTCAAAGTCTGAGCCTGGATGCGCTCTGGCTAATGCTGGTGATCAGCGTGTTTGCCGTGCTGGGGAAAATCATCGGCTGCGGAGCAGGGGCAAAACTAGGTGGCTTCAACTGGAAAGAATCGCTCCAGTTGGGCATTGGCATGGTCTCACGCGGCGAAGTTGGATTAATTGTCGCCAGTATTGGTTTGCAAATCGGCTACATCAATGATATTGTATTCTCAGCGATTGTTGGTATGGTTTTGATAAGTACGCTGATTACCCCTCCATTGCTGCGAGCATCGTTCAAACAATCCCCCCCCTCCTCGGCTGCCCCGGTCGAAAGCCAATCCTGAGCCACCTACAATCGGAGGATTCTCCTTCTATGTATATGATCATTTTTGTTCTACATAATCCCGATCTGCTGGAGGATATACTCAACGCCTGGGACGATACCGGTGTTGGCGGAGTGACCATTTTGCCCAGCACCGGGCTGGCGCGAATTCGCGAGAAGGGCTTCTGGCGGGATGATTTGCCCTTGTTCCCCAGCCTGGAAGATTTTCAAAGCCGAATTCAAAACCTAAACCGCACTCTGATGACCATCGTAGATGACGATCAAATGGTCGACAAAATCGTTGCCGCCACACAACAGGTCACCGGGGATTTGAATTTACCCAACACCGGTATTCTCTCGGTTTTGCCAGTGCTGCGAACCTACGGATTAAACCGCATCCCCGATTCGAAAGACTGACAACACGTTTCTCGTTGACGGATGGATAGCCCTCTGGTAAAATCCTTGCGCTGGAGGCGTTGTACCCTTCGCCCCGGCTGCCTTTGGGCAATCCTAACTCCTCGAAAGGGCTTGAGTAATGAAGGTTTTATTGATCAAGGATGTTTATAAGCTGGGACGGGCTGGAGACGTCAAGAAAGTTGCCGACGGTTACGGCCGCAACTACCTGATCCCGCAAGGTCTGGCAGTCCTGGCAACCCCTGGCACGCTCAAACAGGTGGATCACATCCGCGCTAAAGCCGCCGCGCGCCGGGCTGAACTCAACAATGAGATGAGTAGCGTAGCCGATATCGTGCGTGGCAAGGTATTTATGTTCGCCTCCAAAGCTGGCGAAACCGGTAAATTATACGGTTCGATTACCACCCAAATGATTGCCGATGCAATCGCCCAAGAATTGAACGTGCAAATCGACCGTCACCAGATCGAATGCGAGCCGATACGTACCCTGGGTGAGCACAAAGCCAGCATCCGGCTGACCGTTGACCTGGTACCGGAAATTACCATCCTGGTTCACCGTGAAGGTGAAATGAAACAAAAAGCCGTCAGCAAACCTGCCGAGCCGGTGGAAGAGCCTCCCCAGGCAGAGGAAAGCCAGCCGGTCGAAGAACCCCCTGCTGCCTGATCTTTCTTGCCAACCAACAACGTATGATCGAGACCGGCCAAACCGAGCCAACCGGCTTTAAGGCCGGTCTTTGATTAGAAATTGGACCAGCAATGCCCCTCTCTCTTGGTGAGTATCTCCGCCAGACCCGTGAAAGCCGTAACCTGACCCTGGAACAGGTAGCGCAAGCCACGCGGGTAAAACTCAGCTACTTACGCGCATTCGAGAGCGACGAACCGGCCTTGCTGCCCTCCAAGGTGCAGGCACGAGGCTACCTGCGGCTGATTGCCAATGCATTGGATATTGATCCACAGCCGTTATTGGATGCCTGGCCGGACAAGGCTATCATTCTCCCCGTCATCGAATCCATGCCCCAGGCGAAAGAAGTCGAAAGCTCGACAGGTTCAAGAGAGCAATCGACCGACAGTCCGATTACGGACGAATCAATACCACAACCCACCATTGAACCGCAAATCCTTGACATGGCAGATTCTCCACAAGTTGAATCTCCACCCCCTCCGGCTGGCAGTTCATCTTTTGTCTTTAGCCAGATAGGCCAGCAGTTGCGCAACCAGCGCGAGACACTGGGTATTTCTATCGAGGATGCGGAGCGGTTTACCCGCTTGAAAATTCGTTATTTGCAAGCCATTGAAGAAGGTCGTCTGGGGGACCTGCCATCTCTGGTTCAGGGACGTGGTATGCTGCGAAATTATGCCCACTTCCTCAATATGGATAGCGATGCGATCCTCGACGAATTTGCCGAAGGGCTGCAGTTACGTCGCGTCGAACGTAGCGAAGCTGCAAATCCACTTGTAGATAAAAGTTCATCTCCAAAATCACGTAAACGCGCCCACCCCAATACCGGCTTGCGGCGTTTTCTCACACCGGACTTAATGGTCGGCGGGGTATTGTTCCTCATCCTGGCAGTCTTTGTCATCTGGGGCACTGCCCGGGTCAGTGGACTGCAAAACCAGGCTGCCAGTCCAACAGCACCTTCAATTTCCGAATTATTAATCAACGAAACTGTGCAACCCGCTTTAATCGAGATGACGCCCACCAGCCCAAACCCGCTTTCAACCGGGGATATCGACGCACCCCGCCAGCCCGTCACAACCGAAGGCGGTGAAACTGCGCCTACGGAATTTATCTCTGCCAACAACGATCCGGTTCAAGTTTACATCGTAGCCAACCAGCGCACCTGGATGCGAGTTACAGTGGACAACCGCGTCGCATTTGATGGGCGCACGGTTCCTGGCAGCGCTTATCCATTTACCGGCAAAGAGTCCATTGAACTGGTCTGCGGCAACGGGGCTGGAATTGAGGTCATCCATAATCAAAATAATTTAGGCTTGCTTGGCGCAGCGGGTGAAGTTGTACGTCTGATCTTTACAGCGGAAGGCACCTTGCTTCCAACCCCATTGTTTACCCTGACACCTTCACCGACCTCGCAGCCAACCGAAACGCCTCGTCCAAGCCCGACCCAGCCGACTTCCACTGTCACGCCTTTACTTCCTTAGAGGTTGCATGAATTCAAAAGGTTTTTATCTAGTATCACTGGGCTGTTCCAAAAATACCGTCGATTCCACATCCATGGCGGAGTTGTTACAACGCGCCGGCTACCAGCCGGTTGACAAGCCCGCCAAGGCCAGTGTGTTGATCGTTAACACCTGCGGTTTCATTCAGCCTGCGCGAGACGAATCCATCGCGGAGTTGCGTGCGCTTGCCAGACGCAAAAAAAACGGGCAGTTGTTGATTGCTGCCGGATGTCTGACCCAGCGCTATCGCGAATGGGTTGTCGAGCAGGTTCCCGGAATTGATGGCTTGCTGGGTACTCGCCGCTGGATGGATATTCTGGAAGTTATTCAAAAAGTCCGCCAACGACCGCCCCAGTCAGTCTATCACTTGCCAGAAAGCCCCACCATCGGACGCGATGAGCACGGTGTACTGCGCGTTGCACTACAGGGCAACAGTGCTTACCTAAAAATAGCCGATGGTTGCCGGCGGCCATGCGCATTTTGCGCTATTCCGCTGATTAAGGGTACCCTGGTCAGCCGTCCGGCGGATGTGATTGTCGAAGAAGCACTATCGCTTGAACGCCAGGGGGTCAAGGAATTGATTCTCATTGCCCAGGATACCACCGATTATGGGCATGACCTCGGAATCCGTGACGGCTTGCCCAACCTGCTGGAGCAATTGTTACAAAAAACCAGCATTCCCTGGCTGCGCATCCTATACGCCTTTCCGGGCTATGTCACTGACCGCCTGATCGAATTGATGGCATCCAATCCGCGCATTCTGCCATACCTGGATATGCCACTCCAGCATGCCCACCCGGAAACCCTCAAGCGCATGCGGCGCCCGGCAAACATCGACTGGGTGTATCGAACCCTGGAGAAAATGCGCGCCACCATTCCCAATCTCGCCATTCGTAGCACCTTCATCGTCGGTTATCCTGGCGAGAGCGAGGCGGAATTCCAAACCTTGCTCGATTTCTTG
>DAOUMN010000018.1:0-29791 GCA_034411135.1 Bellilinea sp.
CCACCGCTATCAATTCTTGTTCTGTGAGGTGATAATCTCGGGCTTTTGGCATGCCCATAGTTTATCACGTTTGTTAAAGTACATTCGACTGATTACTTAATGCTAACTTTCTATTGCCCGAATTGTTGGCTGACCCTTGATGAAGGTGTCGAAATCTGTCCCCGGTGTAATTACTGGTTGAAAGGCAGCTGTGAAATTAATTGCCCAATTTGCGCAGCCGCCAGGCAGCTAGCAGGAAAAAGCCGGTGGCGTAGGCAAGCAGCACCAGCGCCGGCAGCAACGTTGAGGATGAATCCAGCCCGCGGATGAGAATGTTTTGGTAGCCGTTCATTGCCCAGGCAGAGGGCATGGCTTTGCCAATCAGCGCAAAGCTGCCGCTGCTGGCTTCCAGGGGGAACCAGGTGCCTCCCAGCGCTGAAAAGATAAACATAGCCATCAGCGAAAAGAGGACAACTTGCGAGTCGTTCTTTGCGATCGCGCCGATCAATAAGCCCATCGCGGCAACCCATAATGCCAGCATGGCGGAGACAAGCAGAATACCAAACGGAGCGCGGGCATAATTCACGCTAAGCGCCAGCTGACCGAACAGGATCAGGATGAGCGCCTGGGTGAAGATCACAGCGAACATGGCCAGGGTGTGCCCGGCGATGATTTGCCACGGACGCAACGAGGTGGTCAACATGCGTTGCAGTGTCTGTAATTTTCGTTCCTGTACTACGGTTTGTGCACAGATCACCAGGCTGAAGATGGCAAACTGCACCAAGATGCCAGGCGAAGCCTGGTTGTATGGATTGTCACCGTACCATTCTGCTCGCGGTTGGGCAACTGCCCGCTCCAGGCGCACCAGACTGGTGGTGCTTGAGCGCTGCCAGGTGTCGGCGGCGATGATGAAGGATCGCTCCACTTCAGCGGGGTTGCCGGGTAATCCCGCATTTTCCGCGCTCAGGCGGGCGATCTCGGCTGCGCTCATCAGGCGGGTGACCTGGGCGCGCACAAGCTGCACCAGTGAACGCCCATCGGGGGTGTTTGCATCGGTCAACAGGGTCAGCGACACGGGCGCGCTGTTCAATTGGGCGCTGTAACCGGCGGGGACGCTCAACACCCCGGCGACATCGCCTTTGCGCAGGGCTTCATCGGCATCGGATGGCTCCATCTCGATCAAGTCGAGGGCTTGTGTGGCTGTGAGCATGTCGAGAAGACGGGTGGAAAGCAGCCCGCCAGGATCGTTGTTGACCCAGGCGAGCGGAATGCGCGCCTCCGCTTCAGAGGAATCTGTGCTGCCGCTACGGTAAGCAAAGCCCATAAAGAGGGTAAACACAATCGGCATAGCTGCCAGGAAGAAGAGTGAGCGCCGGTCACGGATCAACTGCGCCAGGTCTTTGAAGGCAATATCCAGGATTCGCATCAGGTTTTCCTCTTTCAGGCAAAACGGCGGCGGAATAGCGCAGCCCCAATAAAGAACATGATCAACCCCATGGCAAGCAAGACAAGGAAAGGCACCACAAGTTCACTGGCGGGTTGTCCGTTGATGGACAGCCGCCAGGCTTTCAACACCCAGCCATGAGGAATAAAATTGGCAATGGCATTGAAAGATGCGGGCATATCTATGTTGGTGGTGAACAATCCGCCCAGCATTCCCAGCGCGGTCAATCCGCCCCCGAAAATGGGTCCGCTCTGGCGGGAGGTCTTGATCAACGAAACCAGCAGGACGGCAAGCCCGACGGCAGCGAACACCTGTCCAAGCAGAGCGAGCGCCACGGTGGCGGGAGCACCCCAGTGCACGCCAAACAGCACGCGCCCAAGCAGCAACATAATCCCGCCTTGAAGCAGGACAGTGAACAACACGGCAAGGAACTTGCCCGCCAGGATGGTGGTGCGATCGGTGGGGGTAGTGAAGAGGCGCGCCAGTGTGCCTTCCTCGGCTTCCTCAAGGATGGAGGTCATCGCGTATGCGCCGGTGAAGAAAGAGAAAAAGATCAACTGCCCCGCCATGACCAATGCGATTAATGCCTGGATACCGGTTGTGCCCGTCTCACTGGCTGCTGGAGCGCGGACGACCAGCGCTGCCTCATCCGGGGAGTGGAAGAAGGCACGCTGGAATGCTGCATACCAATCCGCGTAGCGCTGGATCAGATTCGCTACGGCTAGTGGGTCTAGGCTGCTGCCGGATTCTGCCAGGCGGGTGCTGATGGTCTGGAACGCCACTCCGCCGCCTGCCACGCCATCCAACATAGAGACAACCATGTCGCGCACAACTGTAGGGGCAATGGTCAGGGTTGGGTCTTGCAGTATGGTGATTGGCGCGCGCACATTACCGGACAGGTAAGCCGCAGTGAAATCGGGTGGAATGATGACCGCCGCACCGATCTCAGCGGCGTTGAGCGCGGTACGAGCGGCGGCTTCATCGGGAAAATCGCGAGCTTCGATCCATGCAGCCGCGCTCTCGTCGAAGAACATGGCACGCACACTGGCGCCCAGCGCGCTCTGCAGCGGAGCACCGACAGGTAGTTGATCCTGGTTGACCACGCCGACCCGGATGGGGGTCAGACTGACATCCCCGCTGGCGAGACTGCCAAAGGCAAAGTACATCAACAGGGTGATAACCAGCGGCGCGGCGATGGACATACCGATCAGAAACAGGCTGCGCATGGAGCGGGTCAGGTCTTTGATGGCAATATCGAGGATTTTCATCTTAATCCCTCAAGGCGCGACCGGTCAGGTGGAGAAAGACGGTCTCCAGGTTGGGTTCGCGAATATCGACCGAAGTGATGCGCACACCAGCCCGGGCAGCGGCATCGAACAGGCGCGGCAGGACACGGTTGGAATCGTCCACCAGCGCGGTGACGCTGCCATCGGTCGAGTCGATCTGCGAGACTCCTTCGACGGCTTTCCAACTGTCCAATACACGTTCGGCTTCGGCGTTAAGGGTGATATCGATGCGGGTTTGCTCGCCGACCACGCGGATCAATTCATCGTGGGTCCCGTAGGCAATCACTTTGCCGTGATCCATGATGGCGATGTGATGGGAAAGTTCGGCGGCTTCTTCCATGTAATGCGTGGTGTACAGGACAGTCATGCCCTGGCGGTTGAGTTCCTTGACATTGTCGAGAATGTGACGGCGCGACTGCGGATCGATGCCGACCGTGGGCTCGTCCATGATGATGACGGCGGGCTTGTGCAGCAAGGCAGCCCCAATATTGACGCGGCGTTTCATCCCGCCGGAGAACTTGCCAACATGATCTTTCTGACGGTCAGCCAGTCCGATCACGGCGAGCACCTCGTCAACGCGCTGGCGCAGCGCAGCGCCGCGCAAGCCGTACATCTTGCCCCAAAAGAGCAGGTTTTCACGGGCGCTCAAATCGGGATAGAGGGCAATATCCTGGGGTACCACGCCGATCGAAGCTTTCGCGGCAACAGACTCGCTGAGGATGGAATGTCCCATGATCCATGCTTCACCGGCGGCAGGGGGCAGCAATCCGGAAAGTATGGAAATGGTGGTGCTTTTGCCTGCCCCGTTGGGTCCCAGCAGACTGAGCACTTCGCCTTCGGCGGCGTGAAATGAAACGTCCTGAACGGCTTGCAAATTCCCAAAGGATTTTTTCAGGTTGCGGACTTCGATAGCATGCATGGATCATCCCTCCTTGGTAATGAAAAGTTGCTTGAATCCACCAGCTAAGACTCAACCAGGGCGCGCACCAGCGCTTCGATCAGTTCAACACGCCGCTGGCTGAGTTGTTCAACCGAACGGAGCAGTTCGGTGTCGCGGGTGAAGCGTGCCGTTTCGGCAGGAACGCCGCGGTAGTAACCAGATAGCTTTTCCAGCCGGGTGGGTAAGTCGGCGGCGGGTGAAGCACCAGCGCGCAGTGAGTCGATCAACCGTTGCCAGTCTGCCAGGCTGGCGCCGGCTTTGCTTTTAAATCCGCTGCGCGCCAGCGGGCGGGCAAAGATCGGCAGGGTTGCAAACTCGGCTTCGGTCTCAAGCAGTATCTGAAAGAGTGCGTTGAGCAGGTTGGTCAGCCCGGCGGCAGGTGTGAACGATTCATCCGTAGCCTGTGCTTTGGCTGGCGGCAGTGTGGCAGGGGAAATGATTCCGGCGCGTTCAAGGACGGTGTAGCCATTGACCGGCTCGCCGTGATATTCATCCGCCAGGGCGGCAATCAGGTAGGCGGCTGCGGCTCCGGCATATTCAACCGGCATTAATCCTTCAAAGGCAGGGTGCAGCGGAATGTTGAGGAACTGCGTTTTGCTCATGCCCAGCTGCGGGGCAAGCGCGGGGGCAACACCACGAATTCCGGGGGTATCGACCATCCCGGGTCCAAATGGAATCACGCGTACGCCCTGCCCGCTGACCTCAAGTGCCAGCGACTGGCTGAAACCACTCAGCCCTTGTTTGCTGGCGATGTAAGCAGCCAAACCGGGCATGGCTTCGCTGGAGATCATATTGACGATGGTGCCGCTGTGTCGGGCGAGCATTTCGGGCAGGAAAGCCTTACAGGTCAGAAAGGCGGCACGCAAATTGACAGCGATGACCCGATCCCACGTATCCAGATCCATCTCGATCAGTGGCGCAACCGGGCAAAGGATGGCGTTATTAACCAGAATATCTAGCGCGCCGAAGGCGGTATGCGTACGGGTTGCCAATTCGGCAACCGAATCGGGATCGGATACGTCGGTGGGGATGAAAATGGCTTCGCCGCCAGCGCGGCGAATGAATGAGGCAGTCTCGTCGCCGTTTACCAGATCGAGTTCGGCAATCACCAGCCGTGCACCCAGCCGGGCGAGCGCGCGGGCGGTTTCGCGTCCAATGCCGCGCCCAGCGCCGGTCACCAGCGCAACCCGACCGCGCAGGCTGAGCTCGTTAAACGCCGGATGAGTTAGCAGAGTTTCGATAAGGGTCATATTGGATGCGTGTCAGCAGGAAGATTGCGCTTTTGATACCAGCGGTTATGTTAAGCATAATATAGCACTTGTGACGTGCATACCTGCTGCAGTAGGGTTGGATACTGGTCAGATGGTCAGGAGGGAGGTGGGGATTTCGGGTCAAGCTCAGCCAGGCTGCCGGTTGAAATCCTATTGGGTGTGCCAAACGGCACCTTTCCGTGATTCTAACCTGCCACATTGACAGAATAATTTCCCCTCCGCATTATTGTAACAAGAACCATATGCGCGGATTGTGATGGAATCATACAATAAAAATATCCTAAAAATCCGTTAAAATAAATGGGTTGTTGCTCGACGATATTTTGTGGGTTGTTTGCAAGGATAAAAAATATGAGTGAACATGAGCCCATTCGGGTGATGCTGGTGGATGATCATGCGGTGGTGCGCAGCGGTCTGGGCGCTTTTTTGATGGCGTTCGATGACCTGGAACTGGTGGGGGAGGCGGAAAACGGCGTGGAGGCGGTGCGGCGGGCGGCGGTGATTCAGCCGGACGTGATTCTGATGGATCTGGTTATGCCGGAAATGGACGGAGCCAGCGCCACGCGCAAAATCCGCGAGCAGAACAAGCACATCCAGGTGATTGCATTGACCAGTTTTCGGGAGGATGCGCTCGTGCAGGCAGCCCTTCAGGCGGGGGCGATCAGTTACCTGTTGAAGAACGTCTCGGCAGACGAACTGGCGGCTGCCATCCGGGCAGCACATGCCGGACGTTCGACCCTGGCGCCGGAGGCAGCGCAGGTGTTGATCCAGGCTGCCACACGACCGCCATCGCCAATGTTCGATTTGACCGATCGGGAGCGGGACGTATTGACCTGGATGGTGCGCGGATTGAGCAACAATGAGATTGCCGCCAAACTGGTGGTCAGCCCTTCGACGGTCAAGTTTCACGTCAGCAATATTCTTTCCAAACTGGGGGTATCTAGCCGCACCGAGGCAGTCGCCTATGCGCTGCAGCAGCGCATGGTGGAGTGACCCTACACTGGTCGAGTGGGCGGGAAAAAATACCGCATTGCAGCGGGGTGTTCACGCCACCATTTCGGCTACAATCAGGATAACTCACTCCAATGAGCGCCAATTTGGATATGAATGATGCGATTCTGATTGCCTATGCCGCCCGCGATGATCTGATTGTCAAAGTCGCGGAAGCGCTGGCTTACGAAATTGGACAGTATTGCGGTCTGGTGGATGTTGCGCCGGTGCAGCGCGTGCGCGATGTGCGTCCGTACCGGGCGGTTATACTGGGCAGCGTCGTGCGTCATGCGCGCTGGCTGCCGGAGGCGATCGCCTTTCTCAGTGCTCAACGCTCGATACTGCGCTTCCGCTTGGTGGGCTGCTTCCAGGTGTGCGCGGCGCAGTGCTATGACCTGTCTGAAAACCCAGACGCTGCCAGGCATGCGTTTGAAGACATCCGCCGGGCGTTCCCAGAATTTCGACCACTTCAGGTGGGTATGTTCAATGGCGAAGTAACTACGGCAATTCAAACCGGTGACTGGCGGGAATTGGATAGCGTGCGGGCATGGGGGCAAAAAATGGGCAAAGTATTATTCGAAATGCTCCAGCCGCGCCCGGAACGCCAGCCGCCGGAGGCACTATGAGTGTGATTCTTGCGGATGATGACACTGCGGTTCGTTCGGCGATTCGTCTGTTGGTGGAACAGCATGACAATTCGGTTGAAATCATCGAAGTGGCGGACCTCGAACAGCTGGAAGATGTGTTGGACAGCGCCCGTTCGGAATTGCTGATCCTGGATTGGGGAATGATCGTGAAAAAACCGCTGATCGATCTACTGGGTGAATGGCGTACCCGCCAACCAGGGATGCATGTACTGGTTATCAGTGGTAATCCACAGGCTCGTAAGGCGGCGTTGTTGGCAGGTGCAGACGGGTTCATCAGCAAGGTTGATCCACCCGAATTGGTCAACCAGGCGGTGTTCCGCCACCTGGGTATGCTGACAGACGGTGTATAACCTTGTGGCGCGAATTAATTGAAGCAGCCGGTTTAGCGCGGCTATAATCGGAAGTAAGGTTGATTTGAAAGGAGCAGCGCTAATGACCTGGACGCTGAAGGATAAAAAAGTTTTGATCACCGGCGGCACGGATGGAATTGGTAAAGTGAGCGCCGAAAAGATTGCCGGGATGGGCGCGCACGTGATTATCATCGGGCGTAACCCGCAAAAAAGCCAGCAGGTGGCTGCCGAAATTCGCCAGGCGAGCGGCAACGAAAAAGTGGATTACCTGGTTGGCGACCTCTCGTTGCAGGCGGATGTGCGCCGGGTAGCAGCTGAATACCGCCATCGTTATGATCAGCTGCATGTCCTGCTCAATAACGCGGGAGCCTTTTTCACCAAGCGCCAGGTGACCCGTGAAGGGCTGGAAATGACCTTTGCGCTTAATCACATGGCTTATTTTTTACTCACCCATCTGCTGTTGGATATGCTCAAAAAAAGCGCACCGGCGCGCATCATCAACGTCTCCTCTGGGGCGCATTTTGGTGGCAAAATCAATTTCGATGATCTCAACCTGCGAAAGGGCTACAACGGGTGGGGAGCATACGCCAATTCAAAATTGATGAATGTGCTGTTCACCTACGAACTGGCGCGCCGGCTGGAGGGCAGCGGTGTGACCGCCAACGTTCTCCATCCCGGCTTTGTTGCGACCCAGTTCGGGAAAAATAACGGCGGGCTGATGCGCCCGGTGATGGCGCTGGTTCACTTGGGAGCCATTTCACCGGAGAAGGGGGCAGAAACCAATGTTTACCTGGCGGCTTCGGAAGAGGTAGAGGGGATCAGTGGCAAGTATTTCCAGGACAAGAGAGCACTGGCGTCCTCTTCGGCATCGTATGATGAGGAAGCTGCACGGCGTTTGTGGGAGATAAGCCTGGAAGTATGCGGCTTGAAAGAAACAATGCCCTAACCGTAACACCCGCGTTTGCTGCGGGTTATAATTACTCCTGTCGCTCGATCTTTGGGATGACAGGAGTTTTTTATGCGAAAGACCAAGTTGCTGTGGGCGCTGGTGCTGATCGTGCTATTGGCGGGCTGCGCTGAGGCTGTACAAACCCCGCCGTTGGACCGAAAAACCCCTCTGCCGGGTGAGTACGATCCATTGCTGCTAACGCCGCAGCCAACCAGAGCAGACTCGCCGCCGGGCAGCCCCGCGGCTTTTCCACCCGGGGTGACCGCGGCACAGCAGATCCTGGCAGCTACGCTGGGACTGCCGGTGGAAGCGGTGACTGTGGTGCGGGTTGAACCGGTGGACTGGCCCGATGGCTGCCTGGGCTTGGGCGGAGTGGATGAACTGTGCAGCGAAGCGATTGTACCTGGCTACGCGGTGACGTTGCTGGCAATTGACCAAGTATATGACTACCGCACCGACCAAATCGGCTCAATCATCCGCCCTCAGGCAGCAGCGATGCAATCGGCGGTAATGGCAGCCCGGCAGGCGTTGGCGGGCAAGCTGGGGCTATCCAGTCCGGCAGAGGCTTTGGTGGTGGAAGCGCAGGAAGTGGAATGGAGCAGCTCGTGCCTGGGCTTGCCACCTCTCGAAGGTGAATGCAGCGACGAAGTGACGCCAGGCTACCGGATTGTACTGGTAGCCAATGGACTGCGCTACACCTATCATGCCAACCTGGATGGCAGCCGCCTGTTGGAAGCCGGGGTTGGTGAAGAGGACAGCAGCAAATCCTATTTGCTATTGATCAGTGCGCCAGAAACCGAGGGCTGCACGATGGTTCAGGTCGGATTGAGTGGAGTGTCCGGCGGAGAGTGTGGCGGTGTGCTGCAGGCATACCCTTTCAGCGGTCCGCAGCGAGCGCTGGAACTTTCGATGCTGATCAACCAGTTTGCTTCGTTTCAGAAGGAAACTCCGCTGGGATGGATAACCTTTCAAGGTCGCGGTGGGCAGCAGCCGGTGGATGAGGAAGCCCGTGCGCTTTCAGCCTGGGCGTTGGCAGCGTTGAGGGATGCCCAAGGCGAGAATTCACTTGACACGGGACTGCTGTTTACCTGGCAGCGCAGCGGTGGGATTGCCGGGTTGTGTGAAACGCTCAAAGCGTATGAGAGCGGTTGGGTATATATGTTTGATTGTAGAACGGAAGCGGCAACCCCGATGGGCTCAATGCACCTGACTACCGACCAACTGGTTTTATTGTATAATTGGGTGGATCGCTTTGGCATGGTAACGGCAAGTCGCAGTGAGAATGTCGCGGATGGTTTCCAGTTCGATCTGACCCTGGCTGGTAGGGGGCAGGGATCGCCATCTCCACCAGAAGAAGAAGCCATGTTTGCGTATGGGGCACAGTTAATTGCCGACCTGAAAAAATAACCAATTGGGACTGGGGGGTTATCATAATTATTCACCCCCGGTAAGGGGGAGGAGGTTCCCTACCCTCCTCCCCTGATGGCTAGATCCATTATTCACAGACCGTTTCATCCATGCGCAGCTCCCTACAGATTTGGGTTTGTGTTGGTTGCGGTTGCTAACCGCAGGGCTTCGCAAGACCCGGCGATGACCGTGCAGCAATTTGCCACAGACAGGATTTCAACACGGTCGCTGAGTGGGTTGATCTGTTTGAAGCAAATCTACTCCGCGAAGTTAACACGCCGGGTGGTACAATAACCTTCATAGAGCCGAGGATATGAAGCCTGCATCCCCGCCTGTTCCCGATGTGTCACCGAATCGAGCCGGATTCAACCCGCGAGCGCTGCTGGTTTTTACAGCGTTGTGGTTGAGTTTTGGCTTGAACCTGTACCTGCTCTTTTTTCAGCCACTGGGGGTACTCAGCCTGAGGCGGCTGGTACTGGCTGGTGGATTGGGGCTGGCAGCCACTACGGGGAGTGTGCTGCTGGCGCGCTGGCGCGGACTGGATCTGCTGGCAGTGTTCATTCAGAGAGGACAGAGGGGCTGGATCTGGCGGGCGGGCTTTCTGGCATCTGCAGCAGTTCACCTGGTTTTTCCTGCACCGCCAGCGCAGTTGTTTGCCCTGCCGGTAAACCTGCGGTTGGAGTTTCTGCCGTTGGTTGAGCAGCCCACGCAGGTGGTACTGGTCAGCCTGAACAATGGCATGCTGGATATTTCCTATTCCGATCTGCGTCTGGCGGATGACGCCGAAATCCGGGCGGGCAGTGGCATCCTGTTCCAACTTGCGCCGGGCAACCCCGCCTGGCTGGAATGGCGGGGGCGCGCCTGGCGGGAATTGCGTTGGGTAATGATCAGCGACCAGCCGGTGGAGATTGTGTTTACAAATGCCGGGCACAGCGAACGCATACGGCTGGAAACAGAACAACCCGTGGACAAACAACTGGCAATGGCTATCGGCGGCAGCCTGTATTATCTGCTGGTTAAAACCGCCGTCCTGCTGGTTGGAGCTATGTCGCTGGGCGGGTTGATACGGCTGTTGCGTCTGACGCCGTTGTGGGAGGAAGGATGAAAGCTATCCAGAAAAAGGGGGTGCTCCTGGCTTGGGGGCTGGTGCTGTGGGCGTCGTTTACTCTGGCGATTTACCTGCTTATCCTGCAGCCTGCCGGTTCGCTCAGCCTGCGCCGACTGATCATCAGCGCTGGCATTGGGCTTGGTCTGCTGATTATCTTGATCGCATGGCTGACAATACGGTTTAAAAAAGAGGAAATCAGCCATCTGCTCATGCCGGGTTGGATCTCGGTGAAGGCATGGCAGATCGGGCTGCTGCTCAGCCTGGCGCTGTTTACCATCCTGCCTGCACCGCGCCTGCACCTGTTTGCCGTTAGCGGCGAGGTGGTTCTCAGCCTTGCCTTGGATGGCAGACAGGATGGGCAAATTCAAATTTCCTGGTTGAACAATGGCATTGGGGATGTTTCCTTCCGCGAGTTGGTCCTGCCGGAAAATACCGAGATCACTCCTCAGGGGCTCGTGTTGAGCCTCAAGGCTGGTGAGACGGCAGAAATTGGCTGGCGAGGGCGCATCTGGCAGCGGTTCCTGGTGATGCTGCACACCGATCAGCTCGCACGGGCAACATTGCAGGTGGGCGGGCAGCAGGTGAGCCAGCACATTCAGCCAGGCGGCGCAGAGAAAGCCCTTGAGCAGGTCTATCCGTTTGGAGCGTTTCCTGCGTTGGTGTATCTGCTGGTCGTCGCTTTGGGGACGATCGGGCTGGGCTGGCTGGTGCAGGTGGGATTGGTTTTCAATCTTTGCCACGCCAAACCGGCTGCGCGATTGACGGCTGCCTTTCGTGCCATGGAACCGTGGCTGCCCTATACTGCGCTGTCGGTGGTGGTGGTCTTTTACGGACTGACCTTTCGCAGCGGGCACCCGTGGGGAGATGATTTTGCCCAATATATTGCCCATGCGCGCAATATCGTCAACGGCGTACCATACACCGATATTGGAGTAATCCAGAATCCAGCGATCGTGTTGGGGCCGCGCGCCTATCCGCCGCTGTTCCCGCTGCTGCTCGTGCCACTGGTGGCTTTGTTTGGAATCAATCTGGCTGCGTTCAAAATCCTGGTCATGACCTGCGCGCTTGGCGCGCTGGCGTTGTTCGAACATTGGCTGAGACGACATTTAAACCCCGCTATGCGCGCGCTGGTCATAGCCCTGGTGGGTTTCAGCCCTTTGTACTGGTTATATAAAGAGCAGATTCTTTCAGATATGCCCTTTATTTTCTTTACCATGCTGGCAATCCTGTTGATCGAACGGTTGAAGGAGGGGCGCGGCGGTTTGTGGGGCAGCTGGCTGGCAGGTCTGGCAATGGGTTTGGCAGGTGCGGCGCGCAGTGTGGGTGTGGTGTTGTGGATCGCCTTCGTCTTGGAACAGGTTCTTCAGCGCCGCTGGCGGCGGAGTTGGTTCTGGGAGGCAGCGGGTGTTGCGCTGTTGATCATCATAGAGGCGAATCGGCTACTGCCCAGCACGGGTGATTACCTTGGGCAAGCCGCCGCCTGGAACTGGAAACTGGTTGTATACAACCTGGATTCAATTAAAGAAGTTCTGAATTACATGTGGGGCAGCGACCCGATACTATGGGGCGTATTCGGTGCAATAACTCTGACGGCAACGATTTTGTTTGCGGTGGGTTTTTTCGGTCAGCTGCGTAAAGCGTTCGGACTGATCGAGTGGTATTTTGCCGGCCACCTGGCTGTGACCCTCATCTGGCCCCACCCGCAGGGGATGCGTTTCTTCCTGCCGATTTTCCCTTTCTACCTGTATTATGTCTTTTTGGGGTTAAAATACGTTTTTTCGACTGTCATCCGCTTCAATAATCAGCACGCAAAACGCTGGGGATTGACCGCGGCAACCGCTCTGGTGCTGGTGTTAACCCTCTCACCTGTGGAAAACTACTGGAAACATTATTCAATCATTCCGTTGCGCACTTTCAATGAGGGAATTGGGCAGCCCGCGAGCCAAGAGATGTTTGCCTATGCGCGTGAATCGATCCGCAAAGGTCAGGTGGTTGCCTTTTTCAAACCGCGCGCGTTAGCGCTGTTTAGCGGAAAAACCGCCTTTGCGCCGCAATGGCAACCGGAGCAGCCTGAGCAGACGATTGCCGACCTGCGCAAATTTCGAGCGGATTACCTGATTGTTTGGAAAGCGGATTACGCCGAACTGGCGGACTTTGCCCGCCAGAACAACCCGTGGTTTACGTTGGTGTTCGAAAACGCGGATTTTGATATCTTTGCCTTCACCGGTGCACCCTGATATGTCCTTTCTCGCTTCTTTGTTGGCAAAACGAAACCCAAAAATCCTCGCCGTGCTGGCATTGTGGGCAAGTTTGACGTTTACGCTGTACTGGCTGATCTTCCAGCCGCCAACGCTGATCAGCCGGATGCGGATGCTCATCAGCGGGGTAGCGGCGCTCGGTTTGATCGCCGCTGGGATGTTTTTTTTCGAACGTAAACCGGTGCAGAATTGGGTGTCAGCCGGGCTCAAGCCAATCGGGTGGTTGTACGCGGCTGTCATCCTCACGCTTGGATTGTTCTTTGGCTATCCCAATCCGCCCATGGCGTTGTTTGCGTTGCCGGAAAACATCCAGGTTGAACTGACGCCTACAACTGGGGATGGCGTCATCGATTTGGTGTGGATCAACAACGGTATTGACGATATTTCGTTCAATCAGGTGCAAACTCGCGGAAAAGTGGTCAATATTCCGGATGGGATCCGCTTTGAGGTGCCTGCCGGGGAAAGCGCCTCATTTGCCTGGCAAGGGCGCGGATGGGGAACATTTTTCGCGGTTCTGCGAGGTGAAGGCAACTGGACGGTCGTTCTGCAGGACGACTATGGCAAATTAAAATACCCAATCGAAGAACCGGGCGCGTTTGTGCGCACGGTGAAGAAACCCATCGGCACACCGCTGGTCAATGCGCTGATCCTGCTGGGATTATGGTCGAATGTATTCCTGTCCATTGCGCTGGGCGGCTGGCTGCTTGCGCATTCGCCTTTCCGGTGTGTGCTCAACTCCGACCGGCTGATTGGGCTGTTAACGCGCGCAATTCCGTTGGTGCTGGCGTTGCTGCTGGCTGCCGGTTGGATATCAACTTTTTTGACCGCTACCTATAACCGTCTGTATGCCGACGATTATTGTTACATCAATGCGCTGCGCGATTACGGTTGGGGCGGAGCGGTATGGAATTTCTTCACCACCATCAACGGGCGCTTCCTGAGCCACGTGGTCAATTATCTGGCTTTCCTGCTGGGCGCTGGTTCGGTACCGCTGGGACCGCTGGTGTTGCTGGCGGGGTTGGGCAGCAGCTTGTACTATCTGCTCGTGGCGGTGCTGCGCCCTCTGCCGCGCCGGGTTGTGGCGGTATTGTCCGTCGGATTGGTATTTTTGGCGTTTGTAATCTCTACCGACCCTTATCAGGCAATTTTTTGGACGTTGCACGCGCTGATTGTGACGGGCGGATTGTCCCTGCTGACTCTGGCGCTGGGGGTATGGGTAAGGGCGATTCGTGAGCGCCCGTCTTCCGGGCGTCTGGGGTTGCTTTTTTTACTGGCGTTCTTGAGCGCCGGATTTCATGAATCGATTGGTATTCTGGGAATTGCCTGCTTTAGCCTGGCGGCATACCTGGAATGGCGCTCGCGCAAGCAAGACGAACTCCGCGCCGGGCTGCCTGTGGCATTGGCTGGCCTGGCAGGGACAGCGCTGGGTTTCATTATCGTTTTGTCCTCATCCGGCAATGCCACCCGAATGGCGACGATCGGGGTATCCACCGAATTGAATAAGGTGGTTTATCTCGGCACCAACCTATTGTGGAAAAATTTCCACTATTTATTCGGCGCAGCCGAGGAAGGGCGAGCGTTTCCCTTCCTGGTGTATGTCCTGCTCCTGCTGGTGGGCATTATCATTGGCTTGGGTTTGAAGGAACTTTGGCTGGCAAAGAGATTCCAGCTGCGCGCTTGGGAAAAAGCGCTGCTGCTGCATTTGCCGCTGTTGGCGATTCTGATGATGTTTGCGCCGTCCGCATTCGTTGGCGGATACTTTCCGGAACGTTCTCTGTTCGTCGCGCAGTTTGTCTTGTGCACCGGTTTTTTTCTAACCGGCCTGTGGAGCGGCAGCCGGCTGAGTGAATGCGGTTTGAGTCCCGGTTGGGGCGGAATGATCCTTGTGGCGGTGGTGCTGATCGCAGTCAGTGGACAGGCGGCTGTGCGCCTGGATGCGCTCAACCTGCAGATGCGCCAGCACGCCGTCGAGTGGGACGCGCGCGCTGCGCTCATTCACCGGGCGGTGGAAGACGGGCAGCCCTGGTTGAGCGTTACACCTTACCGGTATAATTTTGGGCTGGATTTACAGCCCAGTCCGAGCAACTGGTTGAATCTATGCATTGAAGATTACTATGGTATCCGCTTAAGCCTGGATAAGGATGGTGTCCCATGAACCCACCCAACTCTGAACCGGCTGGCAGTCTACCCGGCGGGCGGCTGCATATCGATCTGGTTATCCCAGTTTTCAATGAAGAAGAAGCCATCCGCATGTTCCACCAGCGGCTGTGTGCGGCGGTTGACCCGCTTGAGCACGAGGTTTCGATCCTGTACGTCAACGACGGTTCTAGAGATGCCACTTCGCAACGGCTGGGGGAGATTGCCGCGGAAGATCGGCGGGTGATGGTCATCGAGTTGAGCCGTAACTTTGGACACCAGGCAGCCCTGACGGCTGGTTTGGATCATAGCCGTGGTGATTTGGTGATCACCCTGGATGGCGACGGGGAGCACCCGCCCGAACTGATCGCGGAGATGATTCGTTTGGCGCAAAACGGTTACGAGGTAGTGCTTACCCAGCGGGTGGAGAGTCAGCAGGCAGACTGGTTTAAACGCTGGACTTCGGACACCTTCTACCGCTGGTTGAACCGCCTGAGCAACACCCAGATACAGCCGGGCAGCGGCGATTTCCGCCTGCTACACCGCCGGGCAGCCCATGCATTGTGCAGCATGCGCGAATACCAGCGCTTTTTGCGCGGCATGGTGGCGTGGATGGGTTTTCGCACGGTGATTCTGCCGTATACGCCCGCGGCGAGGATTGCTGGGCGCTCCAAGTATTCGCTGCGTAAGATGCTGCGCCTGGCGGCAGATGCCCTATTTTCTTTTTCGCTGGCACCGCTGTTCATTGGCATTTCGCTGGGGGGCATTTTCCTGCTGTTGGCTCTGGTTGAGATGGTCTATGTGCTCAGTTTTTGGGTGACCGGGCAGCAGTCCAACCTGGCACCGGGCTGGAGTTCGCTGATGTTCGTACTGCTGGTGGTGGGCGGTGTGCTGATGATTACGCTGGGGATCATCGGCGTTTACGTCGGTTACATTTTCCAGGAGGTTAAACGGCGTCCGATCTATTTTGTGCGCCGGGTGATTGGCGAGCGTGGAAAAGATGAAGAGGGGAGTGGCGATGCTTGAATGGCTGCTGGATGAGCGGCGCTTTCCGCTCTGGCTGCTGACGCTGGTGCTGCTGGCACACGGCTTGCTTTTTCCGCTGCAGGGCTTTTACTGGGATGATTTTCCGATCTCGTGGATTGCGGCGATCTATGGCAGCGAGGGGTTAGAGCGGTACTTCTCGACCAATCGCCCGCTGTGGGGGTTGTTCTACCAGTTTTCCGCAGGGCTGTTGGGCAATCAGCCGTGGGTGTGGCAGGTGTTCGGGCTGGGCTGGCGTTGGCTGAGCGCGGTGCTGTTTTGGTTGGTGCTGCGCCAGGTGTGGAAAGACCAGCCGCGGGCGGCGGGAATTGCAGCGCTGGCTCTAGCGGTTTACCCCGGCTTCGGTCAACAGACAATTGGCAGAGTGTACGGACATTTCTTCTGGATGCTCTCCTTTTTCTTCTTTTCACTATACGCTGGCATGCGCGCACTGTCCGAAAGCCGCTGGCGCCCGGTGTGGCTGGCGGGCGGTTTGTTGGCGGGGCTGGTCAACCTGATCACGGTGGAATACTTCTTTTTGCTCGAACTGGCACGTCCATTGTTGATTGGCTTTGCGCTGCGCAACCAGCCGACCGGTTGGCGGGCGCGTTTAAGCCGGGTTGGGCGGGAGTGGTTGCCGTATGGGCTGGTATTTGCAGGCGCGGCGGTATGGCGAGCATTTTTCTTTCCCTATCAGACCAACAATTATACGCCGCGCCTGTTGGACGGTCTGCGTAGTGACTTTGGCGCGACGCTCGCCGGGTTGATGGTCAGCGCGCTGGAGCAAATCCGCAGCGCAGCGGTGCTGGCATGGACCGACGCCATGCGGCTGCCGGGTTTCTCTGGAGAGGGCCTGCTGACGATTGGCTTGTATGCTGCCGCACTGGCAGGCGGCGTTCTGGTGAGCGCGGCGGCGCTGGCAAGGGTAAATACTTCGCCCAGTGGCGAGCGGCGCTCGGCTGCCTGGCAGATGCTGGCAGCGGCGCTTTTCTGGCTGGCGGCAGCAGGGGTGCCGTTCTACGTCACTGGTTTGCCGGTGCGGTTGGAATTTCCCAATGACCGCTTTACCCTGGCATTTATGCCGGGCGGCGCGCTGCTGGTTGCGGCACTGATCGAAGGGCTGCCGCTCAAAGTGTGGGTGCGCATTGGGCTGGCGGCGGCACTGATTGGCAGCGCCAGCGGCAAGGATTTTCTGACTGCCAATGCCTACCGGCGCGACTGGGAATTGCAGAAGAGCCTGTTCTGGCAACTGGTGTGGCGCGCGCCAGGGCTGGCGCATGGAACCATCCTGATGAGCAACGATTTACCGCTGCGCTTCTATAGCGACAATTCGATCACCGCGCCGCTCAACTGGATCTATGCGCCGGAAAACCGCACGCTGGATATGGGCTATCACTTTCTTTACCCAACCATTCGGCTGGGCTCGCCATTGCTGCCCGATCTTCGTCCCGGCATTCCGGTAGCGGTGGATTACCTGGCGGCTCATTTTTCCAGCACGACCGACCGGGTGGTGGCGCTGTATTTCCAGCCGCCCGCCTGTCTGCGGGTGGTGGATGGTGCGGTAGAGGTGGGCAACCAGTTCCTGCCGCTGCCGCTGCGCCGCGCGGCGGAGAACCTGTCCTCCACCGCCTGGATTTTGGCGCAACCGGATCAAGCCGCACAGCCGCCGGAGTTCCTCTACGGGCGGGAACCAGTCCATGGCTGGTGTTATTATTATCAAAAGGCTGATTTAGCCCGGCAGCAGGGCGACTGGCAGAGCGCGGCTGCGTTTGGCGATCAGGCTTTTGGGCTGCAGGACTATCCCAACGACCCGGCGGAGCGTTTCCCGTTTATCGAGGCGTATGCGCATGTTGGGCGTTGGGAGGATGCGCTCGAGCAGACGCGCCTTGCCGCGGACGTTTCACCGGCAATGCCGCCGGTACTGTGCCATCTGTGGCAGCGCATCGCATTGCAAACCGGGAAAACCCCGCATCAGCAAATGGCATTACACAACGCAGCCGGGCTGTTGGGCTGCGACCCATTTCCGTGAATCCTTGTGGAGGTGCAATGAAGTACCTGATTACCGGCGGTGCCGGTTACATTGGCAGCACGATCGCTTCGGCTTTATTAGACACCGGTCACACACCGGTGCTGCTGGATAATTTATCCGTTGGGCGGGTGGAATTTACCCGCGGGCGGATTTTTTACCAGGGAGATATTGCCGATCAAGCCCTGCTGGAACGCATCTTCCGAGAACATGCCGATATGGCTGGGACGATCCACTGCGCGGCGCTGGCGGTTGTCCCGGATTCGGTTGAGCATCCGTATGAGTATTATCATGAAAATGTAGCCAAGTCGTTAGAATTGTTCCGCGTGCTCAACCGGCTGGGTTATAAACGGGTTTTGTTTAGTTCATCGGCTTCAATTTACGATATCGTCCCGGATTTCATGGTGACCGAAAGTGCGCCGCTCAAACCATCCAGCCCCTATGCGCGCACGAAGTATATGATGGAAATGGTGCTACGCGATTTCTGCGCGGCATACGGGATGCAAGGAATCGCCTTGCGCTACTTTAACCCGATTGGTGCTGACCCACAGTTGCGCACCGGGATTCACGTGCGCTATCCTTCCCACGTGCTGGGCAAACTGGTGGATGTAGCCCTGGGCAAGCTGCCATATTTCGAGCTGACCGGTACGAACTGGCCCACCCGCGACGGCAGCGGGCTGCGCGATTTTATTCATGTATGGGATCTGGCTGAGGCACACCTGAAAGCTGTGTTGGAATTCGATCAGGTGTTCGAGCGGGCTGGCAGCCCGGCGGACGGCTACCTGGTGATCAACCTGGGCACCGGCAGGGGAGTGACCGTGCGCGAACTGGTCAGTGCTTTCGAGCGGGTATTTGGCAAGCCAGTGCCATTGCGCGAAATGCCGCCACGCCCTGGAGACGTTGCCGGGGCGTATGCCAACGCCGACACCGCCGAGCGATTGCTCGGCTGGAAGGCGCGCCGTTCGATTGACGAAGGGATTGCCGATGCGTTGCGCTGGGGTGAAAAGCGCAAGGATATTTTAGGTTACGCCTGAGTATTCAGGTTTTAGAGTGTGTTACAAGCGCACGGTGAGCGTGCCCGGATCTTGCCGAAGGGCTCGCTCACCGTGCGCCCAATGGGCGTGGCTTGTTTATACCGTCAGGATCAACGGTTGACCAATGGAAGGTAGGTCCGTTTGGGCTCGCCGCACCAGATGCGGTAGCGCACATCGCTGCCGTACAACCCGTCCGCCAGCGGGGTCACGCGCAGGAAGTATGTTCCGCTGGTGGGCACACTCCACTGCAGGCTCACACCCTGACCTAGCTCGGCAGATGAACGTTCCATCAACAGGTTGCCGGTATTGTCATACAGCCCCAGTCGCACGGCTGCCCCGCCGCCAAGCGAGTTGACCAATGCCAGGTATTCGACTCCTGCCACTGCCTGAACACGCATCCAGTCCTGGTCAGCTGCCGGGCAGAGCACCTGTTCCAGGGCGGAACCCATTGCCAGGTTGACTGCCCCGCTGCGCTGGTTGTTACCCGGTTCGTTGCTGCCAGCGCTACAGGTGACAGGCAGGGTTGTGGTCTGGCTGCTTGGATTCCAGTCCTGAACATTTCCGGCGCGGTCAACCGCGCGGACACGGAAATCGTACTTTTTACCGCCCTCGCCGAGGAACCAGACCGACCCGCTGTCCGAGCGCGGCTTGACGTTCCAGTCCTGCCAGCCGCCGTCGTTGACGCGGTA
The DNA here is from genome assembly GCA_034411135.1 of Bellilinea sp. Taxonomy (GTDB): domain Bacteria; phylum Chloroflexota; class Anaerolineae; order Anaerolineales; family Anaerolineaceae; genus Bellilinea. The sequence continues at coordinate 19,538 of DAOUMN010000018.1, forward strand.
TTGGAATTCGACCCGGTCGATGCCGGAGACATCGTCCGCGGCAATCCAGTTGAGCCGGACGGCCGTGGATTGCGGGCTGGCGGGCAGGCTGCCGGTTAGCTGACTGGTGGGACGGATACCGTCGATTTGCAGGTTAAGGCGCAGGTCGCCCCAGATTGCACCACCGGCGCTGCGCGCTTCGGCGTATACCGCACCGCCGGTCATGCCACCGAAATTTGCCGGGTTGACATTGATGCTCCAACCATCGTTACCATTGGTGTCGCTGCCGATCAACTGCCAGCGGGTATTGAGCCAATCCGGTGAATGGTAATAGAAATCAACTTTCTCCACCCCGCTTGCCGAGGCATTGACCTCGGCGCGCAGCTCGAAGGGACCGCCAGCAATCCAATTGGACGCCGGGATGGTGAAGCGCAAATTGGGCGGGGTGTTGAGCTCGAACAGGCGCAGGACGTAAAAATATTCCGGTCCGCCAACGCCGGGGTGGTCCCAGGCTTTGACGCGCAGATAGTAAATGCCGGTATAGGGTAGGGTCAGGTCGATGCGCGAATCGCGCTCCTGGAAGGCAACGATGTCATCGTTTTCTGCAATCAGCCTTCCGCTGGTATCCAGCAAGTAAAGGTAGGGGTCCAGCTGAGAGCCGATCACCGCCGCGTTAACCTCGGCGCGGATGATCTGTCCCTGGAAACCGAAGAACTGGTAGTGCATTTGCGTGCCGGGAATGCACAACATTTCGCCGACCAGCGTGTCGCCAATGTTCATCCAACGCGCGCTGGCGGTGCTGGTGTTACCAGAGGGTGCAGCGCATCCGCTGGTCGGCTGGCTGGTGAGCATCTGAACGTTGTCGATCTCCCAGCCGTTGCCCTGGTTGTAGTAACCATCAAGCGCATTGAAGTAAAACCGGATACGTATAGTCTTGCCGAGGTAGGCGCTCAGGTCGATGTTCGGGCTGTTCAGCCAGGTCTGGGTGGTGAGCGGATCGTTGGAGAATAGTCCCCATTCCGGTAGATCGGTAAAAGCGCCGCCATCGACCGAGATTTGCAGCCGGCGCTGGTCCCACCAGCCAGCGGCGGATTCGGTCTTGTGGCGGTAGTTGAAATACAGGTAAACACTGCCGCTGTCAGGCAGGCGGATGGGTGGGGAGGTCAGGCTGCCTGCACCGCTGTAGGAAGTGCCGTTACCGTAACGCCAGTACTGCCCGGTGTGCTGCCAGCCGCCCAGGACGTGCCAGTCGCCGTTGTTGGCATCCAGGTTGTCGTTGTAAGGTGCGGTCTTGAGGTTGTTATTGGGTAGCGAAGCGCTGGTAACGGTGAAATTGACCCATGCTGTCTGGTCGGCGCAGTTGGCGCCGGATGCACCGGTTTTGGCGCAACCGCGCACAGAATAGGACCCAGGTGGTAAACTGCCGATCGAAGCGGCTGGGAAACTGAGGTTGTCGATGACCCGATAGGTTTGACCGTCACGGTTAAGGGTGAATCTGAAACTGGTGGCGTAGGGCGAGTTCATGAACAGGGTGATCGATTGGGTGGCGGGAATGGATGCGCCGGTAGCGGGGTATACAATGTTCGATTCCAGCCCGCCCGCACTGCGTGCCTGAAGGCGCAGCGAGGAAACAGTTTTCGCCCCAATCGGGTTGTCCACCAGGTTGGGGTCGTCCTGTTCGAACGCCTCGGCGCGCCCGGAATAGCTGGTGCCATCGTAGAGCACGGCGCGCACGCTGGCGCCGACGCGGATCGACTGGGTGTTGTTGGCGCCTACTGGCGTTCCGCCGCTGGCGAGGTCTGGAACTGTTATTTCGCCGTTCCACTGGAATTCGCGGCAGACACCGGCGTAGTTGGGCTGGCTGTAAAGAATGATCTTGTTGTCGGTCAGGGTGCAGGCGGGTTGGGCGCTGCAGGTGTAATTTTTCAGCACCGTGCGAAGCCCCTGTGGCTGGATGGTGACATTGCCGTGATTATCCCACACCCGCAGGGCAATCTCGACCGGTCCGTTGGGAATGCCTGCGGCGCACAGGTCTGCTTCCACGGCAAACGGACTTTGGTTGAAGGCGGTACCGACATCCTTCCACACCCCATCCAGCCCGCGCGCAATGATCTGGATGCGGGTGACCTGCTGGTCGTCCTGGGCGGTGCCAGCCACCAGGACGGTCGGTGCATTGACCTCCATGCCGGGTGCAGGCAGGTTGAGTGAACCAGAGGGTGGGTTGGTGCCGATGTTGCCGGAAACATAGCGGTTATTCGGGGCGCACTGATTGCCATAGGCTGACCAATTGGCAGCTTCGGCACAGGTGCGCGGGCGACCGTCGTTTTCGGCAACGTCATCAAAGCGAATATCCACCGAGGTGCCCCAGTAGGAATTAGGGTTGGCATGAACGTGGAAGTGCAGGTGGCTGCCGCACGACGCGCCGGTATTGTCCACCAATCCAAGGTACTCACCCTGGCTGACCGCCGCGCCGGGTGTGCGCAGACGTTCGGGGATGCTATCTGCTGCCAGGTGCAGATACAGTTGATAGGTGTACGGGGTGGTGGTACGGTCTTCGAGGACGATGTAATTACCGGTCGTGCCATCGCCTGGGCAGGCGTTGGGCTGACGGGTGGGCACATTCCATCGCACGCGGTAGACCGTCCCGCCGCGCGCCGCCAGGATGGGCCAGTTTTGGTCAGGGCTGTTTTCGGCAAAATCCCAGGCATAGCGGCAGTCGACCCAACTGGCGCAGGTGGAATGGCTGACGGATTGCGAAACGCGGTGCGAAACGCCTGCGGGCCAGGGCAATTTGTAGCCGCGGTAAACCGTGCTGAGGATGGACTTTTCATCGCTGGCGGGTTGGTAATACAGTTGACGCACCTCGTCGTTGAGCATGTCCTGGGGTACCTGGTTGATGGCTTGTTGCCAGTCTTCATCGGTTTGCAGGGTAACTTCCCATGACTGGATGCCCTTCTGTCCATCCTCCGGTGCATTCAGGCGGGCGATGACCAAACCCGGCTCACCCTCAACCAGTTGGTCGGTCTCCGGGTCAAAGAACGCCAACCAGATCAGCGCGGTGGAGCCGTCGGGTGAGATTTCGACGCTAACCACGCGTGGCTCGTAGATCAAGAAACCCAGTGACTGCACCCCGGCTTGATTGAGCCGCTCGATGAATACTTGCTCCAATCCCGGCGGTAGCTCGATGGTTGTTTCTTCGGGCGGTTCTCCGGCTGCCTGCGCCGGTTGAAAATAGATGAGGATAGCGACTGCCGCAAGTAGCAGGGCGAAGATCAGGATGGAACGGGAATAGAATGTCATGCGCTTTATGCCTCCAACAGCCTGTCATGGGCGTACAGCCAGATACGCCTGTGGCGATGATTTGGGTAACAAGGTTCGTGCCAGGTATGGAGTTGCGCCCTTACAGTCATGCATGGCGGCAGGTTGCGGTGAATGGGTGATCAATGTTGGGCGAACGAGGCTATTAAGGGTCGGAATTCATCGGTTGGACAAGCGGACAACTAGCGTTTGGATCGCCACCTGAGGGTCGGATTGTCCTGATTTTATCATTTGATCGACCGATAATAACTGCCGGTAGACACTTTCCAGTTTTGTAAGCGGTACGCGGCGCGCCTGCCGAGCTAGTATCTCGGCTGCCTGTTCGGAGACTTTGAAGGCTTTGAGCCGCTCGATTGGGGACACACCCTGATCGAGGGCTTCGCGGGCGATGATCATCAGGCGGTACTGGCGCACGATCATGCCAAAGACGTAAGCAGCATCTTCGTCCTCGAGCAGCAGTTTGAGCTGCTTAAGCGCAGTGTGCGGGTTGCCGGCTTCGATGGCATCCAGCAAGGTAAAGATGTTCGACACACCGCCGGAAGCAGCGGCTTCCTGCACATCTTCGACCTCGATCGGACGGGCATAATTGACGTACAGCAGTAGTTTGCGGATTTCCTGGACGGCGATGCCGGTCTCGTTGCCGGTCAGCGCAGCCAGTTCGGCGGCGGCGCGTGGGTGGATCTGTCCCCCTTCCTGTTTGGCACGCTCGACAATCCAATGAGTCATATCCTGCGGGCGCGGCAGGCGCAGTTCCTTGATGATGACACGGCTGCCGGCTTTACCCGCCCAGGCGCGGATGAGTTTTCCGCGTTTGCTGTCGTCCATCACCTCCCAGCCCTTTTTACTGCCCTGGTGCGTATCCACGATTGCCAGTGCGAGGGTGGTGGTAGGCGGCAGTCCTTCCAGCAGGTTGACCAGGCGCTGGCAGTGGTCGGCGGTACGGAACACGGCGAACGGGTTGCGCACGATTACCAAGCGGCGGTCAGCAAGGAATGGCAGCGAATAGGCAGCCGCCTGGAGCTGCTCTTCATTTAGGCGGCGGTCGGAATAATCCAGCCGGGTGATATTTAGATCAGCCAGCCCCGCAGCGAGGTTGAAATCCGTCTCGAGCGCGGTGAGTTGATCATCGATCTGCTGAACGTCATCTCCGTAGATCAGGTAGACCTGGGGCTGGCTGGCTGGCTCAGATGGCATACCGGCTCATCCATAACGGGTGTGAACGCGATGAAGAGGGATGCCGCGCCGCTCGAAACGATCGATCTGCACAACATGCAGCCCGTTGAGGCGGGCGTCGGTGGTGGCGCGGGCTTGCAGCCAGGGTCCCAGCGGACGGGTCAGGATCAGGCTGAGGGTCACCAGCGCGGCAATGAGCGGCAGGCGTTCCCAGCGGTTGCGCGATGAACTGCCCGCGCCAAGCATGCCAATCCAGGCAACCAGCGCTGCCACCATCCCGCTGGCAGCAAAGTTGGTGCCGCAATTGGGGTGAATCGCCAGGCGGGTTTCACCGTGGTTAAGGCGCTGTTGCGCGTGGTAAGTGGCTTCTTGCAGGTCGTCGAGATCGACCTTACCAAGAATCCAGAAACCGCCCGCATCGGAGTAACCTGCCAGTTGCAGGCGGGGATTTTTCTCCGCCAGCACCTGCAGGGTAGCGTGCTCAATGGCATGGTTGCGGCGGATGGCGGCAAAGGGAAATAGCAGGTTGGAAGAAATCATAATGCACCTTTAATTCTTTCAATTGGGTTTTCCTGAATTGAAGCGCAACAATCGCCGCCAATCAATGGATCCGTTAAGGGAGAACTGGCTGGCAAATTCAAGCGTAAACAAGTTTAGAATGCGCCCATACTCAATCGAAAATGCTTCGTTCTTTTGTTGTGCCTGGTGACCAAGCGGTTCAATTAATTCAATGTATAGGTTGGGATCATCGGAAATGAATTCCCAGAATGCCTGACCGCATAATTTTAGATAGTCACCTTTGTCCGGCTGGGCATCTTTGCCGTAGCAGCACCCATTGACCGCTTGAATCTGGGTGCTTGGGTTGTTAGTGCGCAGTATCCGTTGGGCTTTTTTGAAATTGTCGACCATTTTTTTGATCTGGCTGCTGTTGCCCCAGTTCGGACCCGATTTGATTGAGATTAGATAGAGGACGCCATCCCGGCTGAATTCCAGATCGATGCCTTCTGCGGAGGATTTGCGACCATTATAAACCTTGCCACAAATATAAATTGCCAGACCTTCCAAAAATTCGCCGAAAAGAGTTTCTTCTTGAGAGAAGAGGTGGGCATCGAGAAGGTTTTTGACCAGATCGTAGAAGGTAACCAGATTTTTTGCTTTGAAGAGATAAGGATTCTTACGCTTCAAGACCTGGGAAAGTTTGAGTTTCTGAAGGCTATCAGCACGACGCTGATGGAAGACCTCAATATTTTGCTCCACATATGTTTGAATTTCATTCGGGAGAAGAGATGTCATAGGATTCTTTGTGCTCCAAGAGGCTTAGTTGATGAACAGGCATTTCATATTCAAGCGGAATATTGGCCAGAGCCAATTCGTGGTATTCAGGTAATATTTCAATTCCGATTGCATTCCTACCCATTCTCTGAGCCACCCGAATTGTTGTTCCAGAACCCATGAAAGGATCCAATACCCAATCATCTGGTTGGGTAAACAACTTAATAAACCATTCGGGTAAGTCTTCAGGAAATACTGCACTATGGTTTCGATTTCGTGTCTCTGTTGCTAAATGGAGCACATTGGATGGGTAGGCTTTTTCCCTACCAATCCAATTGGCAATTCGTTTTCCGAAACCACTACCCACTTTTGATGGATCGCGTGTCAAGTCGGTAGTGGAGAGATTTCGGAGTCTTTTATCTGCCCAATTGCCCATGGGAACCATCACTGCTTCCTGGAACATCTTAAATTTTCGAGTTTTGTTAAATTGCAAGAGCCTTTCCCATGAATCGCGAAATCGATTAGGCCATTTACCTGGGTAAGAATTTTTTTTGTGCCATATAAACTCTTCAGTCCATAGCCAACCCTGTTTGCGCATTTCTAGAATTAATTCAATCACATAGGTGTGGCGTTCCCCATTAACGACCTTTTCTTTTATATTAAGGACAAAGGTGCCGTCCGGTTTTAGAACTCTCAGTAATTGTGCTGAAATTGGCAGGAACCAATTTACATAATCATCTGGTCTAATACCACCATAAGTGCTTGCCCGGCTATCGGCATAAGGTGGTGAGGTGAAAATCAGGTCGATGGAATTATCTGCCAGATTTTTGAGTTCATCTCGACAATCCCCAAGGATCAATTCAGCAACTATTTTACTCATAGATCCGTCCTCATAATCTCCTGGTTATTTATAACACGATCTGGCAGGGTTAAAGGTAAAATGAAAGTCGGGATTCTTTTAGCGGTAACAAAGGACAGGTGGAAAAGATGATCTACAAAGTCGGCACTTTCAACCTGAATAACCTGTTTTCGCGCTTCAATTTCAAGGGGTGTATCGAGGCGATCCTGGCTGGCGATACCGGGTTGAACGTTACCTACACCTTCAACGATCCGGAAAGTTATGCCATTCGCTCCTTTATGGGACGCCTGGTCAAGGAAAAGGAGCGCGAAGCAAGCGCGCAGGTCGCCCGACGGGTGCGCGAAATGGACCTGGATGTGCTGGCAGTGCAGGAGGTGGAAGATTTGCCTGCGCTGCAAGCCTTCAACCGACAGGAGTTGAAAAATTTGTATCCCTTCCAGGTTCTGGTGGAAGGCAATGACCCGCGTCTGATCGATGTGGGCGTGTTGAGCAAACTGCCCATTGGTGCGGTGACTTCGTGGCGCTTCGCTTCCCATCCGGATGAGCCGGATGCGCCTATTTTCAGCCGCGACCTGCTGGAGGTTGAGATCCTTGACCCTCGGCGGCGCAAGCGCCTGTTCACACTCTTCAACACCCACCTGAAAAGCCAGTACCTTGCTCCGCACGAAAACCCGCTGACCGGCAAGCAGCGCGCTGACCTGACCCGCCGACGCCAGGCAGAAGTGACAGAGCACATCCTGATTCAGCGAACCCGTCCCAACCAGGCATTCATCCTGTTAGGCGACATGAACGATGCGCCAGATTCCGACTGCCTGGCGCCATTTACCCGGTCGGCAACACTGGAACTGGTCAATGGCTTGGCGACAGTGCGGGAAACCCGCCCGCCGCGGCGTGATAATCCGCCGCCTGCCAGCCCTGCCTGGACACACCGCTACAAGGAAAGCGGTCAGCCGGCGCGCTACGAACTGTTCGACCAGATCTGGTTGAGCCAACGGCTGGCACTGCGCCAAAGCGGGGCATGGATTCAGCGGCGTGAGAAACTGGGCGGCGATGGCAGCGATCATGATCCTGCCTGGGTGGTTTTCGATTTGTAATCGGTCGAAAACTCGAGTTTTTTAATCCACCATAAACCGCTTTGTGCTACAATGCCTCCAGCGGCTACCACTTCATCTATGCTTGTGAGGAGGCGGGGGTGAGTATCTTGAGGGGCGGGAAGACGGGCACCCAGCGGATTAGCTGGCGGCTGGTTGTGTTAAGTTTGTGTCTGAGCCTGGTCATGCCGGGTGCAGTTGGTAGCGGGGTGCTTGCGGCGGGGGACTTGACCCAGCCCGCCGCGCAGGACGAGGATTATTTGATCATTGCCGCGGACGCATTGGCGGGCGGTTTGAGCGGGTTCATCCAATTAAAACAGGCGCAGGGGTTCACCGTCACCCTGCGCACGCTCAGCCAGACGGGCGCAACGCCAGCCCAGGTCAAAGCCGCTATTGCGGCAATTGCTCCGGACTATTTGCTGCTAGTCGGCGATGTTGACCTGCTGCCCGCCTGGGACAGTCAGGTGACCAGCGGTGTCAAAACCGACCTGTATTACACCACCCTGGGCGGGATCAACGATATTGTCCCGGATATGGCGTACGGGCGGCTGCCAGTGCATGACGGGGAGGAATTGCAGGCTGTGGTGGATAAGTGGTTGGCGTACGCAGCCCTGGATGGATCGCAGGACTGGTTGAGTCGGGCGGCGCTCATTGCCACCGATGACCTGCAGCATTACGATGAGGTGGAGGATGCACACGACCGGGTGATCGAGGATTACTTGCAGCCCGCTGGCTTCTACGGACGCTTTCCGTCTGACCCCCAGGTGGGCGGTGACCAGTTTTACCCGCGCACCCATTTGGCTGCCCAGGCAGACGTGATCGCTGCGCTGAATGATGGGCGCGGGCTGGTGGTGTATCATGGGCATGGCGGCGAATTGGGCTGGGATGGTCCTATCCTCCGCCAGAGCCACGTGCGTGGATTGCAGGGGTATCCCGCGCCGCTGGTGCTCAGCCTGGCAAGCCATACTGCACGGCTGGCAGCGGGCGAGTCGTTTGCCGAGACCTGGCTGCTGCTGCCGGATGCGGGCGCGCTGGCGTTCGTTGGCGCGGGGTCGGATGGTTACTGGGATGCGGATATACGCCTGGAGAAAATGTTTTTCGCGGCATTATTCGAGAACCCGGCGGCGGATCATCCTGCCGGAAGGGTGTTGAACGACGCCCTCAACCGCTTTGCCAATCAGTACATGCCGGGGGAGCCGCTGGTCAAGAAATATCGCGAAATGTACCAGTTGCTGGGCGACCCAGCCATGTTGCTCCTTCCGGACGCGCCGCAACGGTTCAACCTGGCGATTGAACCCGACCGGCTGTCAGTCTGCGCCGGTGCGGCAAGCCAGGCAACCTCCCTGGTGACACTTGGCAGTGCCCGCCCGGAGACTATAACCCTGATGCTGGAAGGCGCGCCTCCCGGAATTAACGCGGTATTTGACCCGCCGCAGGTCAACCCGCCGGGAACGAGCAGCCTGGCATTGAGCATTGATGCTGCTACCGCCAGCGACAGTTATGGGATGAGTGTGCATGGTCAGCGCGGCAGCTATGTGCGCAGTATCGGTCTGACAGTGCAGATCGACGAACAGGTTCCCACCGGTTCGCCGTTAACCATCCAGCCGGTGATAGGGGCGTGGAATGTTCCCCTGCGTCCAACCCTGCGCTGGCAGGCGCTTCCTGGCGCGGTGAGTTATCACCTGCAGATCTCGCCAACTGCGGACTTTTCCAGTGGGGTGACCAGCCTGGAGGGGATCACGAATTCTTTCACCACGCTAACGGAAAACCTGCAGCCTGGCCAGCGCTATTACTGGCGCGTGCGCGCACTGAATGGTTGTGGTAGCGGGGCATACTCGCGGACGGCTTGGTTTACCAGTCTGCCTCCGGCAGGTGAGTGCCCACCTGGCAGCAGTGCCGAGATCATTTACGGCTCGGATTTGAGTTCGATACCCGATGGCTGGGAGGCGGGTGGCGGCTGGCACTCCGGCTTTGCCTTTGCGCGCAGTGGAGTTTTGTCCGCCGCGGTGCCGGCATCCGCCACTGCCCAGGCGCTGGCGACGGCGCGTTTCAGCCTGCCTGAGGAGGATAATTCGTTGGTTGGGTTGTTTCTACGGGCGGAGACTGCCTATGATTTTGGCAGCAATCCAGCATGCCTGGATGGCGGACTGCTTGAGCTCTCTAACCAACAGCCGGATGTCTGGCAAACGCTGCCTGAACCAGCACTGCTCGTCCCGCCTTATGAGGGAACGCTGTCAACTTCGCTCGGCAACCCACTTGGCGGACAGCGGGCGTGGTGTGGTCAGAGCAGCTGGGGGCGTTTGGTGGTTGACCTGGCGGAGTGGCGTGGTGAAGCGCTACGGCTGCGTTTCATGCTGGGCAGCGACGAAGATTTTGCTACCCCAGGCTGGGCTTTGGATGATTTCACTGTCACTGCATGCCGGGCGGATACACCGGATTATGCCTTGCGGCTTTCGCCGCAGGATCAGGTTTTGGTTGTGCCAGCTGGAAGCAGCGGGCAATTCTCGCTACAGGTTGACAACCAGGGCAGGTTGCCCGATGAGGCGCACCTGAGGCTGGATT
>DAOUMN010000019.1:0-39991 GCA_034411135.1 Bellilinea sp.
GAAAAAGCGGGTCATCCAACCGGCGCTGAAATACCAAACCAGCCCCAGCAAGACAAAGCCGCCTGCCAGGATTGCCGCCAGCCGCGCCCGGCGTTTGCGAGTTGCCAAGGGTGGAAACCGGGTTATCTGCCGCCCAAGGACAGCGATCCAACCGGCTAACTGTGATTGTGCCAGGCGATTGTACCCGTTCGTCAGTCGTTGATCGATGCGCTCTGCCAGCGGTGCAACCCGGCGCCACTGCCAGAGCAGCCCGCCGCAGGTCAGGCAGACCAGCCCCAACGCCAGCAGCATCACCCGCCCCCTGCCCCAGCCGGGATCGTTATCAAATCCCAATTGATATGCCATCAAGGCAATACTGACTGTTACCAATCCAATCAGGATGGCTGTCCAGCCCAATCGTTTGCCCGTAATCAATACTCCGTTCCTTGCACAATACAAACATTGTCCAGCGGAGTGGAGAGCTACTCCACTCCCGCTAATCCGCTACCAAAAAACAAAACCACCCCTTATTATACCCCTGCCTGTATGACCACAGGTTATGGCAATGCGCCCTGACCGCCCCTGGCGCGGAGTAAAATCCTGCTTATTGGAACAGCAGAATCACCCGCTCAATCTCACAACCCGACCCTGGAGTTTTCCGAACGAACAGGCACAAACCAGATATAACCCACTATTCATGATGTGGGATTTTACGGGTTTCCGGGTACAATATGCGCCAATACAAACCGATTCCGCCCGCAGGCGGGAGACCTGTCCCCCATCCGGCTCCGCGAGGGCAGGTTCAACAGTCAGGGACAATCGGCTGAGTCAATCTCCCCGCTGCGTCTGAGCGCTGACCAGGGCAGCGGTTGGATGACCACCATTTTTTCATCGTAACCGCGAGGAGATTTCACCGTGTTAACAATCGAATGGAAACACCGCATCGAACGCTGGCAAACCGCCCTGTGGGACGCCTGCTACCGGCCGCTCGGCAAGGTTGAATTCACTGGCTTCACCACGCTGGAATTTCTCACCCCCGAACAGGCTCTCACCCACGAATTTCGCCCCATGCCAGTCGGCACACCGTGGGGTGCCAAGTGGGAATACGGCTGGTTCAAAACCAGCCTGACTATCCCCCCCGAGGCGAAGGGCAAACGGGTCGTGATCCGTTTCAAGCCGGGCGACCAGGAAAGCCTGGTATGGATCAACGGCAAAGCCGCCGGTTCTTTCGGTTGGGGACACAAGGAAATCACCCTGACAACCCGCGCCACGTCCGGCGACCGCTACGAGATATTGCTCGAATCCTACGCCGGGCATGGGCACATTACCGTCGGCGACGGACCCTACGCACACGGTGTTGAATCGGTACCGGAGCCCGGACCCACGCAAACCACCGTCCAGGAATCAACCTTTGGCATCTGGCGTGAGGAGGTCTACCAGGCTGCGCTGGATTTCACCACCTTGTTCGAACTCAGTCAGCGCCTCGACCCGCTTAGCCTGCGTGCCAGCCAGATCGACGAATGCCTGATGGAAACCACCCTGATCATCGATCCGGAATTACCTGAGGACGAACTGCTTGCTAGCATTCGCGCCGGACGAGCGCGAATGAAACCACTGCTGGACAGCCGCAACGGCCCCACCACTCCGATACTTTTCGCCTTCGGGCACGCGCACATCGATGTCGCCTGGCTCTGGCCGCTCCAGCACACTGAGCGCAAGATGGCAATGACCGTGCTCAACCAGTTGCTGCTGTTCGACGAATACCCCGAATACCGGTTTTTGCAAAGCCAGCCGCACCTGTACTGGATGCTTCAGCAGCGCTACCCCGACATTTACGCCCGCTTTCGGCAAGCGGTGCACGACGGTCGGGTCATTGCGGATGGGGGCATGTGGGTCGAAGCCGACACCAACATCTCCGGCGGTGAAGCGCTAATCCGCCAGATCTTGTACGGGCGTGCATTTTACAAAAACGAACTCGGCGTGGACAGCCGCATCCTCTGGCTGCCGGATGTATTCGGTTATTCCGGCGCACTACCGCAAATCCTCAAAGGCAGCGGCATGCAAGGTTTTGCCACCCAAAAAATCACCTGGGCATATAACGGCGGCGAAACATTCCCCTACAATATATTTTGGTGGGAAGGCATTGACGGCAGTGCTATTCCGGCACACATCTTCACCGATTACAACAGCGAAGTGCGCCCCAATTCCGTCCTTGACCGTTGGAACACCCGCCTGCAAAAGAACGGCATTCATTCGATGATCTTCTCTTTTGGCTGGGGCGACGGCGGAGGTGGACCCGAACGCGACCACCTCGAATTCTATCGGCGCGTCCAGGACCTGGAAGGTTTGCCCAAGGTGCGCATGGCATCCCCTGCCGAGTTTTTTGACGACCTGCAAAAACACGGGTTGCCGCGCGAACGTTACGTGGGCGAGCTGTATTTCCAGGCGCACCGCGGCACCTACACCTCGCAGGCACGCACCAAGCGCGGCAACCGCAAGAGCGAACTGGCGCTGCGCGAAGCCGAACTGTGGGCAACCGCTGCCCGCGCCCTGAAAGGGTTCGACTTCACTCCGCAAACACTGTGGACGTGGTGGCGTGATCTGCTGCTCAACCAGTTCCACGATGTCCTGCCCGGCTCCTCTATACACCGTGTCTATAAAGAGGCAGAAGCAGCCTATGATCAGATCATCAACGCTGCAAGCGCCCTAGCCCAATCCGCCGCTGCCCAATTGAGCGGCGCCGGGGAGCGCATGGTAGCGTTCAATTCACTCTCCTGGGAACGCAATGCGCTGGTCGAGACACCCAGCGGCTGGCAGGAAGTCCGCGTGCCGGCTTGCGGCTGGACAGTACTTCCGGAAACGCCGAAAACACCGCTTGATGGCGGCGCAACCGCCTTCCAGACAGGGCAGGAATTCATCCTTGAAAATAATTTGTTGCGCGCCCGATTCGACCTGCACGGACAGCTGGTCAGCCTGTGGGACAAAGAAAGCCAGCGCGAGGTTATGGCGGCTGCGGGTAACCAATTGTGTCTCTACAAGGACGTACCCACTTTTTGGGACGCCTGGGATGTAGACAGCATGGTCGAATTGCAGCCGGTCAAAACTGACGAAAAAGCCCATTTCGAGATTTTCTCCACCGGACCGCTGGTTGCCAGCCTGCGCTATACCCGAAAACTGCATCAATCCCATGTCGAGCAGATCATCCGCCTGCGCCCCGGCAGCCGCCGCATCGACTTTGAGACCAGCATCGACTGGCAGGAAAGCCACAAACTGCTCAAGGTCGCCTTCCCGGTGGATATTCACGCCAACGAAGCTATCTCCGAAATCCAGTTCGGTCACTTGCGCCGCCCCAACCACCAGTCGCGGCAGTACGATCAGGATCGCTTCGAAATCAGCAACCATAAGTGGACTGCGCTGGCAGAAGAGGGGCGCGGCGCAGCGGTGCTGAATGACTGCAAGTATGGGTTATCGGTACGCGGCAACAGCATCAACCTGACTTTGCTCAAGGCAGCCATGGCGCCGGACATGACTGCCGATAAAGGCTTGCAACGCTTCACCTATGCGCTGTATTTCTGGAACTCCAGCCTGCTGGAGAGCGGCGTGGTGCGCGAAGCCTACGACCTGAATGTGCCAGTGCTGGTCGTTCCGGCTTCCGGCGGCGAGGCACAAGGTTCGCTGTTCAAGCTGGACGCTGCCAACGTGATCATTGAATCGGTCAAACCCGCCGAGGACGGTAGCACGGATGTGATTGTGCGTCTGTACGAAGCCATGCGCACCGCCACGCGTTGTACGCTGACCACCTGCCTGCCTGCCCACGCTTATTCAATCACCAACCTGATCGAAGAAGATCAATCCGCTCCCGCGCCAGTGCAGGGCGGCAACATTCTGCTCGATTTTCGCCCCTTCGAAATCAAAACTGTGCGTCTGCACCTGTGATTAGCCGCACAAAGCCAGGAGCCGCCATGCTTGAACTGCATGAACATGATTGGGAAAACCCGCAGCGGGTTGCCATTAACCGCTTTCCTGCCCATTCCAGCGGGATGCCTTTCCCGGATGAAGAGAGCGCCCTCTCTGGTGACCCGCAACGCAGCTTATGGGTCATCTCCCTGGATGGAAGGTGGAAATTCCACCTCGCCCCCAACCCACACACTCTACCGGATGCATTCCAGCATCCATCGTATGACGACTCTGGTTGGGCAGAAATCGAGGTGCCCGGCAACTGGACCATGCAGGGATTCGACAAACCGATCTACTGCAACGTCAAAATGCCTATTCCCCTTACCCCCCCGTATGTCCCACGTGAGGACAACCCGACGGGGTTGTACCGCCGCGAGTTTGACATACCCGACGATTGGGGTGGAAGGCGGGTCATTCTGCACTTCGGCGGGGTGGAATCCGCTTTCTATGTATGGGTAAACGGGCAAAGGGTTGGCTTTAGCAAGGATTCACGCCTGCCAGCGGAATTCGAAATCACGGAATATATTCGACCTGGCAAAAACAGTCTGGCAACCGAGGTAATTCGCTGGAGTGATGGCTCCTACCTGGAAGATCAGGATCACTGGCGTATGGCGGGCATGTATCGCCCGGTAAAATTATACAGCCTGCCGCAAGTCTATCTGGCGGATGTGTTCGCTAAACCCACGTTGGATGCCAATTACCGCAACGGCAACCTGACCGTGGTCGTGCGGATTGGTGGGGCGCTCTTTCAATCCCACGGTTACCGGGTGGAAATGCAGTTGTTCAATGCTCACCGTCAGCCAGTCTTCCCCGCCTATGTTGGCAAGACCTTTCGCCTTGACCTATCGGAACCCTCAGAGGTCATTCTGCGCCAGCCGGTTGCCGCACCGGCACTGTGGTCGCACGAGACACCCAACCTATACAACCTGCTGGTTGTCTTGCGTGACCCCAACGGCAGAGCCGTGCATTTCACCACCCACCGCATCGGTTTCCGCCGCGTAGAGATGCGCGACCGCCAGCTGTTGATCAACGGAAAAGCCGTGTTAATCAAGGGCGTCAACCGCCACGAACACGACGACCAGCGCGGCAAAGCCGTAACGCTGGAATCGATGATAAGTGACATCCTGTTGATGAAACGGTACAACATCAACGCCGTGCGCACCAGTCACTACCCGAATGATGAGCGTTGGTACGATCTGTGCGATGAATACGGCTTGTATGTCTGGGATGAAGCCAACATCGAGACGCATGCTCTCTACAACCGCCTTTGCCACGATCCGGAATGGCGCACAGCCTTTCTCGAACGTGGCGCGCGCATGGTCGAGCGCGACAAGAATCACCCTTCAGTCATTGCCTGGTCGCTGGGCAACGAATCCGGCTACGGGAGGAATCACGACGCACTGGCAGGTTGGATTCGCGGCTACGATCCCGACCGCATCATCCACTATGAAGGCACCATGCGCCACAATTGGGACGACGGTCACCTGGCTTCCGATCTGGCTTGTCCGATGTATCCTCCCATCGACCGCCTCATTGACTATGCCCGCAACCCGCAATACCGCCGCCCGCTGATTATGTGCGAATACGCCCATGCGATGGGCAATTCGGTCGGCAATCTCAAAGAATATTGGGATGCCATTAATACCTACCCTGCCTTGCAGGGCGGTTTTATCTGGGATTGGGTTGACCAGGGACTGCTGAAAAAAGATGAAAACGGTGCTGCCTATTGGGCTTACGGCGGTGATTTCGGCGATACGATCAATGATATGAACTTCTGCATCAATGGGCTGGTTTTTCCAGACCGCAAAATTCACCCGGCGATGGTCGAATTCAAGAAATTGATCCAGCCGGTGACGGTCAATGCCATCGACCTAATCGATGGGCAGATCGAGATCCTCAACCGTCACGATTTCATCACTCTTGCTCACCTGGACGCGCATTGGGAATTGTGCGTGGACGGAGAAATTATTCAGCGTGGCACTTTACCGCGCCTGCACACTCGCCCCGGCTTGAGCGAACGAGTGCGCCTCTCCTACAGCCAACCCGACCTGCCGCCCGGTGCGGAGTGCTTTCTCAACCTGCGCTTTTGCCTGGCAGAAGACACGCCTTGGGCTGCCGCTGGACACGAGGTTGCCTGGGAGCAATTCAAACTGCCCTATACCAGCCCGCGGCGCATCCTGGCTCCTGCTGCCTTACACGGAGCAATGAAAATCGACCGTGAGGATGAAAGACTGGTCGTTCACGGCGCAGATTTCAGTATTGCCTTCGACCGCCGCAGCGGTGTGCTGACGCATTTCGATTGGCGCGGCGTCCGCCTGATCCAATCCGGTCCACGCTTGAACGTCTGGCGCGCACCGACCGACAACGACGGCTTCAAGTGGCAGCAGCCGGTTGGTGAGGACAAATTACTGGCGGGCTGGCTCAAAGCCGGGCTGAACCGCCTGGAATACCACCTGGAAGCCTTCGAGGTCGTCCAGCCCCAGCCAGGTGCTGTCCAGGTAAGGGCAAACATCCGTGCCCAGGCATCTGATGTAGATGCCGGCTTCCACCAGCAGGCGGTCTATTCACTCTTTGCTCATGGCGGAATCCTGTTCGAGCAGCGTGTCACCTGCTCTGGCAGCCTTCCACCCCTGCCGCGGCTCGGCGTGACACTGGTCGTTCCAACAGGATTTGAGAACTTCACCTGGTTCGGTCGCGGTCCGCTGGAGAATTACGCCGACCGCAACGCCGGTTCAGCCGTCGGGCTTTACCGCGGTACAGTGGCGGAACAGTACGTGCCTTACATCATGCCGCAGGAAAATGGCAACAAAACCGACGTGCGTTGGGCGTCATTGAGTAACGCCGAGGGGTTTGGGCTGCTGGCGACCGGTCAACCGCTGCTTGAAGTTTCGGTCAATCATTTCACCCCCAATGACCTCTACCACGCCATGCACACCCACGAACTCACCCCGCGGCCGGAAATCTATCTTAACCTGGATCTGCGCCAGTGTGGTCTGGGAGGGGCTTCCTGTGGTCCGGGAACACTACCCCAATACCGGATCCAACCGGGTGAATTCATGGTTTCCATCCTGCTGCGCCCCTTCGCACCCGGCGATCCGCTCACCCGCCTGGCAAGAGAATGGGTCGAAGCGCTATAAGGCACAACTACACAATGTCCCTCCGCACACCTCTGCCCTACCCAACCCTCCGCAGCGCCAACCCGGCACTCGAACGCGCCTACCGCATTGCCATTGGTGATCTGGCAGGCAATATCCAGCCGTTTCAGGACGGGCTGCTCGACCAGCCCAAGCCGGTGCTCCTGGCTGGGCTGGACTACGATACTCCCTGGACGCGCGACGCTGCCATCAACGTCTGGAATGGAGTGGGGATATTCTGGGGAGAGGTTGCCCGCAACACTCTGCTGGCTGTGCTCGAACACCGTTCGGATGGGATCTATATCGGTGGGCAGTATTGGGATGCAATCATCTGGGCGCTGGGAGGTTGGGCATATTACACCTTCACCGGCGAGCGTGACTTTTTAGCACTGGCTCACTCTGCGGTCTGCAACAGCCTGAAGCGCTTCGAAACAGAAGAATTTGATCCTCAACTGGGTTTGTTCCGCGGACCGGCAGTGTATGGCGATGGCGTGGCTGCCTACCCTGATCGTTACCTGGCTGGCGGAAGCAGTTCGATTCTCGATTGGGTACGTGTGCACCCAACCCGTAAGGCTGCCGTGGGTTACGGTATTCCGATGATGGCGCTCTCGACCAATTGTGTCTATTACCAGGCGTATCGCATCGCCAACCGAATGGCTGTCGAATTAGGGCAGGCGGAAAATCCACACTTCACTGCCCGCGCTGCCGCCCTGTCCGAGCATATCCAGGCTCACTTTTGGGATGAAGAACGCGGTATTTTTCGTTATCTGATCGATCCGGATGGCGGCTGCGACCATCAGGAAGGGCTGGGGCATGCTTTTGCATTGTTGTTTGGGCTTGCCAACCCGCAACAGGCTCTTCGCGTGCTCGAAAACCAAACCATCACCCCGGCAGGCGTCCCATGCGTCTGGCCGACTTTTCCACGCTATGCTGCGCTGGGAGGGTTCGGACGCCATTCTGGCACGGTCTGGCCATTTATTTCGGCTTGCTGGGGTGAGGCAGCGCTCGAATTTAACCGTCCGGATGTTTTCGTTCGCGAGTTCGAAATCTTTACCGCTCATATCAACCGCCATGAGCAATGTACCGAGATCATTCACCCATTGACCGGCGCGATCTACGGCGGTCTGCAGGAAGCCGGCAAAGGCGCGGACGGGATGCAGTGGGCGTCCTGCGCCCGTCAGAGTTGGAGCGCTAGTGCTTATCTGCGCATGATTCTGAACGGGCTGCTGGGCATGCGCTTTTCACCCACCGGCATCCAGTTTCAGCCATACCTGCCTGCCGGTTTTGCTCCGCTTCATCTGGAAGGACTGCCCTATCGTGCTGCCTGTCTTAACCTGACCGTGGAAGGCAGCGGTGGCAGGCTGGTCGAGTTCCACCTCAACGGAAAAAACGCTCCACCTTACCTGGCCGCCCATACACTGGATGAAGTTGATATCTGGATGCGCATCGACAACGAATAGCCGGTCAAGCCGGTGGGGTTACTGCCCGTTTCAAGCCTGGACAAATGGGATTCAATTCACGCCAGTCAGTTGACATTTTTTACACCAGTCTTTATACTATAAACAGATTGTCATTTGTCGCAAGCCTTTGGACAATATTTCTATCGGTTACCGGTGGATTGACAGAATGCGCTCCTTCGTGTGAAGCAACTTCTGACCAGCCCCAAAATTTCCGACTTTAACCTATATCTGCAACGCGGGTTGGCTGCTCCTCGTTTCGAATCACCCGGCTGGAAACCCTCATCCGATTGTTTTTCAACCACGTCAAATGCACGCCGATGAAATTCAACAGCATAACAGGAGGTGATTAGCCGAATCCATTCATACGCCAACGGCAAATTGACCTGTGATCGTCCACTGATCGACCCGCCGGCAGTTGATCCCCATTCCAGCCAGCTTTGCCTGCCCGCGGAAGCCTGCACCTGTTCTACTTCGGAGGAAAAAGATGAAGAGATGGTTTTTGAAATCCCTGATGTTGATGGTCGCACTCTCGCTGGTGCTTTCGGCTTGCGCTACCCCTGCCCAGCCGACCCAACCACCCGCCGCTCAGCCAACCCAGCCGCCTGCCCAGCCTGTTGAGCCGGCCGCGCCGGAAGAAACCCCGGAATTTACCTGGGGCGAATGGCGCAATACCGATCCGTATTCACCCATGCCACAAACTGTCACCGTCCGCCTGGTCAAGGGCGGGCAGGAAGGCTCCTCGCTGCTGCCCGCAGGTGAAAGCGTCGAGGACAACCGCGCCTTGCGCTACATCGAAGCAACCCTCAATATTGATGTTGTCTTCGATTGGGTCTCAACCAGTGATAGCTACCTGGACAAACTCAATCTGACCATCACCAGCGGTCAGATTCCGGATATTATGATCGTCAATCCCGTTCAGCTCCAGCAGTTGACCGAGGCGAACGCAATCGAGGACCTGACCCCGTATATCGAGAAATATGCCAACGCCGATATCCGCGCCAATTATGAGGCGACCAAGGGATTGGCTTTGCAGGCTGCCACCATTGACGGCAAGATCATGGGCATTCCCAACGTTCAGCCGCAGGCAGATGCGCCGATTATGGTGTTTGTACGCCAGGACTGGCTGGACAAACTTGGTTTGAAAGGACCTGAAACTGTCGATGATGTTGCCGCTATTGCCAAAGCCTTCATTGAGCAGGACCCGGACGGCAACGGTCAAGCCGACACCTATGGCATCACCGGCACACTCAACCCGGTGATGGTGCCGAGTAACCTGCACGGTTTTGACGCAATCTTCAACGCCTACGGCGCTTTCCCGACGCTGTTCTTCCGCAACGCAGAAGGGAAAATCGTCTATGGATCGGTACAGCCAGAAACTAAGGAAGCCCTGGCGCGCCTGGCGCAAATGTACAAAGATGGCTTGATCGACCCCGAATTTGCCACCAAGAACACCGACAAATCCAATGAGATCATTGTCGGTGGTAAGGGCGGCATCATGTTCGGACCGTGGTGGATTCCCTGGTGGCCGCTGACCGATTCGGTTGCCAACGATCCCAACGCGGACTGGCAGCCCTTCCTGATCAAGGATAAAAACGGCGAATATACTTTCTCGATGGGCGATTACACCTATAGCTTCGTGGTCGTGCGCAAAGGTTTCTCCAATCCAGAGATCGCACTTAAGATCCTCAACGTGCAAAACGATCTCAGCTATGGGTTAAATAATGCGCCCCAATACTACCCCAACTTCAACGAAATCTGGACACTGCTCTTCCCGATTCCGTTCCTGATCGAACAGCCGTACGTGGTTGAGACAATGGGAACCCAGTACAAGCAGGCATTGGACGGTGAACTCGACCCAGCCACATTCAGCGAGGCGATGAAGGTCGAATTCGAACAGATCCAGAAGGACATCGCTGCCCCGCGCAGTGTGCCCTCCGACTGGGCGGTGCGCATGGCGCGCCTGGATGCCGCCCTGCTGCTGGCAGGCGGATATAAAGAAGTCCGCACCGACCCGGTTGCATCCCGCATCCTGCCCAATGAGCTGGCGTGGACATCGCTAAAGACCATGGAAGCCGAAACTATGCTGCAAATCATCACTGGCGCAAGACCGGTGGATTACTTCGATACCTTCGTACAGCAATGGTACAGCAGCGGCGGGCAGGCGCTGCTGGATAAAATGAACCAGTAAGTCTTAACATAATCGTTTCACCCCGTGCTGGGGGATCGCGCTTGGCTGCGCTCCCCCAGCACTCCCTATTTAATAATTTTTTTACCGGTATGCCACATCCCCCAAGGGGGAACTCGGTCGCCTGCCATTCTACAAGAAAAGGATGACCATGTTCAAAAAATCGGACACTCTTTGGTACTACCTGATGATCCTGCCTGGCGTTGCGTTGCTGATCGCCTTTACCTTTGTCCCGCTTTTTTATTCCGTCATCGCCTTCCAGAAATTTAATCCCGCACTGGGCATACAAAACTCTCCCTGGGTCGGGCTGGATAACTTCCTCTTTCTGATCCAGATCCCCGAGGCTAAACGGGTTTTTTCCAACACACTCTTCATCGCAACGATGAAGATCATCCTCATGTTGACCGTGGCGGTAGTTTTTGCCCTGCTGCTCAACGAAATCCGCTACGCGCGCATCAAACGCTCGATCCAGACCATGGTTTACCTGCCACATTTCCTCTCCTGGGTTATCCTGGCGGGCATCCTGCGCACCATACTGGCACGCGATGGTCTGATGAACGATTTTCTTGGCTTGCTCGGGCTGGATCCAATTCAATTCCTTGGCAGACCAGCCATCTTTCCCTGGGTGATCATCCTCAGCGACGTGTGGAAGGAATTTGGCTTTGAAGCCATTATCTACCTGGCTGCGCTGACCGCCATTGACCCGACCCTGTACGAGGTTGCCGACCTGGATGGAGCGAACCGTTTCCAGAAAATGTGGTACATCTCACTGCCCAGCATTGCTCCCACCATTGTACTGGTCGCTTCGTTGAGTATTGGCAATATTCTCAATGCTGGCTTTGACCAAATTTTTAACCTGTACAGTCCAATTGTGTACTCAACCGGTGACATTCTTGATACCTACGTTTACCGCATTGGGTTAGTACAGGGGCAGTACAGCATCGGTACCGCCGTCGGTTTATTCAAAACGGTCATATCGCTGATCCTGATCGGCGTATCCTACTGGGTGGCGAGTAAATTCGCCAATTACCGCATTTTCTAGGAGGGCAGCATGGTCACTTCCCGCCGTTTGCAAGACCGAATTATCGATTGGCTGATCACCGCCTTCCTGCTTGCTCTTGGGTTCAGCACCCTGCTGCCGCTCATCAACACCCTGGCTATCTCGTTGAGCGATAAGGCAGCCGTCAGCGGTGGCATGGTCAGCCTGCTGCCAGTTGGCACCAACTTGTTTGCCTACGAGTACATTCTGCGCGAC
Organism: Bellilinea sp.; assembly: GCA_034411135.1. Lineage (GTDB taxonomy): Bacteria > Chloroflexota > Anaerolineae > Anaerolineales > Anaerolineaceae > Bellilinea. The sequence continues at coordinate 11,971 of DAOUMN010000019.1, forward strand.
GAGAAATTCTGGCGCGCCTTCGGGGTTTCCATCCAGCGGGTGGCACTGGGTGGCTTTCTCAACTTCGTGTTTGCCGTATTGACCGCTTTCCCGCTTTCGCGCACTGCCAAAGCCTTTCCGGGGCGCAACATTTTTATGTGGATGTTCGTTTTCGGAATGATCCTCAATGTCGGTCTCGTGCCCTGGTACCTGACCATCAGCGGTTACGGGCTGATCGATAACCTTTGGGCGCTGGTTCTACCTACCGCGGTGCCAATCTGGAATGTCATCATCCTGATGAATTTCTTTCGCAACATTCCCAAGGAACTGGATGAAGCTGCCCGCATTGACGGGGCAAACCCGTTGCAACTGCTCTGGCACGTTTATTTACCCACCTCGCTGCCTGCACTGGCAACCATCACCCTGTTCAGCATTGTCGGTCATTGGAACTCCTTCTTTGACGGCTTGATTTTAATGAACAACCCCAACAACTACCCGCTGCAAACCTACATCCAGCAACTGGTCATCGCCGACCGTCCGGCGCTTCATGGCGGGCAGGCACAATTGCTGGCGCAGTTGTCCAACAACACACTCAATGCAGCCAAGCTGTTCATTGCCATGCTGCCGATCCTGATCGTCTATCCCTTCCTGCAACGCTACTTCATTCGCGGCATCATGCTTGGGTCGGTCAAAGAGTAAATCTCCCTCTCCAGCTGGAGCCAATTCAGCCAGGGTCGAAACGCGCCTGTTTCAAACCTGGTAGTTTTTTATCGCCATGCGTCTGTTTGCCTGCTGCCGTTAGGCACTACTCGATGCCGGACGAGAACCGGCAGTAGTGGGAATCAACCGCGCCACCCAGCAGCTGCACACCGGGCAGTGCATCCACCTGAACGGCTCGACCAGCGCAATTGAAGTGATCGAAGCTGCCTAAATCCGCGAAAAACGGAGGCGGTACTTCGATTCGCCGTGAATGAACAGACGCGAGACCGCGCCTGCTTCGCGCTCGGTTTCCTGGCGGGCGGTGTCGCTTCCGACCACCTGCGGGTACCAGCCTTTCTCTTCCAGAATGCGCAGTGGAGGAGTCCAGCTAGAGGGATCGGAAATATCGTGGGTCAGACTGATGTAAATGCCGTCCTGTTGCCAGCGCGGGTCTATAGCGCGATTCATCAAGATGACATACTGTTGAATATGGGTATTCCAGTGCACCGAGGGTCCCCAAAATGTGTCCGGCTGCGGACTGTACCAGTCTGCATTGACCGGAATGATCGGGGTTACCTTGCCGCGCAGACCTGGCTGCTGCCAGTCACCCTGGTACCACTTCATCACCTTGCCGACCGGGCAAAAGCGATCCTCATAACGCATTCGTGCCAACGAGATGCCCTGCTGGGTAACGTCCTTGTAGTAGGTGCCAAAGAGAAAGTAGAAATATTCGCGATTGCGGTCGAGGATGACCGAAAAATCACCATTGCCGCCTGCGAACCAGAAGTTGTGGTTTTCCAGGTTGAGCGTTTCGGGTCCACCCACCAATACCAAGCCCAGATCGTCCCAGGTTTTCCCATTATCCTGCGAGATCACCGCCCCAATGAACGGCGCGGTGAGAGGAAACTGCCGCCCAATCTGATATTCATCCGGCACCAGGTGTGCCGGTTCGTTGTGATACCAGCCCAGCAGCGTGCCATCGGCTTCCTGATGCACCGACTCGATCCAGCGCCCGCCGTCACGCCAGGCTGACCAGGTGATTTCCTCTCCGCGGGTCATGCGCTCGACGTTTTCTCCCATCGAATGCACCGGGTGTCCGGTGGAGTTGAGCACATAGAATTTCCCCTCCCACCACCAGCACGGGCTGTTGCAATCCGCCGCACTGGGGAAGCGGAGTGTCTCTGTTTCCTCAATCTCGATCTTCACGTTGCCAATCTGGTAGGTTAAGTCACCCATGGGTTTTAAGGTCTCCTCTCGATCCTGACACAAATATCATTGCACCAATCGATGTTAATTCAGCCAGCGAACATCGGCTCGGCGATGCCCTTGCCAATGCCGCGAATACGGAACAGGTTGCCTGCCAGTGGGTGCTTTGCCCGCTGGGAACGCGGAATTTCGTACTGGGCAGAGGTTATATACAACTCATCCAGGTTTTGCCCGCCAAAGGTCATGCTGGTCGGGTAGCGCACTGGCATGGAGATTACCCGCTCCAGCCGCCCGCGCGGATCGTACCGCTCCAGGCAGCTGCCACCCCATACCGCAATCCAGATGAAACCGGCGGCATCCACGGTTAACCCATCCGGTACGCCCTGCCGCTCCGAACGGTTGATCAGCACCCGCCGGTTGGCAATTTCCCCGCCAGAAAGATCAAAATCGTAAACGTAGATGATGCCAGGGGTCGAATCGACAAAATACATGAGTTTGTTGTCCGGGCTCCAACCAATACCATTGGAAATATCGAAACCGGTATCCATACGCCGCACCGAACCATCGGGGTCAAGCCGGTACAGGCTGTTCTGATAGCGGTCACCCAGCGTGCCTGCCCAGAAGCGCCCCGCCCGGTCGACTGCTCCGTCATTGAAACGCGTACCGCGCTTGTCCTTTTCCGGATCGGCGATGCGACTCAGCGCACCGGTGGTTGAATCAAAATAGGCAAGTCCGCGTTCGGTCGCCAGAACCAGCCCGCCGCCGCGCCGGAATGCCAGCGCGCCGACCTTTTCGCCAATGGCAGCAGCCTGGTGGTCACCACCGATTGTCTCAAGCCGGTGAATGCAACCCGCCTCGATATCCACCCAGTACACCGCCTGCTCACCATTGTGCCAGAGCGGACCCTCGCCGAGTTCATCCCGAGCTGCCCATACCATTTCAACTTCAATACTCGAATTCATGCAATCCCCTGCCATGCCTGCGCCGTGAGTTTCAATAAAGCCGACTCTTCTTCCTCCAGCGTCGAAAATAGCAACCCTTCCTCCATCAATTGTCGTCCGCTGAATACTGCCCGGTATTCGCCCTCCAGACCTTCCACCAAGTAAAACCTATCCCGCTGCAAGCCTTGTAAACGGATAGCGCGCTGTGCCTTTGCACCTGGCAGGCGGAAAACGAACAACAAGTGTTCATCCTCGGCGGTCAGGCTGTACTGAAAGGCTGCCCAGCGCTCACCCTCCCCGCTGCGCAGCGGTTGCAATGTCAGGCGGTATAGATCGGCTTGCTGAATAAAGCGGCGCACCTGTGAGCGGTAGAGTTGGTTGTGCTTCACGATGCGCTCTGCCAGCCAGTCAGGCAAACGCGGCAATTTTTGCGAGATGCCATACCAGCCGAGCATCGAGATATGGGTGTAATAATCCCATTTTTTGCGCGTCAGAGTCGGATCGTGCGGGTCGAAGTTCTGTTGCGGCGGGGGGTTGAGGTTGCGCCAGTCACTAAATGTCCAATGCAGCAGCACATTGGCAGCCAGCATGGTGCTGGCACCCCAGAAGATTTGCAGATCATGAACAGCCCAATCCGGGTCCGATAAAAAGGTCATGTGCGTCTGGCGCAGCATGCCCAGGTCGATTCGCAACCCGCCGGAGGAGCAATTTTCCAGCACCAGCGTCGGATAATCCCGGCGCAGTCTCTCCAGGGTTCGATAATATCCACGGTAGTGCTCGTACAACCCATCCCCACGCTGGTGCCCGTGATCTTCACGATTGCAGCCCGCCCCTGGATCGAGGTTGAAATCCACTTTGATCCAATCACAGCCGTACTCCTCAACCAGCCGCCGCAGCGTTTGGTAAGCCCATTCCTGCACCTGAGGGTTGCCAAAGCACACACAGCCGAGCGGCTTTCCATCCCGCAGGGCAACATATTCCGGGTAATCCTGTGCCAGTTGTGCCCGCTCGCCCAACGCTTCAATTTCACACCACATGCCAAACTTCATCCCGCGCGCATGAACCGCATCTGCCAGGGCGCGCGGCCCATCCGGAAAGCGCTGCCGGTTGACCAACGCCCAATCACCACGGTAGTGTTCCCAAAAGGTGCCTGCATCGCTGGGTCCAAACCAGCCAGCGTCCAGCGTGCACACCTCGAATCCCATTTGAGCAGCCCTTTCCACGTTTGCCAGAAATACTTCCTGATTGATCTCAGCATCTTCATAGGGCCACCAGTGATTCCATTCCACCGGCAGGCTTGCGGCAACCGGATTGTACGGGTACCAGAATTTGCGTCCCACCCGCGCATACTGCTGAGAAACATCATTGAGATGCTCGCCAGCTACCAGGACAAACGGCGCACCTTCCAACGATTCACCCGGTTGGAGAACTTTGCTGAATTCCCAATCATGGATTCCCCCGCTCAGGCAAACACCCCCGTTTTCCAGCGGGTGGAATCGCATCACCCAATTGCCCGACCAGGCAACCGCCCCGGAGAGCACAGCCCCCTGTTCATCCGTCAGCGCAAACCAGGGATGGGACCCCTTAGATGAACGTCCTGAGCGCGATTCCAGGATCATCTCCCCATCCAGACGGCGGTGTTGCGGCTCAAACTCGCTGCCCCAATTTCCGGTAAAGGAAAACAAAAGGGCTGACATTGGTGCCAGGTTGAGCGCCAATGAATCGATTTGCTCCACGCGCTGCAGCCTGTCAATTCGGTTTGTCACAACCGTCCGGGCTTCCAAAAGTGCTTCACCTTCGTAAATATGGATGTGCTGTTCTACAGTCAACAGGGTATGCTGGAATCGAAATACATGCTTATGGACGCCGGGATTGTCCCGGTTTTCATGGTGCTCGACCCATTCGCAATTTTGCGCATCGTAACGGATGCCGTCCACGATGACAGTAAACAGCGGAGACACCGCCCGTGGGTGCAGCCATTCCCTACCGCCTCCATTGAGGGTTTCCAGTTGGAGTGCACCGTTTTCAGCACGCAGCACACAGCCCAAACGGCTGGTCGAGAGATCGATCATCACAGGGGGCATGTTGGGTACCTCGCTTGTCAGTGGGATTCGGGTTGCAGGCTGCGGACTTTTTCCATACGGACTTTATGGATGCGCTGGTTTAAAAAAGCAATCGACTGCTCATCGATTTGAAAATTAACCACCACATCCGGTTCGCGCCCGGTCATCGCGCTGACTTCCTCGGCGCTGGTGTGGGTAACAATGAAATGGTCGCTGGACTGTGCCAGCCGACGGATCGCTTCACGGTCATCCTCGACCGACAGGGCTTCAATCTCCCATTCGGGATGGTAGCCAAACAGAATGTGCTTGATCATGTGGGCGGTGTTTTGGTTGGTGCAAACCACCCCAATCCGGTTTTTTGGGAAACGGGCAATCTTTAGCATCGAGTCAGCAGTCAGACGGGTATCGATTCCAACCACCTTGCCGGGTGGGAAGCCATACTGGCTGATGGCGGTGTTGATCTCTGCCAGATGATGATACGTGGTGATGATCAGATCGAATTTTTTGATCACTGCCGACGGGTTTTTATAGAAATGCGACAGGTTACGATACTCGACCGGCATATTGAGCACTTCGTTCAGCCGCTTGCCCATCTCCTGGGTGTCGTAATCGTTGCACTCGAAGAAGATCAGGTCAACTTTGCTGTGCCCAAATACTTCGTTGACTGCGTTCTTCAACTGGTCGAGCATCTCTTCGGCGGTTAAGCCAGCAGCCATGCCCTGCCAGACCATTTCCACCGAGTGCTGGTAGAAATAATCTATCAGTTCGCTCTTGGTTTTCGAACCTGCCTGCCCGGCGCGTTTGACCGTATAGCCTCTGCGCCCGATGTGGCTGGTTTCGATCATCCCCAGATCGAAAAGCATCTGGTAGGCTTTGTTGACCGTGTTGCGGTTAGAGCCAATCTCTGCCGCCAGTTTTCGTACCGGCGGCAGACGGTCACCCGGGGCATACTGCCCGGTGGTGATGCGCTGCAGAATTGCTCTGGAAACCGCTTCAGCGGTGACCGGTTCTTTCGCCATCGAATTCCTTTGTCTTATGGCTTGCGACAAGTGACAATTTCTTGTAGTATAGTATCATAGCACAATTGGATTTGTCAATCGGACAGCTGGTTTATAACCCGCCATTAATTTCTTGATTGTATCCCAAATCTCAGGACGTGGTATTATGAGCAGGCAACCCAAACGAGTTCTTATCACCGGTGCTTCATCCGGAATTGGCAAAGCGACTGCCATTCGTTTTGCCCACGAAGGCTGGGAAGTCTGTCTGGTCGCCCGGCGCAAGGAACTGCTCGAACAAATCCACGCCGGTCTGCCAACCGGGCAGCACCTGATTTGCGCAGGAGCCTACGAACAATCCGAAACTGCCGAGCGGGTTTACGCCGCAGTCTCCACTGAGTGGGGGCATCTGGATGTGCTGGTCAACAACGCGGGGGTCTTCATGACCGCCGACGCGCTCGACGCTCCGCTGGAGGAATGGCGAAAACCGTTCGATATCATGGTCAACGGCGCCATTGCGATGACGCGCACAGCAGCTAAATTGATGAACGACGGCGGGCGGATCATCCACGTTACCTCGATTCACGGTGAACGGGTTGAAGTCAGAGCCAGCGCATACGCCATGGCGAAAGCCGCCATTAACCATTACTGCCGTGCCCTGGCATTGGAACTGGCACCACGCAACATCCTGGTGAATGCCATTGCTCCCGGATTCGTCGATACCCCGATGAGCGTTGTGGATGGCATCAACGAACTGGAAAGCGAATGGTTCCGTAAAAATTATGTTGAGGGGCACCACCTGCCGTTGCGCCGCGCAGCGCAGCCGAAAGAAATTGCCGGGGTTGCCTGGTTTCTGGCAGGCGCAGATGCCTCATACATCACCGGGCAGGTTATCACCGTTGATGGCGGGTTGACCATCACCTTTTAGGTTTTTCCATGCGCATCATCGAAGCGGTCGATTTCTTCTACCTCTCCATGCCAACGGTGCTGGATATCGGCGACGGCAGCCAGGATGCCTTGCTGGTGCGCGTTGCTGCTGGCGGTCAGGTCGGCTGGGGCGAATGCGAAGCCTCGCCGTTGGTGACGATTGCCAGCCTAGTGTGCCCAATGTCACACAGTGCCTGTAAACCGGTTGCCGATTCGGTGCTGGGACAACGACTGGAAACCCCGGCGGACATCATCCGCATTCACCAGGCTGTTCGGCGCAACAGCATGGACTTGCTACAAGCCGACCATACCCTCTCAGGAATCGATGTTGCCCTGTGGGATTTACTCGGCAAGATCTACCAGGAGCCAGTCTACCGCCTGCTGGGCTACCCGCGCGCCTACCCCAAACGACCTTACAGTTCACTGTTGTTTGGCAGTCACCCACAGGAAACATTGGAAAAAGCCCGCCTTGCCCGTCAGGCAGGCTTCCAGGCGGTCAAGTTCGGCTGGGGCGGATTTGGGCAGCACAATGTCAAGGATGACGAGGATCAGGTGGCTGCTGCCCGCGAGGGTTTGGGAGCGGATGGGGTGTTGTGCATCGACGCCGGAGCGGTGTGGGGCAGTGATCTGGAGGCTGCCCGCCAGCGGCTGTCTATGCTGGAATCTTTCCACGTCACCTGGCTGGAGGAGCCCTTCCACACCCATGCACTGAATGCGTACCACAGCCTCTCGCGGTTATGCCACACCATCCGGCTGGCAGGGGGTGAAGGAGCACACAACGAGCACATGGCGCAGCAAATGATCGACTACGCCGGAATCGGCTTCATCCAGATCGATCCCGGTCGAATCGGCGGGATTACTTCAGCCAAACGGGTATTTGATTATGCCGATGCCCGCAAAGTCAGCTTCATCAATCACACCTTCACCTCTCACCTGGCGCTGAGTGCGGCGCTTCAGGTATTCGCCGGCGCGGAAGGGCACGATCTGGGTGAATACCCCGGTCAACTGACTCCGTTGGCAAGCGAACTGACGCATGAGCACCTGCTGCCCGATACCAACGGTCAAATCCACCTGCCGGAAGGTCCCGGCTTGGGCATCCAGCCGAACATGGAAACCATCAGGAAATACCTGGTCGAAACCCAAATCGAGGTCAACGGCAAGGTACTCTATCACACGCCGATGATCTGAACAAATTTTGTGCGGTCATTTTCAACTGTAGATTAGTGCTTCGCGAACGCTGATCTGTGTTGCCCGCCGGGCAGGCGCCAGCGAAGCGACCACACCGATGATCACAACCAGCGCCAGCCAGGCTGCAACCGCCGGGTAGCCAAAGGCAAAGTCAAGATCGATTTCCAGCATGGTGCGTCCCAACGCGCGAGCCAGGGGCTGCGCCAGCACAAACGCCAGCGGGGTCGAGATGAGGAAACTGATCAAGGCTTGGAGCACACCTTCCATGACCAGCATCCAGCGGATAGCCGCAGCACGCGCGCCAATCGAACGCAGCACGCCAATCTCGCGGGTGCGTTCCACCACGCTGATACCGAGAGATCCTGCTAGACCGATTCCACCCACCACCGCAGTCAACATTGCCAGGCTGAGCAGCATCGAGATCAGGGAATTAAATTGATTGTTGGCAAACGCGCGTTGTTCAAGGCGCGCCGCGCTGGTATAAAAATCAATCCCCATCCCGGCTTGCTCAAAGCGGTCTTTCAATGCCTCGGCAAAGGCGGATTCCGCCTCAAGGCTGGCAACTTGCCCTTTGACCAACACCTGGGTACCCTGATTGATTTGCCCGGTAGATGCCGCAACCGCTTCCAGCGGCGCATAGATCGGCTCGACCAGAAAACCGCCGCCATAGATCACCCGGTACAACCCAACCACCTCCCATTCGGTTTGACCCAGTTCGCCCAGATTCAATGTGATGCGCTCGCCCAGACGAATGCGGTTTTTCACGGCTGTTTCCTGACTGATCACCACCACTTGGTCATCCCCAGGTTGCAGCCAGCGACCTTCGGTGATGATTGGGCGGTACATGCCCGAATTGGCTGGGATGCCCAGCAATTGTGCACCCAACCCCGCCGAATCCCGCAATCGCTCGCCTTCACGCAGGATGGTAGCGTTACGACTGTACCACATCTCCGCCATCTGAACACCCTCGACTTCGCCTGCCAGCGTTAATACTTCATTAATATTCTGATTACGGTTGAAACCCACGCGCACATCATATCCCTGGCGCGCCATCTCGTTGTCCAGCGTGGCATTAACTGAGCTAATTAAAGCCATGACGACCAGGAACATCACTCCGGCGGTGGTGAGAACCAGCAATGTCAGTGCCAGGCGTCCTTTGCGGCGGAACAGGTTGCCCAGCGCCGCCGCATAGGCTGTTGGTAGCAAGCGGGCGCCGATCCGTTCGACCAACCGATCAAGCGAAGTCGAGCCAAAATCACCACCCAAGCCGTATGTGGAAATGGCAGCCCGCACGCTGATCGCCGCGCCGCGCAATACCGGCACCAGTGCTGCTAAAAGCGGTGCCAGTAAGGCGCACATGACCTGCAGGACGATCGCGCGCTGTGATATCTGGAAAATCGTGTAATCGATATTAAACAGGTTGAGGAACCAGCGGCTCATCAGAAAGGAAAAAACCGTACTGGATGGCAACGCAATCAACAATGCCAGCCCGCCGTAGATCAACGCGCCACTCAGATAAACCCGCACAATCACCCCGCGCCGCCCGCCAATCGCCTTGATCACGCCTATTTGATCGGTTTGCTGCGTTATCAAAGCGGTGAAGGTGTTCAACACCAGCACCGCGCTCATGAACAGGGAAACCAGCGCCATAATTTGCAAAACCAGATTGATGCCTTCGACAAACATGCGCCCCCAGTGACGCTCTGGCTCCTGGTACAGGCTGACGATCACCCCAAAGCCCTGCTCTGCCAGGCGCGAACGGATATCACCAGCAATTTTCTGCGCCTGTTCGAGTGAATAGGGCTCCACCCGCACCAACAATTGACCATAGAACCCTTCTGGAATGCCAAATTTCGCCAGCCCTTGCTCGTCGGTAAAAAAATGCGCCTGTCCGCCAAACAGCGGCGGTTGGACAAAGGGGTGACGGATCAGACCATTGATCTCGAAGGATTGTTCTCCGCCGTTAACTTGAAGAATGACGTTATCGCCAATCTGCGCTCCAAAGTAGGCGCTGGACAGCCGTTCAATGCCGATCTTCCCATCCGCGGGCAGGTTGCCTTCTTTCAAAACAACAACATCATAGGTCTGGGCATTGTAATCAGCGCGCTGAACCAGCGTGCCCAGCCGCCATTTGTCTTCCACATTGATTTTATAACGCACAGACAACTGATTAACCGGGTCGATATCCACTACGCCGGGTATGGATTTGAGATCATCCACCACCGCCTGGGTGACTGCGTTGCGTAGAATCATGTTGACGTGCGAGGGGAACACCTCGCGGTGAGCTTTGTCCATGCCGCTGAGCAGTTGGTCGACCATGCCAAAAATAGCACCGACTGCGAAAACCCCAACCGAGATGCTGATCACCGCCAACAGGGTGCGGCTCTTGTTGTGCCACACATCGTACCAGACTTTGCGCCAGATCACGCTCATCACGGCACTCCGCTCACGAGCAGCCGCCATCGTTGGCAATTCTGCCGTTGATCACCTCAATTCGCCGCGCAGCGCGGCAAGCCAGTTCCTCATTGTGCGTAACCATCAGTACGGTCTTCCCCTGCCCGCTCAAACGAACAAACAAGGTAAAAACCTCCTCGGCGGTTCGCACATCCAGGTTGCCGGTTGGTTCATCTGCCACCACCAGCGGCGGGTCATTCGCCAGAGCGCGGGCAATCGCTGCCCGCTGTTGCTGCCCACCCGAAACCATACCGGGCAGTTTTTGCATCTGGTCGCTCAAGCCAACCATATCAAGCAGGTACTCCGCGCGCTCACGCCGCTCTTTGGGACGGTATTTCCTGGCAAAATCCATTGGCAGGATGATGTTTTGCAGCAGGTTAAGCGCAGGCAATAATTGAAAAAACTGAAACACAATCCCCACCTGACCTGCCCGCCAGCCTGCCAGTTGATCTTCGCTCATTGTGTGCAATGCGCGCCCATTAACGATCACTTCGCCGCTGCTGGGGCGGTCTATGCCGGTGATCATGTTCAGCAGGGTAGATTTACCATTCCCCGAAGGTCCCACAATGGCAACAAATTCACCCGCCGCCACCGTCAGCGAGATGTCATGCAACACGGCAATTTCCTGCCCGGCAAGATGAAATTGCTTGTTAACCCCGATCAGGCGGATGATTTCGCCACCATTAGTGTGGCGGGTTTTCAAAGCGGGACTCGCAAGGAACGGACTACCAATCAAACCACGCCTCCTTCGTTCGGGGCTTGAGGAAAATAGGCTCCATGGTAGCCAAACAGTACCGGGTGAGGAATGGCTGCTCGGGCAATTTCCTGAAAAGTGGCAGCATCCAACACCAGCAGGAAAGACGCGCCCGCGCGCTCATCCAGCACGACCGAGAGGATCACGCCGTCATCTTCACTGCTCCTGTCCGGATGCCCCACAAAAACCGGTTCACCCGGATAACAACCCGGCTGAAACCATGCGTTATCCTGCCCGGTGGCAATATCGACTTTGACAATCTGGTTGTAAAACCCCTGGGGATGATGAGGATTGACGCTGACCGCATAAACATAGCGGTAATCGAAACGGGTGTTATAGCGGGCTACATCGAAATTGGGCAGTTCCATACAGGCTTCGGAGAGCACCTCGAAGGTAGCTCGTTTACCCTTCAATGGGACGCGGTAGCGGCGCAACTTCCCCGCCGGCAGCTGATTCGTATTGGATTCAAGCCGGTTGAGATAATAGGATTGCAGAATTTGCGCATCGGGATATGCCGCCAGGTCAACCACAATCTCGTCACCACACTCAAAGGCATTAATATGATGAAAGGCAAAGAATGGATCACTGTCGTAACGTCCAACCACTTCCCCACTACGCCGGTCAATGATCCAGAAAGGTGTTCCGCGTTGGGGCTTCCAGGTAAAGTTTTCGATGTACGGTTTCAGCCATAACAACAGTGTCAACGGATTGACCACCAGGGGGAATTCGGTCAGAATAATATAATTCTGGGTCATGCCAAAACTGTGCATATAGGCTGGCTGGTTGACTGGGAGGGATGCGATTCTCCTGGGTGGGTTACCGCCTTGCATTGCATACACGTTATAGCGACTGATACGGTTGTAACGGGTGACCACGTTATACACCGTGCCACTGGCAGAATCAAATTGTGGATGTACGGTGGTCATCTGCCCGACCAGACGCTGCTCATAATTGAACACACCCACCGATTCGAGCGTATGTGGATCGAATTCCACCTGAATAGGCGTTTCTGCCAGTGCCAGGTAACGCTGCGCAATTTTTGCAATGCTCACCTTGGCACTATCGGTGATCTTCGGTTCGAAAACCGCCATCACCCGCCCAAACAACGAACGGCACGGATCGGTGGCAAATTCCGAGTAAGCGATCTTCCCGCTTTGCTGCGCTTCTCGATAGGATCGTGTGTTGAGGAATTTATTAGCGTAAGAAACCTGCCCGGCTTGAATGGTGAAGCGGTGAAGCATTGCCAGACCATCGAACCAGTGCCGGTAGCGCTGTCCACCAACCTGAAAGGTTCCGGGACCGTTGCGGATTAGTGTCCCTTGCAGCCATTCCGGCAAACGCCCGCGCAGTGGCAGCCGCTCAATTTCGATTTCATCCGGGGTAATGCCAAACCCGATTTCATAACCCATGACCGTTTCCCTCCGACTCAGCCGTGCGATCCGTTACCGTTGAATGGCTGGACCCCAGCGTGTCCATCAATCAGGTTGGCAGCAATTTTACCGGATGCCAGCACCGCCGGTACACCCGCCCCAGGATGAGTGCCCGCCCCGACGAAGTAAAGGTCATCCAATTCCTCCGAACGGTTGTGAGGACGGAAGTACGAAGACTGCATCAGGCTTGGCTTGATCGAGAACGCCGCTCCACGGTAGCTGTTGAGTGTGTTTTGAAAATGCAGTGGGTCAATGAAATGTTCCGCAACCAGGTTCTCGCGCAAGCCGGGCAGGTAATTGGTCTCCAGGAAATCCAGCAGGCGGTCGCGGTAGCGTGGCGCCATCTGGCACCAATCGGTGCCCGAATCAAGTGTTGGCACCGGCGAGAGGACGTAGAACGATTCGCAGCCAGGTGGTGCGATGCTTGCGTCGGTGCGCGATGGCATGTGCAGGTAGAGTGAGAAATCGTCCGAGAGAACACGCCGGTTGAATATATCCCGCAGCAGTTCACGATAGCGCTGATTAAGAATGATATTGTGATGTTGAAGAGGACTATCCAGGTAGCGCTTGCGCGTTCCAAAGTACCACACGAACAGTGACATGCTGTACTTCATGCCCTCGATACGGCGGTCGGTATATTTTCGCCGGTGTTGAGCAGCGATCAAATTACGGTACGTGTAGGCGACATCTCCGTTGCACACAATGATATCCGCCTTGTGCAGGCTTCCATCCTTCAGACGTATACCGCTGGCACGTTTACCCTCCACCAGGATCTCGGCAACCTCGCTGTTGAAGTGCACCTTTCCACCCAGTTCATTAAATAGTCGCCCCAAACCGCGCACAATGGCACCAGTCCCACCCATGGCGTAATGCACACGCCACTGCTTTTCGAATTGCACTATTAACGTATAAATTGATGGCGTGTCAAACGGGTTGCCGCCCACCAGCAGGGGGTGAAACGAGAATACCCGCCGCAGAAATGGATTTTTAATATAGCGGGCTGCAAAGTCATACGCGCCGCCGTAGGCTTGCAGGCGGATCACGTCTGGCATGATTTTGATCATATCCACCAGACTTAAGAACGGCTGATCGGTAAACGGGTGAAAACGCTGGAAAATTGCCCGAGTATGGCGGGTGAATTTCAGATAGCCTTCTTTATCCTGTGGGCTCCAGCGTTCAATTTCTGAGAGGGTATTTTCCGGGTTGCGGTGGTAATCGAAATGCGCACCAGTGTGATCGAAGATACGGTAAAACGGGTCGAGCGGCACCAGTTCGAAGTAATCTTCACGCTGCCTGCCCGCTTGCTCAAATAGCTCGTCAAACATGTACGGCGCGGTGATGACGGTGGGACCGCCATCGAATTTAAAGCCATTAACCTCGTACTGGTAGGCACGTCCACCGAGCAGGTCACGCTTTTCAAATATTTCTACCTGGTGTCCACTGGCTGCCAGGCGAATTGCAGCGCCCAACCCACCGAATCCGCTACCGATCACAATGATTTTTTTAGCCATGTTAACTGCCTGCCTTGAACAAGAATCAGGAGACCGGCATGTCGGTAACAGCTTGCGAGTAATGACCGGATGACGCCCGCAACCAGATTCCCGGCAACCGGCTTAATTTATCCGCCCGTTTGACACTCGCGCGGTAGCGGAAGACATCATAATCATTCACCTCGATCTCGTCGAGAATAGCCCGGTATAATTCCGCTGCTGCAGCAATGGCAAAACGGCCATCGCGGTTGAGCAGGTCAATGCCTGGCATGGCTTCGGTGTACAGCCGCCGGTTACGCTCGATTTGAAAACGCATGAATTCCCGCCAGCGATGAGTGACCTTGCCAGCCGCAAGATCCGCATCACTCAACCCATAAGCAGCCAGCTCTTCCTGCGGCAGGTATACCCGCCCGGCGCGCCAGTCCTCACCAACATCGCGCAATATATTGGTGACCTGCAACGCAACCCCAAGCCGGATAGCGTAGGGAAAGGCTTCGCGCCCGTGATAACCAATGATGTGCATGGACATCAATCCAACCGTACAAGCCACTCCATAACAGTATTCTGCCAGTTCATCAAATGTCGCGTAACGGTGCTTGACCAGGTCCTGTACAACACCTTGCAGCAGCTGTTCGGCATACATCCAGGGAATGCCAAAACGGTAGCGGGTATCTGCCCACGCCAGCGCGACCGCATCGCTGCGTTCTTGGACCCTGCCGCCCATCGTGCGCTGCCGCCAGGCTGCCAGCTCGGCAACCGGGTCAACCTGAGCGCGATCAACCAGATCATCGCTGATGCGGCAGAAGGCATACAAAGCGCGTACCGACTGGCGCTTCTCGCCCGGCAGCAAACCAGAAGCCAGGTAAAACGTCTTGGAATGTTCGCGAGTGATATCCGTGCACTGCCGGTAGGCTGTATGCAAATCCGCCTGTCCGGTTTCATCCTGGTGATGTTCGCCAGCATGATGCTCCAGGGCTTTATATGCCAGCCCGATTAACGGTTTTTCCCAGGTATGGATGGTTTGGTTCATATCGGCACCTCCCAGTGCTGCGTATACCATTATCCCTGTGTTAAGCACGGAAAGCCATTGTGTATAATCTTTTTGTATAATGTTTTTGCAGTCAAAAACTCAATCCTGCCTCGATCATACACAGCAGACGAATCCGTTCAGCGGTAAACCGCAATCAAAAACCGGATGGAGAGTCTCCATCCGGTTAAAATGAGTTGGAACAAAAAACCCGCTTTCAGCTCTTTAACTGAGTGCGTTTTTTACCTTCCGCACTACCAGCCCGTTTCACGTCACGGGTCAAGGTTTTGATATATTCCACCCGACGGAAACGCAGGGCAGACCAGTCTTCATCGATGGCAACCTGGCGCACTCCCTCGAAACCCGCCTCGCCAAGTTTTGCCCACCCTGTATCACGGTTGAATTCACAGCGATATTTTTTTGATGCGGTTTTGGGATAGGCAAACCAGATAATCCCATCCCCTTTTACCCGCGCAGTGATTTCCTCGATCAGGCGGTCAAGCTCTGCCTGACGGGTCACAAATGACAGGGCGAACTCGACTGTTTGCACGGCTGCTATGTCACGGAGAATCCGTACCCCACTCAGCGCTGCCAGCTCAATTTCAAAACTCTCCGGTGCATGAATAACCAGGATTTCTGGCTGCCCTTTCCAGTTTAGTTTTTCGAAAAGTTTGCTCATGTCCCCTCTCAATCCATGTGACGAATGACAGCATCTCCAAACTGCGAACATTTCAACAAGGTTGCTCCATCCATCAGGCGGTGAAAGTCGTAGGTCACCGTTTTGGCGCGGATCGCCCCTTCCATCCCCCGAATGATCCTGTCGGCGGCTTCATTCCAGCCCATGTAGCGCAGCATCATCTCGCCCGACAGGATCACCGAACCCGGATTGACCATGTCCTTATCGGCATATTTTGGCGCCGTCCCGTGGGTTGCTTCGAACACCGCATGCCCGGTTTCATAGTTGATGTTGCCGCCTGGCGCAATCCCGATTCCACCGACCTGCGCTGCCAGCGCGTCGGAGAGGTAATCGCCGTTCAGGTTCATGGTTGCCAGCACGTCGAAATCGCGCGCGCGGGTGATGGTTTGCTGGAAGACAATATCAGCAATCACATCTTTGATGAGAAGTTTACCGGCTTTGAGCGCATCTTCCTGCTCCTGGTTGGCAGCCTCTTCACCTTGAGCGGCTTTGGTACGTTCCCACTGCGCCCAGGTATAGACCCGTTCACCATACTCCGCCTCCGCCAGTTCATAGCCCCAATTGCGGAAAGCGCCTTCGGTGTACTTCATAATATTGCCCTTGTGTACCAGCGTGACGCTGCGCCGATTGTATTGGAAAGCATATTCCAGCGCAGCCCGCACCAGCCGGTTGGTACCTTCGCGCGAAATCGGTTTAAGGCTGAAGGCGGCACTGTCCGGAAAGCGGATTTTTCCGTACTCCACCGGGAAATGTTCTCTAAGCAGTTGCTTGAATTGCTGGTTTTGGGGTGTACCGATCTCAAATTCGATGCCAGTATAAATATCTTCGGTATTCTCGCGGAAGATGACCATGTCCACGTCCTGTGGGCGCTTGACCGGCGAGGGCACGCCCTCGAAATAGCGCACCGGACGCAGGCAGACATACAGATCGAGCGCTTTACGCAGGGCAACATTTAACGAACGAAATCCACCGCCAATCGGGGTGGTGAGAGGTCCCTTTATACCCACCCGGTACTCACGGAATGCCTGTAGGGTTTCCTCCGGAAGCCAGTTGCCAGTCTGTTGAAATGCCTTTGCGCCTGCCAACACTTCCAGCCAACGGATTTTTCGCCTGCCGTTGTACGCCTTTTCGACAGCAGCATCGAATACGCGCTGCGCGGCGCGCCAGATGTCTCGCCCGGTGCCATCGCCCTCGACGAACGGCAATACCGGCTGGTCCGGGACGATCAATCGCCCAGATTGCAGGTCAATTTTCTCACCCTGAATGGGCATTTCAACACGGTTGGTGTTCATGGTTTTTCTCCAGTGAAATGATTACCAAAATGGTGGGCATTACCCTGATTATAACAAAAAGCAATCCGTCCAAGAATGCCCTGCCCTGGCTGGCAGCGACACCTATCCGCCTGGCAAGCCATGCCGCAGAAGACCAGTATAATGGAGACAGACATCCCACCCTCAAGTAAGAAAGATCATTTCCCGCACTAATTTCGCATTAGAACCGCACAACATCTCATGAATGCACCCTCAAAGACTTTCACCGCCGCGCTGGCGTTGCTGATACCCTTTCTGGTCGTGGTTGGTTATTACCTGACTCATAAACCGTTCGACCCGCCAACTGCCCTGGCAGTCGGCATGATCCTTTGGCGGTTGCTTGCCACCGCGTCGATCGTGTCGCTTGCCGGGGCTATTGGCAGGCAACTGTTTCCGCTCGATGGGTTACACCCACTGGCAGCTCTGTGTGTCCAGGCTTGTGCCGGGTTGGGTATTCTTGCCGTGCTGGTTCTGGCGGCAGGTGTCACCCTTGGGCTGCCCGCCGCGCTGTTCTGGCTGGCGCTGCCGGTGGGGCTGATCGTGCTTCGCCGCCCGCTCCTGCAATGGTTGGAGCAATGGCACAGCCTGGCGGAAATGTTAACCTTTGCCAGCCGTTTCGAACGCGGAACAGCCGCCCTGATTCTGTTGATGCTGTTTTCCAGCCTGTGGGTCGCGCTTGCCCCACCGTTCAAATACGATGCGCTTGTCTATCACCTCACCCTGCCCGCCACCTACCTGGCAGATGGACGCATCAGCCACCTGCCCTGGTTGATTATGTCCGGCTACCCGCAAACAGCCGAGCTGCTCTACACCTGGGCAATGGCACTGGGTGGTGCACCGGCAGCCACCGTGTTAGGCTGGTGCTTCAGCCTGTTGGCGCTGGCAGGCTTGACCGGCTTGCTGACCCAATGTCTGAATAGCCGGGCTGCCTGGGCAGCCGCCGCAGCCTTGTTCGCCGGATCGAGCATGGCGTTGTACACTAGTTGGGGCTATGTTGATTGGCTTGGGCTGCTCTTCGGGCTGGCATGCCTGATCATGCTCGATCACTGGCAGCACAGCCATCACCTGCACGACCTGCGTCTGGCAGGCGCGCTTGCAGGCATGGCATTTGCGGTCAAGTATCCCTTCGGGTTGCTCGCGCTGACCGGCGTTCTCTGGCTGGGCATTCTCACTTGGCGCAACCGGACGGCAGTAATTCCACCGCTTGTGAACTTTGGGCTGGCTGCCACCATGTTTGCGCTGCCCTGGCTGCTCAAAAACCTGCTATATGCCGGCAACCCAATTTACCCATTCTTCTTTCCGGCAGCCGAAATGGATGCAGTCCGGCTGCACATTGCTCAGCAGGAGCAACCCTTTGGCAGCTGGATCGATGCGCTGCTCCTCCCGCTGCGTGCGACTATTTTCGGCATGGAAGGCGCAGCGGGTTTTGCCGCTTCGATCGGTCCGTTGATGCTTGCCTTTGGCGTGCTGGCATGGATCGGCAGGCGCCACCTGGATACCCAACCCCATGCCACCCTGGGACTGTTCAGCCTGACAGGATTGTTCGCCTGGTTGTTGTGGGCAATTGCCAGCCGCTTTTCCGGTTTGCTGCTACAAACGCGGATGATGTTCCCGTTGCTACCCATTTTTGCCGTTTTGGCAGGATTTGGTTTCAAAGCAGCCAGCCGCTTGAAGCTCAGCCGCATTCGGGTAGGACGCATCCTCGTCGTGTTAGCGCTCATGAGCCTGGCGTTTACAACCATCGAGGTCAGTCTGGATATGCTGCGCAAGGGTGCGCCGCAGGCTGCCCTGGCAATAACCTCCGAGTCCGACTATCTGGCACACAACCTGGGGTGGTTTCAGCCAGCCATGCAGGCGATCCAGGAACTCCCTGCCGGTAGCCGCGTGCTCATGATTTACGAACCGCGCAGCCTGTACTGCCTGCCGGTCTGCCGCCCGGACGAGTCGTTGGATCGTTGGCATCGCGACTGGATGCACAATGGTAAGGTAGAGAATGTTTATCGGCAATGGTTGAACGAAGGTTTTACACATGTACTCGTCTTTCGTTCTGGTGTAGAATTTATGGAGAATAACCCCGATCCAAAACACCCGGCAGAAAATTTGCGCGCATTGGATATCTTTCTAAGCAACTTGCCTGCGCCACAAAATTTCGGGGGCGTTTACGAGTTATATACATTACGCCAAGTGGGAGGCTAACTTTTCGATGTCACTCTTAAAAGATGGTACGTTTTACCTGGGCAAACAATTCGATCCGGCAGCCGGAAAATTAATAGACGAGCGTGTTCTCTATAATCCAGCCGACCTGACCACCCACGCCGTGGTCACCGGCATGACCGGCTCCGGTAAAACCGGCTTGTGCATCGGAATGCTCGAAGAGGCAGCCCTGGAGGGCATCCCTGCCATCATCATTGACCCGAAAGGTGATCTGACCAACCTGCTGCTTCATTTCCCCGACCTGCTGCCCGGTGATTTCCAGCCCTGGATCGACCCGGAAGCTGCCCGGCGGGAGGGGAAACCGGTCGAACAGGTTGCTCAGGAGACTGCCGAGCGCTGGAAAAAAGGACTGGAAGAATGGGGCTTGACTACCGACAACATCCGCGAGCTGCAAAACGCGGTTGATTTTAGCTTGTATTCTCCCGGTTCATCCGCTGCCTTGCCGGTCAACATCCTCTCCTCCTTTGAAGCACCCGATCTACCCTGGCAGGAAAACCGCGAGATTTTGCGTGAAAAGATTTCCACCATTGTTACCGCCCTGCTGGGCTTGATTGGATTAAGCGATATCGATCCGCTGCGATCGCGGGAGCACATCCTGCTCTCCAATATCCTCGAACACGCCTGGAGCAGCGGCGGATCACTTGATCTGACCGAATTGATTCTACAAACCCAAAAGCCGCCCTTCGAACGCCTGGGCGCCTTTCCGGTGAACAACTTTTTCCCGGAGAAAGACCGCTTCTCGCTGGCGATGCTGCTCAACAACTTCCTCGCCTCGCCATCCTTTGAGGTATGGCGTGACGGACAACCCCTGGATATCGGCAAGATGTTGTACAGCCCATCCGGCAAACCGCGCCACAGCATTTTTTACCTTGCCCACCTTAATGAAAGCGAGCGCATGTTCTTCGTCACGCTACTGTTTGCCTCCATAGAATCGTGGATGCGCGCGCAGCGCGGTACCGGAACGCTGCGCGCCTTGATCTACATGGACGAGATCCTTGGTTACCTGCCACCGTTGGGTAACCCACCTTCCAAGACGATCATGCTGCGCATGCTCAAGCAGGCACGCGCTTTTGGCATCGGCTTGCTGCTCGCCACGCAAAACCCCGTCGATGTCGATTACAAAGGGCTTTCCAACGCCGGCACCTGGATGATCGGCAGGCTGCAAACCGACCAGGACAAACAACGCCTGCTGGATGGGCTAGATTCCGCTGGCGGAGGGGTGGATCGCGCCGCAATGGATCGCATGATCTCTGCGCTGGGGAAACGGGTATTTGTCCTGCACTCGGTGCATAATAAAAAACCGGTGCAGTTCCAAACCCGTTGGGTGATGAATTTCCTCGCCGGTCCCATGACCCGTTCGCAATTGCCCGAATTGATGAAATTGGTACAGCCAGTAACGGCTGCCGTTGCCACCACTGCATCCCAACCCGCCACGCTGATCGAACGGGTACCCGCCGCCGCGACCTCCCCTGCTACGCGCGAAATCCTCAGCACCACCCGACCACCGCTTCCGGTTGGGGTGGAAGAATACTTCCTGCCCAACGATCTCCCGATTGGCGATGCACTGCGGAACGCCGGGGTGGCTTCCAGCGCTTCCGTGCAGCAAACCGGGTTTATTTACCGTGCAGCACTGCTGGCGCAGGCGGGCATCAATTATCTGGCGCGCAAATATAATCTGGAAATCAACCGCGATGTATGCGCCTTGCCCCAAGAAGCCCGCGGCAGGAACATTGAGTGGGAACATTTCCCCTGGCGGTCATTCAAACGCAGTGAGGTGGTAACCTCCCCCTTGCCCGGTGCGCAATACAGCCCACTGCCCGCCTGGCTGGCGGATGCGCGCCTGCTGGCAGGTTACCAGCAGGATTTCGTCGAATGGGTCTATCGCAACGCCACCCTGCGCGTGCGCGCCAACGAAAAACTCAAAGTGTTCGCTCCGCCGGAGGTTTCCACTGCTCAGTTCCGCGAACAGTGTGCCCAGGCTGCCCGCCAAGCCATGCAGGCTGACCTGGACAAGATCGAAAGCACCTATCAGAAACGCACCAGCGATTTGCAGCGCAGGATCGAACGCGCCCGAAGCGATGTACGCGACAAAGAAAACACCCACGATCAGCGCAAAATGGAAGAGCTGGCAACTCATGGTCAATCACTGCTCAACCTGTTTGGCAAGCGCCGCGCGACCATCTCCAGCTCGATGACCAAGCGCCGCCTGACCAGCGAAGCCAAAGATCGGTTGGACAAAGCCAAACTGGCACTGGAGCAGCTGGAAAAAGAAGCCAAAGTGATGGACGAGGAAAAAGCCCGCGAAATCAAAGCTGTTCAGGAACGTTGGGCAGATCTGGTGAACGAAGAAATCGAAATCCCGATCACCCCGTACAAAAAGGACATCTTCGTCGCACTGTATGGTATTATCTGGATGCCGTATTACCAGATCAACGTCGATGGTCAGCAGCGCGAGCTACCCGCCTTCAAGACACCTGCCTGAACATCGCCGTTGCCGAACGCCCAAATCTTAGAGGTAACCCGCATGCCGACCGAAGCCACCCGCGACCGAATCGACCCAGAAAAACTGGATACCACCCCCCTGCGCCGCCCTTCGTGGATTCGCGTGCGTGCCCCCAGCGGTGAAACCTTTGAACAGCTACAGCAACTAATGCGCCGCAAAGCTCTGCACACAGTGTGCGAGGAAGCCGGTTGTCCCAACATGGGTGAATGCTGGGGCGCAGGCACCGCCACCTTCTTGATGATGGGCGATATTTGCACCCGCACTTGCGGCTTCTGCGACATCAAACGCGGACGACCAGGTGTGCTGGATTGGCTGGAGCCGGAACGGGTCGCTCAGGCAGTCAAAGCCATGAACCTGCAGCACGCGGTGATCACCTCGGTCAACCGCGATGATCGCAAAGACGGCGGCGCGCCGATCTTCGCCATGGTCATTCACCGCATTCGCCAACTGCACCCCGGCTGTTCCATCGAGGTGCTGATCCCTGACTTCAAAGGCAGCCTGGAAGCGCTGCGCATTGTCATGGATGCGCGCCCAGAAATCCTTAATCATAACGTTGAAACCGTGCCGCGCCTGTTCAAACTGGTTCAACCACAAGATCGTTACGAATGGGCAAAAGCCACGCTAAGCCATGCCAAACTGCTCGACCCCGATGTGCTCACCAAATCCGGAATCATGGTTGGTTTGGGCGAGACGCTCGACGAAGTCAAAGATGTGATGCGCGATTTACGCTCCTGGGGCGTTGAAATCCTCACGATTGGTCAGTACCTGCAACCCAGCCGCAAGCACCTGCCCATCGCCCGCTATTACACCCCGGAGGAATTCGATCATCTGCGCGAATTCGGGCTGCAGATCGGGTTCAAGTGGGTCGAGAGCGGTCCGCTGGTGCGCTCCTCATATCACGCGGCAGAACAGGTGCGCGCCTTGAGCGCAGTGCACCGCAAACTCTACCAGCAGGCATAAACCACCATATTCCGGCTATGCGAATAATTCGCCGGGTCTATCATCACCCAGCGATATCCCCATTTCGCGCGCTGTCTGGATCAAATCGCTGTCCAGCGCCACCCGACGTGGATGCGCCAGGGCTTCTTCTAGGGCAATATCGCTCACCTCGCCACCCCGCAGCATAACCATGCGCCCAAATCTGCCCTGCGCCGCCAGGCGCACCGCCGCACCACCCATACGCGTACACAGTACCCGGTCGAAGGCACTGGGGCTGCCACCGCGTTGCAAGTGCCCCAGGACGGTAACACGCGTTTCGATCCCGCAGGTTTGCGCCAGGGTATCTGCCACAGTTTGACCAATGCCGCCCAGCCGCGGTTGTGACACCTCGTCCCCGCCAATTCGGTAAACCTGTCCACCACCCGCCGGGTGCGCCCCTTCCGCCACAGCAATGATACTAAAATAGGCTCCGGTCTCAATCCGCCGCCGGATTTTGGTGCAAATTGCCTCGAAGCGGAAGGGGATTTCCGGAATCAGTATGACATCCGCCCCACCAGCAATCCCGGCATACAGGGCGATATACCCCGCATCACGCCCCATCAATTCAAGAACCATCACCCGATGGTGCGATTCGGCAGTGGTATGCAGCCGGTCAATGGCTTCCATCGCCGTATTGATGGCGGTATCAAAGCCAAAGGTAAAATCGGTGCCGTAAATATCATTGTCAATCGTCTTGGGCACACCAATGACGGGCGCATTCACCTGCTGGAAAAGTTCCAGCGCGATGCGCAGCGTGCCGTCACCTCCGACCACAATCAACCCGTCCAGGTTCAGGCTTTGAATGCGTTCAAAAACCAGGCGCGAGGTATCCTCTACCACCTCGATCCCGTCGCGCAGCACTTTGCGCGCAAACGGATTACCGCGATTGGCAGCTCCCAGGATCGTCCCACCACGGGGTAAAATGCCGCGCACCGCGCTCAAAGTCAATGGAAAGACGCCACCCTCATCGACGAAACCGTCAAACCCGTTGCGTACTCCCAGCACCCGCCCGTCATATTCGAGCATCGCCGTTTTCACTACCGCCCGGATAACAGCATTCAGCCCGGGCGCATCACCCCCGCCTGTCAGCACCGCGATTTTCATCATAATTAAATTATACGCGATCATGGAGACAGGCGAAGCAAGTAGACGCTGCCCGGCGTTACCGCTTGTACCGGCAGGGTTCAATTAACTAACGCTGTACGGCGGGCAAATAAACCTCGTGGATTTGTTCAGCAACGAACAATTTAACCGTCAGTTGCTGCGGGTTGTTGAAGGTTACCGGCGGACTGCTGCCATAAACCGAGATGTGCGCCTCGTATGTGCCAATTGCAAGACCCTTTGTAAGTGTTAGCTGCACGGTTTCGCCCGCCAGCCCGCTCGAACGCGATAATTGCACCCAATCGTTACCCCCTTGTATGCCGGTCAGCGAAGCCGACCAGGCAAATGGCGCGGAAGCATTGTCAATCACCCGCACCTCGTACTGTTGACTGTCATATCCCGGCTGGACAAAGCTAGTTATGGTGTAACGGTCCAGTTCCAATCCAACCCCAAACAGATCTGCCAGGGTGGCATCCGGCTTTCCGGCGAAAGCGTAATTGTACTGTGGTGGTGGCGGGCTGCTCATCGACCAGTAATCCTTATCCAGCCACAGTGCCAGGGAAGGAAAATCTGGGTGCGCACCATAATCAACTGTAGCAGCGTTGAAATCAAAGAAGTGTTTATACGCCTCACCCAGGGTTTTTCCTTCGAATAAATAGCGGGTCAACAGTTGAAAAGCATTGCCAAACCAGTTGGCGTAATAGCCACCTGCTCCCGCATTGAAGAAGGGCTGAGAATACATTGCCACCCGACGCAAAGCTTCCGCCTGGCTGATCGGCGCAGCATCGTTGCTCGATGATCCGGCAGTGAAGCAGCCATAGAGCATGACAATCGCGTTGGGTGCCAGGCGCAGGTTGTTGCGAATTTCCGCATTGGAGACAAAGGTTTTGGTCAGGGCAAAGCCGCCCACTGGTGGTGTAGGCATAGCCCCCCAGTACACACCGTGCCCGCGGTAGTAGAGGAAATGCGCCCCATTCGCCGCGGTTTTGATTGCTTCCCAGTCATCGTTGGGAGGATAAAACTTGTACACTGTGACGCCGTTGCGGCTCAACTCCTCGGCAGCCAGCTCCATGTTGGCAATTTCCTTCAGCGTCCATGAGCCCGTCGTGCCGTCGATCGGGCCCACAATCAGCACCGCTTTAAGCGGCGGCAGCGAGAGTGGGCTGGTCTGGGCGAGGCTGCTGGCAATCGAGTCAGCCGCCGCTTCGGCAGGCGGCAACGGCGGAAACCCGGCAGTCTCCGGTTGCGGGGGTTGAAAATTTACCCAACCGGTGGTGGACGCCAGGACAAGAATAATCAAAATAAAATAGAACAAACCCGTTTTGAAGCGCATCAGGCACCAAAGTATTTATTTTGTTATTTCCTGGTTTTAATTAAGCATACTCGAAAGCAATAAAGCATCACTTAACAATTTTGTCAGGGCATTTTCATTCAACGTTGAAAGCAAGCCTGTACAAAATCCGTCAAAATGGATAAAGCCGGTTACAATCCTGAATAATTCTTCACATTTTCGGTATAACATGCCTGTAGCAATCTGGTGGATACGCCGCGATCTGCGGCTGAATGATAATGCCGCCCTGGCTGCTGCGTTGAAAAGCGGGGCAGCGGTTTTGCCGGTTTTCATTCTTGACCCGCGCCTTCTCGTTCAGCCAGCGGAGAAGCGCCAGCAATTCCTCTTTGACGGGCTGCGTCAGTTGGATGCTGATCTGCGCGCGCGCGGCAGTTACCTGTTGGTACGCCGTGGAATTCCAGAGGAAGCACTACCGCGTCTGGTAACAGAAAGCAATGCCGCCGCCCTGTTTGCCGAGGAAGATTACTCGCCCTTTGCCGCCCGCCGCGACCGCGCTGTACAGGCTGCTGTGCCGCTGCACCTGGTGAGCGGACTGACCGTCCACCATCCAACTGCCGTGCTCAAAGCGGATGGCAGCCCTTACACCGTCTTCACACCGTTCAGCAAAGCCTGGAAGAGCCTTCCTTTGTTGCTACCGCCCGGTGATGCCCCGTATCGCCTACCCACTCCGCCCGACCTGACCGGTGACCCACTGCCCGCTGCAGAATCTCTGCCCGGATTCCCTGCTGGCGAAACGGAAGCCACGCACCGCCTGCAAACCTTTCTGCAACGCGCCGTCTTCGCCTACAACGATCAGCGCAACCGGCTCGACCAGGAAGGGACGTCGCGGTTGTCGCCTTACCTGCGTTTTGGGATGCTCTCCGCCAGCCGGGCTGCCGCCCTGACCCGTCAGGTGATTGATGAAACCCACGACCCACTCGCCCGCAAAGGGGCAGAGACCTACCTCAACGAATTGATTTGGCGCGAATTCTACAACGCTATCCTCTATCATTTTCCGCATGTACTGCACACTGCCTTTAATCCCTCCCTGCGCCATATTGCCTGGCGCAATGCCCCGCAAGACCTGGATGCCTGGCAGCAAGGACAAACCGGCATACCGGTGGTGGATGCTTGCATGCGGCAACTGCTTCAAACCGGCTGGATGCACAACCGCGGGCGGATGATCGTTGCATCCTACCTGGTCAAGGATTTACTCATCAATTGGCGCGAGGGAGAACGCTGGTTTATGCGCCACCTGGTGGACGGCGACCCGGCTGCCAATAACGGCGGATGGCAGTGGACCGCCGGTACCGGCACCGATGCGGCTCCTTATTTCCGCATCTTCAACCCAGTGCTGCAAAGCAAAAAGTTCGACCCGCACGGTGCGTTCATCCGCCGCTACCTGCCGGAACTGGCGCGCGTACCGGACACGTATATTCACGAACCCTGGCTGATGCCGCTCGACATTCAGCGTGCGACCGGTTTCACCCCCGGCAAGGATTACCCCTTGCCACTGGTCGAACATCATCAGGTCAAGGGACGAACCTTGCAGGCTTACCAACAATCCAAATTTCGGGAGGGAGAATGATCCGCAATCAATGGTACGTTGTCCTCGAATCCCGCGAAGTGCGTCGCGGTCGCCCGGTGGGTGTCACCCGCCTGGGGGAAAAACTGGTTTTCTGGCGAGCCCAGGACGGGAAAGTGGTCTGCCTGAGCGACCGATGCCCACACTTGAGCGCCAGCCTGAGTCAGGGAAAAATCACTGCCAACGACCGCCTTGCTTGCCCGTTTCACGCCTTCGAATATGACACCAGCGGGCAGTGCCGCTACATTCCCTCCCTGGGTAGAAACGGCGAACCACCCAAAGCCATGCGCATCCCAGGCTACCCCACCTACGAAGCACATGGCCTGATCTGGATATGGTGGGGCGAACCGCGTGAGAATCTGCCAGCCCCGCGTTGGTTCGACATTGGTGCGGACTTTTCCTACGCCAGTTATCGCGATCGCTGGCAAGTGCACTACTCACGGATGATCGAAAATCAAATGGATGTGATGCACCTCCCACATGTCCATTACAATACTATCGGGCGCGGGGGAGCAGTAGTGGTCGATGGACCGCAGGTCACCCTGGAGGATGATGTGATCCGCATGTGGGTCTATAACCGCCCGGATGATGGCACACCCCCGCGCAAACCGGAAGAACTACCCTCGCCCCAACGCCCGCCTTTTCTCGAATTTATCTTTCCCAATATCTGGCAAAACCGCATTTCGGACGATTTGCGCATTTTCGTTGCATTTGTGCCTGTGGACGAGGATAATGGGATGTTCTACATGCGCTATTATCAGCGCATGGTGCGCGCACCGCTGCTGCGTCACCTGTTCAACGGTCTGGGGTTGCTCGCCAGCGTATATATTGCCAGCCAGGATAAGCGCGTGGTTACCCGCCAGGATCCCCGGAAAACCTCACTGCGCAACGGCGAAAAGTTCATCCAGGGTGATCGTATCATCCTCACGTACCGCCGCCGACGCGAGGAATTGATTTCCCAAAATAACCCCATCAAAACCCTTAAATGAGTTTTGGTTGTATTGCAGTTGCATTACAACTACCGAAAAACAACCCAAAATCCCTTGCACAAATAAGTAGTCCGTCATAAGTCTTTAGAAACATGGAATTTCGGATCTGATGTCGTACAGTTTTGAGCGGTCATTATTTTTACAGCAGCTTTCACAACTTC
>DAOUMN010000020.1:0-151460 GCA_034411135.1 Bellilinea sp.
CACCGCTATCAATTCTTGTTCTGTGAGGTGATAATCTCGGGCTTTTGGCATGCCCATAGTTTATCACGTTTGTTAAAGTACATTCGACTGATTACTTACCTGCAACCGTCAAAAGCGAGGAAGAAAAACTGCGCGAAATGCTCGATCAGTCTCGCTACACCGATTGAACCGCACCGGGTGCAAATCGGGTTATAATTCCTGTTACCGATATTCCTTTCCTGGAGGTTGGCGTGACAGCCAATCCGCAAGCGGTGCTACCAACCGGCGATTTCCAACCTGACGTCCCAACCCAATTTGATGACCAAACCCGTTTTGTTCTCCTGACAGCGACAAAACGGGTTTAGATGTTTTATCTCCTATTCCGACCGATGACATTTAACTTCCCCAACCTATTCCTATACCTGATCGCCAGCCAATTCCTGTGGAGGTTCGCTTGACAGCCCGCATCACCGTCGTTGGCAGCATCAACATCGATCTCGTGGTCTTCGCCCCTCACCATCCGCAAATCGGTGAAACGGTGTTGGGCAGCGATTTCAAGACCTATCCGGGCGGAAAAGGCGCCAACCAGGCTGTGGCGGCTGCCCGAGCCGGGGCGCAAACCACAATGATCGGCAAAGTCGGGCGCGACCCGTTCGGCAGACTGCTGCTCGCCAGTCTCAAGGACAACGGGGTCGAGACGCGTTGGGTCAGCCAGTCAACTGGCGCGCCAAGCGGCACCGCCTTGATCACCGTGGATGAACGGGGCAGCAACACCATCGTTGTCGTACCGGGCAGCAACGGCGAATTGAAACCTGCCGATCTGGACGCTGCCGCCCGCGCTATCCGCGCCAGTGACATACTGGTCATGCAGCTCGAAATTCCGCTAGAGACGGTCATTCACGCCGCGCAACTGGCACGCCAGGCAGGCGTGTCCGTGCTGCTCAACCCTGCGCCCGCCCAGCCGCTGCCCGCAGAACTGCTTCAATTGGTCGACTTCCTGGTGGTCAACGAGGTCGAAATTGCCAGCCTGAGCGGGCATTCTTCCACCACACGGTCAGATTACATTGCCGCTGCCCGCACACTGCCCCTGCCACCCTCCGCCGTGATCTTCATCACCCTTGGCGGTCAGGGCGCCATGGCGGTCAACGGCAGCCAGACCATTCACCTGCCCGCCTTCAATGTTCCGGCGGTCGATACGACCGCCGCCGGTGATGCTTTTGTCGGCAGTCTGGCAGCCGCGCTGGCAGAAAAATGTCCTCTGAACACCGCACTGCGCCGCGCCAACGCCGCTGGCGCGCTTGCGGTGACAGTCGCCGGAGCGCAGCCCTCGCTGCCTTACCGCAAACAGATTGATATCCTGGCTAATTCTGCTCAATAGCACTTTGTTTGTCCCTTCAAACCATTTGATGCATCACGAGGAGAGAAAACCATGAAAAAGAGCCTGTTCATTCTACTGATCATTGCCATGCTCGCCAGCCTGGCAGCCTGCGCCCCTGCCACCAGCAATCCGGAACAACCCAAACGGGTGGTGTACCTGATCAACGGCGCGCTGGGCGATAACGCCTTCTATGATTCCGGCAAGGCAGGCATCGACAACCTGCAAAGCCAGTATGGCGTGGAGACCCGCACCATCGAGTGCAACTTCGACGCCGGTAAGTACGAACCCTCTCTGCAAGCTGCGGTGGACTATGCCGACGTGATTTTTGTCATTTCCTACGGCTTTGAGGATCAGCTCAAGGAATTTGCCGACAAGTACCCTGACAAAATTTTCGTCAACATCGACACGGTAGTCGAAAATTCCAAGAAAACCATCACCTCGGTGGACTTCATCGAGGAAGAGAGCGCCTATCTGGCAGGCGTGGTTGCTGGGCTTGCTACGCTGGATACCAGCATCGCCAACATCAACCCGGACAAGATTATCGGTGTGGTCGGCGGGGATGTTGACCCGGTGGTGAACGCATTTGTTTTTGCCTACGAGAACGGCGCAAAATCCATCGACCCCGAAATCAAAGTCGAGAAGAAATCGCTTGGTGGGGCATGGGATGATTCCGCCAAAGGCAAGCAGGCTGCCCTGCAGCTCTACGACCAGAAAGCCGATGTGGTCTTTCAGGTGGCGGCTGCCGCCGGTATTGGCGTGCTGCAAGCCGCGCGCGAGCGCCAACTGTATGCCATCGGCGTGGATACCAACCAAAACGACCTGGAACCGGGTTACGTGATTGCCTCAGACATCAAAAACGTAGGCAAAGCCATCGAAGATGTGTACAAGACCATCAACGAAGGCACCTACAAACCCGGGCAGGTGTTGAATTACGGCATTGCCCAGGGTGGGGTAGACATTGCGCTCGAAGCCCAGGTGCCGGTTCTGCCGCAAGCCATTGTCGATCAGGTATTGGCACTGCGCCAACAGATCGTTGACGGCTCGCTGCAGGTGGAGATGTACGCCGGACAGGACGTGTGGAGATAAACTGAACCGTAAAGCATGATCAGAGGCTGCCGCGGTTGGCTTCCGGGCAGCCCTTTTCGCAAAGGGACAACATGGATGAATTGATCCACATGCAGCAGGTGGTCAAAATTTACCCACCCAGCGTGGTAGCGTTGGATGACGTTTCCGTTTCCTTCCAGCGGGGCGAGATTCACGCCGTCATCGGTGAAAACGGCGCTGGCAAAAGCACTTTGATGAAGGTACTGTATGGCTTGACACATGCCAATTCGGGGCAAATTCTTTACAAAGGCAAATCGGTTCATTTCCGCCAGCCGGGCGAAGCCATCGCCGCAGGGATTGGAATGGTGCACCAGGAGATTGTGCTCATCCCGGAATACACCGTTTGGGAGAACATCATCCTGGGGGTCGAGCCGGTCAACCGACTGGGTAAGATCGACCGCCAACGCGCCCGCCGCCAGGTGCAGGACAAAATCGACGAGTTCCAGTTCAACCTGGATGCCGATGCACGGGTGGAAAACATTTCGGTCGCCGCCCGCCAGAAAGTGGAAATCCTTACCCTGCTCTACCGCAATGTTGAGGTGCTGATCCTCGACGAGCCGACCGCCGTGCTCACCCCGCAGGAAATTCCGCAGTTGTTTGCCGAACTCAGTCGCTTGCGCGACAACGGGCATACCATCCTGTTCATCTCCCACCGCCTGGAAGAAGTGCTGGAGTTGAGTGACCGCATAACGGTCATGCGCAAGGGAAAAGTGGTCGCCACCGTTGATAAAAACAGCACCAATCGCGCTGAACTGGCGCGCATGATGGTGGGACGGGATGTGCTCTTCAACAGCCGGCGCATACCGCAGCCGCCCGGCGAGGTGGTGGTTCAAATCGAAAACTTGAGCCTGCGCGAAGACCACGGGCGCATCCGCCTGGATAATCTCAACTTCACCGTGCGCGAAGGGGAAATCGTTGCCGTGGCTGGTGTGGAAGGCAACGGGCAATTCGAACTGGTCAACACGATCATGGGCTTGCAGCAGCCCACCACCGGCAGCATTCTGGTCGCCGGGAAGGATATCACCCACGCGCCGATCATCGAACGGCGCAAACGGATTGCCTTCGTCCCTCAGGACCGCGGCAAGATGGGCGCCAGCCTGTCCGCGCCGGTCTGGGAGAATGCCATCATGACCCACCACCAGCTGGACACACGCTTTTCTGGCTGGGGGGGCGTCTTGCTCAACATGCCCTATGCCCGCCAGTTTACTGCCCAATTGATCGACCTCTTTTCTGTTGTGCTGCCCTCATCAGGGGCACCCTTCCGCACCCTGTCCGGCGGCAACCAGCAAAAGGTAATCGTCGGGCGTGAGATTTTGCTCGAAAGCCCATTTGTCCTGCTCGACCAGCCCACCCGCGGACTGGATGTTGGCTCGATTGAATACATTCACGATCAGATTCTGCGCATTCGCGGCGAGGGGCGCGCGGTGTTGATGATCTCCGCCGACCTGGAAGAGATTTTCCTGCTTGCCGATCGCATTCTCGTCCTGCACCGCGGCCGCTTGGTAGCCGACCTGCCGGTCGAGCAGACCGATCTGCAGCAGGTGGGTTCACTGATGCTGGAAGGCAACCTGCAAACGCCATGAAACAAAAACTGCTCAATGCCGTCATTGGGGTGTTCATCGCACTGCTGCTTGGCGCTTTGATCCTGGCGCTTCAGGGTTACAACCCGTTCGAGACCTACCAAGCGCTCTTCCGCTATTCGCTGTTTGGCTATTACCCATTTGCCACCACTCTACGCAACGCCGTGCCGCTGGTTTTGCCCGGCCTGGCAGCCGCGATTGCCTTTGCATCCGGCGTAATCAACCTGGGGCAGCCGGGGCAGCTGGTGATGGGCGCCCTGTTTGCCACCGTAGGCGGGCTTTACCTGGATTTGCCGCCCGTGTTGATGATTCCAACCCTGGCACTGCTCGCCATGCTGGGCGGTGCGCTGTGGGCAGGGGTGGCGGCTTTTCTGCGCCGGGCATTTGACATGAGCGAGTTCATCGTTACCCTGATGCTCAACATGATCGCCGATTTTTTCACCGCCTGGGCCATCACCGCACCGTTCAAGGACCCGGCAGCCTTCTCCCCCATGACTCCGCAGATCAACCCCAACGGCTGGCTGCCAAAATGGGGTGAATTCAACACCACCATCTTGTTCATGATCGCCGCGGTGATCCTCGCCTGGTTCGTCTTTAATCGCTGGAAAGCGGGCTACGAATGGCGCATAACCGGGCAGAATGCGCTCTTCGCCCGTCTGGGCGGCTGCGACATCAACCGCAACTTCATCGCGGTGATGCTGGTCACCGGCGCGCTGGCAGGGCTGGCAGGCGGGCTGGTGGTGATGGGCGGTCCGCATCGCTTCATCCGCGGGCTGGGTGCCAATTACGCCTGGGACGGGGTAATGATTGCCATTGTCGCCAACAACGGCTTGATCGCCACGCTGCTGTATGGGTTGTTCTTCAGCGCCATCCAGACTGGTGCGTTGGGGATGGAATTGATCACCAATGTGCCCAGCGAAATTGCCCAGGTACTCCAGGCGGTGCTGGTGCTGGTGATCGTCGCCAGCCGTGAATACCTCAACACCTCCTTAGAACAAATTACTGCCCGCCGGCGGGCGCGGGAGAAGCGCACATGAAGATCCTGGTTGGCTTGATCAACGGCATGATTTCCGGTGCCACACCCATCTTGCTGGCAGCGTTGGGCGGCTCGTACACCTACTACGCCGGGGTTTTCAACATCGCCATGGAAGGCATGCTGCTGACCGGCGCGTTCTTTGCCGTTCTGGGATCGTTTTACTTCAACTCCTGGCTGGTCGGGATTGTGCTGGCGGTGCTCGGCTCGCTGCTGCTGGCATTGATCTTCATCCTGTTTGCAGTGGTACTTAAGACCGACGAGTTTGTCACCGGCATTGCGCTCAACCTGTTCGCTGCCGGTGCAACGACCTACATGTTGCGCCAAATCTTTAGCGTCAAAGGTGTATTTGCCAACCCCGGCATTCAGCCCATCCCGGCAGTGCGCATCCCATGGGTCAGCGAGATCCCTGTCCTCGGCGAGATCCTCTCCGGTCAAAACTTGATGGTTTGGGTGGCACTGGCTGCTACCCTGCTAACCCACTACCTGCTTTTCAAGACACGCTTCGGACTGCGCCTGCGCGCCGCCGGGTACAATGCCGCCCGGCTGGATTCGAGCGGGGTTCCGTCTGCCCGCATGCGCGCACTTGCGCTACTTGCCTGCGGCGTGCTGTGCGGTTTGGGCGGGGCGTTCCTCTCCCTGGGTTACGTCAACCTGTTTGCCGAGAACATGTCCGCCGGGCGGGGATGGATTTCGCTGGCAGCCATCATCCTGGTCAATGGCAACCCCGTCGGTATTGCGCTGATTTCACTGCTGTTCGGTTTTTCGGATGGTTTGGGCTTGCTACTGCAAGGCTACCAGGTGCCAGCCCAGTTCACCGCCATGGTGCCTTATCTCGCCACGCTGATCGCGCTGTACTTCTACGCCGCGCGAAAACGGAGGATGAAAACCGCATGATCGACTTACCCAACCCGCTGCCTGCCCGCGCCTGGCAGATCGACCGCCACATCCGTCTGAATGCCGTCCCGCTCGACCGTCGCAAGCACCCCAGCCAGTGGTACGATAGCCAGACGGTATTCCCCAGCGGCGATGCGCTGATTGCGCTATTCTGGGATGCGACTGTGCCCGGTTCCGGTGCGCCAGAAATCCCCTACGTGGAGATGGTGCAATCGCGCCACAACCAGGGCTACGACGTGCGCGCCGCCGAGGAATTACTGCCCCTCGGTTTGAAACTGGCAGCCGAGAGCCGCACCAGCGAACTGCGCGTGCTGACCGCTCGCCTACTCCACGCGCTGCACAGCGCGCCGCGCCTGCCCGACCATCCTTACTGGCAGTACCGCCACCCGCTGTCCTGGACGGATATCGTGGCAGAAATGGAGCAGCCCGATCCAGAACCACAGGCTGGCGCACTGAACGACCTGGAGGAAAAAATCCTGCACGGTTGGCTGGGGCAGCTGGCAGGCGGTAGTTTTGGTACCGCCATCGAGGGCTACCATAGCGAGCGCATCGCCGCGGTGTACGGGGTGATCGATGCCTACCTGACCCCACCGGAGACCGTCAACGATGACGTGATCTATGAGTTGGTGCTGCTGGATGTCTTTGAACGCAATGGCCGCCGCCTGAGCGCGGTCGACATCGGGTTAGAATGGCTGCGCCAGATCCCCTTTGGCTGGTCAGCAGAATGGATCGCCTTGAAGAACCTGGGCATGGGCATCCTGCCGCCCGACTCAGGCGCATTCCGCAACCCATACAACGACTGGATCGGCGCGCAGATGCGCGGGATGGTGTGCGGTTTTCTTGCCCCAGGACATCCGTTGGAAGCAGCGCGATTGGCTTACCTTGACAGCAGTGTTTCGCACGCCGCCAATGGTGTGTACGGCGGAATGTACGCCGCCGTGTTGACCGCCTTGGCATTCGTGCACAGCGATCCGCGCCGGCTGCTCGGCGAAGGGCTGCGTTACCTGCCACAGCATAGTGAATACGCCCAGGTTGTGCGCCATACACTCTTCCTACTCGAAAGCGAGCCCAATCCGGAGGATGCCTGGCGCGCGCTGGACGCGCGCTTTGAGGAATATAACTGGATCCACGCTTATCCCAACCTGGCAGCCGATCTGCTGGCGTTGTGGCATAGCGGCAGCGACATGACAACTGCCTTCCGCTTGCTGGCGCACGCTGGGCTGGATGTGGACTGCAACGCCGGGCTGGTCGGCTCGGTGCTGGGTGTGATGAGCGGCACGCCGCCGCAATGGGGCGATCCATTAGAGGATACGCTGGAAACGTACCTGCCAGGAAAGGAACGTCTTTCGATCCACACGCTTGCCAGGCGCACCGCCTGCCTGGCAAGGCAATAGTTGCCAGCGCACACCCTGCCGGTGCAATAAGATCAGGCGGCTACTATACCGTCACCCCGCTGGGCTCCAGGTAAATCGTCTCGGCGTTATCGTCGTATGCCAGCACTTCGGCGTACCGTCCCCAATTGACCACCGTATCGAGCTGTTTCTCTGCCTCCTCCGGTGGAAACTCCAATTCCAGCGCGGTCTGGATAACATTCCACTTCAGGCGCTGGTTTTCAGCGGATTGCAGCAAATTGATAATCCAACGGAACAGCGGCAATCGGCGGATTCGGGTAGCAAAGATCTCCTTGCGTGCCAGAATACTGGCTTCGGCAAACGTTTCACCCAACACAGTCAGAGTAATATCACCTTTTTGGATGGTGGCAAAACGTAACAATTCGGCTGCCTCGGTCAGGCGCAGCAAATGATCAGAATCGATGGATAATTGTTCCGCCAGGCGGTAAATATCCGCCCCGTCCTTGTGGTTTTCCGCCAGGTGTTCGAGCATGCCGGTCAGATCGCTGATGGTGATCTCCGGCAGCGGGCGGGTAATACCCGGCTCGCCCGGGGCTGAGCCGAGTTCTTCGGCTTCGGTCATCGTTTGTCCTGCCAGGATGCCGTAAGCACGGTCAACCACCGCCTGGAACTCAAGTGATTTACGCTGGCGCGGATGCGGCAGGTTGACCTCCAAATCTGCTACCACCCGACCCGGGTTTTTATCCATCACAATCAGCCGGTCTGCCATAAATACGGCTTCCTCGATGTTATGGCTGACCATCAGGATGGCTCGGGTGGGAATGCTGCCCGTCAACCACAATTCGAGCAACTCGCCGCGCAGCGATTCCGCGCTGAGCACATCCAGGGCTGAGAAGGGTTCATCCAGGCAGAGCAATTCCGGTTCAACCGCCATTGCGCGGGCAAACCCCACCTTTTGGCGCATCCCGCCCGACAATTCGCGCGGGTAGGCGTTCTCGAAGCCGTCCAGACCAACCCGGTCGATCAAGTCAAGCGCCAGACGGCGGCGGTTATCGCTTTCCACCCCGCGCGCCTTGAGCGCCAGTTCAACATTATCCTGCACGGTCAACCAGGGAAAGAGCGCAAAGGTCTGAAAGACGATCGACGCATGCGGATTGACACCCTTCAGCGCCTGCCCGCGATAAAACACGCTGCCCTCCGACGCCGGCTGAAGCCCGGCGATGATGCGCAACAATGTGCTTTTCCCACACCCCGAGGGACCTAGCAAAGCAACAAATTCTCCCTCCCGCAAGGTCAGGTTAACCTTATCCACCGCAACAAAGCGCTTCTCGCCGCTGCCGTACAATTGGGTGACATTTTGGAGTTCGAGCAGGATAGGGGTTTCATTCATGTTGACTTACTCCATGCGGTAAATTTCCTCCGCCTGACGGTACAGCGGCCGCCACACCAGACGGTTGATCATCACAACCACCAGCACCATCACCAGCGTGCCCGCCAGCAACAGGGGATAATTACCCTGGTCGGTTGCATGGGCGATCAGCGCACCAACCCCGACAGTCTGGTGCACTTTACCGCCAAAGGTGACATACTCCGCCACAATGCTGGCATTCCACGCCCCACCGCTGGCAGTGATCGCCCCGGTGATCAGGTAAGGGAAAAGCGCAGGCAGGATCAGCGTCCGCCAGCGCTGCCAACCTTTCAAGCCGAGCAGTGCGGTGGTGTATTTTAAGTCTTGTGGGATAGCATTCGCCCCAGCAATCACATTGAAAAGCAGATACCACTGGGTGCCCATCAGCATCAACAGCACGGCTGCCAGGTTCAAGCCACCCGGTACCTGCAGAATGAACAAAAGCAACACCGGGAAGAGCGCGGTGGCGGGCACCGAAGCCGCCACCTGGACGATCGGCTGGAACACGCTCGCCACGCGTTGGTTAGTGCCGATCAACACCCCAACCGGTACAGTCCACAACAGTGCCAGCAACAGTGCAATCACCACCCGCAGGGCAGTTGCCACGATGCCGAGGGCAAGCGATGCCCACTCGCTGCCATCCACCTCCAGCAGCAGGTAAAATGCGCGCACCGCGCCATACATAATCAACCCGATTACCACCACTGCCAGGATACGGCTGAACCATATCTGTGCTTGGGAGGGTGGCTGATTCTCTCGCTCGACTGGGAAACGACGCGCCATCCAGCCATCCACCCGCTCACCAAACGGAGCAATAACCCGGCGGTTGAAAGCGCGCAGCCAACGCGCGTTGACCAGCAAGTTGTAGAACCACGAAGTCGGCGGATTATCACTTTCGACCATTTCAACCTTGAAGCGTTCCGACCAGGCAATCAAGGGACGCCAGACCAGTTGATCGAGCGAAACGATGACCAGGATTAAGGTAGCAAGGCCATAGCCGACTGCGCGCAGGTCGCCTTGCAGCGAAGCTTCGTGCAGGTAGGCACCCAGCCCAGGCAGACGGAAATCGCGCTGCCCAACGGTGAATATCTCGGCAGCCATCAGGAAGAACCAGCCACCTGCCCATGACATCATGCTGTTCCAGATCAGGCTGATCATCCCAAAAGGCAATTCCATGGTCTTGAAGCGCTGCCAAACATTCAGCCGGAAGATGGCGCTGGCTTCGCGCAGTTCTTTGGGAATGGTGGTTAGCGACTGGTACCAGGCGAAGGTCATGTTCCACACCTGGCTGGTGAAGATCAACACCACCGAAGCCAGTTCGGCAGCGATGTTTTGTGGCAAAATCGCGCTTAACCCAAGCAAGACAACCGGCAGGAATGACAGAATCGGCACACTCTGCAGCACATCCAGAAGCGGCATCATCACTTTCTCAGCGCGCGGATTGTAAGCAGCTACCCTGCCATAGACAAGCGTAAAGACCACCGAGAGCGCGTAAGCCCCCAACATGCGCAACACCGAAAAAAGCGCATACCAGGGCAGGCGTCCTGGGTCGAGTGAAATATCCGGTCCGCTGACCACCTGCGGGGCATTGACCGCCAGGCGAACTCCGGCATAAATCAATGTCAACACTGCAACCAGCACCAGCCAATCGATCCATTTCAGGCTGCGCCAGCCGGAGCGCTGTCGGTCAAAATTTTGCCGGAAGGTAAATTCATTGCGGTTCATCCTGGTAAATCTCCCATTTGGGCAAACCATTCGTAGGCATCCCGTATGGCTTGATCCGCGCTGCGAGTATACCGTAAATCCAATTCGGAAATCGATTTTTGGTTGTCAAAATAAAAATAACGCCCCGCCAGGTATAGTTCGCTTGCCGAAACCGGCAGCGGCAGCCACCTCTCCAGCCAGGCATAAGGGACCGCCAGCGCTCGCACCAGGCTGGCAGGCAATACCAGCCCCGGTGCGGGAACCCCTGCCGTTGCCGCAATGCGCTCCACAAGGTTGACGATGGTCAAATTCTGATTGGCAAGGATGTAGCGCTCACCGCGCCTGCCGTGCTGCAGTGCCGCAATGTGCCCAGCGACAACATCCGCCAGGTGGACAACATTCAACCCACCCTCCACCACTGCCGGAAGACGACGTTGAGCAACCTGAACGACTAGCGAGCGCGATTGGCGGTAGATATCACCCGCCCCCAAGACAACCGACGGATTGACGATCACCGCATCGAGCCCTTGTGCCACCGCAGCCTGAACCTCCAGCTCTGCCAGGTACTTGGCATAGCCGTACATCCAGCGGTCGGCGCGGTAGTTCCAGGTGTGGCGTTCGCTCATTAACAGTGGCGCGCTTCCTCCGGTGGCGGGCAATGGGGGAACGCCTAAAGCAGCGACCGAACTGGTGTACACCAGCCGCTTGACACCCGCTTCCTTCGCAGCGCGCAACACCGCCCGCGTGCCTTCTACCGTGATGGCATAATGCCTGCCTGCGCTGCGCCGGGAACCGCCGAGCAGCGCCGCGACATGAAAGACAACATCCACGTCGTGAACAGCTTGCGCCAATGTATCCGCTAGAGTCAGGTCGCCAACGGCATGTTCCACAGGTAGATCTTTGAGCAGCAGTTGGTTTGAACTGGCGCGGTGAAAGGCGCGCACCTCGAAACCCACTTCCAACAGCCCGCGGCACAGCGCAGCGCCAATGAAACCGGTCGAGCCGGTGACCAGTGCGCGTTTCATTGCCCCGCCACGGTCCGAACCTGCGGCTGCTTAATCATCCAGCCATTCCACGATGGTGGCTTCACCCTGCCCAACGCCAACACACAGCATCGCCAATCCGTAGAACGGACGCGGCATGAGCGGCGCACGGCGACGCATTTCATGTAACAGGGTGGTGAGAATGCGCGCGCCGGAGCAACCCAGCGGGTGACCAAGCGCAATGGCGCCGCCGTTGACGTTGACTATCTCCTCAGAAAGCCCCAGTTCACGGATAACCGCCAGTGCCTGTACCGCGAAGGCTTCGTTGAGTTCGACCAGCCCGATCTGGTCAAGGGTCAGACCAGCGCGAGCCAGTGCTTTGCGAGCAGCCGGGACAGGCCCCATACCCATGATGCGCGGCGGGACGCCCGCCGAAGCAGATGCCACAATGCGTGCCTGTGGTTTAAGCCCTCGAGCACGGGCAGTGGATTCGGACATGATCAGCAATGCAGCCGCCCCATCGTTCAGGCTAGAGGAATTGCCGGCAGTAACGCTGCCGCCCGCACGGAAGACCGGTTTAAGTGCTGCCAGCGCTTCCAGCGTGGTATCCCGGCGCGGGCGCTCATCCAGACGCACCACCAGCGGATCGCCTTTGCGCTGCGGTATCTCGACCGGGATGATTTCCTCTGCCAGGCGGCCATCATCCTGGGCAGCTACCGCGCGACAATGGCTTTGCACGGCAAAGGCATCCTGATCGGTGCGGGAGATGCCGGTCATTTCGGCAATATTTTCGGCGGTCTCACCCATCGCTTCGATACCGTATTGCGCTTCCATTTTTGGGTTTGGGAAACGCCAGCCAAGCGATGTGTCCCAGGCGGTTAGGTTACCAAATGGATAACCCTTTTCGGATTTGGGCAGGGCATAGGGCGCACGCGACATACTTTCCACGCCGCCGGAAAGGTATGCCTCACCTTCACCGGCGCGGATACCGCGTGCTGCCAGGTTGACGGCAGTCAAACCGGATGCGCACAGGCGGTTGACCGTCACCGCCGGCAGCTCAACCGGCAATCCTGCCAGCAGCACCGCCATGCGCGCTACGTTGCGGCTGTCCTCGCCTGCCTGGTTGGCGCAGCCAAGGTACACTTCCTCGATCAATGCCGGGTCAAACCGGTTCCGCTCGATCAGCACGCGCAGCACGATCGCCGCCAGATCATCTGGGCGCACACCTGCCAGCACGCCGCCAATGTTGCCTATCGGGGTACGAAGCGCATCGACAATGACTGGAATTGGCATAACACCTCCAAATTCAAGGGTTGTAGGTAAAAATTCATTCCACAATCAGGCGCACTGCCCTGAGCGTAACCACGCTGCCATCGGCGGCGCTCAATTCGGCAATTTCCAGGTAAATCACGCCGGACGGAATGCCGCTCAGGTCAATCGTCTTAACAAATGTGCCCGGCTGTCCGTAATCCGGCGCATCAACCATGATGTAACCGACCTGGTACTCCTCACCTCGCTCGGAATAGATGCGGTAGTTCAATGTAGCTTCGAAAGGCACCACGCTCACCCCCCCGCGCACCTCCAGGCTGCCGCTCACCCGGCTATCTTCCAGCGGGGAATCAATTTGAATGTCACGCGGAGTCTCGCCCAATTGAGTGGTGGCATAGACCAGTGCCAAACCGCCAGGAGTGACCCGAAAACTGCGTTTTACCGGTTGCTCCGGGCAACAGCCTGGATCGTTGGGACCATGCACGATGGCTTCCAACTTGATTTGCCCATCCTCAATCAACAACTGCCGGATCATTGGACGATCATCCACCAGATAGCGTCCTGCCTGACGACCGCTGCCATTTTCATTGAGTACTGCCACTAACCAGGTAAAAACGCCTGTCCCGCCAAAGTTCATCGCCAGAAAGATTGCAGCATCCGCGCTGCCATCGCCATTCAAATCCCCGAAGGCAAGTGCATCCCCCAGCGCAATGCTTACGTAATCCAGCGCCGCCGGGTCGCTGCCCGACTGATAGATACCTTCTTTCAACTGGAAGGTAAATTCGCGATCCTCGAATCCCGGCAGGGTGTATGCCATATTCTCTAGCATCTGCGGAGTCAACAGCACCGGTTTGGGAGTTTCGGTCGGTGGTGGCGGCTGGGTAGAAACTGGGGTTGGGGGTAGAGGTTCAACCGGCGGAGTGGGAGATTCCAAAAAGCCCCCTGGTAGATTGCATGCCGCTGCCACCAGGCTCAGAATTAGCCCAAGTAAGAGCAGTTTTTTCATGCGCTTATCCTTTCTCCCCTCGCCATCAAATCAAGTCCACATCATGCGCGCCGGATTCTTTCTGTCCAGCGGGGGTGATCCGGATGAACTCAGCGTTTGCCCACAACTCTTCCAGGTTGTGCGCCCCGGCGTAGCTCATCCCAGAACGCAAACCGCCCACCACCTGGTGAAGGATATCGCGCACCCGCCCGCGGTAAGGTACCAGCGCCTCGACCCCTTCGGGCACAACCTCGCTCCATAGTTCCTCGGAATATTCTTCCTGCTGGACAGCCTGGTCGAGTTTACGCCGCTCGACATTCGCAGACAGGGACGCCATCCCCCGCACCACTTTATAACGCCGCCCCTGGCGGACGATTTCCGCGCCGGGGGCTTCATCGGTACCTGCCAGCATCGAACCGAGCATCACCGTGGACGCGCCTGCAGCCAGTGCTTTGGCCACATCGCCGGAGGTGCGCATACCGCCATCGGCGATGATCGGGATTCCCAGGCGGTGGCCTGCCTCGGCGCAGTCCGCCACGGCGGTCAGCTGCGGCACGCCGAATCCGGTTACCACGCGGGTTATACAGATCGAGCCTGCCCCCACGCCGACCTTGACCGCGTCCGCCCCAGCATCCGCCAGTTCGCGCACGCCCTCGGCGGTGGCAACGTTACCGGCAATGATCGCGGTGGAGGGGAAGGCATTCTTCAGACGGGCAACCATCTCGCGGGTGTGCGCGGAATGTCCATGGGCAATATCCACCACCAACACATCCGCCCCGGCATCCACACAGGCAGCTGCACGGTCGAGATCATCGCGGCGCACACCAACTGCCGCGCCCACCCGCAGCCGCCCATGATGGTCCTTGGTGGCGTCCGGGTGATCCTGCAGTTTGACGATGTCCTGAACGGTGATCAAACCCGCCAGCCGTCCCTCTTCGTCCACTAGAGGAAGCTTTTCGACCCGTGCCTTAAACAGTTTCTGGCGTGCCGATTCGAGTGATTCACCCGCATGCGCGGTGACCAGCCGTTCCAGCGGGGTCATCACGGACTCGACAGCGGCAGATCCATCGGGTGCCAGCAACACATCACGTGTGGCGACCAGTCCCAGCAAACGGTTGCGCTCATCCACCACCATCAGCCCGCCAACATCCTCGGCGGTCATCAACTGGCGTGCCTCGCCCACGCTGGCAGCCGGGCTGATGGTCAACGGGTTGAGCACCACCAGGCTTTCGGCACGTTTGACCCGGCGCACCTGCTCCGCCTGGCGCTCGACGCTCATAAAGCGGTGCAAAATACCCAACCCGCCCTGCTGCGCCACGGCTATTGCCATGTTGGCTTCGGTGACCGTGTCCATGTTGGCAGAAAGCACCGGTATATTCAGGCGGATATGGCGGGTGAGCTGCGTTGCAGTGGACACATCCTGGCGCGAGCGAATAGCAGATTGCTTTGGCACCAACAAAACATCATCGAATGTCAAACCCATATCGGGACGCAGGTTCATCCTCCACCTCCAGATGAATAAAGCGGATTAATGTACAATTACGGCATGACTACAGCGTCCATTTTACCGCCTTTCTGGTACGAACAGGACGTCATTTCGGCGGCGCGCGGCTTGCTGGGCAAGCGTCTGGTGCGTTGGCTGGACGGGCAGCGCATCGCCGGGATTATTTGCGAGACCGAAGCCTACCGCGGCGAGGAAGACCAGGCGTGCCATGCCCGCGCCGGGCGCACGCCGCGCACCACGGTCATGTACGGGCCTGCCGGGCGGGCGTATGTCTATTTCACCTACGGCATGCATTGGCTGCTGAATGTGGTCTGCATGCAGGAAGGCTACCCGGCAGCCGTGTTAATCCGTGCCATTTACCCGCTGGAAGGCATCCCCCAGATTGCCAGCCGCCGGGGAAACCAGCCGCCAGCGCTCTGGTGCAACGGACCAGCCAAGCTGACCCGCGCACTGGCAATCGACGGTCATTTCAACGGAATTGACCTCACCAACCCGGCAGCTGGTCTGTGGATCGAGGATGCCAGTCCGGTTGAAGCGGAGCGAATTCTCTCATCGGCACGCATCGGCATTCAAAGCGTGCCGGAACCATGGCGCTCGATACCCTGGCGGTTCACCTATTCCCCCGATGGTTCAATACGGTAATGTCGAACTGTGAAAATGGCGCAAATGCTCGACCATATTGCGCAGCACATGGGTCTGAATAATTGGGAAGAGACGTTTATCGCGCGTCTCGGCTTCCAATTGTGGCAGACTGAAGGGGTTCGAGAAGGTTACCCACGGTTCGATTTTCCACTTCTCCAGCGCCAGCACCTGAACGATCACCTGCCCGATCTCGGCTGTCACCTGAGCATTCCAGGATTTGCGGATCAGTAAACGCGCCAGCTTCAAAGCCGTTGGCGAGATCACACCACTGATTGTACCGATCACCAGACGCGTTTGCGGCGCTTTGCGCAGCCAGAATTCCAGGCTGGGCAGCCAATGCCTGACCTCGCTCATAGCACCAGGCTGGTGAGCCGGGTCCGGTTCGATTGTCCCACGTGGAAACGTAAGGAGTACGCCGCCGTTGTTCAGGTGGACAAGCCCTTTGCGCAACACCTCGGAGCGCTGTGTCATATCGCGGGTCGAGAAGATCAAATGCCGGTTGATTGCCGGCAACCCGCGCAACAGCGGCATATCCCGCGCAACCACACGCACGTCCTCGCGCTGGACCAAGTGCGCCAGGACGAAGCCGTCGAACGTGCCGGGGTGATTGCACGCCACAATCACCCCCCCACCGCGCGGGAAGGCTTCCAATGGCTGAAAGTGGATGCGGCTGATAAAATTAGCCAGCAAGCGTTCCAATCCCCATTGCAATCCGCCGGTGTGAATATCCTCATCCAGGCGGGAAAGCAGCCCGGCAAACCGGCACAGCGCTTTTGAGATCAGCGTCTGGATCAACAAACGGCGCGCATCCCGGCGGGTCCAACCAGACAGGCGAAACACTTCATCTTCCAGCGCCACCTGTAACTGGTCGACCCCATAGCGCATGGCGGGGGTATAAGTAAACTCCTGGGTTAGCATGGCTTAACCTCCACTTGCCTGGCGGGAGAGCATCCAACGGTAACGGCGCATCACACGGCGGCGTTTGCGCTCCGGCAAGGTCAAGATCGAGCGGCATACGTTGGCAA
Source organism: Bellilinea sp. (assembly GCA_034411135.1). Lineage (GTDB taxonomy): Bacteria > Chloroflexota > Anaerolineae > Anaerolineales > Anaerolineaceae > Bellilinea. The sequence goes on from DAOUMN010000020.1 coordinate 16,844, forward strand.
TGTTCTGCGCCGAAATGCCGCGATTTTGCATGGGCATCAGGCGGCGTAGCGCGTCAATATCGACATCCGCAAACACCGGCTTGTTCAACGCTAGCGCAGTATAAATAACAGTCGAATTTTGCGCCACCAATGCTTCACTGTTCGCAATCATTTGGTGGACATTCCCATCTGTGAAGATGCGGGCTGTCGGCGCAACCATCTTGATTTCCAGGCTCGCCAGATCGAAATTTTCATTGGGGTGCAGCTTGATGAATAATGGACGACTACCCGCTATTTGAACTGCTTTTTGCAGGAAGGCAATTCGGTTGTGCCATTTTCCGGCTTCGCGGCTAGCAGAAGTCGCAGCAAGAACATAACCGTGGTAAGGAAAGTCGTTGTCCAGGTAACGGCTGGCGTTGTCGAAATTGGGAATGCCGGTGACGAACAGTTTATCCGCGCGGACCCCCTTGCGAATGAACAGATCACGGTAGCCGGGCGATGCCACGCAAAAGGCTTCGTAGGCATCCGACAAGCCGGTGGCAGCCGTGTTCGCCAGCCAACGTGGCAGTCCCAGGAGACGTACCAGTTGATAACGCAGCCCCTCTGGTTCAGTCATGCCCTCTTGGACTAGCACCAGCGGCGCGCGGCGAATGTTGCCTTGAACAATCAGGTCGGTGCAGGTGACAACCAGGTCGTACCGTCCACGAGCCGCACCATAATCAACCGGCAAGTGATGATCGCGCAAGTAGGTTTCAGTCAGGCGGCGGTGCCTGCCACCCAGAATAGTGTAATCCAGCATGTTGCGCTGTACCATCCAGCCAATCAGCCCTTCGGCATAAAAGGGAGTGAACACGCAGCTGTGTTCTGGCATGGCACACGCAATCTGGTGCATCATTTGGGTCTGGTTTAACGAACCGCAAATAAAGAGAACTTTTTTCGACATACTTGCGTCTACTCCACCAAACCATCCAAAGAATAGCGGTTATCATCTATAAGTATCTGCATTGCGCTTAAAACCAGTTCAAGCGATGGCTAACGACGGGTTATCGATTGACTAAAACCCGGTTAAGAAAACAAGCCTAAGCAATCCGGTTTGAAAATGATCCAATGCCGTTTCGACATTAAAAATCTCTAACCTTAAAATTTCTGCGCAGGTGATGGAACAGCCACTATTTTTTGCTATACTTAGAACGTGGAGAAAAAGTTGTCTAAACCTCTTTGCTGCACGATTTTCCGTATCCCGCTTAATCGCGCTCGTTTCCGGGTCACTTAAAACGTACGCCATCCTCACACATCTTCACCGGTGACCCTGCTATCGCAAGGGTCTTTTTTTACCCCCCTGGAAGGAGGTACTGAAATGATTAACCCGTACCCAAACGATGCCTTGCAGGCAGTCAAATCGCTTGCCTTCCAGCGCCTGCCCCTCAACCTGGTCAGCAATTACAAGGGCTTGCATTTTGTCGAAAAAATTGAGCCGCTCAAGGTCGGCGTCGACACCATCGTATTCCGCGCGCCGCGCCTGCAGATCTGTACGACCCTGCGCGATCCGGTATACCTGCATAGCCGGGTGCTGCCTGAGACAGTGCGCGCCCGTCCGCAAATTGTCAACTGCACTGCCATGGAACTGCGCCTGACGGACTTCACATTTAACGGCAATCTTTGGTTCGACCGCCTTGAGCAACGCGTCCAGCCGGAACGTCCCATTCCGACCCTGCTGACCATCCAGCGCAATGTTTACAGTGCCACCTTAAAGGATATTTCCATGCACGGCGCGGGTGTGATGCTGTACCTGGGCGATCATCCCGATCTGGAGATTTTGGTCAACACGCCGCTCGACTTGCGTTTTGAACTCACCCCGCAAACCCGCCTGTCGCTCCACGGACGGGTAGTCTGCCGCAGGCGCATCGGTGCTGCCATGCTTTACCTGGGCGTGCGCATCTACCCCTCCAGCGAACAGTCACTGTGGCTGGAAAATTACATCTCCCGCCGCAAGATGGAGATCCTGGGCGAACTGGAGCAGCAAGTGTATCAACGCATGGAACCGCAGCCGGTCAAAGATTTGTATTTCTAAATCCAGGCGCTTAAAATGGCGCGCAGCGATAGATGCGGTATGGCTGGATTTCCACCGCCAGATAGCAGGTTTGCACATCCACGGGGTGGCGCATTTTTCCTATGGAAGCAACCACGGTAGATGGACTTTGCGCGGGGTTGAAATCATCCACAATCACATAGGCTTCGCTGAACGATTCGCGCTGGGTGAGCTTTTCGAACCAGACCGGACTGCCGCCGCTGCGCAACAAGTAATACCAGATGGGCGGGGCGTCCATACTGTCCGCCATCACAATGCCATCGGCATCGATTCGCGCGGCGATGTACGCCGCGGTTTGCTCAGCCGAGCCAGGACGTGAGGACGTCAAGCCGCGTTGGACTGCCCAGGGCAGCGCCAGCAGCGCCAGGCAAAGCAACGCAATCTGCACAATGCGCGCCGGCAGGTACAGCTTCCAGCCGTATTTTTTTCGCAGGCTATCCAGCAGCGCCACCCACCCGGCAGCTGCCAGCACCAGCAACAACACCAGCAGCCAGATCCAGGTTTTACGCCAGGGATTGGGTCGCTGAACCAGAAGCACAAACGCCATCCAGGCAACCGTGGTTACCAGCACAGGCAGGCGCGAACGAGTGGATACTCTATGCAGTGCAAGTTCCAGCACCACCCCAATCACAGCCCATAGGGTAAACAGCGGATGCACATCCATCTGCCATTCGCGCCAGGTTTCGCCCAGGCGCGAGATCAGGGTGGGCGGATATTCCGCCCAGGGTACGGGTTGGACGAAGGGATTATCGAACAGCGCAGCACTGCCGCTGACCAGCAGCACCGGCAGGTAGAACAGGTATACCAGTGCTCCACATCCCAAGCCGCTGGCAAGCAGGGTAAGCAGATAGCGGACGCGCCCGCGGTATGCCTTCCCGGTTTCCGGTTCGAACCACAGGGAAACAAACAGCCAGGCATACAGGCTGCCCAGCGGGTAAAGCATGACCGGCACGGTATAAAACCCCAGCGCGCCAAGCAGCGCGAGCAGCACCCAACCGGCGGGAAGTGGATGAGTCTTCAGGTAACTGCCCAGCAGCCAGCACAGCAGGCTGATCAACGCCAGCAGGGTATAGCCGCGCGCGTCCGCCGAACCACCCACCAAAAGAGGCGTCACAGCCAGCAAGCCACCTGCCAGCCAACCGGCGCGGCGGTTGAACCACAACCTGCCCAATGCATAACCCGCCGGAACAGTTAACACGCCTGCCAGATAGGCAGGAAGCCGCAGCACCCAGGGCGCATCGCCCAGCAACCAGGTTGAGAAATGCACCAGCACAGTGTGAAACACATGGTTGTTGGGCAAATGGTAATCGCTGATCACAGCCGCCAGCGAACGGCGGGCAAACCCAATGTAGGTATAGGCTTCGTCGTGTCCCAAGGGTTGATCGAGAAAGAACAGGCGCAGCCCACCAGCCAGCCCGGTCAAGACAAGCAATATCCACCACTCGCCGCGCTCCCAACGTGCAGGTCGAAAATCCCGCCTCAAAGCCGCAGCCGCCGCCCGCATCTCATCCAGGCTTGCCCCTAACCACTCCGGGCGCCAGCCGAATACCCAACCCAAGCCCGCCAACAGCAAACCCACACCGGCAAGAGCGGGGCGAAGCAGGTTATACCGCTCCGGGCTCAGCCAATCCAGGCTACCATCCGGGGCGAGCGGGTCAAGCAGCGCGCGCAACAGCGCAAAACCAGCCAGTGCCAGAACCAGCCCGGTGGCTGCCAAAAGCAGGACAGGCAGCACAGCCAGACGCCGAAGCGCGTTGCGGTTCAGTTGATCATCCCTCCGCTGAAGGTCAACTGGTAGGCAATCCGCTCGCGATGGAAGATGACCTCCATACCTTCGAACCATTCAATATCGCCGCGCACCGCACAGGCGTAGCGATAATCGCCGTCGATGAAGGATTCCGGTCCGCGAAACGGCGACTCAGGGTTGACTTGCAGCAAAGCTTTTTGCAAAAAGGCATACAGCTTCTCCGCCGGAGGTTCTTCCAGTTTGACCCCGCCGGAATAGACCATCGTCCACCAGGGACGGTTGCGGTAGTACACCAGTTCCTGACCGGCAAAAAATTCTTCACCAAAGTACACATCCCGGTAGAACCAGTCGCCGGAGCGGTATTCCAGTTGGATTCCGCCCAGCAGTGCGCATTCGACCCTTGCGCCGCTGCCTGCCGCATAAGTATGACGTTTGGCTTCCACCAGGAAAGGCGTTAGTCGTGATTCCATTTTCAGTCCTCGCTGTCATCGCTAAGAAGATAATCCCCCAGGTCATCCAGGTCGATCCCCAGTTCCGAAATCGCCCGCCCAAGCGCCGAAGCACCAGCGCGGTGAACGCTGTGCGGATCTCCGCTGATCAGCGGGTGCCAGTCCGGTAGGTCTTCGCCTTGCGCCAGGCGGCGATAGGCGCAGGTTGGAGGCAGCCAGGTAAACGTGCGTGCCGTTTGGGGGGTGATTTTCACACAGGTTGCCACCTGCTCAAAGCGATGCGGGTAATCCCGGCAGCGGCAGTTTTTCAAGTTAAGCAGGCGGCAGGCGACCGAGGTGGTAAACACCTCACCGGTGTCCTCGTCCTGCAGGCGGTATAGGCAGCACCAGGCGCAGCCGTCGCACAGCGACTCCCACTCCTCGCTGGTCATCTCCTCCAATGCTTTGCGCTTCCAGAAAGGGACTTTGGCTTCACTCAACGGGCTGCCTCGCCGACAGAGTACCTGTCTCGCTGCCGCTTCAACGGCGGCAACGGCGGGTTATCAAAACGAAGAGCAGGAAGAAGGTGGTCAAGGGCCACACCCATGCCAGTTCGCCGGGTCCGCCGCTGCCGGTGCGGGCAGTGACACGGCGGATGCGCAGAAGACGGTAATCATGGGTCAGTTTTTCCAGGTCCTCATCGCTTAAATTTTGCGGGTCAACGCCGAACAGTTTGGCGGCAAAACCGCTGGCGATCAACACCTTTCGCAGGATGGGCATGCGCAGCTTGGGATCGAGTACCTCCTCGACAACTCCCGCCCACCAGCTATCCGGCAGCCAGACCTCGACCTGCGGATTGGCAAGGATGTTACGATACCAGTCGGAGATGTGACCAAAACCAGCCGTGCAATAGATTTCGTCGTTGACCAGGGCGTAATTGACCGGTGTGCGGTAGCGCTTGCCGCTTTTTCGCCCGGTGTGCTCCAACACCATGATCTGTCCGAGGTAACGGGGTGATATGTTGATCAGTTTTCCCAAACCAAGCCGCCAGAACCATACCATCCAGCGGTTGCCCATCTTAAAATAGCGGCGCAACTTCTCGCTCAACTCTGCGGATAACGGCTCCTTCATGTGACCCTCCCGTTTACACCTTTTCGTGCAGTTTTAGATATTTTTCGCGGTTGGCGCCACGGGCAGTTTTGCCACTGCTGGTTTTGATCAGCCACCCCGGCGATACCAGTTGCACCTGGCGCACAGCAATGGCAGAGCCCTGGTTGACCACCCGGCGAACCTCATCGGCAATGCGCTCGCGTTCAAAAGGATCTTCGCTTTCGACCTCGGCAACGATGTAAACTTCCTCGGTACCTAGGCTCTCATTATAGACACCGAAAGCCACCACACGCCCCGGATGAACACCCTCGACGCTCATCGCCAGCGCCTCGATATCCTGCGGATAGACGTTCTTGCCCCCCACAATGATCAGGTCTTTCTTGCGCCCGGTGATGTAAACCTCGCCTGCAGCCAGGTAACCAAAGTCCCCAGTCAGATACCACCCGTCCAGAAAGGCTTTGGCGGTTGCGTCTGGGCGGTTGTAATAACCACTCAACATGCAATTGCTGCGCAGGGCAATTTCGCCAATCTGCCGATCAGCCAATGTCCGCCCTTCGGCATCCACAATCTTGACTTCGACATTTTCGATCGGTTTGCCCGCCGAGAGCATCACCACCGCCTCACACCCTTCCGCTGCCGGGCGGGCAAGCCATTCGCTCTGCAAACCCTCGCGGTCGATGCGGTCAACCGTCACCGGCGCGTGGATACCACCCTGGGTAACGGCGAAGACGTTTTCCGCCATAGCGTAACAGGTGGTCAGCGCCTCATACCGCAAGCCATAGGGAGCAAAACGCTGGTAAAACGCCTGGTGAGATTCCAGGCGCATTGGCTCCGAGCAGTTGCTCACCGCCCGCCAGGAGGACAGGTCAACATCCAGCAAATCCCGCTCGCGAATCTTCTGCGCACAAAAGGCGTATGCGAAATTTGGCAACCAGGAAAGAGTCCCACGGTAACGCGAAACGGCGTGCAGCAGCCGGACAGGGGCGCGCACCCAGTCGAACGGTGACATCAGCACCAGGGGAATGCCCAACAGAATCGGCATGAGAAAACCGGCTATCAAACCCATGTCATGATAGAGCGGCAGCCAGGAGACCACCACGTCATCTTCGCGCAGGTCAAGCGCGCGGGCGTAACTTGCCAACTGGTTGAGCACCGCACGGTGCGACAACGCCACCCCCTTTTGCAAGCCGGTCGTGCCGGAGGAGTGCTGCAGCAAGACGATGTCCTCCGGGCTGCGGCGCAGCCCGCCTAATCTTTCGACATCCGGCGGCTGCGGGGGCGGTGCATCACTGCACAACAGTACCCGCCGCACCGAGCTGTGCGCCGGAACCGCGCCATTGACCTCGGCGATGAATTCTGGATAGGTCAGGATGGCTGCCGGACGGGTAACCTCCAGCAAGGCTGCCAGATCCGCGCGGTAGCGTTCGGGGAGCAGTTTTTCGGTCAAAAACGGCATAATCGAGGGAATGGCACCGTGCAAAATGGCACCGAAATAGGCGTACACATGCTCCACGCCGTGCTGCAGAATGAGAATCACCACCTCACCGGGTTGGATGCCGGCTTGCTCCAACAGGTGGGCATAACCCGCCGCACCATCCAGAATATCTTCGCGGGTCAATTTCAAATCATCTCTGCCGGCATGTTGGATGATCAGCGCTGTTTTCGCAGAGTTTTGCTGGTAATTCTGGAGCAACAAATGGGAAAAGGTCGTCATGGAAACAATGCTCAATGCTGGGATGTACCGTCTTGCAGGCGTGAACTGGCTCAGAATCAAGTGTACCTGTGGATAAACGAACGGTCAAGTCAGACTCGTGATCCGAAAGACTTGTCCCGAATCTTGACAAAACAGGTATAATGCCGCCATACCTTTACTAAATCCGGCTTGCACAGCCGCACCAAACTGGACAATGAAACAATACCCTCGCCATTTGCTCTTGCTAATTCTGTTTACCTTGATTCTTACCGCCTGTCAGAGCGTAGGGCAGGCAGCTTCGCCTGGGCAAGAAATCAGCCCCACAGAAAGCCCAACGGCGCAAACTACCGACGTGCCAACTGCAACCCCGCCGCTCCCGCCGCCCACCCTGCTGGCTGCCAGCCCAACTCCGCTGCCAACCAAAGCACCCTCGCCGACACCCGACCTGCGGCTCAATCCAGAGGACTGGCAAAACTGGCCCGTTGTGCCAACCATCAGCGCACGCGCTATGGAGATCTATCAGCACGGGCTGACTCTGGGTAACAATCCGCGCGCGTTCTCCAAAATCGGTGACTGCCAGATGATCAATGAAGCCTTCTTCGGAATTTACGCCCTGCCGGGTCGTTATGGCTTTCCCGATGGGTATGAGTATTTGCAGGAAACCATTGATTATTACGACAACATGTTTGGTCGGATCAGCACGGCGGTCAGCGGAGGATTTGTTGCTCCCTCGATCCTCAACCCGATGTGGGCAGATCCAAACCTGTGCGAAAAAGGCGAGACCCCGCTGACCTGCGAATTGAGGCGTAACAAGCCCAGCGTGGTACTGATCGGGTTGGAATTCTGGTTCAAGGGACGCACACCAGCCTCCTATTCCAACTACCTGCGCCAGATCATCGAAACATCAATCGAACACGGCACAGTACCGATCCTGATCACCAAAGCCGACAACGTCGAAGGCGATCATTCGATTAACCGCGCCACAGCCCAGCTGGCGTATGAATATGACATCCCGCTGTGGAATTTCTGGTTGGCGGTGCAGTCACTTCCCAATCGCGGGATGGATGCTGAGCGCAACGACGGTTTTCACATCAGCGTTGCCGCCTGGAACACCCGCTCGTTCACCGGCTTACAAGTTTTGGACACCTTCCGCAAAGCCGTCCAGGACCTGCCCCCTGCGCCATAACCGCACTAGGGCAACGTGCACAACTGTGCCGCAACCGCCTCTGCCATGCGCTCGACCGCCGCGGGTTTCAGGTGAATGGCACTATTGGTGAATTCGTCCTCGCCTGCCAGGTTCCACACGTCCAGAAACGCCCAACCATTGGACTGGCTGATCTGCGCCAGCTGTTGACGGTAGGAATCGTACGCCCAGCGCGGGTAGTAAAAGTTATAGCGCACGTCACTGTTCGCGCCGCTGCTGATCAGCACCGGCTCGTTGACCAGCAAAACCGGCGCGGCACCGGCTGCCTGGATTCCCGCCGCGAGCGCTTCCCATGCCAGGCTATCCGGCGGGAAATCCGGTCCCTGCCAGCCGTTGAATGACGGCGTGTTCTCCAGGTCGCGGGCAGCCGCCTCATAATCGGTGGGGTATGCCTGATCGATGCCGGTGGCGCTCCATAAGAAACCGTACAATTGCAGCCGCAATACATCCGCTAGGGCACGCCGCTGACCGAACAGGGTACGCTGCCAGAAGTCTGGCAGGGGCAGTCTGGCGGTATCGACCCGGAGGGCATATTTCTGCGCCAGCGCCTGCACCCGTAGCGGGTTGTTAGCAACAATCGGCGATTCCAGTTGACGGTTGCGGGGGAAGGATTGCAGGGTCAACCCCCACACGATCCAGTCCGGCTGGTAGCGCATGGCGGCATCCAGGATCATCACATCCTTGACCAGCGACAGGGTCGGATACCCCAGGTTATACGCGCGCACCCTGCGCCCGTCGCAATGGGTCAGGTTGAGGCGGTTCAACTGTCCGGCAAGCGTGTCCTCCGGCTTGAGCAGCGTCCCCCAGATCGAGGAATCACCCAGCACCAGCACGCGAAATTCGTCCACCCGCTTGGGCTGCCCGTGCAGGCGCAGCGAGTGCAGCATCGCCTCCAGATTGAACAGGCTGAATGAATAGGTCTCGCCCGGGTTCTCGCCGAAAGGGAAGCGTTCGCGCCCGGAAAAAAGCCGGTTATACAGTGAGATTTTGCCCAACCCGTCAAGCGGGTAGGCAGCCGCCAGCGCCAGGTTGCACACCAGGAACAACACCAGCGCCTTGATGAGCACATTGCGCAGGAAACGCGCTTCCATCCCGCCTTTACCGGTAACCGCACACCAGCCAGTCGCCGCTCTGCTGCACCACTTCGTAGGTCCAGCGGCTCAGTTCCAGCTCGGTTTGTTCGTTATCATAGGTGGTGATGATCTTACCCGCGCAGGTAACCAATGTACGTTCGCCGTCCGTGCCGCTCTCTACACAGGAAACGCCTTCCAATTTGGGCGCAACCGCCTCGAAGGAATCCATATCCAAAATTGCCTGGGTTTCCCAGTCGGCGCAGGACAAGGCAGTTAGCCGGTCGCTGTCCTTGGACACCATTGCGTTCAGATAATTCTCCACCGCCGCGGCAGCGCCGCTCTTGCCGCCGCCCGTACAACCCGCCAGTGCAAGAATGACCAACAGCAGAGTCCAAATTTGCCAACGATGAGCGTCTTTCATTTTCTCTCCTTCTCACTCGAGTGTAGACATTGCATTAATGCTCACAGTCACTGTGCTCAGCCCAAGGCGAACAGGCGCGTCAGCACGTTCCACGCCGCCGGAGGATTGGGCAGTACGAACCATATCCAGCCCAGACTGACAAAAACAAAGGTCAACCCGCCACCCGCTAGGGTGTATATTCGCTTGAGCGCCGGGCGCTGTTCAAGGCGCGCCAGCCAGCCGCGCGCGGCTTCGGCATAGCGATTGTGCAGGAATAATCCTAGCCCGTGCCACGCACCCCACAGGATGAAATTCCAGGTAATTCCGTGCCACAAGCCGATTAACAGCATGGTAGTCACCTGGGTGATCAAAATCACCAGCGGCGCAGCCAGTGCGGGTTTGCGCCCGCGCAGTGCGCGGGTGAGCGGGTTGAAATAATACGCCCGAAACCATTGGGTCAGGGTCATGTGCCAGTTGTTCCAAAACTGGGTCAGGTTAGGCTTGAGGTAGGGACGATTGAAGTTTTCCGGAAGGCGCACCCCCAGCCAGCGCGCCAAACCAATGGCAATATCGGTGTAACCGGCAAAATCAAAGTAGATGCGCAGCGAGTAGGCAAATACTGCCAGCCATAGCCAGCCCGCGCCGCGTATCAGCGCGGCGTTGGATGGATCGAGCGCAAGGTAAGCCAGTCCATCGGCAACGACGAACTTGCGCAGCAGCCCCATCACCAGTCGTTCGCCCCCGGCAACCGCCTCGGCAGCATCGAAGGGTGCTTCGGCGCGCAAGTCTTTGACAAAACGCTCCGGGCGGTCGATCGGTCCGGCAGTCAGGGCAGGGAAGAATACCAGGTAGGTGATGTATTCACGCAGGTTGAGTTCCGGCAGCCTGCCCGCCTGGCGGTCACGCAAGGTGGCAATCAAGCGGAAAGCAATGTACGAAAAACCCAGCCAGCGGATATCCAGTGCACTGGCGCGTTCGACCGCCTGACCACCCCAGGCGCGCAACACCTGGCTGACCGCCTGGGTGAGTGGGGGTGACTTGAGCAGGATAAATATCAGAATCAAGCCAATCAGCCCTGCGCCGAGCGCTGCCGGCAGCGGGCGGCTGAAACGCGCCAGAAGTAACCCAACCCCAGCGCACCCAGCCAGCGCCGCCAGTACCTGCCCGGCTGCCGGCGGGCGGCTGGCGGTCAGCAGCGGCTGAAGATCCAGGTAACGGGTGAGCCCCAGCGCGAGAACCACCCCCACCATAAGTAAAGCCGCCGTCCAATTCGCGCGTCCGCCGCGCGCGCCCGGCGGTTGGGTGAGCAGCCAACCGGTCAAGCCAAGCATCAGGGTAGCCAGTGGCAGCCAGAAATCCAAGCCGCGCACCGGCAAAGGCGGTTGCAGCCAGAACACAGCCACCAGGCTGGCAGTGAACAACACCCAGCCGCGCCCCCGCGAACCAAAACCCAGGCGGTAAACCAGAATCAGCCCCCCGGCAATGCACAACGGTGTAATGCCCATTAAAAACCCTGGTAAATCCACAAGGGCGCTGTGTCTGCCGTCATGATGATCACTGCAATCAACACCAAACACAGCAGTACGGCGTACAAATTTTCGCGACGATGTTGCGGTGAATTCATGCTCTCTATTATAATACCCAGCATGACCCTCACCCTTGCCGAAGTCGAACATATTGCCCATCTGGCACGCCTGGAACTGACCCCGGCGGAGAAGGAACGCTTCCGCCGCCAGCTTTCCGACATCCTCGAGTATGCCACCCGCCTGCAACAGGTGGACACCAGCGGCATTCCACCCACATCCAGCGTGCTGCCTGCCCACAGCCGCCTGCGTGAAGATGAGACGCTCCCGCCCCTGCCGCGCGAGGTGGTGCTCGCCAATGCACCGCGCCAACAGGACAACCAATTTCAAGTTCCGCTGGTGCTGGAATGAGCACTGCAACCGGCTTGCATACCTGGAGCGTCCGCCAGGCACTGGACGCGCTGGAACGCGGGCAGATTTCCAGCGAGGAATTGACCTGCGCCTGCCTGGCGCAGATCGAACGCCTGGAAAGCCGGGTGCATGCCTTCATCACCCTGACCGGCGAACAGGCAATCCAACAGGCAAGGGCAGCCGACCAGCGCCGTGCCGCTGCCCGCCGTCATCCAGATGAAGCCCTGCCCGCTCTGCTCGGGCTGCCATTGGCGGTTAAAGACCTGCTCACCCTGGCTGGTGTGCGCTGCACCTGCGGCTCGCGCATCCTGGAGAATTTTATCCCGCCCTTTACCGCCACGGCTGTCCAGCGTCTACTGGATGCCGGAGGGATCGTACTGGGCAAAACCAACACCGACGAATTTGCGATGGGTTCGTCCACCGAGACTTCCGCCTACGGGCAAACACTCAACCCGTGGGACTTAGAGCGCGTTCCGGGTGGATCGAGCGGCGGAAGCGCCGCGGCAGTCGCGGCGCGGATGATACCCGCAGCGCTGGGCACCGATACCGGCGGCAGCGTCCGCCAGCCAGCCGCATACTGCGGCGTGACCGGCATCAAGCCGACCTACGGACGGGTTTCCCGTTATGGGCTGGTGGCGTTTGGCTCGTCACTGGATTGTGCCGGGGTACTGGCACGCAGCGCCGAGGATGCCGCCTTGTTATTTGCGCTCATGGCAGGTCATGACCCACGTGATGCCACTACGCTCGATCTGCCCCTGCTGCCCATGGATCTGCAGGCGCACGATTCGCTCGCTGGGCTGCGCATCGGTGTACCACGCGAATATTTCATTTCCGGCATCCAGCCGGAAGTCGAGCAAGCCGTGCGCGCCGCTATTCAGCTGCTGGCGGAACTTGGCGCGAGCATCCGCGAAATCAGCCTGCCGCACACCGAATACGCTCTACCAGTTTACTACCTGATCGCTCCTGCCGAAGCATCCGCCAACCTGGCACGTTACGACGGCGTACGCTACGGACTACGCGCCTCTGCCGATACACTGGAGGAAATGTTCACCCATTCGCGGGCAGCCGGTTTTGGCGCGGAGGTCAAGCGGCGCATCATGCTGGGCAGTTACGCGCTCTCTGCCGGGTACTACGATGCCTATTACGGTCAGGCTCAAAAGGTGCGCACCCTGATCCGCCGCGATTTTGAGCAAGCGTTCGAGTCGGTTGACCTGATCGCCACGCCGGTCGCGCCGACCACCGCTTTCCGCGCCGGTGAACACAGCGACGACCCGCTGGCAATGTACCTTGAAGACGTGTTCACCCTGCCAACCAATCTGGCGGGTGTGCCCGGGCTGGCGTTTCCGGTCGGCTTCGACCGGGCTGGCTTGCCGGTCGGCATGCAGCTGATGGGCGCGCACTTCCGCGAAGACCTGCTCTTTCAAGCAGCACACATCTACCAGTGCAACAGCGATTGGCACTTGCGCATCCCGCCCCTGGCGGATTGAAGCGCCGTTACTACAGAATGCAGCGGGACGAAACCAGTCAAACCGAATTAAAAAGTTGAACCGGCGGGGAGGACTCCGCCGGCTGTTGATTATCCCGCCGCCAACGTTAGGGCTTCCCCTTACCCGGGTTGGCAGGCGGCTGCTTGTCTTTGGGTGGTTTGTTCTGCCCCGGCGGGGTGATCTGCTTACCGGGATTCTCTTTGTCCGGTTTGCCCTTATCGGCAGGTTGGTTGCCGGGCTTGCCGTTTGCGTCCGGGCTGGGCGTGCCTTCTGGTGTCGGGCTGGGAGTGGCATTAGGGTCTTGTGGTGTGATTTGGCGTTTACCCTTGCCAATCAAGCCCAGGTTTTGCCAAACATTCCCCCAACCGCCCTGCTCAGTTTTCATCGCCAGCAATTCCGCCGGGGTTAGCCCGGTTCTTTGGCTGGTTTGCAGCGCCAGCATGATTTCACCCATGCCATACCCCTGGCAGAACCAGCCGATCACTTCTGCGTACGTTACGCCGTATTGGGCTGCCAGTTTTGCGCCCGCCGGGTGCTGTTCGGTCAGATTGGTGCAGTAGTTACCGTCACGCACCAGGTCACCGGTCGGAGTCGGGCTGGGGGTCAAAGCCGGATCCGTCGGCGCGGGGGTCAGCGTCTCGACCGGTTCGGTCGGCGCAGGGGTGGCCGTTTCTTCGGGCTGGTCGGGTTCCAACATTGCCAGGTATTTCCACACCTCGCCCCAGCCACCCAGTTCCAATTTGAGCAGCAACAGGTCCTCAGCGGTCAGTTCGGTGTTCTGGCTGGCTTGCAGGGCAAGCATGATCTCGCCAAAACCAAACCCCTGGCAGAACCAACCCATCACGTCTTCATAGGGAACACTGTAGCGGGCAGCCAACGAGAGACCCACCGGGTGGATCTGACCCTGGTAACAGACCGGTTCTGCACCCTCTGCCGGGGGTTGTTGCTCATCGCCCGGCGGCGGGGTTTCGGTCTCTTCTTCGAGAATCTTTTCAATCTGAGCCGCTGTATCCGCGGGGAGCCGTTCCATCAGGCTCGCCATACTGTCCACCTGCGCTGCCAGCCGTTCGGCGTTGTTGACCGCCGCACTGCCGGTTTGCATCGAGGACGAATACGACACCGCGCCCAGCGCCTGCTGGGTCAACTGCCAGTAATCCGCGACTACATTGGGCAGGTAGTCATATGCCTGCCGCTCAACCAACTGGCTGGCTTCCTGCAAGCGCCGATCGGCAAATTCGAGGTACAGATCTGCCTGACGGGGCGCGCCGGACAGCGCAAGGCGCACTTCTTCGATACCGGTTTTCAACGGGTAGAGCGCCTGGTCGGGCAGCGCCTGGCTGGATGCCTGCACAGCAAAACCACCGCCAAACAGGCTGCCTAACAAAACGAATACTGCAATCCAGTTCATCACCGTTCTCCTTGAAAATTGCATCGATTGGACTTGATTAACAAGACGAAATGGATTGCGATTCGTTACAGCCGTGCGCTGCGGCAGGCGCGCAGTTAACCGCGCTCGCGCCGAACGGCGAAATGCCGCGCGCGGCTCGACCATCGCCGCGGTGCGCAACATTTGCACCGCGCCGAGCACATCTTCCAGCGGTTGGCGGTATTCCGGATAACGCGCCAGGCACTCGGCGGCGCTCATCTGCCCACTTTCCACGGCTTCCAGGCATTCTGCCACAATTTGATTCAAGCGTTCATCCATCCTCATTCCCTCCTCTTCGCAGCAACCCTGCCAGTTTCTTCAATGCCCGGAACTGAAGAATGCGGACGTGATTTTCGGTGACACTCAACACCTGGGCAGTCTCGGCGTGGCTGAGCTGGCTGACAAATCGGCATACCAACACCTCCTGATCCTGCGGGTCAAGACGGGCAAAGGCGTTATGCAGTGCCCGCCCATCCTCGCGCGCCTGCACCCAGTGTTCCGGATTGGGCTGGGTGTCGGAAGCCACCTTCACCCGCTCCAGCGGCTGCGGATTCTTGCGCGTGCGCAGGTAGTCCACCACCCCGTTGTGCGCGATCCGGTACAACCAGGCACGAAACGAGCGGACCTGCTTGACCGGCAGATTTTCCCAAGCCTTAAGGAAGACCAGTTCGGTCAGGTCCTCTGCCTCGAGCGGACTACCCACGCGGAAATAACAGTAGCGGTAGATGGGCACCAGGTAGCGTTCGTACAACATGCCGAAGGCGTCTTTGTCACCCTGCGAGGCGCGGCGGAGCAGGTCGTCGTCGCTGATCGTTTGCGGCGCGGCATTGGTCATAACCTAAAGTATACAGACGAATTACCCCCTGATTCGTTACAACCACCCGACAACTTACCCGCCGGTCAAGCCACGCGTTTACCCGCCACGCGGTACAGGTACGCAAGCACCTCCGCTACCACCAGGTACAACTCGGGGGGAATTTCCTCATCCAGGTTGACCAGCGCCAGCGCGGCGGTCAATTCCGGGTCTTCATACACGGGCACATCATGCTCGCGCGCCAGGGCGAGAATCTTCTCAGCAGTTTTCCCCGAACCGCTGGCAACCACCCGCGGGGCATTGTCGGCTTGCGGGTCATACGCAAGGGCAGTCGCGCTCAACCGGCGCGGCTTGTCCCTGCCTTCTCCTGCGTAAATTCGCATGCGCCGGTTCAAAGATCACACCTCCAGATCAACGAAAGCCAGCCCGCTTAGCCCGGCGGCGGGTTGCAGCACCGGCGGAGTCATCTCCACCGTACCA
Source organism: Bellilinea sp. (assembly GCA_034411135.1). Classification (GTDB taxonomy): domain Bacteria; phylum Chloroflexota; class Anaerolineae; order Anaerolineales; family Anaerolineaceae; genus Bellilinea. The sequence goes on from DAOUMN010000020.1 coordinate 32,708, forward strand.
ATCTCGACCCGGCTTTCGCGTAGCGCGTAGCCCAATTGCGCCAGCGCCTGTTCAAAGGCAGGCAGTTCGCTGCGCGCTTGATGCAGCCATTCTTCGCCCGGCGCGGTGACCTGCGCGCGCACTTGCTTGCCCATCACCGACAATGCCACCTGAAAAACCTGACCAGGCTCAACTTCCACCAGCACGACTAGCGAGGTGTAACCCGCATCGATCTCACCATTTTTACTGTCGCATCGGCGCGCAACCCGCAGGCGCATGGGTAGCACATCTTCTTCCGCGCGGCTGCCCGGCGCTGCCAGTAATGCACCCATTTCGGTCCACGCCCCCTTACCGGGTGACGGATCGGGACGAACATTGAGCAGCCAGGTCAGGCGCGCCTGGTCAAGAAAACGCTCGATGCGCTCCGCCAGATCACCTAACCCGCTGCTGCGCAATGGATGCATCAGACGCACCAGATCGAGAGCAGAATGGTCAGCGGGCAATCCATCCGTTTGGAAATCGGCTTCATTCAACAGGCTCTCCAGCGAACGCCCCATAAAGCGCACTACCGCCCGCAGGTGCTGTGCCAGGTCTTGCGCGCTGGCGTTCCATGGCAGCATTAATCCCTGCAAGGCTGTATACACCCCCTGCAACAGGCGGGTCTGTTCGGCAGGACGATTCGCGTCCGCCAGCGCACTGCGCAGGCTGGAAAGCAGTCGTGTGAGCGCATCATTGAATTCCTGCCGTCCACGCAGCGCCAGGGACAGGCTCTCCGGGGTGAGCGGCAACCCCGCGGCGTACAGCGCCGCCGCCTGATCCGCTTCCACCTGCCCCCACTTGCCCGCGCCAAGCGCCGCCAGCAAGTGCTGCATCATTTCGGCATTGACCGGCAGGTGCTGGCTGAGAGCAGCTCGGGCAAGCATGAGCATTTCTGGGCGCAGCGGCAAGCCGCTTTGCTGCAGGATGCGGACGGCCATGTCCTGAACTGGCTGCGCAGTCCCCGCGCTGCCTGAGACAGCTTGCGCCGGGCGAAAGATCTTCAACACAACCGTTTGCTCATCCATGCCGATGACGACAAACTGGGAAAGCTTTTGACCAGCCAGTTCCGCTGCGTCCTGTTTCGACGCGAGCCGCGCCACCACCGGATGACCATCGATGGAAAGCACGGCTTGCGCGCCGGATACCTGCACAACTTCCGCCGTCACGCGCTGAAACAGGCGCAAACCGGTGTCGGCAGCGGGGGAATTCTGCAGCGGGGAAAGAGGCGCGGGACCCTGAACGTTCATGATTAGCCTGTTAACCGAACAAACAGTGCGGCTGCTGGCGCAGCCTGAAACGGCTGCGCCAGCAGTTCATGGAATTCATCAGCGCTTGAGGTTGACCAGTTCCTGCAGGATTTCGTCCGAGGTGGTGATTACCCGCGAAGAAGCCTGGAAACCGCGCTGGGCAAGGATCATATTGGTGAATTCCTGCGCCATGTCCACGTTGGAGGCTTCCAGGTAGCCAGCTGCCACCAGCCCACGTCCACCTGTGCCGGGAATGCCGATTTCAGGCTCGCCGGAGTTCAACCCTTGCTGAAAACTGGTGTGCCCGACGTGAATCAAGCCCGCCGGGTTATTGAAGCGCGCCAGCGCCACCTGGGCGACCTTTTCGCGCATGCCGTTGGAATAGACCAGGATGATCCCGCCGTCGTTGGGGGAAATATAAACATCCGAGACCGTGCCGGTCGGCAAGCCGTCCTGGCTTTGCACGGTGACGCTGCCAGGACCAGAGAGCATGGTTGTAGTGGACAGGTTTAGGTTAAGATTGGTTATCGGATTGGCGCCCGGGCTGGCGGGAATGGATACGCCCGTGGTGACCGTGTTGCTGGAAAAGTGCCCGTTGCCATCGAAGGTCAATGTGCCCTGACCGGCGGAGCCGGTCGGCGCGGTTACCTGCCAGTTCCAGGTGTTTGCCCCGCTGCGTGTATAAACCACCGTGGCAGTGTGCAGCACGCCGAGCGAGTCATACACGCCCATGGTGGTGGTGATCGACCCACCAATGGCGGTATCGGCGCTCAGGTTGCCGCCGTAGTTGACCGTGGCGGTCGCCCGCGCCAGGGTGCGGTTAGCGTTGAGCCGAATATCACTGATGGGAATGTTCATATCCAGGTTGCCCGATGCATCTGCCTGCCAGCCCTGCAAACGCAAGCCGGTCGAGGAGTTGACCAGGAAACCCTCCGAATCCATGGCGATGGAACCTTCACGCGAGTAATTGCGTTGGGTTCCGCGCCCGTAGATAAAAAAGCCATCACCTTGCAGCGCCAGGTCCATATTGCGGCCAGTGCTTTGCAGCATACCCTGGGTAAAAATAGGGGAAATGAAGCCCAGTTGCAAACCCAGACCAATCTGGATTGGGTTGGTACCGCCCAACGTGGTACTGGGGCTCGCGCCCGGGTTCATCAATTGGGAAAACTGATCGTGAAACAGTACCCGGCTGGATTTAAAACCGGTGGTATTGGCATTGGCGAGGTTGTTGGCGACCACATCCAGGTAGTTCTGGTGCAGATTCAGCGCACTGATGGCGGTAAACATTGAGCGTAACATGATTGTGCCTCCGGATATTGATTGTTGGATTCACAGGTTTCCTCCGAGAGGGCCGACCTGTGTGAATTACGAACGAAAGAAGGGTTTAACCTTTTTTATCAATTGAAATTGGCGCGGGGCGGGGCGGTTCGGCGATCACCACACTATCGATCTGGGTGAAAACGCCTTCACCGCGATGAACAGAATCGACTGCCGTGACCACCAGCCGTTCGCGCACATTGACCACAAATGCCAGGTCATCCACCATGACCAGCGAGGACTTTCCGCCGCGCTGCTCCGCCTTGTCAATTGCCTGGGCAAGGCGGTTCACGTGCTCATCGCTGAGGGCAATTTCCCGGCTTTGCAGGCGTTTTTGGGCATGGTTAGAAAAACGTACATCCTGAACCTGAGCGAGGGTCTCCACAAACGCCGGGCTTTGCGCAGCGGGCGCAATCCGTGCAGTCTGTGGCTGCCCGGCGACTCCGCCGCTTTGAGCGCGTTCCAGTTGAATGCGGAAAGCATCACTCATGAGATGCCTGCCTTGACTTCGACCACATCTGCCAGCGGGGCTTTCTCGGTACCAATTTGCAGGAACAGCTCGCCTTTTTCACTGGTTACACCGCTGACCACACCTTCCAGACTGGAGCCGTCCGGGCGGGCAATTTTGACCTGCTTGCCGATCAGGCTGGCGGCATAGGCATTGTAGTTAGCCGCCACGGAGCGATCCAGGATGGCGCGCATGGATTGCAGTTCCTGCAGCGAGTTCAATTGGGTAAACTGGCTCATCATCTCGTTATCCTTCATCGGCTCCAGCGGGTTCTGGTGGGTGAGTTGCGCCACCAGCATGGTCAGAAAATCGCCCATTCCCGGCTGATTGGCTGTTTTGGCAACCGATGTAAGGCTGTAGGCGCTGAGATTGGATTGCGATACGCCCTGAACGTTCATCGATCTTTTCTCCTTACGGTTTATATGCGATAGTCCACCCCACTGGCGGAAGCATTTCGCCAGCTTTCCACCGTCTCCAACGACAGTGCAGAGTCGCCCGTCATGGAGCGGTTAAGTCCAGAACGACCGTGCGGGTTGTGTCCGGCATACCCGCCGTGCTGCTGCTGGGAAGGGCTGTGGTGGTGGATGTTCAACTGGGTCAGATTGACGCCCGCCTCATTCAGCGATTGGCGCAACTGGTTCAATTGGGTTTCAAGCAGCCGTCCCGTGCTGGCTTGTTCCGCATAAACCGTCACACTGATCCCCTGCGAACTGCTGGCAAAGCGGATATCGATTCCGCCCAGCTCTTGGGGATTCAGCTGCAGGCGCATCGAAGAGCGCCCATGCTGGATGGAGGCTTCCATCTGGCTGGCAATCTGGCGCACCATGTCCGCCATCAGCCGCGTGTTCTGCGGCAAGGCCTCATCTCGCACGATAAATGCAGCCGGATTGTGGCTGATCACCGGCTCGGCAGGCGCGCCGTTCGATTGCTGGACTGGGGCGTCATCAGTGAGAATTGCGCCCTGCGAGAGGTTCTCGGCATGGGATTCAGGACTTGCTTCAACCTTCCCCTTCGGGCTGGCATTTTTTGCCGCAGCAGCCTCCATCACCGGGTTGGCAGGTGCTTCGGGAACGAGAGGCTTGGTTTCAGCCACACCCTTTGCATCCGCCTGCGGCTTCGGTGCTGCTACTTCAAGGGCTTCGTCCAGCAGCGGCGCAAACTCGACCAACGGCTGGACAGGCGCTTCTTCCACAGCCACCTGCTCTCCGGGCAGCTTTACCCCTTCCACGGCTGCGCCGGGCAGGGGCATCTGCCCGGAGAGCATGCCCGGCAGTGCGCCGGAGATGCGCGCGCCGCCCTCGGTGCTGCCCGGGTTGGCGCTGCCCTCACCGGGCGGCGTTTCACCGCTCGGCGGACTTGCAGGCTGCGCCTGGACAGCCGTAACGGACTGCGATGCTGCTGCCTCCGCTTGCGATTGGGTAAGCCGGTCCTCCCGCTGGCGGGCGCGCAGTGTTTCCTCGAAACTAGGCACGTCCGTGCGGCGCGTTTCGGCTGCCGGCAAACCAGCCCGCGCGGAAGCTTCCGGGGGTGGTTTGCTGACGGGCAGCACTTCGACAAAGTTCATGTTCATGTTCACCTCGAATTGGCAATTAGTTTCAAGAGCTGCAATTTTTTGCTGACCGACTGGGTCAGCGCCTGGTATTGGATGCCAGTCTCACTCATTTCGAGCAGCTCCACATCGATATCCACGCTGTTCAGGTCGGCGCGCAGGCTACCACCCGGACGTTGGGTCACCTGAACGCCACCCCGCTGCGTGGGAGATGCCAGATGGGCAGTGTGGGATTGCTCCAATCCCAATGACTTCTTTCCCTGAAAGACCTGTCTTAGCGTATCTTCAAACTTGACCTGCCGGGCGCGGTAGCCGGGCGTATCCACGTTTGCCAGGTTGCGGCTGATCACCTGCTGGCGCATGCTCAACCCATCCAGCGCCAGCCGCGCGGCGCGCATGGCATCATCGGTAAAAATAGAATCTTTCATCTTTTCACCCCGACCATTGGTAGGTATTGCTTTGAAAATATTCCATCACCCGGTTGACGTAGGTTTGCGTCTCGCGGTAAGGCGGGATACCCTGGTAACGATCCACCGCGCCAGGACCAGCATTGTAGGCAGCCAGTGCCAGCTGGACATTGCCGTTATAGCGCTTGAGCAGCCCGCTCAAAAAGCGCACTCCGCCGTCGATGTTCTGTGCCGGGTCGAACGGATCACTGACCCCCAGGCTGCGGGCAGTGCCCGGCATCAACTGCATCAAGCCCATGGCGCCAGCACGAGAAACCACCTGCGGGTTGAAATTCGATTCCGCCTTGATAACCGCCTGTACCAGACCAGGATGGATGGCATATTTTTGTGCCGCCTGCTGGATGAGCGCATCGAAACTGCCCGCCGATGCAAGTGGACGGTAGGTGCCGGTGTAGCCGCCGCCGGATTCGCCAGCCAGGGGGTGGATTTGCCCGCTTGCGCCGGATTCACCCGGCTGGGTCAATTTTTCGATCAACTGAAACAGTAGCCGGTAAATAACCCCTTGAAACTGGGTGCTGAAAATTGAATTATCCATTGGGACTTACCTCCGAAAGCCGCTGCCGGTAAGCATGGGCGATGTAGATATCATCCTGCGCCCGGGCTTCCTTCTCCGCCTGCTCCAGGTTGTAAAGATCGAGCTGCTTGCGTTTGAGAATTTGCAGGGTTTCTTCCTCCTGGCGGGCTCGCACCAGTTCGACCCGCTTGCTTTCTACCGCAGCGCGTGCCTGCACAAGCATTTCCTCCAGTCGCTTTTTACGCCGGTCCGTGTCCTGCAATTCACCGCGCAGCAATGCCAGGGCGGGCAGGTCAAGGTCGCCCAGTTGAGCTTCGCCAAGTTTTCGCATCAGATGGACGCGCTGTTCACACAGGTGCTCGAGCGCATTCTCAACCTTCATCTGTTCCATCAATCGCGCGCTCAATTCCAGTTCACAGGCTTCCACACGGCTGTGGCGGACATCTAACACGCTCTGCAGGTTAAATCGCGGCGTCATGCATCAACCTCCTCTGCCGGGTTCGAGCCGTCCCGCCCAACCGCAGCGTCCAATGTGGCTAAAGTCTGCTCAAAGGCAGAAACTTCTTTGCTTCCTTGCTGTAAAAATGCGGTCAGCATCGGCATGACCATCAACGCGGCATCGATTTCAGGGTCGGAGCCTTGCACGTATGCGCCAATGTTGATCAGGTCGCGCGCCTTTTCGTAGGTAGCCAGATGCTTGCGCGCGGCTGCTGCCATGGAAAGATGCCGGCTGTCGGTCAGGGCGGGCATTACCCGGCTGACGCTGTTCAAAACATCAATTGCCGGGTAGTGATTGCGGGCAGCCAGCGCCCGGCTGAGGATAATGTGACCGTCGAGAATGCCGCGCACCGCGTCGCATATTGGCTCGTTGAAGTCATCGCCTTCCACCAGCACGGTAAAGAAACCGGTGATCGAACCGTGTTGGTTACGCCCGGCTCGTTCGAGCAGGCGCGGCAGCAGGGCAAATACCGATGGGGTGTAACCTTTGCTGGCAGGCGGTTCACCCACCGAAAGTCCGATCTCGCGCTGCGCCATGGCAAAACGAGTGACCGAGTCCATCAGGAAAGTAACGTCCAGCCCGCAATCGCGGTAATATTCGGCAATGGTCATCGCCACAAAGGCGGCTTTGAGCCGCACCAGCGCGGGCTGGTCGGAGGTAGAAACCACCACCACCGAACGCGCCAAGCCCTCTTCGCCCAAATCACGCTCGATGAACTCGCGCACCTCCCTGCCGCGCTCGCCGATCAGCGCAATGACCGAAATATCGCTGCGCGAGTTGCGCGCAATCGAGCCGAGCAGGGTGCTCTTGCCTACACCGCTGCCGGCAAAAATACCCAAACGCTGCCCCTTGCCGCAAGTCAACATCCCATCGATCACTCGCACGCCGGTCACCAATGGATCGACAATTGGCGGGCGTTCAAGCGGGTGCGGCGCAGCACGGTTGGTAACCTTCCATTCGACCGTGCCCAGCGCGCCTTTGCCGTCGATCGGCTGTCCCAGCCCATCTAGCACGCGTCCCAGCAGCGACATGCCAACCGGCGCCTTGAAAACACTCGAAACTGGGCGCACCAGACTCTCCGGCTGGATGCCTTCCATAGTCCCCAGCGGCATGAGCAGCATTCGTTCGTTGCGAAAGCCGATTACCTCCGCCTGAATGCGCGCGCCGGTATTGGAGAGGATTTCGCACACCTCACCGATCTGGCAGTTCAGTCCCATCACCTCAATGGTCAAACCAATCACCTGGGTGACCCGCCCGGAAACCTGCACGGGGTTGAGAGTGCGCAAAACGCTGCGAAAGCGCGAAAGATCAGGGGGAACCGGGTTCATTGCCATCAGTTCGCCTCTCCGCTGACCTGCGCCTCGACAAAGGAGGTTAACACATTGCGCATCTGGGTCTCGACGCGCGCGTCAACCGCGCCCATCTGCCCCTGGATGTAACACCCGCCGCGGGTAATACCTTCCGCCGGGATGATCTGCACCTTGCTACCCAACACCAGCGACTGGTATTCCTTCCATGCCGGGTCAAGCCGGGCGGCGTCCTGCGGGTGGAGGTAAATTTTCAAATCGCCCAATGCGCTGGCATTTTCCAAAACGCGGTTGAGGTTCTTTTGCAGCGCCTGTTCGTCCAGCGCGACACCGTCCCCAAAAACAGCCGTTGCCATTTCTCGGATCATGTCGAGGACGATCCCCTCGCTGGCAGATGCCAGGTTAGCCTGCCAGGCGCGGGTTTCTGCCACCAGGTCGGCGCAGGCTTGCAATGCCGAAGCCATTTCCGCCTGGGCGCGTTCCATTCCCTCGCGATAGCCCGCCTGGCGCATAGATTCCATTTCATCCGCGGCTTTCAAGCGGATCATACCGGCTTCTTCCTCTGCCTGGCGGATCAAATCCTGTGCCTGGTTATGAGCATCCTCAAGCGCAGTTGTACGCTGCCTGCCCATAACCATGCCACCACCAATGAACTGAGAAACCGCTTCACTCGTTTCGTCCACAAAGGGCGGCGTGTATTCCAGATCAACCGCCGTCCAGGCGCGCAGCCCTTCGGCTTTTTCCGCCGGTAGCAAGCCGGAACGCCGTTCCGCTGCAACACCGCCAGAAGGGTTATTGAGCCGGAACAGGTTGAGGATCTCGGCGGTTTGCTCCTGAGTATCCACATCCACCGGCGAATCGAAATCCAGCGGCGCCCAGGCTGACCAACTACCGGAGGGAGTGTCCTTCAATAACCTAGAGGATGACTTCATTTTCTCCACCGCCGCCAATCACGATCTCGCCTGATTCTTCCAATGCTCGCACAGCATCGACGATCTTGCGCTGCGCGGCATAGACATTCTTTGCCAGTTGCGGTCCAAGAATTTCGATTTCCTCTTTGAGGTTTTCGCGTGCCCGTTCGGACAGATTGTTGAAAATCTTGTCCCTCAATTTTTCAGGGGCTGCCTTGAGCGCCAGCGCCAGTTCCGACTTGCTGATGTCGCGCAGCACGCGCTGGATGGCACGTTCGTCCAGTTTGATCAGATCGTCAAAGGTGAACATATTGGCACGGATTTCCTCTACCAGCTTGGGATTGCTGGCATCCAGTGCTTCGAGAATGGTCTTTTGTACGCCGCGGTCAACCATGTTGAGCATTTTGACCAGGAACGTCACCCCGCCGGTTGCGCGGAAATCCGCCTCGCTGATCACGCTGGAGAGTTTGTTTTTCAGGTTGCGCTCGACAACCTGCACCACCTGGGGTGAAACCCGGTCCATCACCGCCAACCGCAAGGTAACTTCGATCTGCAACTCCTTGGGCAGACTGGTGAGAATATCCGCCGCCACTTTGGCTTCCAGGTAGGAGAGCACCAGTGCAATGGTTTGCGGCATTTCCTCTTGCAGCAGCGTCGCCACTTCTTCCGGGTTGGCGTTCCGCAACATTTCGAAGGATGACAATTGCTGGTGAACTGAAATCCGTTCAAGAATTTCCGCACCGCGACGCGGACCAACAGCGCGAGCCAGCAACTGGCGGCTGTATTCAATGCCGCCGCCGCGCAGAGCTGCATCAGCGGTGCTGAAATCAACCGCTTCCTGCAAGGCGATACTGCGCACATCCGGCGGGATGGGACCGGTCTTGCCCAGCACCAAAAGCACCCGCTCAATCTCGCCCTCGGTCAGGTATTGCAGTATCTTCGAGGAGGTGTCCACCCCCAGCGTCAACAACAGCGCCGAGGCTTTATCAATTCCGGTAGCAGAAGGAAACGCAATATCAGCCATGGCTCTTGTTATCCTCGCTCAGCCAGAGTTGAATGATCTCTGCAACCGTCGCCGGGCTTTCTTCCGCCAGCCGACTGACGATTTTGGCGCGCTGATCATCTTCGGCATTGTGCGCCGGGGTAAAGCGCGAAGTCAATTCCACCATCACGTCCTCGGTGCGCTGGTTGAGCGCCGACCGCTGTGGGTTGGCAGCGGGCAAACCGCCCGCGGCTGCCTGCGGGGCAGGGAACTGCCCGCCGTGAGGGCTGCTTTGCGCCTGCAGCGCCAGGTCACCAGCAGACATCATCACCGGCTTCCACGCCTGTGCAGAAGCTGCCCGCAGCGCACGAATCTGGCGCGAGAAGAAGAAGATCAGCGCTGCCAGTAGAATCACCGCCGCGGCAGCCATACCAATCTGGATATACAGATTGGTCTGCTCGTTTTTTGCCATGTCGGCGGCTTGCTGCTCAAAATAGGAGCGGTCGAAAGCCATCGATTCGACGACAACCTGGTCGCCGCGGCTCTCATCGATGCCGGCAGCGGCAGCCACCGCTGCACGGATGGTGTTCAGTTCGGCGGGCTGCAAGCCATCCACCATCACCGAGACGCTGATGCGGGTGATCTGCCCCGGCGATTGGATCTCGCGTTCCTCCACCTGGCTGACCTCATAGTTGTAGGTTTCCTCGGTGCGCGAGTATACTGTCGCGCCTTCTTCCGCGCCGACAGTCGGCAGCGGATTAGGCAGGTTGGAATCGGCACCTGGCACCCCGCCAGCCACGGCACCGTTGGTGGTGTAGTTTTCGACCACCTTTTGCGAACTGCGCACAATCGGTGTGGGCTGCTGTTCCATTGTGCTGGAGACAATTTCCCGTTGAGTCCAATCCATTGCCACTGCCGCCTGAACAACCGAGCGGTTGGGTCCCAGAATGCGGTCCATCATCAACTGAACCCGTTTACGCACTTCCATGGCGGCAGCCAGTTCCGCCGCGCGCTGGCTGTCCGTCTGCGCGCTGAGCGAACCCGCTTCGTTGCCGCCGCCTGCCAGCATGTTACCGGCGCTGTCTACCACCACCACATTTTCCGGCTGCAAACCCTCAACACTGCTGGCGACTAGGTGGGTGATCGCGCGCACCTGGGCGGCATCCAATGCCTGCCCAAATTTCTCCTGGATCGTCACGGAGGCGGTAGTTGGGGATTGATCACTGCTCAGCAGGCTGCGCTCAGGGGTGACCACGTGCACGCGAACGCCATCGACCGCTTGCAGGCTGCTGATGGTGCGTTCCAGTTCGCCTTCCAGCGCGCGCTGGTAATTGACCTTTTGGGTGAATTCGGTCATACCCAGCGTGTTGCCGCTGAACAATTCATAACCCACCGTGCTGCTCTTGGGTAGTCCTTCACGCGCCATGCGCAGGCGGACATCGTAAACCTGGTCCGCAGGTACCAGGATGGTGCCGCTATCGCGGAGGCGGTAGGGGATGCGGTTTTCGTCCAATTTCTGCACTACCTGACCGGCATCGGCTTCACTCAACCCGCTGTAGGCGACCGAGTAGGTGGGTGTGTTTGCCCAGTTGATCAGCACTGGAACAAGAATCAGCGCAGCCAGCAGCAAAGCAATGATCACGATACGCTGAGACTGGCTTTGTTTTTTCCAGTAACCGGCGAATTGACTTTGTAACGGAATCATCATAATCGTTTCTCAGTCGGGATTAAATTTGCATGCGCATCACTTCGCGATAGGCTTCAACCAGCTTGTCGCGAATTGCCAGCGCCACGCGGAAATTGACATCGTTTTCTTCCAGCCCAATCATCACTTGGTGCAGGTCAACATTTTCGCCCAATGCCAGTTTTTGCACCAATTCGTCGGATTGAAGCTGCGATTCGTTCAACGAAGCCAGCATATCCTGGAAGGATTGGGTAACCTGCTGCAAACCACCCGCTGCTGGTTTGGCGACATTTTGCGGCTCGCTGGCGCGGTAGACTGAGGAGATGGAAACAGGGGGAATGTTCATGCTTACCTCCCAATATCCAGCGCGCGCAGCGCCATGCGTTTGGCGGCTTCGATCAAAGTCAGGTTGGCTTCGTACGACCGGGTTGCCGAGAGCATGTTGGTCATTTCCACCACCGGGTTGACGTTGGGGTAAGTGACGAATCCTTCCTCATCCGCATCCGGGTGGGTTGGGTCATAGACTCGCGGTCCGGTTTCGTCATCGGTGAAAATTTGCGATACGCGCACACCGCCCTGCACCACCGCCGGTTCGCCGCGCCGTTGAGCAACAAAATCGGGCAAAAAGCCGCGTTTGTTTTCCGGCATGAAGACGACATCCTTGCGCTGGTACGGACCGCCCTGCGCGGTACGCGTGGTTTGCGCGTTGGCGATGTTGTTGGCAATTGTATCCAACCTTAACCGCTGGGCTAATAAGCCCGATGCGCCGATGCGTAAAGACTCCCAGAAACTCATAGAACCACTCCTTGACTCCTGCCGGTAGAATAGCACATGCACGCCGGAAATCCTGTAAAGGCGGTATGAAGGACAAATAAAAACGGCGTTAAAAACGTAAAATACACCGCCGGGTGGTGGTGTATTTCACTGTGGGAGAAACGATATGAAATTGTTGGAGTGGCGTACCGTTATTTCGATCGCACGTCAGGGAGTCAGGCTGCGTGCGTAATCGTCGATGCATAAGCCTGTGGCGCAACCTGCGGCTGCGGTGGAGGCGCGAAGCGTTTTTCGGTCATCTTCCAGGCATCGCGCAGTTCGGTCAGGATGCCGCGCGCGCTGTCGTAATCTCCTTTGCGCAGGCAATCCAGGCACCACTGGTACAGGCGGAACAAGCCCACCGAAACTTCGGGATAATCGAAGTTGAGCGCATCGCGCAGGACGCTGATCGCCTTGGTGGCTTTCTCAAAGTCCTTGACCTCGCAGGATTGGATTGCCAGATCATAAGCCATGATAACCAGGCGGAGCGGGCTGGCGCCCATCACGTCTTGCTGTCGGTATTCCTGGGTTCGATAAGCGGTCTGCAACATGATCTGGTCTCCTCGTTCGTTGGCTTGCCGATTGTGTTCGACTACCTTTATTCTCGGCTGCGGCGGCGTGAACTTTAGCCCGCGCTGGTAAAAAAGGCGTAAAACTTCATGCCAGCAGTTCGATCAAATCGCCAGCTTTAAGGTTATTCAGTTCGTCGGGAGGTATGGTGCGCAGCACCTGGCGCGAAGCACGATCCATGACATAGACGGTCACTTCGCGGGTATCCCGATCGACATTGAAGCGCAGCACCACGTCCGCATTGCGCGGCTGGGGCGGCGAGCCGGGGACAGGCTCACCGGAACCCTGGTCGTGCTTGCGGGCTGCTGCGAGAGTTTCGCTGTAGTAAGTTGCAACCTGGCGAACCGCGGGGGTGGGTTCGGCGGTTGATTTGGAAACGGGGGCAACGCTCATCTCGTTCATTTCGCCACCTCTTTTGCATCCTTGCAAAATCGTAAAAAGTTTCGGATCCTTCCGCCGCTGCAGATCAACCGCTGCGGAAATACGAACCGTAAATGGTACCCATTTGCTGCTGCGTATAGAGCATGGTGGTCATCTGCGCTTGCAGTTCAGCAAATTGTTGGATCAAGGATTGCTCGCGCTGCGCCAGGCGCTGATTCATCGCCTGGATCGCCCGCTTTGCCGCATCAATCTGGTCATCCATGGCTTTTTGCGCGCCGCTGATGTACCCGCCGCTGCCAGTGAACTGGTTGACGCGCGCATCCAGCGAACCCAGCGCGGCATCCAGCAGCGCTTTGACCCCGGCGCGGTCGTTCTTGAGCGCGTTTTCCAGCGCCGCGCGGTCACTGACTACAGCCTTGAGGTCACCGTCCAGTTTCAAACCAATGTCGTTCAAGCGGCTGTACGTGCTGCCACTGGCGTAGCGCATTTCGAACTGGCGCAGCATATCCATGCGCAGCCCGCGGAACATCGTATCGCCCGCCAGTGAGCCGCGCGAATACGTGCCGTCGTCCTTTTTGACCGTGGCAGTTTTATCTGCCAGGTATTTTTGCAGCGCGTTGAACTGGTCGAGGAAGTTCTGCACGGTGCGCACATCGGCTGCCAGGTCTTCTTCCACCATAAGTTGAGCGCTCTTTCCTTCCGCGTCCAGGCTCAGGTTGAGAGTAACGCCGTAGATCACGTCGGTCAGACCGTCATTGCGGCTTCGGCGTACGCTAACCCCATTGACCGAGAACAGCGCATCCGTGGCAGCCTGGAGCACATTCTTGAACCCACCGCTTTGCAAAATGCCTAACCCGTGCAAAACGCTGCCGCTCTCATCCGCTGCCAGAATGGAATTCCCCTCGCCGGAGCGCTGATTGGTCAGCACCAGTTGATTGTTAACGATGGTTGCGCTGACCTTGCTGCCTTCGGCATACGCGGCAGTATTGATTTTAGACACCATGTCTGCCAGGCTGTCGCCTTCCGCGATGTTGATCAACGCGCCTTGCGGGGTGTATCCCAGCGATACGGCACCTGTGATGCGGCTTTTGGCTGCCAGTGTAGCCGGATCGAACTCGATCTTCACTCCGCGCCCGGTATCTACCCAGCCCGGCTCGGCAGGTACTGCCTGCCAGTCGCTGGTGTAACTACCACTGGCGGTGCGAATGCTCTGCGCCTCGCCCTGGCTGTTGACCAGGCGGAATTGCCACACGCCATCTTGCTGGCGGGTTTCGACGAAATATGTATCTTTCGCCAGCGCGGCTTTGCCGTCCAGCAGCGTGCTGGTCTCGAAAGCAATGATCCCACCGCCGGTCAGTGGGGCGTTGAAGGCAGCCTCTGCCAGCCCGCCCAGGCGGATCGCGCCGCTCAAACCGAGCGGCTGGTTGCTGTATTCAACAGCATCCGAGCGCACGCGGTGGGCACGCGCCAGGCTGGTCACATTGATTTCATAACCTGCCGCAGCTGCGCTGCTGCCTGCGCTGGCGGTCAGCACACTGCTGCCGGAAACCGCCGGTATCACCCGGGTTGAGCGCCCGCCGTTCAGTGCATAGGAGGGTTTATTGCTCAGCAGGTTGTGCAGTGAGGTTTGCAATTTGCCGAGCAGATTATTCAAGTCGGTATAAATTGCCCGCTGAACCGATATTTCATCCTGCCGGGTGGTTAAACGCTTCAAAGGCTGCTTTTCAGCCTCCAGGGTTTGCAGAATGATGGTCTTGTAAATCGAGTCGAGATTACTTGAGGATACAGTCGTGCTCATGGTGTTATCCCTTTGTCAGCGGGTGCGGATGAGCGGGGGGCGCTCGTTTGGAGCTACCCCCCGCTTTGCTACCATCGGCGGACGGTCGTCCGAAGATTAGCGGAACAGCGAGAGCAGGAACTGCGGGGCGGTGTTGGCTTGCGCCAGCATGGCAGTCGCCGTTTGCTGCAGGATGACGTACTTGCTCGCGTTCACCTGTTCTTCCGCCATGTTGGCGTTCATGATCCGGTTGTAAGCGGCTTCGACGTTGATCTGAGCAGCCGAGACCTGGTCTTCCTTGAAGGAGAGGCGGCCAATCAATGAGCCCAGATTGGACATGTGATTGTTGATGGTGCCCATCGCGGTTTCGACGGTGTTGAGGTAGTCGGCGAATTGCTGGGCTGTTGAGGCGTTGATAGTAGCGCCTCCCTGGCTATAGGTCACACCGTAGAAGCCAGAATCAACGGCATCGGTGTCAGCAATTGCCCAACTCAGACCATTGCCAAAGTCAATGGATGCGGAAGCGCCGCTCAGGTCAACCGTCTTGGTGTAGGTGGTGCCACCCGCGCCATTGGAAACCAGCTGCGGAGCGCCATTGTAGAGCAGTTGCACGGTCGAGTTAGCACCGTTCTTGGTCACCGAAACCTGGTAGGAGCCGGAACCCAATTCGGAGGAGACACCCGGAGCCAGCGGTCCGCCAGCCACAAAACCGAGGGCTGCCGCAGAAGCATCCACACTCGAGGCACCCGCCGCGGCAACCAGACCGAGGTCAGCCGATTTGATCGCGCTGATGCCGTCGAATTCGACTTTGTCGCCCGATTCCGCACCCGTCTGGAAGCGCATGGGGGCGCCGGTGAAGTCGAGCAGCTTGGTGGTGTTCCACTTGGTCTGGTCGACGATGTCGTCGATCTGCTTGGCAAAAGCCGAGAGTTGGGTCTTGATGATGTTGCGCTCTTCAGCGCCCATTGTGTCGCTGGCAGCCTGCGAGGCTTTGTTGCGCATTTGCAGCAGGATGTCGTTGATGCGACCCAGTCCAGATTCTGCAACCGAGAGCAGGTTCTTGGCGTCGCCAATGTTGCCCAAGGCGACTTTCAAGCCTTCCGAACGCGCCTGCAGTTTGCTGGCGATGGACAAACCAGCCGGATCGTCGGCGGCGGAGTTGATCCGCTTGCCAGTCGCCAGACGAGTCTGGTAGGTTGCCAGTTGTTTGTTGATGCCCGCGAGAGAGTTCAGGGCATTCATTGCGCCGATGTTACCGGCAATTCGGGTGATATCGATGTCAGCCATTTCAAACCTCCATGTTTGAATAGTACGGGGATCCTTCCCCTTTTGAATAAAATTGGATTACGATTTTGGATTACGCCGGGTTCTTTCTACCGTTCTTGCGCTGGGTCATGAACCCGGTACCAGCGCCCACCGCCGATTGGTGTCTATCCTTTGGACCGTTCTGGTTCGTTGCAGGAACACCTCCTCTTGCAGTTTGCTATAATAGATATCGTCCATTGATTCATATTCTTTAGCCGCTGGCGTAAAAAGAGCATAAAATTGAACCTCAATTCCAAGCCTTCTACACGCACCATCATCCTGCAAATCTTGCTGGTGGTGGCGTTGTGCGTGATTTCCATCCTGGTGCTGGCAAACCTGGGCGTCTTCCGCCAGCAGTCGCAGGAAGCCGTGCTGGTTTTCCGCGTCGAAGCATCCGGCGGCTACGCCAACATTACCCTCCAGGCAGGCAAGGAGGTCATCTCACAGACCACCACCGTCACCACCCCCTGGGAGCGGCGTATCACCGTCCCGCGAGGTGACGAAGTTTACCTGACCGCCTCCAATCCAACCCAGACCGGGCAGTTGTCCTGCACCATCTCGATCGACCGGCGGGTGTGGAAGAGCGCCAGCACCGAAGCGCCAAAAAACGGGGTGGCGTGCGCCGGGATCGTGCCATAAAAATAAAACGCGGCTGAGCTGCGTTCCATCAAGAAAATCCTCAAGCGGTTTGGGGACTCGCCCCTCTTTTAGATTGCTTAGAAACCTTTCAGATTGAGAAAGGCGCGCACCACTTCTGGGTCGAAATGCGAACCGGCGTTGGCGTGGATGTGCTCCAGAGTGCGCTGCTCCGACCAGGCTTCAGTGCGGTATGGGCGGCTGGAACGCAGCGCATCGTACACATCGATCACCGCAAACAGGCGCGCTTCGAGCGGAATTTCAGCCCCCTTCAAACCACGCGGGTAACCGCTGCCATCCCATTTTTCATGGTGACAGTAGGGAATCGGGATTGCCGGGCGCAGGTAATCGATTTGCCGCAGCAGTTCTTCGGCGTAAACCGGGTGGCGGCGCATAATTGCCCATTCCTCGGCAGTCAGCGGACCGGGTTTAAGCAAAATGGCATCAGTGATCGCCATTTTACCGATATCGTGCAGCAGCGCTCCATGTCGCAGGTTAAGCACCTCGTCCAGGCTGTAGCCGATCTCCGTTGCCAGTTCGACCGTTGCTTCTGCCACCCGCTGGGTATGACCATGGGTTTCGTAGTCACGCAGTTCCAGCGCCCTGCCCCAGCCTTCCAGGGTATCGGTGAACGATTGTTCCAGCATCAGGTTGACCGCGATCAGCTCATTTTGCACTTGCCGCCACTGGCTGACATCCCGTACCAATGCCTGGGCATAGGGCTTGCCATTGTGCGGGTAAGGCGCAAAGGTCAGGTATACCGATAGTTTCCCGCCGCTGCAGGGGTTCATTTCGATTTCAAGCGGTCTGATTCGGCTGCGGCTGTAAAACATCAATTCAAGGAAGGACTGGTAATCGTCACGGCCAGGTTCAAAAACAAAATCCACCAGCCGTTTACCGTTCAGGCTGCCGCTGGGATAGCCCAGCAGCATTTCCATAGCGGGGTTACTGTCCACCACCACGCCATCCCCATCCAGCAGACAATAGCCATCCAGGAGGAAGTCTGTCAGGCGCGAGCGAAGGTCCCGCGGAGCGGATTTCATCCGCCAGCGGTTGAGTTCTGCCTGCCGGAAATGGGGAAAGCCGGTGCGGGTTTGCATTACGCCATCACAGCCAGGGCATCCCGTTCTTCAGTCGAAAGCACTTTGCCCAGGTCAAGCAGGATGACCAGTTGATCGTCCAGTTTGGCAATGTTCTTGATGAAGGCTGAGTTAATCGTTACCGACATTTGCGGCGGCGGCTCGATCTTGTCTTCCGACACGCGAATCACCTGGGTGACCGCGTCAACGACGATGCCAACCTTGTTCCCGTCCATGTTGGCGATTACGATGCGCGTATCACGGGTGGGTTCCTGGGCAGGCAACCCAAAGCGGGTGCGCAGATCCACCACCGGGACGATCGAGCCGCGCAGGTTGGTGATACCTTCAATAAATTCCGGCGCATGAGGCAGGCGGGTGATTTCCTGTAATTTGATGATCCCCTCGACCGAGGCAATATCAACGCCGTAATTCTCGTTTTCCAGTTCAAAAATGACCAGTTGTAACTCCATGACTGTATTCTCCTTGTTTTCGGATTAAATTGGTTTCAAGATACAGATTGCGCGCTTGGGACGGCAATTTGAGGGGTTTTCAAGCCGCGTTTGCCTTCGCGCAGCGCAAGGTGAATGGTTACGCTACCAACTTCGGTGTGCAGCGGCACAACCAGGCGCGGGTAATCCAGGGTCGAAATGGATGCGCCATTGCCGAGAATCAATGAGGGAGTCGAAATGTTGGACTCGAAACCCGCCTCGGACAGCTTCATGCTGGCGCGCCCGGTAATCACGTTGCCGATCTCGGCGATGCCGCTCTGCGCCAGCCCATCCAATTCGCTGAGCGTTTCGCCCAGCATCAGCGAGGCACACCGAACCGCCGCGTTCTTGTTCAAGGAATAGAACACCGTACCTTCCACCGCGCCAACCAGCGAAAGGATCACGGTGACATCGTCGGTGATGTACATGCCCTGTTCCAGGCTGAGTTCGCCGCGCTGAATGTCCACACCGGTTTCGGCATGCAGCACTTCGTAGGCGGCTTCCACAAAGGGATTGAGGAATTTGACATTCATAGTGTTTGCTCCTCTACCTGCCCTGGGCTGCCGGGGTCAGGGCAACAAATTCTTCACTCTTGCCGTTCAGGTTCTCGCGCAGCGCCAGGTGAACCGTCAACGGACCCAAGTTGGTTTCCAACGGGACGACAATGCGCGGGAAATCGAGGGTTGAAATCTGCACCCCCTTGCCGGTGATCAGCGTCGGCGGTGAGATATTCGAGGCATAGCCTGCCTGCGAGAACTTGATTGTTGCCCGCCCAGAAATCACGTTGCCCAGTTCGGCAATTCCGCTCTGCGCCAGCGAATCCAGCTCGTTGAATTCCTGCCCCAGGATCTGGGTCACGAAACGGATGCCGGTTTGGCTGTTCATCCCGTACATGACCACCCCGTAAACCTGCCCAACCAGGTGAATGAGCACGGTTACATCGTCGGTGGTCATCGCCGAGCGATGCAGCGACAATTGCCGCCGTTCAACGCTCACCCCGATCTCGGCTTTCAAGACCTCAACGGCTGCTTCTACAAATGGGTTTAAAAACTTTACATCCATACCATGCGTCCTCCTCAGAATAACCCGGCTGGATCAGAGCTTGCCGGGCAGGTCGATCAGTAATTCTGCCATTTCGATTTGTTCCATAACCTTGCTGAACAGATCTTCCAGTTCCGCATCGGTCATGTTGAGCGCTGCAAGCGCGCGGGCATCCAGCCCGTATTGCAACCCATCTCTGCCCAGACCGATGCCCAGCATCATCATCACACTGTCGCCAATGTGCACGGCATACGCTTGGGATTGATGGGGTCCTGCCAGTTCGGGGTTGTGGTGGTGGGCAATCACCGCCACCAGCCCTTCCGGCAGCCGCCAGCGGCGCGCCATTTCGGCGCCGAGCATGGCATGGTCGATACCAAAATACGACCGCTCGATTTCCAGAAAAGAAGCCGAGCGCCAGTCGTCGATGCTGAACACCATGGTGCGCAGCATTTTCTCCAACGCCAGTTTGCCAATGTCACTCAACAGCCCGGCAAAATAAAATTCCTCGACGTTCTTCCATTTGCGTTTCTCAGCGATCATGCGCGCGCAGATTGCCACACCCAGCGAATGACGCCATAGTTCGCCTTTGCGCAATTCATAACCCGGCAGCGGGCGGTTGAGGAAACTGCCCAGGCTGGCTGCCAGAATGACCTCGTACAGGGCTTGCAAGCCAATCACCACAACTGCCTGGTGCACTGTGGCAATCCGGTTTTGCATGCCGTAATAAGCCGAATTAGAAACCCGCAGCACCACACCCGCCAACACCTGATCCACCGCCAGGATATCCGCCACCGCGTTGAGGCTGCAATCCGGTTCGCGCATCAATTCCAGCGCCCGTTGAGATGCCTGGGGCAGTGGCGGAAGTTTGCCCGCCTCGCGAATGAGATCATCCAGCGTGTAACGCATTGCGCACTCCGTTCAATCCCGCATGTAAAAGGAAATGCCCGCATTGCGAAAGCCGAGTTCGCCTGGGCGCGGCATGATCTCCGTCCCGCCCAGAAAGACGATCCCGCCGGGTCGCAACGCATCGTGAAATTTGCGGTAAAGCAGGCTCTTGGCTTCGTTGGTGAAATAAATAATCACATTGCGGCAGACGATCAGATCAAAACCGTTTTCAAACGGGTCGTTGAGCAGGTTCTGTTCGCGGAAAGTGATCATGTGCGCCAGGCTTTCCTTGGTGAAGAAAGGTGGTGTGGCGGTCATAAAGCGGCTGCGCTGCTCCGGGCTTAAGTTGCGCATCTCATCGGGGTGGTAAGGACCGCGCGCGCGGGCTTTCGCCAGTGCCCCGTGGTCGATATCCGTTGCCAGGATGGTATGCGGCTTACCGGGGGCAACCTCTTCCAACAAAATCGCCAGCGTGTAGGCTTCCACGCCGGTTGAGCAGCCTGCGCTCCACACCCGCAACCCGCCGCGCCTTTTGCTGTCCATTGCCGCATGCGCCAACAGGTTAGGCAGCACATCACGGCGTAGTGCATTCCAGCGTTCTGGGTCACGGAAAAATTCGGTTACATTGATGGTTAAATAATTGCGAAACTTCTCCAGTTCATCCGCACTTTCCCGCAGTGAACAGAGATAATCATTCCAATTGGAAACCCGCGAGCGCACCAGCCAGGAATCCAGACGGCGCTTCATCTGCTCATCCTTGTAATGGTTGAGGTCAATGTTGAGCAAACTTTTCACCGAGGACTTGATTTGGGTATAAACATCAGCTTCCATTTGGAACGGACTCCACTAATTGATTTTTTCTTTCAGGTTTTGGCGCACTGCCTGTTCGATGGCTGCTGCCACGTCCGGCAGCGGGACAACCACACTGGCGGCATGTTTTTCGACCACGCTGCGTGGCATTCCCCACACTACGCAGGTTGATTCGTGCTCGGCAATCACCGTGCCGCCCAGGCTGTTTAGCAGCACCGATCCATTGGTGCCGTCACTGCCCATGCCGGTCAGAATGACTGAAATGACCCGTTTGCCATAACGCTGTACCAGCGCGGTCAGGGTGACATCGATCGAAGGGCGCACCCCATGCACCGGGCTGTTCTGGTTGAGGGTGACCTGATCGTTTTCATCCAATAGCATGTGAAAACCGCCGGGCGCAACCAGCGCCTGACCAACCATCAGCCGGTCGCCGGGCTGGGCTTCGCGCACCTTAAGCCGCGAGGTGGCATTCAGCCGCTCCGCCAGCGAATGGGTAAACCCGGCTGGCATGTGCTGGACGATGACCAGCGCCGCCGGAATACTGGCAGACAGGGCAGGGATGACTTCGTTCAGCGCGCGCGGACCGCCAGTCGAACTGCCGATCAACACAATCGGGTCGCTGGGCAGGCGCAAGCGCACCGGCTTCTCCACCACCGGCTGCACCGGCTGGACTGGCAGCGGAATCGCCACCGGGCGAATTTGCGCCCGGGCGGCTCGCACAATTTTACCGGCTGCCTCCTCCATTACCGTCTGAATATCGAGCTGCCGCTCCGGCTTGGTAATGAAATCCACCGCACCAAGGGTAAGCGCCTGGATGGTTGTTACCGCGCCTTCGCGGGTCAGACTGCTCAACATCACTACCGGGCGGGGAAAGCGAGCCATGATCTCCCGCAAGGTGGAGATGCCATCCAGGCGTGGCATTTCCACATCCAGCGTAACCACATCCGGATTAAGCGCGGGGATCAATTGCAGCGCTTCCTGTCCGTCGCGGGCAGTGCCCACCACGTTGATCTCCGCCCGGCTACCGAGATTCTGGCTGATGGTGAAGCGCATGAAAGCGGAATCATCCACCACCAATAAACGAACCGGCGGCTGGTTCGGAGATTGCGAAGGGGGGAGCGGAAGCGTGTCAGGCATGGGAGATAACCTATCCCGCCAGTTTATTGATCGCGTTCATAACCCGGTCGTGCTCGAATGGCTTGACAATAAAATCGCGTGCGCCGGATTTTACCGCCTCTAACACAACCGATTCCTGTCCCAGCGCGGTCAGCATGACCACCTTGGCGTGACTATCAATCTGGCGGATTTCCTTCAACGCCGCCAGACCGTCCATCTCCGGCATGGTAATATCCATCAGCACCACATCCGGGCGGACTTCTTTGTATTTTTCAACCGCCTTGGCGCCATTCTCGGCTTCGAAAACCTCGAAGCCCTGCCCGGTGAGCATCTTAATAATGCGCACCCGCAGAAATTCTGCATCGTCCACAATGAGTATCTTGGTCATTCCACACATCCTCCTCAAAGGCTTACAGATCTTTTTCAACGCCGCCGACAACCCTGACAGTCACTCTGCCGGTGGCAACATAAACGCGTACCGTTCTACCGCTGTGTCCGCCGGTCTCCTCGCTGTGCAGCGGGAGGTTGAGGCGGCGCAGCGTTTCGCGTGCGCTTTCGATATTGCGGGTACCTACATCGAAGGTCTGCGAGAGTCCTGCGCTCAATAGCATATTCGCACCGCCAGCGATGCGCACCATAAGATTGCGCCGCTCTGCTCCGGCGCTCAGCACTGCATCCAGCAGCCCTGCGATACCGCTGTCCACGTACTTGGCGCAAAAGGGATCAGCGCCGTTCATTCGGTGTGGCAGCACTGCATGCAGCAGCCCGGAAACACGGCGGACACGGTCCACCATCGAGATGCCCAGGCAGGAGCCCAGCCCATACGCCACCAGAATGTCCTCCGGGTCGCGTGAGACGGCTATTTCACCGAGATTGACGCTGGTCGGATCTTTCATAACCCCGTTTCATTCTGGCGCAACGCCTGGAGAGATTGGGCATCCGGGATAACCCAGAAATCGGTCAGCACCGAACGGCTGCCATCGGTAAAACAGGTCTGGATCAACAGCACCTGATCGCTCACCCCGCCGGTGGTCGCCACAATGATGTCCATGATGGCGCCAACCATGTCAACCATCACCGCCGGGGGTGTCGGGCGAATTTCGCGCTGGAGCGCGTTTGCAACGGCGTTCATAAAGAATGTGCCCGTCATATTGCCCACTTCGCCTAATGCCGAGCGCTCCAGCGAACCGAGGAAGGTAGTATTTCCTTCCGGCTGTTCCATCAAAAGATCAACCAGCTGCAATGCCTTTTCCAGCGGCAGGATCATCATGATCTGGGCATTGAAATCACCTTCCGCGCGCAGGTAGATGCCCACTGCTTCGTTTTCCGGTCCGCCAACGATCATCGGGATGTGAGTCAGCGGCACCACCTTGACCTTGGGCTCGTGAAATTCAAGCTTGTGCCCCAACAGACCGGAGAACCCGCGCACTGCATTGTGAATGCCAATACTGGTGATCGAACGCAATGTTTCAACCAGTTTGTCATCAAATTCAATCGTGTTTGCCATGCTTTACCTCGCCTCAATGAATACCCGCCAGCCGTAAAAGCGCAGGAACATCGACAATCAGGGTGATGCTGCCGTCCCCAAGGATCGCGGCGCTGGAAATGCCCGGCACTTCACCCACGAACTTGCCCAACGCTTTGACCACCACTTCTTCTTCGCCCATGAAGGCATCCACCACCAGACCCACGCGGTGCTTACCAGACTGAATGACCACGGCAAACAGGCGTTTGCGCTGTTTATCCTCTCCACCCAACGCGTACAGCTCACGCAGGTGCACCAGCGGAAGGACGCTGCCTCGCAGCATGGTAACCGGTTTCTGGCGGATGGTCTTGATATCCGCCGCCGACAGGCGCAAGGTCTCCAATACCATAACCAGTGGAATGGCAAAGGTCGCTTCGCCCACCCGCACCAGCAGCGTGGGTACAATAGCCAGGGTTAACGGCAGAATAATCTGGAAGGTGGTGCCGCGTCCCAGCGTGGTTTCGATGTGAATACTGCCGTTGACGCGCTGGATGTTGGTCTGGACAATGTCCATTCCGACCCCGCGCCCAGAAATATCGGTCACTTTTTCGGCGGTCGAAAATCCGGGCAAAAAAATCAGGTCAATGGCTTGCTCGTCGCTCAATGCCGCAACTTCCTCGGCGGTCATCAAGCCTTTTTTGACCACCTTCTTGCGCAGGAAGGCAGGGTCGATGCCGCGCCCGTCGTCCGAAACAGTCAAAATGATGCGCCCCTGTTCGTGCCAGGCGTTGAGCGTGACCGTTCCGCGCTCCGGTTTTCCGGCAGCGCGGCGTTCCTCAGGCGATTCAATGCCATGATCGATGGCATTGCGTACCAGATGGATGAGCGGATCATTGATTTCCTCGATCATCGAGCGGTCCAGCTCGGTATCCTCACCGTGAATGACCACATCCACCAGCTTGCCGGCTTTCTGGGACATATCGCGCACCATACGCGGGAACTTGTGCAACAGGTTGCCAATCGGCAACATGCGGATGCGCATCACCTCTTCTTGCAACTGGTCGGTGATGCGGCTGATATGGGCAACGGTTTCCGCCAGGTTTTCAACCAGCGGGTTATTACCCGTTTCCCCTTCCAGGCGGCTGCGCACCTGGAACAGGTGGTTGCGGTCGGTAATCAGTTCGCCAACCAAGTTCATCAAATTATCCAGCCGTTCGACACTGGTGCGCACGGTCATGTCGGCGTTTTTTGCACCGCCGCCGTTCGAACGGGCGCGGGCTGCGCCTGCCGCCGAAGAAGGGGCGGCGGCTTCCGCTGCCTGAACCGGGGCAGGCATGTTCTCCACCGCAGGCGGTTTGGCGGGGGTTTCTTCCTCACCAGCTTTACACACCCGGATTTGTTCGACTTCCGAGACCTGGTTTAATTTTTCGAGTACTTTATCCGGCGGTTGATCGGTAATCAGCGTGGCGGAAAAGGTCTTAACCGGCTGGGCAGTTTCGATTTGCGCCTGGCTGGGCTGCATGGCGGCAATTTCGCCCAGTTCCATCAAAGTCATCATCAACTGGAAAGCGCGCGCCGCCGAGGCGATGCTGCGCGGGTCGATCAAGGCATTGATCACCAGCGGGTGCTTGCCGTTGGCGCCGTTTCCGCCGCTGCCACCATTGCCATCCACTGCTTCCAGGCGGCTGCCCGGTGTACCTGGCAGCTGGCTGACTGGCTCAGCCTGGCGTAGTGCAGGGCTGGCTTCTGCAGCGTTGATCCCGGCAAAGGCGGCGATCAAATCCTGCGGGTCGAAATCACTGCTGATGCCCTCCACCACTTCATCACGCAGCAGGCGCAGCCCGTCAATGGCATCCAGACACAGGTCGATCAGCCCTGTGCTGACGGTGTAATTGTGTTTCCGCAGCCCATCGAATGCCGTCTCCAAGGCGTGCGTCAACGCCGTCATGCGCTGGTGTCCAATCATACCGGACATGCCTTTTAATGTGTGGGCAGCCCGGAAGGCATTTTGCAGCAGGTCTGCATCCTCGCTGCGGTGTTCCAATTGAACCAGAATCTCGTCCAGCGTCTGCAGGTGTTCATCCACTTCCGCAAGAAAGATCGGCAATTCATCCTGGCTGATATCGAAAACAATCTGCATAAAACCCTGCCGTAGCGTGAAATTAATCCATACGTACTGGGGTAAGGGTAGCATAAGGCAGGTAGTAGTTCTGTAAAGAAAACATAAAATAGACTTAAAGAATACATGAATAAAAAACGCCGCCGGGCGAGTCCCTTTTCTAGGGTTCGTACGTTCTTAATATACGGACAAAGATTCGAGGAAAAACTGACCCAACCAAGAGAGGAATGCTACGGCTGGCAATGTTCCAAGATTGGCTCTCCAAGGATGTGAATCGAATATGGATGATCACGCATTAATCGAAGCGGCTCGAAATGACCCGAAAGAATTTGGCAATCTTTACAATCTCTATGTTGATAGAGTTTTTCGCTACCTTTTTAGCCGGGTTGGAAATATTAAGGTTGCAGAAGACATAACCAGTCAGACTTTCCTGGCAGCATTCGAAGCTTTTGGTAATTATCGCCATGACGGGCATTTCGCTTCCTGGCTGTTCACAATTGCCCGCAACAAAGTAATGGATTATTTTCGGCAAAACAAAAAAACGCACTGGCTTGAGCATACGAGCAACACCCCCGAATCTCAAGAACCAATCGGAGCGGTTATTCAATCTGAACAATCTGCGGCTTTGAACCGGCTCATCTCCACATTAACCGAAGAAGAACGCGAGTTATTACGCTTGAGATTTCTTGCCGAGATGAGTTTTGCGAATATCGCCCGACTTCTTCAACGCAATGAAGATGCGGTTAAGAAATCCATCTACCGATTATTGGCGCGATTGCATAGCCAATTGGAGGTTTCAAATGAATAAGAATTGGTGGGAACCATCTCAAGAATTTGAAGACCTTGTTCAGCAATCTTTCCGAGTTCCTGGCATTCGACAAGAATTTAAACTCCGTTTGTACAGAGACCTGATGATCCAGGCTGAGAAGAAGTTAACCAAAGAGCAGATCGTGCGGAAATGGCGACCTGTATGGGCAGCTGTACTTGCAGTAGTAATCATTCTGTTTACTGTTGTTGTCATCATTGGACCGCAAAGAGTGTATGCTTCTATCTTGCGTCTTTTCGGTTATATTCCAGGCATCGGGATCGTTGACACGCGTAGCACTATTCGAGTTCTGGCAGAGCCCGTCAGCATGACTCGGGATGGTGTTACTGTTTCGATCAACCAGGCGGTTTTAACCAATGAAGAGACAAAAATTATTTTTGGTATTTCCGGTGTGCCGCTTTCTTCTTATCCACAGGAAGAAATGATATCTGGCTGTATCGAGCGGGAATATCTACGTTTACCGAATGGACAAAGAATAGAGGTTGACGCCCCAATACCATCTTCTTTTGAGAATGTAACGTTCATACTCCCTTGTATCTTCAATACCTTGCCTGGTTCAGCACCAGAACAATGGGAGATACCATTGCGCTTCATACCTGCACCACCAGATTTCGAGTTTCTCCCTGTGGTCGAGATTACCACCAATCCAACCCCCACCCAGTCCATGGGCAATATAGAGATCGTTGATACACCCACCACTCACCAATCTTCTGCCTCTATTTCCGTGGAAAGAATGATCGCAACCGAGGAGGGATATATTCTGTTGGGGTACATAAATCCACATCTGCCCGAAGGAAGCTGGTTGCAAATTATTGG
Source organism: Bellilinea sp. (assembly GCA_034411135.1). Taxonomy (GTDB): domain Bacteria; phylum Chloroflexota; class Anaerolineae; order Anaerolineales; family Anaerolineaceae; genus Bellilinea. The sequence continues at coordinate 59,838 of DAOUMN010000020.1, forward strand.
TATTGCTACTATTCGGGATGCGGATGGAAAGAAGGTCAGCTACACACTTCCAACGGATGTGCAGCCCTTGGAACTCTCCAGCCAGATGCAAGGTCGAATTGCCTGGGCAATTCAATTCAAAGGCTTCGGTGTGCGCTTTCCTATTTCGATCAGTTTTAGCGGAGTTGTTTTATCGCCCCTGGATACTCAAGCCACAGTCACAACTACCCTTGATGTGGGCAACAATCCTCTGTCAGGACAGGTGTGGGAAGTCAATCGGGACTTGCAATTGGGTGGCACAACCTTCAAATTGGTTGCCGTCACCGCGGAACCGAATGGTTACTCCTTCCAAATTGACCCGGGCGCAACGCTTGCCGGGGTAAGTATCGCCATCGAAGGTCACCAGGCAATCGGTGGCGGTGGTGGTGGGCAATTTACCAGCCTGATCTACGAAACCCGACCCGATGGCATCCTCTCCATTGTTTTCTCCAATCCGATTGCAACCAGTCCCACTCAAACCTGGCAAACATCCTGGCAGCCCGATCAAGTCCATGAGTTCACAGCCAGTACTCAACCAGGAGTATGCTTAACCGCTAATTCCATTCCCACTGCATCTTTCCCCCCTGCTGATCTGAATGGAACCATTTTTCTGACACAGACCAACCCACAACTGCAAATTGTCTCGTCGTTTTTAGACGGAAGTGGACAACAGACCATAAGGACTGATGCCGCAGGTGCAGCGATCGATAAAGAAGGTAATCGGTTGGCGTACACCATTGAAAAGGGAATTCTGATTCAAAACCTTAACAAGGGTACTACCTTCACGATTGCTGGCTCGTATGGACGGGATCTTCACTGGTCACCAGATGGACGTTTCCTGGCGATGGTTAATGCAGGCAACGAGTATGGGGTGTTTTTAGTAAATTTGGAAACCAATACACGAACGCAACTCTCCAACCTTGGATACGAATCGATTGCCGGTTGGTCAACGGATGGCACCACTCTTTACTACGCCATTCCAGGGGCAGGTGATCATGGTTTCATGTTACGCGCTGTCGATATTTCCTCCCGTCAAAGCCATGATATATTTCTCATGGAAAACTCCTCCCGCAAAGCGCCAATGCCTTCCCTGTCTCCGGATGGAAAACGAGTGGCTTACCGGGCAGTTGACAATAGCAGTTTGTATTTGAAGAATTTAGATGGCAGCCCCGCACGACTGGTTTTGGATAATCCTGCCCAGGCGATCAATGGTATCACTTGGGAATCAAAAGGGCAATTTTTGGCTGTCAGTCTTATCACTGAGCAAAAGCCTGATGGGGAAATATTCCTCATTGATCCTGATACTTGTGAGTCCTACCGACTTCCCGGTATATCTGGTCAGGCCAATGGAATTATCCTTCCATAGGTACACCCACACAACAACAGTATTTCCGGATCGAAACTTTTATTTTATAAGGAAATTAAAACCGGCAGTGGATCCAAGATTCCACCGCAGGTTTCGCAGTTGGCTACAATTTACGCTTGGTTATCAGGCGGGACTTCATCTGTTGTGCCGGACTGGTCAGCAAGCAACTTGCGCAGTGCATCGAACGATTCTGGCTCCGGTATTTCCGCCAGCAATTGCTGCAGGCGGGCTTGGTCTTTGACCGCCTGCACCATCTCCTGGCGCAGAATCAAAATATCGCGCGGCGCACTGATGCCCAGTTTCACCCGGTCGCCTTCCACCGCCAGCACGGTGACGACAATCGAATCACCGATTGCTATGCTTTCTTCAGCCCGTCGTGTCAACACTAACATTCGTTGGTCCCTCGCCCCTATGATAATCTAATTTCCTGCCACCCGTCGCCAGGTGGTGCGGGATCAACGCAGGTAATCGAACAGGCTGAGCGCAGAGATTGCCCGCCGGCTGACTTCCAGCACGGCCTGGTACGTTGTTTCCTGACCGCGTAAAAGCGAGATGGCTTCGGCGTAGTTGAGATCTTCCTTTTTGGAAAGCAGACTCTTCAACTCGATTTCGGTTTTCTCAATGCCATCCGCCGCGGCTTGAACCTGTCGAATGCGCGCACCTACGGTAGTGCGCTGTGACTCCAGCGTATCCAGGTAAGATTGTAAATCCTCGAGGGCTGTTTGTAAAGTATTTGGGTCATAATTGACCGCTCGCAGCGCATCGCGGGCAGCCACCAGCCCCTCCACCAGTGGGCGCAGCGTGCTTTCCCCCGGCACATTGAGGGTGGCGTTCTGCCCCGGTCCAATACTGCGCTGCAACACGCCACTATCGCCGTTATAAGTCAGGCTGGTGGCATAATCGGCGGGGAACGGCTGGGTGTGAATCTGGTAACCGGCAAAGATGTACTCCCCTTTGTGATTGGTATTGCCAACCTGAACTACCTGAGCAATGATCGAGTCGATCTCGGTTGCCAGTGAACTGTCACGCTCTTCCCTGCCCATTGTGTCACTCAGCCCGCGTGTGACCAGCCCAATCGCGCGCAGGGTGGCGGTTTCCAGTTGGCTCAGACTGAAATCGGTGGCATCCATCCATTCGCGCGCCAGGTCGGTGGTGTTACGGTAGGCTTGCAGGTTGATCAGGGTCGAGCGCATCGATAAACTTTGCGAAGTGGCAACCGGATCATCCGATGGGGCAAGGTTCTGCTTGCCCGCGGCAATTTTGCTCTGCAGGCGGGCAATGCTGTCCATGTTGCTCGCCATGTGTTGAATTGCGTTATTGACCATGCCCTGATGAGTTACGCGCATTTGCCTGCCTGCCTTTCTTTTACCGTCCAACGACACCCATACCATTGATAATCCGGTCCATCATCTCGTCATACGCGGTCAATACCCGCGCTGCCGCCTGGTAAGCGCGCTGCGCCTTCGCCAGGTTGGCGGCTTCTTCATCCAGCGAAACACCGCCCACCGATTCACGCTGGTCATTGAGCGCTTTCGCCACCAAACCGTGGGTGGTACTGTTCTGCGTGGCATTGCGAGTCATCACCCCAAATGCTGTAACCTGACCGTTGTAAAAATCATTCAGGGTGGCGTTGCCCACGCCGGCAAAGCGTTGGTTTCGCAGTGCGGCGATGGTGCTGGCAAGCGCGTTGTTACCCGGCTGACCGGCTGCATCGGCTGTTGCCAGGCTGGCAGCGTCCACCACACTGTTCAAGCGCATACTGGACGCATCCGTGCCCAGAAAGAGCGGCAGCCCGTTGGCATTGTTCAAGCCGTAGCCGCTGCTGTGCAGCGCATTGACCTGCGCCATCAACTCACCCGCCAGCTGGTTCAATCCGCTGATCTGACCGGGAATGACCGAATCGCGTACCTCCAGAATGCCCTTCAACGAGCCGTTGGGCAAATTGACCAGCTGAGGCGGGACGTCGTTCTTCCAGACCACCTCCACCATTGGGGTATCCCCCACCTTGGGCTGGGTGGTCAGGTGCAGAGCTTCCACCCCAACCACCAGGACGTGACCACCAATCGAGACCAGCGCTTCGCCGTTCTTGCCAATGTGCGATACTGCTCCGCTTAACTCAGCCAGCCGGTCGAGCAGTACGTCACGCCGATCGAACAGATCGTTAGGCTGCTCGCCCACCGACAGAACGCGCGAAATCTCGCGATTCAGGCGGGCGACTTCGTCGGCATAGGAATTGATCTGCTCCACCTGGCTGACAACCGCCTGATTCTGGTCGCCACGAATTTGTTGCAATTGATTCCAGCGGCGGTTGAAACTTTCCGCCAGCACACGGGCATCATCCAGCAGGCTAATCCGCTGGCTGAGGTTGGCTGGATCGCTAGCCAGGTTTTGCCAACCGTTCCAAAACTGGTCGAGCCGGGTGAGCAAACCATCCTGCGAGGTTTCCGCCAGGGTCGCTTCGATCTGGAGGAGGATATCCCGCCGTGTTTCCCAGTACTTGGCGCCGGATGAGACGCTGCGGTAGCGCCCGTCGAAAAATTCCAGGTTGAAGCGCTGGATCTGAGCCACCTTGACCCCGCCGCCGCGCATCCCCGCCCCCATCCCGTTGTGCGCCGCCAGGATCGGCGAGGGCACTGTGGTTTCGAGCAGCGCCGATTGCCGCCTATATCCAGGCGTATTGGCGTTGGCGACATTGTGTTCAATGATCTCGATCGTCTGCGCATGCGCCAGAACTGCCTGGAGTGCGATATGGATGCCAGAAGATATACCGGGCATAATGATCTCCTCAGGCTCGGTATTCCATACCCCAGTTAGCCACCTCGACCGCCGGGCGCATTGCCAGCGGCGGGCGGTAACCCGCATCGGGTTGGACAACACCAACCAAAAATACCTGCGCTGCGCGCAGCCAGTCCAGGCGGGTGCAAGCCAGCGCCTGGTTGTAATCATTCAACTCGCGCGCCCGAATCGCCAGAGTGGTGATACCCTCCGCCAGGCGGGAAACACGCCGCGAGATGGGTGCATCCAGGTGGGGCAGCAGTTCTTCGATGGACGTTTCCGATGAGACCAGCCCGCACTCAAGCGACAGTTTTTGCACCACACTGCGGCGGTTATCTTCCATCACTCCCAGGCGGTCTAGCAGGGCTTCCTTTTCTTCGACCACCTGCATCAACTCATCGCTGTTGTTGAGCAGCGCTTCACGCTCGGTGAGGGTCAGCTCGATGACCTGCTGCACTTCGCGAAATTGTGAAACCAGAACCTCTTCCAGCTCAATAACATATTCGGTGAAAATATCGTGATTTACCATACCGTCTCCTGGAATCAATAAGAATCAGGGTTGAAAATACGCCCGCGCTGCCAGTTTGCGCGCGATCTCCTCCACCTGGATGGTGTAATCGCCACTTTCAACCCGCTGACGGATTTGCGCCAGGCGTTCGCTTTCCACTTCCGGCGCGCTGTCAGTAGCCGAGCGGGCTTTTGCCAGCAGCCGGGCATCTGCCGAGAGAGCCACACTGTCGCGGTTGTGCATGCTGGCGTTCAGCTCTGCGGCAGGTTTGCGCTCCATGCGCTGGGCAGGGTCGGCGCCCTGGGGGGCAAGGGGAGAAATGCCGTTGTTTTCGATCTTCATGATGCGTACCTCGTTTGAACCTCGGTCGGCTGATAAATCACGTGTTTACAGTATCGGCTGTTGGCTCGAAAACTTTACCCCTTGCGCAGGGTAAGTGCTTGCGCGATCATCGTGTCGGTCTGTTGAAAGGTGCGCACCGACATCTGGAATGCGCGTTGCAAGGACATCAGGCGAGTCATCTCGGTGGACAGGTCTACATTGGATTGTTCGACGGCGTGCGCCGCAACCACACCAAAGTTCCCACTGCCCGGCGCACCCACCTGTGCGGCGCCCGAGGCGTCACTGACCAGCCAGACATTGTTGCCGTGGTTGATCAGACCGCCCGGGTTGACGAAACGCGCCAGTGAAACCTGCCCAGCGATAACACGCTGCCCGTTCTGCAGGGTGGCTTGCACGCTGCCATCCGGCAGGATATAGACATCGGTCGTCCCATCCGGAATCTGCCCGTTCCAGATCAGGCGGTAACCACTGGCAGTTACCAGCTGGCGGCTGGCATCCAGCAGGAACTGCCCATCGCGGGTATAACCGGTTGTGCCGTCAGGCAAACGCACCTGGAAAAATCCGTCGCCCTGAATCGCCCAGTCGAGCGGGTTGGTGGAATTTTTCAACGCTCCCTGAAACATCAATCCCTGTGTACTTGCCAGGGTGACGCCTTCCAGCGTGCGCTGGTAGAGCAATTCCTGAAAATTGGAGCGGCTGGCTTTGAACCCGGCAGTGTTCATATTCGCCAGGTTATTGGAAACCACATCCAGATCCATCAGGCGGCTGAGTATGTCCTGCCGCGATATAGAAAGGGTATGGAACAATGATGACATGCTCTGCCTCCGGTATTAACCAATGCGTCCCAGTGATGCGATCGTCTTGCCCAGCAATTCATCCTGGTTTTGAACCATCTTCAATGCTGCCTCGTAAGCCCGCCCAACCTCGACCAGCTGGGTCATCAACTGGGTCGGGTTGGCATTCGACATTTCCAGTGCACCTTGCACCACGCGCACCTCGCCCTGCGCGGTGGACTGTGCCGGACCAATGTACAGGTTGCCTTCACTGCGCTCCAACTCCGCCCGCGGGTCGGCAAACCGCGCCAATCCAAGCCGCGCCACCTGGGCACCGTTGACCATCAACGTCCCGTTCGGGGTGACTGCCAGCGCGCCATCCGGCAGACGAATCGGCTGCCCTCCCTCGTTGAGCACAAAGTGACCGTCCACAGTAACCAGGTTGTTCTGCGCATCGCGGATGAAGCGCCCGTCGCGAGTGTAACGGATGCCATCCGGCGTGCGCACGCGGAAAAATCCCTCGCCTTCAATGGCAAAATCCAGCGGGTTCTGGGTGACCTGCAAACCGCCCTGGGTAAAATCGGTCGTCTGTTCACTCATCTGGGTTCCCAGCCCAAGCAGCCCAACGTAATCCAGCTGGCGGTTTTGCAAGAGGTTGCCAGGTGAATAGAGTACCGGCGTGCGCAGCCAGTCCTGCGCCACCGTCAACGCCTGCTTGAAGCCAGGAGTCTCGATATTTGCCACGTTATGCGCCAGCACTTGCTGACGAGCAGCGTTCATGATCATCGCCGAGACTGCCGAATACATGCCTTTTATCATCGCATCCATCCTCCATTTTGGGCACCGCTGCGCTGCTGTACATTCAATATCAGGCGGACTTCCTCACGGGTCATACCCATCTGGCGAGCGATTTCCACCTCCGACATTTCCGCGCCTGCCATGGCGGTGACCATGCGGTTGCGTTCGAGTGGGTCAACCGCCAACTTGGGCGGGGTGGGCGCCGCCGGTCGTGACTGGGACAGTTCCAGCAGCTGCTGGAAGTCCGCTTGTCCAAGAATCCCCCCCACTGGGCTGGTATTGACAGGAATAGCAGCCGGTTCGGCTTTTTTTGCGCTTTGCACCAGAATGCGCATTTCTTCCATTACCGGATTGAGCTTTTCTGCCTGTGCCTGGCGGCCCTTAACCAGCGCGGTCTCGCGCATCAACTGCAGCAGGGTAAAGGTATCGTCAAGGGAGATTTTGGGAATGTTACTCATGTTTCATCACCACCTTGAGGTTAACCAACGCGCGGGCATGCAACTGACACACGCGCGATTCGGAAATGCCCAGTACTTTACCAATTTCCTTGAAATTCAACTCGTCGTGATAATAAAGCGATAGCACCAATTGTTCGCGCTCCGGCAGGCGGCGGATTGCCCCCGCCAGTTCACTGCGCAGGTCATCTTCCAGCGACATTTGCTGCGGGTCGGGCTGGTTTTCATCACCCAGCCGGTCATGCAAATCGCTTTCCTCCTCGTCCCGCTCGCTGGTTGCATCCAGCGAGAGCAGGAAACGATTCGAGTCCACCAAACCGCGCTGCACCGTCTCGATATCCGTCTTAAGGTAAGCGGCTATTTCCTCATCGGTCGGTTCGCGGTGGTGTTCGAGCCACAGTACTTCGATCGCCTTCTGCACGGCACGCACGCGCTGGCGGGCAGTGCGACTCATCCAGTCCACCGCGCGCAGGTAATCCAACACCTTGCCGCGAATCCGCACTGCGGCATATGTACTGAAACGCGCTCCGTAGGATGGATCGTAACGATCGACGGCTTCAATCAAACCCAGCAGCCCCTGATGCAGCAGGTCCTCGTACTCGCTACCCAACTCAGGTGTGATTCCCAACCGGCTGAGCAAGTAGCGCACCAGCGGCACCGACTGCAGCACCAACTGCTCGCGGGCTTCGGGAGTGCGCGTTGCCAGAAAGGTATCCAGCGCGGTTGCGGAAATCTCCTGCACAGCCATGGCTTATCAGCCTTCCTGCTCCGTTTCACCGCCTGACGACGGGTCACTGGATTGAGACGGGTTCGAAGGGCGGTTTACACTGCGCTGCCCAGCTGCGCGCGTGGTCAGCACACTGGAAGACACCTGGTAGGATAGCAGCCACAACACGCTGCCCAGGGCAAGCACCCCCACCAGCCCACGCAGGAAAATATCCACCAGGCTAGCGCCGGAGAGGTAGGAGAAGAACACGATCAGCAGGGAGACCAGCACCAGCAGCAAGCCAGAAAAAGAAAACACAACCTCGATGAAGAAGGGCAGCGGAGCGGGTTCCCCTTTTCCGACAAGCGCCGGGTTTTCTCCTTTACCGCTGTGCGGTTCTTGTAAAGACTTCGCCTCGGTTTTCTTTGCCATTATTCTTTATCCCATCCTTTTCCGAACAATGCCGCCGCCAGGCGGGATGCCGAAGCAGCCTGAAAGCACCCGGCGGTTTCCTTACCGTAACTGAAATAACGGATCGGCTGTACGCTGCGCCGTCCAAAGTTGTAAATACTGCCAAACGAGGTCGTTTCGTCCATGCGGGTAAAGACTACGCCATTGAGGTGAAAGACGCCCAGCGCCGCGCTGATCTGGTTCAGGTCGCTTTCGCGGGTCAACGCCGAGGCAGCCAGCAGAGTGGTGCGCTGCGGGATCTCGCTCAATATATCGCCCAGTTCAACCAGCTGCTCTTCGCGGCAGGGGTTAAACCCGGCAGTATCGACCAGGAAGACGTCGGTTTCACTCATCTCCGCAGCGATAACGCGCACATCCTGCCGGTTATAGACCAGCCGCAACGGGATTCCCAGCGCATCCGTGTAGGCGCGCGCCTCAGCAATAGCACCGGTACGCACCGTGTCCGCGCATACCCAGGTGACCTTCTTGCCAAGGTGCTGGCTGTAAAGCAGCGCCAGTTTAGCGGTGGTGCTGGTTTTGCCGCTCCCACTGGCACCCACCAGACACACCCAGCGATTGGGGATGCGCAATGCGCCCGGAGCAGGCATGTGCAGCTCGGCTGCCAACACTTCCTGAACATAGCGACGCGTCAGGCTGGCGTCCTTGAGCAGCGCAGCTCCCATGGTCTGATTCAGGCGGTAAAGAATGCGCTCCAGGAACGCCGCTTCCACCCCCTGCCCCAGCAGGCGCTGCTCGACTGCCTGCAGCGAGATGGGCAGAGATGCAGCAGTGGTTTTTTCCACTGCGGGCGTCGGGTCGATTGGATTGTCTTTCACCGGTACGGCAGCCGATGAGGCTATCTTGCGCGTCGATTCGATCTCCGCCCGGCTGATGTGGGTTGGCTGCCAGCGCTGTGCTTTCGCCGGAGCAATCTTCTCGCCCGGCGGGAACGCCGGCTGCCCGCCAACCCACTCGATTTTTGGCGATTCCTCGGCAAATTCCACCCGTGCCCCGTCCGCGCTGCGGCGCAGCACAGTCGAGCGAACATTCTCCGGTTGAGCAGTGGTTTGAGACCCCACAGGCGGAGCAGCCACCACCTCGACGCCTTTTTTGCCCCACACGTTCCACACCGGTCCCAGCGGTATTTCACGCGCCGAAAGAACAATTGCCTCGGGTCCCAGTTCCTGCTGGATGCGCTGCAGCGCTTCGAACATGGTGTCACATTGGTAGGTTTTGGTTTCCATAACTGCCTCTCAACCGTTTAACTCTGACCACTGTTTAGTACACTGCCCAGATCAAGCATGCCATGTGCTTTGACCCGCGTACCGGGGCTGACCTCGGAGAACGCCAACACCACCAGGTTCGGCAGCGATTGGGCTGCCAGGCGGCGGAATGCCAGGCGCAGTTCTCGCGGGCAAAGCAAAATTGGGTAATAACCACCCTGCGCCAGCGTTTCCATTTGCTCACCGGCTTTGATCAGGATCATCTGCGCCAGCCCCGCATCAAGCTGAAAGCCCGGTCCGTTATCGGCGGAGACCAGCGCGCTGCGCAGTAGCGATTCGACCTGCGGAGCGAGAGTGAAAACGTGCAGAGTGTTGCTCTCATCGCGATACTGTGCTGAAATGGTATTCGCCATCGTCTGGCGCACCGCTTCCGCCAGGATATTTGCGTCGCGGGTGACGGCGGCATGATTTGCCAACACTTCCAGAATACCGCTCAGATCGCGGATCGGCACCCGCTCCTGGAGCAGTCTGCGCAGCACCGACTGCACTTCACCCAGAGTGAGCAAGTCCGGCACCACGCCTTCGACCGAGGCGGGTGATTTCTGGCGCAGTTGGTTGATCATCTCCTGAACCAACTGGCGGCTGAGCAGATCGGGGGCATAGCCGCGCACCGTTTCGGTCAGGTGAGTGCTGAGTACGGAGAGCGGTGAAACCACCGTGTAACCCTTCAGTTCCGCCTGATTTTGCTCCGATTCACCGATCCACACCGCCGGCAAGCCGAATGCCGGTTCGGTTGTTTCGATGCCCTGCAGGGGTCCGTCCACGCTAGAGCCGGGTATTGCCAGCATGCGGTCGATCATCAGCTCGCCGCTGGTTATCTCCTGCCCACGAATCTTGATCCGGTAAGAATTGGGAGCAAGGCGCAGGTTGTCGCGGATGCGCACCACCGGCAGGATCAAGCCCATCTCCGCCATCAATTGGCGGCGGATGCTGGTGATGCGCCGCAACAGGTTGTCTTGCGCATCCTCTTCGATCAACGGCACCAGTCCGTAACCAATTTCGAGTTCGATCGGGTCAACCACGACCATCTCCAGCATCTGCTCTGGAGTTTCCGGTTCACTGACCGCCGGGGCAGCCGCCTGGATGACCTGGGCAGCCTGTTCGGCATGTCGCGCCTTGTTGACGAAGTACGCCCCCACCCCAAAACCAATGCTGATCAGCGCAAAGGGTAATTTGGGCAACCCCGGCACCAGCATCATCAGACCAACCAACACCGAGCCCACCGCCAGGACGTTGAAATTAGACAACTGACCAAACAGCTCGTTGCCCAGTGAAGATTCGGAAGTCGAGCGGGTAACGATCAAGCCGGCTGCCGCCGAAACCAGCAGTGCCGGAACCTGGATTGCCAGACCCGCACCAATGGTCAGCAATACGTAGGTTTGCAGCGCTGTGGGCAGGTCCAGCCCGCGTTGCAGCACACCGATGACAAATCCGCCGATGATGTTGACCAGCATGATGATAATGGCGGCAATTGCGTCGCCGCGGACGAACTTGCTTGCGCCATCCATTGCGCCGTAAAAATCCGCCTCGGTTTCGATGGCTTTTCGCCGCTGGCGGGCTTCGTTTTCATCGATCAAGCCAGCATTCAAATCAGCATCGATTGCCAGCTGCTTGCCGGGCATGGCATCTAGAGTAAAGCGGGCAGCGACTTCCGCCACGCGCCCCGCACCGCTGTTGATCACCACAAACTGGATGATCATCAGGATTAGAAAGATGACAAACCCGACCACGTAATTGCCGCCAACAATCAGGTTGCCAAAGGTAGCCACAATCGCCCCGGCTTCCCCGTTGAGCAGGATCAGGCGGCTGACCGAGATATTGATGCCCATGCGCAGCAACGTGACCAGCAGCAGCACCGTCGGGAAGGAGGAAAACTCCATCGGCTGGTGAATGTACATGGTCAGCAGCATGATGCCGATCGATGCGGCAATGCTGAAGGCAATCAGCAAATCCACCAACAGCGGCGGCAGCGGCACAAGCATCAAGCCAACGATCACCACCAGGCTGAACGCCATGACGATGTCTTTGGAGCGCATCAGTCCCTGCAACGATTGGAGCATTGGATTGGATGTTCGAGTTGTGGTTGCCATAAATTGTTACCCTATCGGCTGGTTGGCAGGCTGTCCCGCGCTGCGACCGCGCAGCCGGTAGACGTACGCCAGCACCTCAGCCATTGCCAGATACAGATCGGCGGAGATTTCCTGATCGATCTCGATCGTTTTGTACATCGCCCGTGCCAGCGGAATGTTCTGCACCACCGGGATGTTGTGTTCGCGGGCAATTGCCACGATCTTCTCGGCTACATGCAGCGCACCTTTCGCCAGCACGCGCGGGGCGTTCATGCCCTCGTGGTACTCAATGGCGATTGCCAGGTGGGTTGGATTGGTCACCACCACCGCCGCCTGGGGCACCTTGGACATCATCCGGTTGCGGGCAATGCGGCGCTGCTGGGCACGGATGCGGCTCTTGTAGAACGGGTCACCTTCCGAGCGTTTGAACTCTTCCTTGACCTCCTCTTTGGTCATGCGCAGGTTGCGCATCAAATCCCAGCGCTGGTAGGCGTAATCGGCAGCGGCAAGAATGACGTACACCGCCCCCACCCGCAACATCAGATCGATCGACAGGTCAGCAAACTGGCTGAGCGCGCTGCGGAAATCAGTTTGCAGCAGGGCAACCACTCCCGGCAGGTTGCCACGCAGGTATCCGTATGCCACCCAGCCAACCACCAGAAGTTTAAGCAGCGCGCGCAGGATCTCGATCAATCCGCGCAATGAGAAGATGCGTTTCAAGCCATTCAATGGGTTAACGCGCTTGAAATCGAAACCAATTTTTTTGCTCGACCACAGAAAGCGGGTTTGCCCCATCGTAACGACCACCGCGGTCAGCACCAGCCCGAACAGAACCAGTCCAAGCGGCGGCAGAACTTGCGTTCCCAGTGAATAGACCATTTGCAGCAGGAATTTTTCGGTAATTTCCACCTGTCGGATTTGCACCAACGATTGCACCATTAAGGTGTTAAAAACGGTAAGAATCTCCTTGCCCGGTCCGCGCAACAGCAAGGCGCTGGCGAGCAGAATAACCGCCGTATTCAGCTCCTGGCTGCGGGCTACCTGTCCTTCTTTGCGCGCCTCTTCGAGGCGTCGCGGAGTTGGGGCTTCGGTCTTGTTACTCATTGGGTTATGGTCCGATCAGGGCAAACATGCGCGGGGCAATAGCGCGGTACAGGTTCCCGATTACCGGCAACCCAACCATGAAAACCAACCCCACCGCAACCAGCGAAACGCCGATTTTCACGGGCAAACCGAGGAAATACACCTGCACCTGGGGAGCAATACGCGCCAGCAAACCCAGGGTCAGATCGGTGAGGAAAAGTGCCGCCATGACCGGCAGCGCCAGGTGCACCCCGGCAAGGATTAGCTGCGACGCTATGGTAATCAGCGCGCCCATCCGGTCGAGTGGCAGTGGTGCCATTAGAGGCAGCACACTGAAGGTTTTTTGAACGCCGATCAAAAACAGGTGGTGACCGTCAATGACCAGAAAATAGACCATGGCTATGGTGGTAAAGAACTGGTCGAGGGCAGAACCGCTTTGGCTGAGGGTTGGGTTGAACAGCTGACTGGAAGCAAAACCGCTGCCCAGCCCCATGGCTTCACCGGCAATTTGCAGCACAGCAAAAGTGAGCGATGCAGCAAAACCCGCCAGGGTACCGATCAACAGCTCACGTCCAATGCCAAGCGCATATTCCAGCCCACCCATCGCCGCGGCTTCGGGCGGAAGCGGCTGCCAGGGGATGAGTATGGCGGTCAGGATCAAGCCCAGGCTCAGGCGCACCTGAATCGGCACAAGCTGCCCGCCCAGCACCGGAACGGCAATCATCATCGCCAGGATACGGGTAAGAGCAAGAAAGTAAAGTTGAGCCTGCGCCACAGAAATAATCACAGCGGTTCTCTCCCACGGCAGAACTTACCCACAGGATACCGGATTAGCCGTCAGATTTCCGTAAAGGGTAAGTGAAGCCCGGCTAAATATGGCGTAAAAAAATAACGCTTATTCGCGCCGCATGGCACGGCGGATGCGCTCGACCAGCAGGTCTGCCTCAATCGGCTTGACAAAGAAATCCATGACCCCCAATTCGCGCGCCCGCAGCACAACTTCCGGAAAGGCAAACGCCGAAACGACGAACAGGCGCACCACATCGAGTCGATTTTCGGCACGTAGTTGTTCCAACAGATGCAGTCCGTTCACCCCAGGTAGAAACAAGTCAACCACCAGACCATCCGGAGGTTGCTCCACCAGCATGGCGGGCAACTGCTCTGCCGCCGGACACACCCGGACGGAAAATCCCGCCCGCTGGAGAGCCAGCGATATCAGGTCGCGCTGCAATGCATCTGGGATCAATAGCAGAAGGGTTTCCGCCACGAATGCCTTTCCTCCCCACAATTAGAAAATCGACGCGCCCAACACGTCCTGAATACGCTGCTGGTAACGCTCAATGTGCGTATCCTCAATGTGCAGAATGGCGTAGATATCCGGGTGAATCACGTCGCAAAACAAGCCCTGCTCGCTGCCTTTGACCTGGATTACCAGATAATTTGCCAGGTTGACAATGGCGGGCAGCGCTGGCTCGGCATGCGCCAGGGATGGATAATGGTGGCAGCGGATGGCATCCACCAGCACGGTTGGAAAGCCCCAGCGCTGGGCAATCAATCCGCCCACCTTAGCGTGATCGACGCCGATCAGTTTTTCCTCCACCTGCCAGAGGGGAAGTTTATATTTATGCACGTAGAGGGCAATGTCGGAGTAGTCCGTCAGCACGTACTGGTCGAGCAGCAACTTGCCAATGTCGTGCAACAAGCCGGATACGTACGCTTCTTCCGGATAGGCATAATTCAACGCCCGCGCCAGCCATTCGGCTGCCACCGCGGTGCCAATTGAGTGATGCCACAACTCACCTGCGCCCAGACGGTAACCACTCAGCCGCTGGTTGAGTGGACCAACCGCCACCGAAGCCAGCAGCAGCGATTTGAGCCGCTTAAGCCCGATGCGCACCACGGCATCGTTGATCGAAGAACACGAGCGCTCATAGCCCAGGGCAACCGAATTTGCCATTTGCAGCACCAGCGCCGTCAGCGCCTGGTCAAGCCCAATGTATTCCGCCACCATACCCAGGCTGGTGTGCGGATTCTCCAACTCCTTCAAAATCCGGGTGACGTTGGAGGGAATTGGTCGCAAGTGGTTGACAGATTGTAGAATGGCGTTGACGCGTTGCGACAGCATGGCAATTCCTTTTCGGTCAGCCAACCAGACCCGGCAGGCTGTTGATCAGATCGGCAGTAAATACAACGATTTGTTGCAGCATCCAAGAACCGAGCACCAATATCACCAATATTATCCCGATCATTTTTGGAACAAAGGACATGGTCGGCTCATTAATCTGGGTGGCAGCCTGGATCAGGCTAACCAGACTGCCAATTAGCAAACTGACCAGCATGACCGGTCCAGCCAGGATCAACGCCATGGTAATGGCTTTTTGCGCCAGGGTCATCACGTAAGCTTCGGTCATGTGGCATTCACCTCACTGCAAGAAACTCAACGCCAGGCTGCGAACCACCAGGTACCAGCCATCCACCATGATAAAAAGCAGCAGCTTGAAGGGCAATGCTACCAGTGATGGTGGCAGCATGATCATGCCCATCGATAGCAGCACGCTCGAAACGACCAGGTCGATGACCAGAAACGGGATAAAGATGACAAAGCCCATCATGAAGGCAGTACGCAGTTCCGAGATCACGAAGGCGGGAAAGAGCGAAACGGTGGGGATGTCTTCCAGGGTTTGCGGGCGTTCTGCGCCGCTGAGATCAAGGAACAGTTGAATGTCCTTTTCACGGGTCTGGGCGAACATAAAATTACGCACCGGTTCAACAGCCAGTTTAAAGGCAGTCTCCTGGTCGATCTTCTCCTGCAAATATGGCTGGATGGCGGTCTGGTCGATCTCGGTATAAACCGGCGCCATGATAAAAAAGGTGAGCAGCAGCGACAGCCCGATCACCACCTGGCTGGGTGGGACGGAAGGCGAGCCGATGGCACTGCGCAACATCGACAGGACGATGACAATTCGGGTGAAGGAAGTTGCCAGAATGAGAATGGAAGGCGCCAGCGAAAGAACGGTCAGCAGCACCAGCAGCTGTACCCCGCTGGTGACCTGTTTGGGTTCTCCCTGCGGGTTGACCGATAGGGTAACCCCCGGTGCGGTTAAATTGGGATCTCCGGCGCAGCCCGCCAGCAGGAACGAGAAAACTGCCAAACCAAGCAATACCAGTGTGATCCGGCGGCGGGGCGATAGTGCAGCAAAGGCGTTCTTCACATTCATGGAAGCCTCACGACTTGAACGTCCGGTTAACATTGACCAGTCCCTGGAGCAAATGGTTGAAATCCGCCGCCACTGGGATTGCCGCTTCCGGCGCATCCGCCGAGGGGGCATCCACTGCCGAAATGAGGGCAATGCTCTGGTCGGTTGCCCCCACCAGAAACTGCTGCCCGCCGACTCGCACCAGGTGCAGTGCCTGTTTGGGCGAAAGGCGGATCGATTCAACCAGCAGCATTTGTCCGCTGCGATTGAGACGGCGCGGGTTGCGCGCCCAGCGCATTGCCAGCACACCGCCGCCAACGATCAACAACAACACACCCGCCAGTTTGATGATCACGCCGATAAAATACAGGGGGGAAGAATCGAGAGCGGAGCCGCTGGAGGGCGGATTTCCGCCACCCATAGCCAGCAGAGCCAGACACGCCACCAGGCTAAACCCCAGTAAGCCAGCCTTGATTTTATCCTTGCGGCTGGCGCTGCGGTACCAATTCATCAGGCGGTGAAGCAGGTTTTCCATCAGGCTGCGCTCTTGCGGTTTTCGGGCGAAATGACCTCGGTGATGCGCACGCCGAATTTATCGTCCACCACCACCACCTCACCGCGCGCGATGAGCAGATCATTCACAAAAACATCCACCGGGTCGCCTGCCAGACGGTCGAGCTCGACCACCGAACCATTTTGCAACTCCAGCACCTGTTGCAGCGACATACGGGTGCGCCCCAGTTCAACTGTCACTTTGAGCATCACATCCATGAACAGATCGATGTTGCTGCCCTCTTTGTTGCCCGGCTTGACCGCGCCGGCAGTCGGGCGCGGGGTGGCGGTTGAAGTATCGAAGGTTACTTCACTGGACTCGTTGTTCATGTTCTACCTCACAAATTCATCTACCGGCTCCGCCGATTGGCGGACAACACCGCTGATTTGAATAGCAATATAGCGACCACTGCGCCCCACCCGACCCAGGTAACGTTTCTTGTGTGCTACCTGAACCGCCAGCGGTTCGCGGATCGAGGTGTCCAGCTGAATTACATCACCGACGCCCAGCTGTAGAATTTCGCGCAGGTGCAGTTCGGCGCTCCCCAGCACAACATTGACAGGCAGCATCACGCGTTGCATGTTGTGCAGCACTTTTTCACGAGTGGCATAATCCTGCTGCTGCTCCTTGCGCCCGGAAATCCAGATATGCGGGTTGAGCACATTGGCAATTGGCTTGAGCGTGTTGAAGGGAATGAACATGCTCATCGTGCCGGTGGTGCCCTGTATGTTCAATTCAAAGGTCAGCAGCATCACCCGTTCGTTGCCCATGATCATCTGTACCCAATGCTGGTTGGTGGTCGAATCTTCCAGTGTTGGCTCGACCGAGACCACCTTGCTCCAGGCAGCTTTGATATCACCCAGCATGTGTTCAACCAGTCCGCGCAGCAGCGATTGGTCAATTTCAGTCAGTTGGCGGTCCTGGTAACGCCCCTCAATCTTACCGCCCAGGCGCTGCTCCAGAATCAGGTAACTGATGTTGGGGCTCATCGTAATCACCACCTGGCTGGGCAACGGCGCCAGGTTGATCATGTGAAAAAGCGAATTGGGTGGAAAATCCTTCAGAAAATCGTGAAAACGCCCCTGTTCGGTATGCACCAGGCGCGGACGCAGATTGGTGCGCAGGAAGGTCGGCAGCGAAGTGGTCAACCGTTCGGTCAGGTCCTCGTGCACCAGTTCCACAGCGCGCATTTGCTCCTTGGAGAAACGATCCGGCGACCAGAAATTGTAAGCCGTGATCTTTTTATTCTCTCCGGGGTCCTCGCTGCGCACGCGCTGTTCACCGCCCTGATTGATCAGTTCGGCGAGGTTGACGCTCTCCTGACCATCTTTCTGGTCGATTTCGATCGCGCCATTCAGCAGGGCATCGATTTCGGATTGGGATAACATGGCTTATTGCACCACGAATTCGGTAAAGTAGACCGACAGAAGATGAAACTCCGGCAAGCGGTTGCTGATTGCTTGCATCAATTCCAGGCGCAGCCGTTCCTTTCCTTCGGCTGTGTACAATTCCTCGAATGTCTTGGTCGAAAGCAGGGTAATCACCACATCGTCCATCACCGGCATGCGCGCCTGGATCTTGGCTTCCAAGGTGTTGGTTTCCGCGGACGCGTCGCTGCTTCCGTGTCCGCCGCCGGAAGACTTCGCGCTGGTCGTGCTGGCTGCTTCATCCGGAGCGAACTCCAGCACCACCGTCAGGCGGATGTATTTACGCCCACTGGGATCCGCCAGATTAATGATCTTGGTGGACATATTGACCATGGTGCCTTCGCCAGGATGGTACACACGCGGGGTGGGGGTTGGCTCAGGGGTGGGCTCCATACCCACCGCCGGCAGCGCCGAGCGTGAATAATCGTACATCAGGTGGAAGGGCTTGGGAAATTCATCCGGGGCAAACATGATGTACGCGGTTGCCAGCGAGATCAGCGCGATGACGGTCACCACCACAAACGTCATCACTTTGGTTGCGATGTTCAAAATTTTCATTACTTTACTCATGGAATCCACTCCACCGTTCAGGGTTGCGGAACTTGCGGGGCAACATTCAGGTTTTCGACCCCAATAATGCTATTTTCTACCGGATAGACAATGATGATATCCACCCGGCTGTTCAAGGCACGGTGAGCAGGAGTATCGTTGGGAAAGATCGGGTCGAACTCCGCCCGCCCGGTGATGATCAATCGTCCCGGCGCTATGCCATTTTGGGTAAGAAAGTTACCCACAGCCATCGCCCGCGCCAGGGATAATTCCCAGTTGTTGTTGAAAACCGAATCAGTCGGCAACGAGTCATCGGTGTGCCCGACCAGGCGAATGGCATTGTTGATCGGACGCACCATCTCCACGATGGTTTGCAGCACCGACACTGCCGAGGGGGATAGTTCCGCCCTACCCGGTTCGAAAACCAGTTTTTCGCTCAGCGAAATCAACACGCCCTCGATGTTGGTCTGCACGCTGACCTCGTTGCCAAAGGGCGATGCGGAAAGCATTTGGGTCAACTGCCCTGCAACCTCTTCGGACTTGGGCGGGGCTTCGGGAATGCCCGGCACAACAATCGGCTTGGGCTGCCCGTTTTCGATTGTTCCGCCGCTCTGGTTGATCTGCAAGTCAACCACTCGCGCCGCACCGCCCAGGGTGAACGCCGCGCGCATACTGTCTGCCAGCCGCTTGTACTTTTCCACGTCAATCTGCCCCATCGAGTACAAGACCACAAACAAGACCATCAACAGGGTGATGAAATCCGCGTAACTGACCAACCAGCGTTCGCTGTTTTCGCCGCCTTCGCCGCCGCCGTGTGCCATGCTTTATGCTCCTGCTTCCTTAGCTGCCGCCGCCTTTTTGGCGGGTTTGGCGGCCGCTTTCTCATCCTCGCCCTTGACCGCCGAAGGCGGCAGATAGGCGTTCAATTTTTCGCGTACAATGCGCGGGTTTTCGCCTGCCTGGATGGCGAGGATGCCTTCCAGCAGCATGTAGCGCATATGAGCTTCCTCATCGCTCTTTGCTTTCAACTTTGCCCCAATGGGCAGGAACATCAGGTTGGCGCTCAACAAACCCCACAGGGTGGCGAGGAAAGCACCGGCAATCGATTTTGCCAGTTTGTTGGGGTCATCCAGCGATTGCAGCACCGCGATCAGCCCCATGACCGTCCCGATGATGCCGAAGGTCGGTGCGAACCCGCCCGCAGCGGAGAAGAAACTGTAGCCCATGCGATGGCGGGTTTGCATCTGCTGGATGTTGATTTCCATAATCGAGCGCACCTGGGCTGGGTCAACGCCGTCCACCACCATCATGATCCCTTTTTGCAAGAATTTATCGGTAATTTTCTTGCTGTCCTCTTCCAATGCCAGTAAGCCATCGCGCCGGGCGCGGTCAGCCATTTTAACCAGCAGTTCGATCAACTCATGTTCATCCGTTTTTGCGCCCATCACCGCTTTGATGACCAGCGTGGGCAATTTGGTGACTATCTTCAAGGAGGTGGTAATGGTTGTCGCCATAATGGCGCCTACCGCGGTAATCAGAATAGCTGACGGGTGGGCGAACAATTCCGCCGGCGTGCCGCCATCCATGATCATGACCACAACGACCACCACGACCGCGCCAAGCAAACCTATGATTGTTGCCAGATCCATAATCTGTTCCTCGCTTTACGACTTCTGTACAGAAAAGGCGTTGAGGGGATTGTGAATGCGCTGGCGGTATTCAATGTACCGCTCGCGGATCTCCTCAGGGGATTCCTTGACCACCAGTTTTTTCTCGTTGATCAGCGTAACCACCGAGTCGGGCGTTCGTTCCACGCTTTGGATCAACTCCGGGTTGAGGTAAAATTGCGTTCCGTTCAGGCGGGTCAGTAGAATCACCAGAAAACCCTTTCCACAGTTTCACAAAAGATCGGGTAGCATTTTCTCCCACGCAAGACTCTAACATACCCCAGATCACGGATACATAAACGCGCCGTGAAAGCGCTGTAAAGAAAATCTAAAAAATAGCCAGCCATAGCACGAACCTTACACTTTCATTAACCGCACGGCAGACGGCTATTGACGCACTTGAAACGGTATAATTAAAGCGTTCGGTACCGTGTTCCATAGTCATCGCCCATGCGGCAGACCGGAGAACCGGTAAAGTCCGAATGATCATTCACCGGCTATTCTTGGTTTTCACGAAACTGGGCGACGTGGAAGGTTTGAAGACACCCCATCGGATCTTAATTCTGGACGATGACCAGGCACTGGGCAGCATGCTGCAGGAATTCATTTCCCGCACCTGCCAGTGCGAAGTGGTGCATATCTCACATCCGGATGACCTGTGGGCGCTGCTGGAGGAACAGAGCTTCGATGCGCTGTTCCTGGATTACAAACTCCCCGGCACCAACGGGCTGGAAATCCTCGAACAGTTGGCAACCCGCCCCCAGCAACGTCTGATGCCCACGATTATGATGACCGGCGAGGGCAGCGAAACCATCGCCGCGCGCGCCATCCAAACCGGCGCGCTGGATTACTTGGTTAAAACCGACCTGGAGTTTACCAGTCTGCCTATGTTGGTCGAGAAAGCCATCCAGCGCCGCGCCATCGAGCAAGCCATTGCCGAAGCCCAGCAAAAGGTCGAATACCAAGCCATGCTGCTCAACAATGTGCGCGACGCCATCATCGTTTGGGGAATGGACAACACCATTACCTACTGGAACCAGGCAGCCGAACGCTTGTTTGGCATCCCCGCGGAAGCCGTTTTAGGCAAACCGGTGTTCGAGGCGTATTTTTCCCTCTTCGAGCAGCCGCCGCGGCGCAGTGCTGGTGACGAGAGCATCACCCTGCTTGGCGACCGGCGCTTCAATCACCCCACCCGCGGCGTGGTGTGGATCAGTTCGCAGATCAGCCGCCTATACGGTGGAGAGAATGGGCGCAAACCGCTGGGCAGCATGGATGTGGTCCGTGATATCACCGTATTCAAGCTGGAACAGGAATCACTCGCCCGCAGCCAGCATTTTGTTCGCCGGATACTGGAGACTATTCCGCACATCATCTATATTCTCAATCTGCGCGAACACCTTTTCCGCTACGTAAGTCCCAAGGCAGCGGAAATGCTCGGTGTGCGCACGGTGGAGATCCAGGATACACCGCTGGACAAGTTTTTCGCCCGCATCCACCCGAACGACGTGGAACAGGTTCATCATCACTACCGACAAATGCTGCACCAGCCGCCGGTTACGCCGGCAATCAGCGAATACCGCTTGCAGCTGCCTGGGGGCGACTGGCGCTGGCTGCGGACGGTCGAAACGGTATTTTCTTATGACGGCGTTGGCAACCCGGTTGAGATCATCGGGGTGTGCGAGGACATCACCGCCCGCAAAGAAATGGAAGAAAAATTAAGCGCCTCTCAAATGTACGTCACCCAAACAGCACGCATGGCAGCCATTGGACAACTGGCATCCAGCGTCGCCCACCAGATCAGTAACCCGTTGACCACAATCATCGCCGACGCACAATTGTTACTGCGCGGCGCGTTCACACCCGAAGAGACCGAAGAATCCTTAAAAGCCATCCAAACCGCCGGTTGGCGGATGCAGGAAGTTATCGAATTACTAATGAAGTTCTCGCAACCTGATACAAACGCAAAACAATTCGTATCGATTAATGATACAATTAAGCGAGCCATACTATTGGCGGGCTCCCATTTACGCTCGGCTCAGATTAATTTGCAAATCGACTTGAGTGAGCCTTCACCAATGGTAGAGGGGTACGAACAGCGGCTGGTGGATTTATGGGTAAACCTTCTCCTCGCTGAGCACTCCACCGATCAGGACATTTCACCCAAGAACATCTGGATCCAATCGCGTCTCGCGCAAGGGGGAAGTGTGGAAGTGGTCATCTCGGATGACGGCGAGCGTATTCCCCCCGACCAGTTGGACACTATTTTCGAGCCACAGTTAATTCCGCGCGGAATTGGGCGGGGCAATGGAATCGAATTGAGCCTTTGCCGGGAAATTATCCGCCAACACGAAGGCAGCATCCAGGTAACCAGCGAAGCAGGGAGAACCACTTTTCGAATTGGCTTACCAACAGGAGCAGAGGGAAATGGACGGGAAAAAGATACTGATTATTGAGGACGATGACATCGTTGCGCGCACGATCGAACGTTGCCTGCGCGGCGGAGATTACCGCGTGATGCTCGCCAACAGCGGCGTGGACGGCTTGCAGGCTGCCCGGCGGGACGTGCCCGATCTGGTCATTCTGGACGTAATTATGCCCGGTATGGATGGTTACACCGTCTGCAAGGAAATGCGCAAAGACTCTCTATTAAGCGAAGTGCCCATCCTCTTCCTGACCGCCAAAACCAAAGATGATGACAAAATTACCGGACTGACTGCCGGAGCGGACGACTACCTGGGCAAACCGTTCAATGTGGACGAATTGCTGCTGCGCATCAAGGCAATTTTGCGCCGCACCCAGCGCATGAAGCAGGACACCACTCCTGTGCCTGCTTCGCCCGCTGTCGAAGCCGCCAGCGGGAAAAAAGCAGCCGAACGGGTCATTCAAGTTGGGGCATACACCCTCAACACGCGCACTTTTGAATTTTACAGCCCGCAAACCGGCAAGTTTCGCCTGACTCCAGTTCAGTATGATTTGCTCTATCACCTGATGACCCACCCCGGCGAGATATTCTCGCCCAACCGCTTGCTCGACGAAGTGTGGGATTATCCCAGCGATGCCGGTAGCCCAGACCTGGTGCGCGTGCACATCAAGAACCTGCGCGAACGTATCGAGATCGACCCGAAAAACCCCTCTTTTATCCAGACCGTGCCCGGCTACGGCTACACCATTGCCGTCCAGGAAGAAAATTAAACCCCAAACCAGCATGCAGGCACAGGATTTATCGGTTCTAACCCCGCGGGAATGGCAGGGCATCGAAGAAATGTACGATGCCATGAGCGAAGACCTCGCTTTCGAAAAGCGACTTAAGAATGCGCTTAAGATTTTGCTCAAAATCGCCGGGCGCAGCCAGGGTGCCGTGTGGCTGTTCGCCCCGTACGAAGTGTGGCTGGGAGTCAACGTACCCGACTACTGGGAAAACCAGATACGCAATCAGAATGGCATGCTGGCATTTCTGACCCACAAAGCCGCCCAAACCGGGCAGCCTTTGTTGGAAACCGGCAGCCCCGACATCGGCGCGGTGTTCCCATTGTGTCATCACGATCATACTCCGGGCGTGCTGATATTACCCCGCAGCGAGGACGGCGTTGCCGACCCTGCCTACTGGCAGGCACTGACGCGGCCATTTGCGCGCCTGATTGCGACCCAGCCTAAACCAAAGGACGATGACGATTACCGTCTGGTTGTGCAGGTGCACGAGTTCCTCGAACAACTGCACCATCAGACACCGCGGCAGGATATTCAGCACACTACCGCTCAGGTGGCGATAATGGCGCGTGAGATTGTGCTGGCGGAGGACGCCGCATTGATCCTGCTGGACGGCAGTCACCCCCTGCTTGCGATCAAAAAACGCCTGGGCTTCGGCGGCGGTTGGAGCGGGCAGATCAGCCTGCGCATGGAAAACAGCCTGACCAACCAGGCACTGCAAAACCGGCAAATGCTGCAAGGCAAAGCCAATGGAAAAATCAGCCTGCATGCGGAGATCGATGCCCTACCCGACCTGCTGGTGGAAAGCCTGATCTGCGCCCCGTTGATTGCCGGGGACGCCCTGCTGGGCGTGCTGCAACTGATCAACCCACACCGCGACCTGAAGAACCGATTGGTGCAGTCCAGCCTGGGCTTGCTGGCGGATACCCTGGCAAATGCGCTGATATCTGAACAGCAACAAATGCGCCTGAAGATCACCAGCGCGGAGATGGAAGCCCGCCTGTGGGAAATTACCAAGTCACGCAACACGCTGCGCACACTTTTCGACAGCATTCCTTCCTCTATATACATTATTGACCGCACTTACCGCATCATGGCAATCAACCTGCCGCGCAGCCAGCGCACCAATAGTGATCCGCGCCACCTGGTGGGTCGCAAATGTTACGAGGCGCTGTTCAACCGCAGCGAGATCTGCCCCGGCTGCCGGGTGATGGAAACTTTTACCCAGGCGGTGACCACCACGCGTTCGATCCACGAATGGCTGGAGGGTGACCGCTTTATCGATTGGGAAGTGACCAGTTACCCGATTCAGGAAAAAACCAACCTGCCTCACCAGGCGATCCTGTTCGAGCAAGACGTGACCGAAAAGCGCAGTCTGGAAGCCAACCTGATCCAATCTGAAAAAATGGCTGCCGTCGGGCAACTGGCAGCCGGTATTGCCCACGAAATCAATAACCCCCTGGCAGCCATTATTGCCAATACGCAAATTTTACGCCGCGAACTGATCAGCGATTCGGCTGACTTCATGGAAACGCTGCACTTGATCGAAACCGCCGGGCTGCGGGCTGCCAATGTGGTCTCCGGATTGCTGGGCATTTCGCGCAAGGAAAACAAGTACGAGTTCGAGACCCTTTCACTCAACGAAAGCATCCGCAGCGCGCTTTCGCTGGTCAACCATGACTTGGTGCGCCGCTCGATTGCCGTCGAACTCGATCTGCAGGAAGACCTGCCCGAAATCAGCGCCAGCAAGACTCACCTGCAAAGCGTGTGGATCAACCTGCTGGTCAACAGCATGGACGCCATCGACAAGGAAAATGGGCGCATTGCCATCAGAACCCGCTATGCCGAAAGCCAGTTCCTGATCACATTCGAGGATAACGGCAAGGGCATCCCTGCCGAATACCTCAACCGCATTTTTGAGCCTTTCTTTACCACCAAAGCCGCCGGACGCGGCACAGGGTTGGGGCTGGCTGTCATCCAGCGGGTGATCAAGGAACACCAGGGCGAAATCGGTATCCAAAGCCATCCCGGTCACGGGGTGAAAATCAGCATCAGCCTGCCGGATATTCACCGCGGCTGAGTTCAGGACAGGCTGCGCGCCAGACGAAAACCGATCAACGGTGAAAGCTGAGAGGATACCATGCCCTCACGGGCAGAACAACGCGCCAGTTTGCGGGTGTAATACCACGCCCCACCGCGAATGACGTAGCGACAGTCGTTACGCTGCTCCTCGCGGCCATCATCTGCGCGGTAGGGGTAGGGCATGTAAATGCTGCTGGTCCACTCCCAGACATTGCCAACCATATCGGCTGCGCCGCACGGGCTGTCTCCGCCGGGCGAATAGGCGCCCACCGGGGTGGCGGATTTTTTGGCGCTCTCGGCGGTGTTGCAGCGCCACGGGTCGAAGGTGTTGCCCCAGGGATAGATGCGCCCGTCATCGCCGCGCGCAGCCCGCTCCCATTCGGCTTCGCTGGGCAGGCGAAAGGTGTACCCGCTCAGGGAGTTGAGCCATTCGATATAAGCCAAAGCATCCAACCTGGAAACCCCAACAATTGGATGAAGCGCCTGCTCCAGCGGATAGCGAAAGCCATTCCAGCCTTTGGGCAGGCGGTGACCACTATCCTGGATGAACAGATGATATTCCAGATTGGTTACCGGGTACTGGGCAATTTCAAACGCGCCCAGCGTGACCATGTGTTGTGGCTGCTCGGCATCGAATAGATCGTTATCGAACCATTCGTATGCCCAGTCGGATTCCTTGATTTGCAGGCGTTTGATATCCTCGTCACTGGTGCCCATCAGAAACTCCCCCGCCGGGAGCGGAATCATCACCGGCAGTCGTACGCGGCTGGCGGAAGCACCCGCCCACTGGGGATCTTTGGGTAATGCGCCTTGTGCTGCCACTAAACCACCTCCTCAACCGCGGGTTGCAAAACCCGCACAATCTTATCCAGGTTTTCGGCGGCATCCTGGCTGAGCGCGTGCAGGTAGGCGGCGCCGCTTACGCGGCGCTGGGCGGTGTCGATGCGGCTCGCCAGCGCCAGGATGGCATCCGCCCAGGCGTCCGGGTTGTTATCCACCAGGATACCATAGGAGACCATCGGCTGATAACAATGGTCATTGCTGGCAATCCAGGGTATTTTCATCGCCATGTATTCCAGCAATCGCAGCGGACTTTGACGGCGCTCGAAATCGCCCGCTGCTGGCGCCAACCCGATGTCCAGCCCAGACAGCGCGCAAGACAATGCGGTGTGCGGCACGGGGGCGATGATCTTTTTGCGCCACTCAGGCAAGCGCGGGAAGGGATCTTCGGTAACTTCCGCCTCTCCTGCCAGCAGCACGTGTAGATGGTCACAGCGCGTGGCTGCCTGCTGTAACCCTTCCAGCGCCCCGCTCGCCCGCAGACTGGCAGGAGTCATGCCGAAGGTGTTCAAGCCAACCAGGATGCGATTTTCATCCCGCGCCGGACGCACCACCAGGTATTCGTGAATGTTGAGAAAATCCGGCAATATCGAGACCCGCCCGTAAGCAAACAGATCATGCGCCAGGCTGGGGGTGGGCACAATCACCGCATCCACCATCTTAAGCAGCCATTTCAACTGATCGAGCGGCGGAGGCGAGATGGGCTGTCTGCCGTTTTGCAAACTGTCCGGCAGAATACCCTGCTTCCAGAATGAATACCCAGCCCGGTCAGGCTCTATAAATTCAAAAGCCGCATCCACATCCACCAGTATGCGCTTGCCGCGGGCATGCCAGCGCGCAATCGACGCCAGGCTGGCTTCGTACAGATAGCGGTGCAGAATAATTACATCGGCAGGCTGGCAAAGTTGCTGCGCCTGGGTTGTGTTATGAATAAACTCTTCCAAAGGCAGCAAGGCAGCTTTGTGGCGTCCGGAATCCTGCAAAGCAGCCGCCGGATTTTGACAGCGAATGTGAATTCGGTAGCGGTCTTCGTGTAGGCTGGAATGGACATAGACAACATTCAAAGTCGCCGCCTCTCTTCGTTCATTACGACTGCTCCTGCCACTGGCTGCGTTTGCGCGATACACTCTGGATGGCGCGCAGCCACAAATACGACACTTCGTTCATCTCGCGGGTGAGCGCCATCTGCCGCCCAAGCATACCCAGCGCATGGCGCTGTTCGCGGTCGAGCACCAGTTCGCGCAGCTGCGCGTGCCATTCGTCCACGCTGGTAGCCAGCAGACCGCCCGCGCTCCAACGGCGGAACGGCGCCGCCGGGCTGCCAACCCAGGGTATGCCTTTGACACCGGCTTCGATCAGCACCCCGTCGGAAATCGAATCGTTGTAGGGGTGATTGTGCAGCGGCACCATGAATATATCTACCTGGTCGAGCAGAAAGGGGTATTCCTCTGCGCCGGTCAGGGGCAGGTACATGCGCCGGGTTTCAGGGATGATGTCGAATAACCGGTAGGCTTCGAAATCACCGACAATCACCAGCCGCGTTTGCTGAAATTCACGCATCACTCGCACCACCGCCCGGCGGACGGCTGCCAGGTCCTGGCTCTGGCTGGGGTTGGCGACCCAGCCAAGGTTGATCGTATCACGCGGCGGGCTTTCGTGCAGCCAGATGAAATTGGTGCGCGACCAGCCATCTGGGATGAACTCCGCCGGGCGTCCCGCACTGCGCAGCGACTCGGCGTGCAGCGGCGAGGGCACAGTGATCAGGTCAGCCATCAACAGCGCGGCAGCATAGGCTTTGCCGCGTGCCGGGGTGCCCAGCCCAAATTGGGGGTACAACGGATCGTTGACCGGCAGTAGCTCGAAATCGGTTTCCAGGTCAATGATCAGCGGCACGCCGCGGCTGGTCAGGCGGGCAATGCCCTCCAACGCATCCGGCTGCAAGTGTGGATTGGCAGCGATGATCACATCTGGTTGAATGCCCTCCGCCAGGCAGGCATCCAGCGTGGAAAAGACGTTACAGCCACCCTGGCGCAGTGCGCCTTCCAGCAGCCCAACACGGTTGGATCTGCCAAAGGATTGCCGCCCATTGAGAAGGATCACGTTCCAGCCTCTTCCAGAGAAGGGTTGGGCGATTTTCAGGGGTTCACCTTCTCCGTTATGGCGGTGTTCGACCTGTGCTTGAATGCTGGCTTGCAGGCTGCGCAGCCCGGCTTCGATTTCCACATTACCATCAGCGCGTGCCTGGCGGATGTTGATTTCTAGCAGGGCGGGCAAAATCTCATCGATTTCATCCAGCCGCTCGGCAATTTCCTTTGCCGGATTTTCGGATTGTAAAATACCGATCAGCACACCGGCAGCGCGGTTCAACTCTTCCTCGCTGACCCCGCTTGTTCTCCCGGTCAGGCGTTGGAGCAACCGCCCCACGGCTGCCGGGTCGGTGGGCAGCGGCTCACCGGTTGTCTCCCAGGATTCGCTCCACGCCAGTTCGATTTGCTCGCGCAGAGCCGGGTTGTGTGGATCGAGCCATAAGGCGCGCTCATAGAGCCGCCGGGCGCTACCGCCGTCGCCGCCAGCCAGGTACAGGTTGCCCAACACCACCAGTGATTCCACATCATCGGGGTAATCCTGCAGAATGGCGTTGAAGAGGCACACCGCCTCCTCGATTCGGTGTTCCTCCAGATAGGTTCGCCCCAACATTTTTCGCACTTTCAAATCCGGGGCAGCCACAAGGGTAGAAGCCACCATGTTTCTCCTCATCGATCCGTTGGTTACAATATCTGGCAGCCCTGCACCTTGGGCTGCACTCCTATCTTACTTTGTCCGCCGTCCATGACCAATAAAAGCTTGCTGAAAATCCCGTAAAGAATGGATAAACACCATAGCGCGTGGATGGGCGCGCATTTTTTACCGGCGCTTCGCCTGTTTTTAATGCCGTCTTTACAGCCATACGCCGCGCCATCGTTTACACTGAGCGTACCATGATCGAATCAACCCCTCCCCTGTTGCCGCTTGCGGGCGCAGGCAGCGCAAACGCGCTCACCCCGTTCAGCAGCCCGGCAGCTTCATCCAGCCAAGGCAACAACTTTCAATCCCTGTTAGGCATGATGTTGATGTCCGGCAACGGTATGGGCGCCCAGAGCAGCGGCATGGTCAGCGACCTGCTCACTCCATTGATGCTTCTATTGCTGGAACAGTTGCTCTCCCGCCAGGTGAACCAGACCACCAGCACTGCGGCTGCCGCTAGCCTGTATTCATCCGGTTTGTACCCGCCCGCGGCAGCAGGGGCTCCCTCGCCCACCCCATGGGGGCTGCCGGTCACCGGGCGGCTGACCCAAAAATTTCACGCCAGCCATAACGGGCTGGATTTTGGCATTCCGGTGGGCACGCCGGTGCGCTCGACCATGGACGGCACGGTGGTTTACGCTGGCTGGAACGATCAGGGTTACGGCAACCTGGTTATTGTCGAGCATGGTCCCTATCGAACCTATTACGCTCACCTGTCCAGCGTGCCGGTCAGCCTTGGTCAGCAGGTCAGCGCCGGGACGGTGATTGGACTGTCGGGCAACACCGGCAACTCGACCGGACCGCACCTGCATTACGAAATCCGCTTCAACAAACAAGCCATCGATCCAACCGAGTTGACCCTCAACCGCCCGCCGCGCTGGTGATCTAAGCGCAGCCGGCACATTGGATGGTCTGCGTGAACGCTCCTTTAACCCCGCATGAACTGTTCCGCCATCTCGCCGCCCGGCAAATCCCGGTGCGGCTGCTCAACAATTACAAGGGTATGCCGGTCAGCAACGATGCGCAGATCGAACGGATCGACGAATCAGGGGTCGTTGTATCCAGCCATCGCTACCAGATTGCCTGCCTGTACCTGGCGCGCCAGACCTACATTCAATTGGAAGCCTTCCAAACCACGCTGACCGGGCGGGTGGCAGGAATTCAACTGGGCAGCCAGAAGGCGTTGCTTGCAGATTTCGAAATTCTGCGCGGGCGGTATTGCAACCGCACCCAGATTCGCGTCGAACCGGAAGTGGCAGTGCTTGCCCAAGTGCGCGCCCGAGGTAGCAGCAGCCCGATCCTGGCTGCGCTGGCAGATCTTTCCACCCAGGGGTTGGGCATCTTCCTGGAACGCGGCGTGTACCACCCGCGGGTTTACCCACTGGGCGCAGAGATCAACCTGCGCTTCCGTTTGCCGGTCAACCCGCCAGCGTTCAGCCGCGTAACCGCGCCGTTGAGTCCCATCCCGGAACTGGACGAACGCTTCAGCCGCGAAAAAATTCGCGGCATACCCCAGTCTGAGAGCCCAACCAACCGCAACACCGCCGCGCTGAAAATCCCATCCTCGGACGGCAGCCTGAACATACGTGGGATCATCCGCAACATCCGTCCCGAGCTGGGCGCCAACCGTTACCGCATCGGCATCCTGATTACCGGGCTGGACGATGACGGGCGGCTGACGCTGTACCAGTACATCGCCAGCCGTCAATCGGAGTTGATTCGCGAGTTGAACACCCTGTACGAAGGGCTGGCGCGGCTGGGCAGCTGAACTTTTCGCTGAACAACCTGCGCATCGCTTGCCGTACGGCGGATGTTTTTTAATTGGCAGGGAAATCAAAAAACTGCCCGCCGGTCTGTTGCCGACGGGCAGATCACCATTAAGTACCACTAAGCATTGTCCGAGATCAGGACATTTTGAACTGCACAACGACCTTTTCGAGCACGTCTGCCATCTCGGTCAGCGAGTTCGCCGAGGCAGACACCTCTTCAACCTGCGCGCTCATTTCCTCAGCCGAGGCAGACACTTCCTGAATGGCGGCGCTGTTTTGCTCGCTCACGCTGGCGATGGTTTCGATCGCCATGCTCACCTCGCTGGAGCTGGCAGACATTTGCTCGGTGGCGGCAGTGTTTTCCTCGATGACCGCGGAGACCGAATCGACCGCTGCAATCATCTCGTTGGCGGCTTTCTCCATCGCACTGGCGGCTTCGGCAGCCTGTTGGGCTTGCAGATTGACCTGTTCAACCGCCTTGAGGATCTGGCTGAGCGCGCTACCGGCTTCACCGGCAAACTCGACGCCTCTCTCGACCTTCTGACCGCTTTCGATCATCGCGCTGACCGCCTCGTCCACCGAAACCTGGATCGCTTTGATCAGGGTACCGATCTCGCGGGTGGCATTGGCGGAGCGTTCCGCCAGTTTACGCACTTCGTCCGCGACCACGGCAAAGCCTTTGCCGTGCTCGCCTGCGCGCGCCGCTTCGATGGCGGCATTCAGCGCCAACAGATTAGTTTGCGAGGCAATATCCTCGATCGTCTCAACGATCACCCCAATTTCATTGGAGCGGCGGCTCATTTCGCTCATTTTTTCCGCCGACAGATCCACCTTCTCACGGATGGCTTGCATGCCTTCGACCGTATTGCGCACGGTGGACTGACCATTGCGGGCGGCTTGCGAGGCTTCACCTGCCCCCAGCGAGACCGCCTGGGCAATTTTTGCCACCTGCTGGATGGTGGTGTGCAGCTGGGCGGATAGCTGAGTCGCTCGGGCGGCTGCCTGTGCCTGTTCCTGCGCACCGCGCGCCACGCCATCGATGGTGTGCGCCATCTGATCGATCGTTCCGGCGGTGCGGCTGACCGAATCGGTCTGCTGCCCTACCCCGGCGGCTACCTGCTGGACGGTGGCGGCGATCTGCGAGGTGGCTTGCCCCGCCTGGTTGGAGGCGGCTGCCAGCTGGGTGGCGGCAGCCTTGAGGTTGAGCGCGCTTTCGCGCACCTGTCCAACCTGCTCGCGCAGGCGGACAATCATGCGTACGAAGGCATTGCCGAGTACGTCCCGATCGGACAATGGCTGCACCTGAGCGCTCAGGTCACCGGCAGCAATCTGCCCGGCTGCCTGTGCCATCATCTTCTGGTAGGCGATCAAGCCGCGGAACGAATCCGCCAGGATGCCGACTTCGTCACGACTGATAAAGGTCACCTGCTGGTCGATATCGCCGACTGCCAAGCCGCGTGCCGTGTCTGCCATCTGGCGAATGGGTTTGGCAATGTTGCGGGCTAAAAGAACGCCGATCCCGGCTGCCAATACCAACACCACCACCCCGACCAACAGCAGGATATTGCGCAGCTGGTTGACCGGCGCATTGGCTTCTTTCACATCCTGTTCAACAATCAAACCCCAGCCAGTCTGCAGCGGCACATAGGCGCCCATCACACTCTCTCCGCGGTAATCGGTGTAACGCTCGAAACCGGTTTGCTTCAACAGCACGTTTTGCGCCGCGATATGATCCATTTTCACTTCCAGCTCGGGGCGCTCCTGGAACATGCCCGCTTTGCGTAAATCTTCGGTAAACCGCGGCGGGCTGATGAGATAGCCCGCCCGGTTGATTAGGTAGGCATCGCCGGTTTCACCGGACCAGGCATTTTGCAGCACTTCGGCAAATAGGGTGGTTGGGATGGTGCCGCCGACCATGCCAATCACTACCGAGGGGTTTTTCGGGTCGTACACCGGTGCCGCGACAACAAACACCAGGTTGCCGGTATCCTTGGAGATGATCGGCTCCGCCACCACGCTTTGCTTCTGCATCACGCTGGTGTAGTAGGAACGGGTGGATAAATCGTATTGGTTGTCGTTGTTGGTCACAATGCTTTTACCGTCCGTACCGGTCAGGAACATGGTTTCATAATTGCCCCACTGGTTGTAGTACTGCAGCAGGGCTTCCTTGGCGCCCTGCGGCTCCAGCGCGCGGATGCGAGCGATGCCCGCCAGCGTTTCGATCTCGTGCGTACGCTGGTGAATCCACTCGTCCATGAACAGCGCCATATTCTCCGCATCCGTTTGGATGCGCTCCTGAATGGCGTGTTCCAAAGCGGCTTGGCTTTGCAGGTAGGCGATCAGCCCGACCAATAGCAGCGCGCCAAAGGATAACAACACAAAGGCGCGGGCAAGTCGGAACTGTAGGGTCTCCCGCTTTCCGCTGTCAGCAAGTGCTGGCTGGCGAGATTTTATAAAATTCATTTTTCGGCTCCTGATCATTTAAGAATAGACTTATGTACACGTTCCGGTAAAGGGGTTGTATACCACGTCCAGATTAAACGTTATACATGGGTAAATCTATAAAGATAGTGTAAAAAAAACCTAAAGGATGGGTGAATCTGACACGCCGGATGAACACTTGACGATTCGGGCAAGGCGCGGTATATTAATCGCACGCCCTCGTAGCTCAATTGGACAGAGCGTTTGCTTGCGGAGCAAAAGGTTCCAGATTCGAGTTCTGGCGGGGGCACTTTTGATTTAAGGTTTCAGACCCCCGCAAGGGGGCGATGTTCGCGTTCTGGCGGGGGCACTTTTGATTTAAGGTTTCAGACCCCCGCAAGGGGGCGGTGTTCGCGTTCTGGCGGGGGCATCCTTGCTCATCATGTGCGACATGCCGCCAAAGCGCATGCCCGCACATGAACTTTCATTACCCTTCAGCCAGGCTTGCTTGATCCATTCAAAATAGTGACTTTGAGCTGGACAACCGGTGCGGATCTACCCCAATAAATCGTTCGAATTTTCATTATTCAATTTTCCTTGCGTAAACTATGGTTGGGCTGAACAGAACGGAAGATATCTACACATTCATACGCGCAGAATCAAAAAATATGAACTTGCTTACGTTGTTAACACCATTTTACTAGCGTTTTCACCCGCCGGTTACCCTTAACCAGACAGAAGCAGCGCAACGATCAGCGCCCCAGCAGCGGCAAGTAGAGGAAAGCAGCCGGTACAAAAGCCTGCCCGCCATATTCGAAGGGACCGATATCGCAGCGCCCCTGGCGCAGGAAACCGCGTTGGTCGAAGCCCGGGCAGTTTGCCAGATTACCCTGGTCGATTGCCGGGCTGCCCACGCCCAGCGCCATGGTGCGTGTCCAGCCGCCGTTGTCCGCCAGCGGTAGAAGCAATGGATCGAGAAAGAGTGGGTTGGCGGTGACCCAGTTGTTGACATCGTTATTGTAGGTGGGCTTGTAACGCGGATGCTGAATGTTGGCTCCGCCATCCAGCATGGGGCGGTTGGTGTGGTAACCCTGCCAACGAGTCTCGCTCGGCTGGTTTTGCTCGTTGAGAGTGTTGTTCAGAAAAATCGTATTGGTCAGGGTGATCAGCTGGCTGGTACCGCCGCCGTGCAGCCCACCCGCCTGGTAGTCAGCGTGGTTGTAGGCAAACAGGCTGTTGGTGATGTCGATCGTGCCCAGGGTAACCGCCATCGCGCCACCCTGCCCCACCTGGTTAAATCCTGCTGTGGTGCGGTTGTAGGCAAAGGTGGTATTGGTCACCTGCCCGCGTCCCAGGATGTACACCCATAACCCGCCTCCCTGGCGCAGGGCGCGGTTGTCCTCGAAGGTAGAATCACGCACAATCAAGTTGATCTCCTGGCTACCGCCGGCATGATCGTCCTCGATGTGGTAAATGGCACCGCCCTGCCCATACTGCCCATCAGCCCCAGCTGCCTGATTTTGGAAAAAGGTCGTTTTCTCGTATACCGCCAGCGTGCCCAGGTTGTCCGAAACCACCGCCCCAATCGCCCCGCCGCCGCGGCGCGCCGTGTTGGCAACAAAAGCGCTGCCGCAAACGTGCAGGCGGTTGCTCGAATTGGGGTTGTAACTGTTGCTGACCCCGTCCACATGGATCGCGCCACCGTAACCGCGCACAATACCGCCAGCAGCCGGAGGAGTCGCATCTAGCGCCTGGTTGGATTCAAACCGGCTGTTGATCACCTCCAGCCCAGCCGCAATGATGCCGATCGCACCACCGTTGCCCGCGCTGTTATCCCGAAATAGCGAACCGGAAATGACCAGTTGGTAGGCATTGTGGACGAATATCGCGCCGCCCTGGTTATCCGGGGTAGTGACATCGCGGGTACGATTGCCTTCGAATGTGGAATTGATGATCTGCAGGCGGGTGCCGGGATGCCCGGCGCGGATCGCGCCGCCGGAGTGATCACCAGTCGACCCACCGGACGGCGCGCGCCCGTTGATCAAACGCAGGTTTTGCAGGGTTATGCTGACCGTGCCAACTGTGTTGGGGTTGTGCCACTCCTTGTTGAGGATGCGCACCTGGTTGCCGCCATCCAGGGTGATCAACCCGCCGCCGTCCAGGACTGTATCGCGGGTGGTTGAAAGGTTAAGCGTCTGATCGATGGGAATGGTAACCGCTGCGCCGCCACAGTCGAAGCGGATGTGCCCGCCCTGGTCGAGGGCTGCCTGAATACCCGCGCGGGTGCAGTTGGTAATCACCCGCGGGTTGACCAAGACGACCGGCTGGAGGGCAAACGGACAGACGGCAATACCGCTACCAAAGGATGCCGGAGCCTGGGCAATCCCCGGCTGTGCAGGCGCCAGACAGGCTGCCAGGATGATCGCCAGCAGCAGGCAGTAGTATCTCAACAAGTTGGGTTTCATCGGTGCGGGGGAATCGAATTTAGACCGACAACAGCAATACCTGATTATACGGCAGAATAACCGGACTACACCAATGCACAACGAAGGATGTTGATAACTGAAAGGCAAGAAGAAGGCAGATACTCGACTCAAAAGGCTGGTTGGGAATATTCCTTAATCTTGGTTCGTTAAAGGTATTGCCTTTCTTACCGTGCGGATATAAACTGTATTTAACGTCCCCCCAAGTACCCAATCAAGGAGTAAATAAAATGCCATCCTTCTCTCGCATGCCTCGCTACGACATCCGCAACGATGGCGCAGGACCATACGCTATTTTCTACTGCGATTCCTGCGGGCGCGAATTTCGCAGCCAGCCCGATGTGATCAATACCCTCGGTCAGGATCTCGGCAAACAGGCAGTGGGCGGTTTTCTGCGCAAGGTGCCCCTGGTGGGCAACGTCGTCGCCGATAGTGTAACCGGCGAAGATCCCCGTTACACCTACAAATTGACCCCCGCTCAGTTAGACAAAGCCTGGGCACAGGCACAGGTGCATTTCCGCGAATGCCCCACCTGCGGGCGAATCGTTTGCCTGTCCGATTTCGACACCCAGTCCGGTTTTTGCCAGGAGGACTCGCCGCGCACCAACGAGATTGCCGAAGCGCGCGGTGAGCAAGCTGGCGCTGCGCTGAAAGGACTGGCAAACGCCTTCGGTCTCGGCGATGTAGTCAAAAAGGTCAGCCAGGCAGCCGACAGCGCCGAGCGCGCCAGCGCCCAACTGGCGCGATGCCCCCAGGATGGCACACTGGCGGCACCGGGCACCAAATTCTGCCCCGAATGCGGCAGTGCAATGATCCAGCCGCAAGCGACGCTGTGCCCAAATTGCGGCACAGACACCAAAGGCGCCAAGTTCTGCCCAGAATGCGGGACCAAGATCGAACCCAAGCCAGCTGTCTGCCCCAACTGCGGCGCAGAAGCCAAAGGTGCCAGGTTTTGCCCCGAATGCGGCACTAAATTGGGCTGACCCGCCCGTGTGGTTCTTCAGCATCGCTGCCCGGTCTGCCCAGCGCCGACCGGGTTCTTAATTGTGTGCGC
Organism: Bellilinea sp.; assembly: GCA_034411135.1. Lineage (GTDB taxonomy): Bacteria > Chloroflexota > Anaerolineae > Anaerolineales > Anaerolineaceae > Bellilinea. The sequence continues at coordinate 96,497 of DAOUMN010000020.1, forward strand.
TGCTTTGAATTGGAGAGCAGAATATGATACGATTCATCCACTTCGATCACACCGCTTCTCAGGAGAATTTAGCCATGGATGAGTTTATGCAAGCCGCGTACGAAGAAGCCATGCAGGGCTACCGCGAAGGCGGCATTCCCATTGGTTCGGTGCTGGTGCTGGATGGGAAGATCATCGGGCGCGGGCACAACCAGCGCGTGCAGCGCGGCAGCCCAATTTTGCATGCCGAAATGGATGCACTGGAGAAAGCCGGCCGGCTGGCGCCGGAGGAATACCGTCGCGCGGTGATCTACACCACCCTCTCCCCGTGCGATATGTGCAGCGGGGCGATCCTTCTCTACAAAATTCCGCGCGTGGTCATTGGGGAAAACCAGACCTTTTTGGGCGCCGAAGGGTTGCTCGAAGCCAACGGGGTGGAACTGGTGCGCCTGAACGACCCTCAGTGTATTCAGATGATGAACGATTTCATCGCCGAAAAACCGGATTTATGGTACGAGGACATTGGTCATTGCATTCATTGCTGAGGAGTGCAACTTTTTTCCTCCATCCGCGTATATGTATTACGTAATCCGTAATATAATTACAAAAAGAGGAAAACACAATGACCACTACAAATCCTGCTCCTGTTGTCATCCAACCCCAGGAAAAAGGTCCCGGCTGCCTGATCCGCATTGTGTACTTTTTGCTGGTCGGTTTGTGGCTGGGTGGGATCGTCACCGTCGCTGCCTGGGTGTTGAATATCACCATCATCGGCTTGCCGCTCGGCTTGTGGCTACTCAACCGCCTGCCGCAGATCATGACTCTCAAACCGGAAAAACGCCAGGCGCGTGTCACGGTTGTGGACGGGAAAGTAGTTTACCGCGAATCCACCCTGCCGCAATTGCCCTTTTTAGTGCGGGCGCTGTATTTTATCCTGGTCGGCTGGTGGCTGAGCGCTCTCTGGCTGGCGCTCGCCTGGCTGCTGACCGGCATCAGCCTGGGGCTGGGTTTACCGCTGGCTTTCTGGATGTTCGACCAGACTCCTGCCATCACCACCCTGGCGCGTTATTGATCACCGCCTGCCAGAATCACAACCGCCTCTCCCATACAGGAGAGGCGGTTGCCATTTGGCTGGTTCCCTGAATTAAATCCAGCCGCGCAATTCCATTGCCTTGACCACCCGCGCGATGGCTACCATATAAGCCGCATCGCGCATAAATACTTTTTCCTTCTCCGCCATTTCCAGCACGGATTGGAACGCGGCAGTCATCTTCTGATCCAGTTTGGTCAGCACTTCATCCTTGGGCCAGTAGAAATTCATATCGTTCTGCACGCCTTCGAAATAAGACACTGTCACGCCACCAGCATTGCACAGGAAATCGGGGATCATGAACACGCCGCGTTGTTTGAGCACTTCATCGGCTTCCGGCGTGGTCGGTCCGTTGGCACCCTCGGCGATGATCTTGACCCGCGGGGAGATCTTATGCACCGATTCGGCATTAATCTGTCCTTCCAGCGCGGCGGGGATGAGCACATCCACGTCCTTGCTGATCCAGGCGTCGCCGCTTTCGATCACATAACCGGCGGCTTTGGCTTTCTCTTTGTTGATCGTACCATACTGGTCGGTAATGCTCATCAGGAAGCGCGGGTCGATCCCATCCGCCTTGCTGACCGTGTAGGAAGTGCGGTCTTCGCGGTCCCAGTAGGAAACGCAAATCACCTTGCCGCCTAGCTGCTCGGTAAAGCCGATGGCGGCATACTGCGCCACGTTGCCAAAGCCCTGAATACCCGCCAGGCATTGGGTCGAATCCATCTTCAGGTGCTTCATCGCTTCGCGCACGGTGTAGATCACACCAAAACCGGTGGCTTCGGTGCGCCCCAGCGAGCCGCCGCCGCCCACCGGTTTGCCGGTAATCACGCCGGGGGTGTATTCACCCACCAGGCGGGAGTATTCATCCATCATCCAGCCCATCATCTGCGGGGTGGTGCCAACGTCCGGGGCAGGCACATCCTGTCGCGGACCAATGTTCTTCCACATCTGCTGCACCCAACCGCGCACCAGGCGCTCTTTTTCAGCCGTCGAGAGGGTGGCTGGGTCAACCACCACACCGCCCTTGCCGCCGCCCAGGGGAATATCCACCACTGCACATTTCCAGGTCATCCAGGTTGCCAGCGCCCGCACGGTGTCGATCGTCTCCGCCGGATGGAAACGAATGCCGCCCTTGTTGGGTCCGCGCGCATCGTTGTGCTGAACGCGAAAGCCAAGGAAGACTTTGATCGTGCCGTCGTCCATCCGCACCGGGATGCGGATCTGGTACTCGCGCAGCGGCCAGCGCAAAATTTCGCGCACCTGCGGATCGAGTTTGAGCAGTTCTGCCACATGATCGAACTGGCGCTGCGCCATTTCAAACGCATTGGTGGTTTCTGCCATAGATGTTTTCTCCTGTCTGGTTGTTTGGTAAATGAGGTTTGAGTTTTACCGAACGAACTTGGGGGTTAAAAAATAAACGGGCACAACGGTTCTGTGCCCGCTACCCAACAAAACCAGTGCCGCTGGTATTCTCGCATGGCGATGACGATTCTCCGTCCGCTCGGTGTCTGCTAATAGGGTAGCAAACCTTGCACCTTCCGTCAAGATGATGAAAATCGCCTCTCGGTGGTGATACCCCGCGCCAGGCAGCGCGATTCGTCACATTGTCTCGGCGGATGGCTCAATCTTTTTCGCTCCCAGCCAGCTGGCGCTCCAGTTCGGCGCGTGCCGCAGGCGGGCTGGCTCTGCCGCCGGTCTGGCGCATCACCTGCCCCAGCAGCCAGTTGAACAAACTGACTTTGCCCAGCCGGTACGCTCGCACCTCAGCCGGATTTTCCGCCAGTACCCTCGCAACAATCTCTGCAATCAAGCCACCGTCCGAAACCTGGTGTAAATCGCGCGCGGTAACGATCTCCCCCGCGGGTTTGCCGCTGGCGAGCATTTCCGCCAGCACCAGCTTGGCGGTATTGAAGTTGATGGTTCCATCCGCCAGCAGACGCAACAGGTCTGCCAGCGCCTGCGGGGTGACCAGCAAGGTTTCAATCGTTTGTCCGCTCTGGTTCATAAAGGCAAACATTTCACCAGTGATCCACACCGCCAGCGCGCGCGGCGGCGCAACCCCGTGTGTGGCAGCTACCGCCTGCTCGAAATAATCCGCCAGGGCGACATCCGCTGCCAGCAGCGCGGCTTCGGCTTCCGGTAAATCATACTGGCGGCGCAGGCGGTTCTTCATTGCCCGCGGCAATTCCGGCAGGTTGGCGCGCACGCGTTCGATCCAGGCTTCATCGATCACCAGCGGCGGCAGGTCGGGTTCGGGGAAGTAGCGGTAATCGTGAGCTTCTTCCTTGCTGCGCTGCGCCAGAGTGACCTCGTTGACCTCGTCCCAGCCGAGGGTTTGCTGCTGTACTGTTTCGCCGCGGTCGAGCAGCGCTGCCTGGCGCTGGATTTCGTAGGCAATCGCGCGCTCCATGGCGCGAAAACTGTTCAAGTTCTTAATCTCCACCCGCGTGCCGAGCGCCGGGCTGCCCATGGGGCGCAGCGAGACGTTCGCCTCGAAGCGGATGACCCCCTTTTCCATATCCCCGCTGTTGGCACCCACCCGGCGCAGTACCGCGCGCAATTCTTCAGCGTAGGCGCGCACTTGTTCCAGGGTGTGTAGATCCGGCTCGGAGACGATCTCCAACAGCGCCACACCCGCGCGGTTGAGATCGATGAGCGAACACGCCTGACCGTCCTGCGGCTGGATGTGAATCAGTTTTCCGGTGTCCTCTTCGAGGTGCACCCGGCGGATGCGCACGCTTCGCTCACCCTCCGGCGTGTCGATGACCAAATTGCCGTGCTGTGCCAGCGGGTATTCATACTGTGAAATCTGATAGCCTTTGGGTAGATCCGGGTAGAAATAATTCTTACGCGCGAACAGGCTGGTGCGCGCCACTTTGCAATCCAACGCCAGCGCCACCCGCAAGGCATGCTCCACAGCGGCACGGTTGACCACCGGTAGAGTCCCCGGCATTCCAGCGCACACCGGGCAGACCGCGCTGTTCGGCTCGGCGCGGGTCGAATCCACCACCGGGCAGGCGCAAAACATTTTGGATCGGGTTTGCAATTCGGCGTGGACTTCCAGACCAATGACCGGTTCGTACTTCATGGAATGCTCTCGGCAGACAGGGTTGCCGTCGATTGTACCATAGCCACGGCGAGCGAAAAATTCCAACACTTTCCCAATTCGGGCTTAACAATTTCTGAACAATCCTTTGCTATCTTAAGTCCAGATAGATGCGAGCGCATCCACAAAACTAACACAAAGGAGTTCCTATGAAAACAAAAAAACTGGCAATCGGTCTTTCCATCGGCGCAGTCGCGCTGATTCTGGCGCTGGGTTTCGCGGCAGTTCAGGTTGTTCAAACCGTCAGCGCCAGCGCACCGGCTCAACTGGGTGGTCCGTTCGGACGCGGTATGGTCGGCGGACCCAACGGCGATGAAGCCCTGGCAGAAGCGCTGGGAATCACGGTGGATGAACTCAACACCGCCCAGCAGGAAGCCTACCAGGCAGCGGTGAAACAGGGAGTGGATCAGGGTTTGATCACCCAGGCACAGGCAGATGACATGCTCAGCCGCAGCACGGGCGGCCGTTTCGGCGGTCGTTGGATGGGCTGGCTGTTCCAGAACGGCGTGGATTTCGAATCCCTGCTGGCAAATGCCCTCGGCATTTCGGTTGAGGATTTACAAACCGCGCAGGTCAAGGCATTTGAAATCCGCCTCGAACAGGCAGTTGCCGATGGGCGAATCACCGCAGAAGAAGCCGAACTGATACGCAGCCGCCATGCTCTCTTCAGCAACGAAACCTTCCAGAACAGCATGCGCACGGCTTTCGAGAATGCCGTCAAGGAAGCGGTTACCAATGGCGTCATCACCCAGGCGCAGGCTGATCAGATCCTGGAACAGCAAGGTGGTTTTGGGCTGCGCGGCGGGATGATGGGCTTCGGTGGCTGCCCCGGTGGACGCGGTGGGTTCGGTGGGGGCGGCTTCAGGGGGGGCAATTGATCCAAACGCCTGAGTAAACTGTCGGGCAACCCGCTGATCGCGACGGAAGACGCACTCTCCTCCTTCAAATCTTCCCCGCTTACGGGTGAGGATGCACGGAAAGCAAGCCCGGCATCCTCACCCCTTAATGATGAGCGGAGTATAATCACCTCAACCCTGCACTGCGAGGTTACCGTATGGCAAAGAAACTACTGGTTGTGGATGACAAACTGGAACTGCGCCAGCTGCTGCGATCGTATCTCGCCGAGGAAGGCTTCGAAGTCTTCACGGCTGCCAACGGGCAAGAAGCCCTGTACGCCGCCCGCGACCAGAAACCTGATCTGATCATCCTCGACCTGATGATGCCGGAAATGGGCGGCTACGATTTTCTACGCACCTATCGACGCGAAGCCGAGACTCCAGTCATTGTCCTGACCGCCCGGCTGGAAGAGAACGATAAAGTCGTCGGGCTGGAACTGGGCGCTGACGATTACATTACCAAGCCTTTCAGTATGCGCGAACTGACCGCACGCATCCGCGCGGTGCTGCGCCGCATGGAAAAAGCATCCACGCTCAATGATACCCTGCGGCGCGGAGAGATCGAACTGGAACGCTCCAGCCGCCTGGTGCGCGTGGCAGGCAAACCGGTCGATCTGACACCCTCAGAATTCGAGATGCTGACCGCCTTTATGGATAGCCCCGGGCGGGTTTTTTCGCGCCTGGAACTGCTGGAACGCATCCAGGGCGATGCCTACGAGGGGTATGAACGTACCATCGATGTGCACATTCGCAATTTACGGCTAAAGATCGAACCCGACCCCGCCAATCCCCGCTATGTCGAGACGGTGTACGGCGCGGGTTACCGTTTCGGCGTGCGCGATTGAGGTTTGTGTGGAGCAACCATGCGATCCTTGACCGTCAAATTAACCCTGGCTTTCCTGGTAATCGGCGTGACCGGCGCTATGTTGGTGGCGTTCTTCATCCACCAGCGCACCCGCTCGGCGTTCGATCAGTTCCTGCTCTCCCGCGAGGAACAGGCACTGGTGGCAGCCCTGCTGGAGTACTACCAGGTAAACGGTTCGTGGGATGGCATTGGCGCGGCGCTGTTGAGCCGCCCGCGTATGATGATGCAGGGCGCCGGTGGAATGATGCGCCCCTTCGAAAACACCTGGACGCGCTTCACCCTGGTCGACCGTGACCGCACCATCCTGTTTAGTCTGTCCGCCGGGGAACTTTCCGGCGCCCAGCTGCCTGCCAGCGAGTTGAAACAGGGCTCTGTCGAGCTCAAGGTGGACGGTCAAACGGTTGGCTGGGTGTTCCTGACCGCCAAACGCCGTCTGCCCAGCGCCGGGACGCCGGAAGATGTCTTCCTGCGCGGCACCAACCGCGCCGCATTGATCAGCGCGTTGATCGCCACCGTGCTGGCGTTGGGACTGGGTGGTTTTCTTGCCTTTGGGTTGACTCGCTCATTACGCGAGATGACCCACGCGACCGAAGAGATCGCCCAGGGCAATTACGGCAGGCAGGTTGCCGTCCGATCAAAGGACGAACTGGGTGCGCTGGCAGCCGCCTTCAATAAGATGAGCAATGATTTGGCGAGCGCAGTGCGTACCCGACGCCAGATGACCGCCGACATCGCCCATGAACTGCGCTCACCGCTGACCGTGCTTTCCGGTTACGCCGAGGCGCTCAGCGAGGGTAAGTTGAAGGGCAGCCCTGAAATTTACCAGGTGCTGCACCAGGAAACTCGGCACCTGAGCCGCATGGTCGAGGATTTGCGCCTGCTTTCGCTGGCGGATGCGGGTGAACTGACTCTGCTGGTGCACCCGGTGGATGTGCGCACGCTGCTCGACCAGGTGGTCACCCGTCACAGTGTCACAGCCAGTGAAAAGGAGATCGACCTGCGCGCTGAAACCCAACCCGGACTGCCACAGTATTCCTTCGACCCGGAACGTATGGCGCAGGTGCTCGACAACCTGGTGAGCAATGCCTTTCGCTATACTCCGCGCGGTGGCAGCATTCGCATCGGCGCACGTGCCGGAACGAACGGCGAACTGCTGTTGAGCGTGCAGGACAGCGGCAGCGGCATTGCCCCACAAGACCTACCGCATATCTTCGACCGCTTCTACCGCGCCGATCCGTCGCGTCCGTCTGGGCAGGAGTCCGGGCTGGGATTATCGATAGCCCGTTCGATTGTGGAGGCGCACGGAGGAAAAATAACCGTCGAGAGCCGTCCCGGCGAGGGCGCCACCTTCACCATTTCCCTGCCGCCCACATAAGCCGGAGGGCGTGATACAATAGCGCCATGTTCAAACGCTGGCAATTCTGGGTGGGCATCGCCGTCAGTGCGTTTTTCCTCTACCTGGCGCTGCGTGGTTTAAGGTTAGCTGAAGTATGGGAGGATATGCAAACCGCCCGCCTGATCTGGCTGCTGCCCGGCGTGGCTGTATATTTTGTCGGCGTTTGGGCGCGTGCCTGGCGCTGGCATTACCTGCTGCGCCCCTTGAAGAAAATCCCCACCCGCACCATGTTCCCGATCGTGACTATTGGCTACATGGGAAACAATATCTACCCTGCCCGCGCTGGCGAAGTACTGCGCGCAGCAATCCTCAAAGACCGCGAAGGGGTGGCGATCTCGGCTTCCCTGGCAACTGTGGTCGTCGAGCGCATCTTTGATGCGGTGGTGATGCTGGGGTTCGTTTTCTTCAACCTGGGCGAGCTCAGCCGTCTGACCCATGATTCGGGATTTGTCGGCAACATTCAGGAACTGGCGCTGTGGAGCGCGATCATCTTCATTGGGGCGCTGATCATTTTCCTGCTGGCAGCCATGTTCCCGCGCATCACCGAGCGGCTGGCAATGACCATCATTAGCCAAGTGATACCTGCCCGGTTTCGCCATAAAGTCGGCGGGCTGGCGCTGCGCTTTCTAACCGGGCTGGAATCGCTGCGCTCGCCGCAGGAAGCGTTGATGGTTTTCTTCACCACAGTCATCATCTGGCTGCTGGAAACCGGCAAATACTGGTTTATCATGCACGGGTTCGGCTTCGAAGTCAGTTTCTTCGCCCTGATGTTGATGAACGGCATCGTTAACATCGCCACCACCCTGCCCTCGGCACCCGGATATGTTGGCACCTTTGACGCGCCGGGCATCGCTGTGTTGGTGGCTTATGGTGTGCCGCAGGCAACCGCTGCCGCCTACACGCTGGTGCTGCACGCCGCGCTGTGGCTGCCGATCACCGCGCTGGGGGCATTCTATTATTTCAAACAACCTTTGCGCTGGGGAAAAGACCTGCAAAAATTGCGCGAAGCCCAGGGGAATATCTCGACCTAGAAAGGAAGCACCATGCGAATTGCGGTCATCGGAGCAGGCATCGGCGGAATGAGCGCCGCGCACGATTTCGTCAACGCCAGGCATGAGGTGGTGATCTACGAATCCGCCCCTTATGTCGGCGGACTGGCAGCGGGGTTCAAAGAAGAAGGCTGGGATTGGTCAGTGGAGCACTTCTACCATCACTGGTTCCAATCCGACCGCGACATGCTTGGGCTGATCCGCGAATTGGGCTTGCAGGATCGGGTGATTTTTCCACGACCCAAAACGGTGGTGTATCATGAAGGTAAATTTCACCCGCTCGATTCGCCCCTGGCAGCGCTGACCTTCCCCGGCTTTACCCTGCCGGACATGGTGCGCTTTGGGCTGGTAACCGTGTATTTGCGTTATCTGGCGGATTGGAAACCACTTGAAAAGGTTACCGCCCACGAGTGGATGCGCAAAGCCTACGGTGAACGGCTATACCGGGTGCTGTTCGAACCGTTGCTGCAGGGCAAATTCGGGCAGCATTACCAGGAAGTCAACATGGCTTGGTTCTGGGCACGCTTCAAAGTACGCACCACCCGGCTGGGAACCTTCCAGGGCGGTTTTCAGGCTTTTTCAGATACCTTTGCGCACATCCTGCGCGAACGCGGGGTGGATATCCAGCTCAACACACCGGTCGAAAGGATCGAAAGTGCCCCCGGCGGTCAGGTGTTGATTCACCTGAAGGACAATCGCACCGAAAGATTCGATCAATGTCTGGTGACGGTCGGACCGGGCTTGCTGGCAAAACTGGCACCCAGCCTTCCGCACGATTACCTGCAAGGACTGTTGAATTTGCGCAGCATGGGCGCGGTGGTGATGGTACTGGCACTGCGCCATCCAATGTCGGCAGAAGGCTATTACTGGTTCAATATTCCCAAGAGTGCCGGTTATCCTTTCCTGGCACTCGTGGAACATACCAACTTCGTTTCCCGTGAACACTTCGGCGGCGAGCACATCGTTTACATCGGCGATTACCTCGACCCGGAGCATGAATACTTCCGGTTAAGTCAGGAAGAACTACTGCAACGTTTTCTGCCGGTGCTGCCGCGTTTCAACCCCGCCTTCCAGCCGGATTGGATCCGCAAGACCTGGCTGTTTCGCACCAGCTACGCCCAGCCGGTGCCGCTGGTCAATCACTCACAGAACATCCCCGCCATCCGCACTCCCCTGGCAGGGCTGTACTTCGCCAGCATGAGCCAGGTGTACCCGTGGGACCGCGGCACGAATTTCGCGGTGCAAATTGCACGCCGGGCAGCGCGGATGATGCTCGCCGAGAGTGTAAACACGGCTTGAATGTTAAAAAATTGTTCCCGGAAAGTATACCGTTTACAGAATCTCGACTCCGAAAAAGACCAGATGGAATCTTCTTGAATTTTTTTGAATTAAACACCATAGGTAGAACAATTAATCAAGAAAAGATGCCGATCCCCTATATCTGGGGGCGAGAAAGGGGTAAAAACCACCGTTTGTGGTGTTTGCGGCTTACTAAATAGGAGATCATCAAAATACGTTTCAACACTGGCTTTTTAACATGAGAAGTCTTAAAGATCAGCGGTTTTTTAGAGTGGCGTATGGCAACCGCCTTGTTCGAAGCGCGCGAACCTGTTAGAATGAACAAGTCGAAAATACGGGGAAATCCCGATTGTGCGTGGGTCTTCTCTACCACCCACCCAATCCTGTGCAAGTCTCAGGTGGAGTGCGTCTTTGTTCCCACTGGAACGTCAGTGGGTTTGTTGCGCACGCCTGCCGCCAGATTGCTTGCCCAGTCCCCCATATTTTTCAGGAGGTCGCCGCATGAACTCTCAACAAGCCTGGCAGGCAACGCTTGGCCAACTGCAAATGGAAATGCCAAAGGCATCCTTTGATACCTGGGTGCGCAACGCCGAATTGCTCCGTCTGGAAAATAACACCGCCCGTATTGGCGTGCAAAACGCCTATGCGCGCGACTGGCTGGAAAACCGTCTTTCGGGCACGCTTACCCGCCTGTTAACCGGCTACCTTGACTGCCCGGTGCAGGTTGAGTTCGTTGTCTGCCATCACGAGGGGGAGCAAGAAAACGCCGTACCGGTCGAAAGCACGCCGCGCGCCGCCGGGCAACAAAACCGCTGCCTGATCGAGCGCTACCGCTTCGAGAATTTCGTGGTGGGTGCCAGCAACCGCATGGCACATGCCGCCTGCATGGCAGTAGCGGAAAAACCCGCCCACGCCTACAATCCGCTTTTCCTTTATGGGGGTGTCGGACTGGGCAAGACTCACCTGCTGCACGCCATTGGCAACGCCGCCGCCGAAAAAGGCATGCAGGTGCTGTATGTCTCTTCCGAAGATTTCACCAACGAACTGATCAATGCCATTCGCACCCAGAACACACTGGCTTTCCGCGAGCGCTACCGCTCGATTGATCTGCTGCTGATCGATGACATCCAATTCATTGCTGGCAAGGAATCCACTCAAGAAGAGTTTTTCCACACCTTTAACACGCTGCACAACCAGGAAAAGCAAATTGTGCTGTCCTCCGACCGACCGCCCAAGGCGATGGTGACGTTGGAAGAACGGCTGCGTTCACGCTTCGAATGGGGCTTGACGGTGGATATCCAGCCGCCCGACCTGGAAACGCGCATCGCCATCTTACGCTCCAAAGCCATGCGCGCCGGGCGCGAGGTGCCACTGGAGATCCTCAACAACATTGCCCGCCAGATCCAGTCCAACATCCGCGAACTGGAAGGCGCGCTGACCCGCCTGCTGGCATACGCCGACCTGAGCAATCAGCCGCTCAGCGATGAATTGGTCAACATTGCGCTGGCAGACCTGCTGCCACAGCACACGACGGTCGAACCAATGCAGGTTTTGACCATTGTTGGGCGAGCATTTGGTGTCAGCCGCGAAAAACTGCTCGGCCGTGACCGCTCGCGCGAGGTGGTGCTGCCACGCCAGGTCGCCATGTACCTGATGCGCGAGGTCGGCAATATCTCTCTACCGCAGATCGGCGAAGCGCTGGGCGGGCGAGATCACACCACAGTCATGTACGCCTGCGAGAAAGTGGCTGATCTGATCGAGCGCGACGACCGCCTGCGCCGCCAGGTGCTCAACCTGCGTGAGCAGCTGGTGGGAAGAGGGTAGTCACGACCTGAATTTATACTGGATGATCTGCTGATACCGATCGGCGGGATCCATTTCCCATCGCTGGCGAATGGCTGGAATCCTCCAGGCACGCGAAAGGTCAGGGTGATAATAAGGGTCGCCTTTTTTGATCCTGCCCAGAAAATACGCTTGCCTGGCTAAAAAGTCTTCTTTGGGAATATACTTGCCCCGCGACCTGCCTTCATAATGAATGAGGGAAACATCGGGATTGAAAACCACGCGGTAGCCGGCATCGATGATCCGCAGGCACAAATCCACATCATTGAACACCAGGGTGAGCGCTTCGTCAAAGCCATTGACCAGCGCGTACACATCCCGGCGCACCATCATGCACGCGCCGGTAACCGCGGAGACGTTTCTCTGCCAATCCAGAAAACCATGCGGGGTAAACCGGTCTTCTTTTTGACCCATGAAAACATGCGACGCATGACCTTCCAAACCAATCACAATACCGGCATGTTGCACCGAACCATCCGGATAAAGTAGTTTCGCGCCCACCGCGCCTACGCCGGGTATTTGCAGAACGCCGGTGAGGTTGGTCAGCCAATGGCGCTCGACGATTTCGACATCATTGTTCAGGAAGAGGAGATAATCGCCTTTGGCAAATTCAGCCCCCCGGTTACAGGCACGGGAGAAATTGAACGGACGAATGCCCGGAAGTACAGAAAAATTATCATACCTGGCACAATATGCGGTGTATAGCTCTTGCACCTGCGCGTCCTGGCTGGAATCATCGATAATGATCACTTCATAAGCCGGGTAATCTGTGATGGAATAGAGCGATTCAAGACAGGTGTGAAGATCCTCATAGTGGTCCCGGTTTGGGATGATGATCGAGACTTTGCGAGAGCCGGGCTTCCAATGAATGGACAGGCTGCCGTTCGGGCGTTCTGCAATCCAGCAGTCCAATCCGCACAAATCCTGCAGATAAGCGCTGACGACTTGCTTGTGTTGGTTTCTCAACGCAGCATTCTCCCACGGGAACCAGGGGGAACGAATCAGCACTACCGGCAAATGAGTAATGCTTTGCGCCGAACGAACAGCTTCTCCTAAACCATCAACCGGATTGGATTGGACAACCTTGCGCAGGTGCTCCAGGCGAAAGGCAGCGGAATATAAAACATCCACGTTGAGCCATAATTCGGGCGACCATTGGGGTTTGAGGAAAACCTGTTCAGTTTTCTCACGCCGGATTGCCTGGTCAAAATAGAGGATATCCCCATCTGCACTGCCAATACGTTGAACAAAGTCGGGAACAATTTCATCCCCGGGTTCAAGCACCACCAGGTATTTGCTGGATACATTGCTCAACCCAGCCAACGTAAAAACAGCACTTCCCCCAAGCGGTTGCGGGATGATTCGGGGATCGGAATAACCGTCACTCCATGGGTGGGCAATTCTGCACTGCCAGCCTGGCACACTCTGTCCAAGAATCGACTTGAGTGTACGTTGAACTTCTTCGGGCGTTGAGTCTTGCCGATAACCTAGAAAGAAAGTGATGATAGTTTGGTCGTGCGCCAAGGGGGCAACGTTTTTGTTCGTTGACCTCACCCTGGGATTATAGAAAGGGCGTATCCTGTACTGAATGATTCGTTTTTCGATAAAAACTCGCACCAACCAGGCAAAATATCGAAGATTCAGCACGAACCGGTTGAGAAAGTTGTTCACATTAGAATATCACTTTACCAGAAATGGTGATCGAATCAGCGCAACCCTCTCTATTTTATCGGAAGACAGACGGGATGAAAACAAAGATATTGGTAGGAAATGTGCGAATTTGTGAAGAGGACGCAACGCGTTGACCGTTCGAATTGTAGGCATTAACCACGATGGTATAGAACTTAAAATTCGTCAATCCCGCCAGGGTGATGCTGGAATTGCTGCCGGTATTGATTTCCTGACCACAAGCCGCCCCATTGGGCGGGCTTGCGCCGGATTCGCAATGGACCACAACCCCGTAACGGCTTACGCCGCCCGAAAACAGATCAATGCCGTTGGTCCAATCGAAATAAAGGGAAGCGTTTGCCTGACGAAATACCGGCACAAAGGGATGGTACTCGTCGGCGCCGTAATCAGCCGTGTTTCCCTGCGGGCGGGCTTGTTGATCGAAATCGTAGTTGATGGATATATTCGCGGTCTTATTGCGGGCAAATGAATCCTCGCGCAGACGGTAGTTGAAATACGGTTCCTGGGGTGCAACAAAACCCGCATTCGCGCTGGTTTCCATGGTGGTTAACCCATTGATGGAACCCTTAACCACCGGAAGCCCATCGTCATTGGTGTTTTTCGAATTTCCAGAGAACAAGCCGCGGTCAAAGGTCAGGCTGCTGTTGCGCTGAACAACGACCGCTGCACCAGCCGTATTGCCGGTATGGTTGGCAATCACACTATTGGACAGACGCACCGCAGCGGGAAATTGAACCGTAGTTGGGTTGGGCCAGGGTTGAACCAACAGTCCTTGTCCCAACACCAATGCCGAGCCAATCCGGTTACCGGCGATGGTAGTGTGGGTAATATCCGCATTGATGCCGTGAATGACAATCCCGCCACCACCGCCGTTACCGGAATTACCAGCACCGCTTCCCTGGTCGGCAAAATTGTTTGCCACAACAACGTTTCTCAATGTTGCCGGGAATGATCCCGATTGAACCGCAAAGATATACACACCGCCGCCCGCGCCGGGACCGGCGCTATTCCCGCTGCCGCCCGTCACCGAGTTTTGAATGATTTGGGTGCGGTCGATGGTGACCGTGCTGCTGTCCACATCAATGCCGCCCCCGGCGCCGTTGCCGCCCTGTGCGCCATTACCGGCAACCGCGCGGTTGCGGGCGACAAAGCTGTCGGTAATAGTGACAACAACGGTAACAGGTTGTTGGTCCCGTGGGATTACAGGGTCTTCAATGAAGATGCCGCCACCATATCCGCCGCCGCCAATATCCCTGCCGTTGCCGCCAATGACCTGATTGTCGGTCACCTCGACGCGCCGGATGGTGACGATGCTATCCATTATCGCGATGCCGCCGCCCAGCGCATCGGCTCGCGAGCCGTTAGCACTTTCTCCCCTTCCATTGGAGGTGCTGCCCGCCTGGGCAAGATTATTAACAAATTGCGAATCTTCAATGACCAGGTTTGCCTTGTACGAAAACAGCGCGCCAAAAGCAATCCCGCCGCGCTCCGGACCGCTGCCGCCGGTGGAGATGTTGTTTTCAAACACTACTCGCTGCAAGAGCGACGTAGTTCCGGCAGGCGGTTGTTCAAGCCGCAGCCCGGCACCATCCGCCTGCCCACCTGCGCCGGCGCTCGTATTGGCGCCAATCGCGCGGTTGTTGCGGAAAATGACATCCCGCAGGGTCACGGATGCGTGTTGAACCAGCATCCCACCGCCCACCCCGCTGGGGTCATACGGATTGAGGTAAGTAGGACCTTGCGCTCTGGCATTTTGGATCGTGAAGCCAGCCATCTCCAGGTAACTGGTGGTGGTGTTGTAACCAATAGCCGCAACACCGCGGTAGGCATTGGATCCGTCAATGATCGTTGGATTATCGCCCGGGTTGGGCAAATACCAGTTGTCGACCGCATAGCCACCCAGAATGGTCAGGCGCTTATCGACAAAGCACACCACCGCCCGGGTTTGCAAAAAGGGGCAGGTATCCGCGGCGGGGTTGTAGGTGTACGTTCCTTTGGCAACCAGAATGACATCCCCGGAGGCGGACCGGTTAACCGCATACTGAATTGACCGGCAGGGAGATTGTTCGTTGCCGCAATTTCCGCTATCCGTTCCGGTTGCAGCCACATAGCGAATGGTGAAAGCCTGAGCATCAACCGGAAGTGCGGCACCCGGATTTACCATTAAGCAAAGCAGCGCGATAAGCACAAAAAGTCTCGTCATAAACAACGAAAATCGTTCAGTCATCTCAAGTTCTCCAAGTCAAGTTGGTTATAACACAACTTGACAGACCAAACTTTAAGACGACTTAACAAAATTATTAGGCTGAGAATTTAGTAATTCACCAAGCCGCGCCCGCAATAGTGATCATCCAGCACGATTTGGGACAGAAATTCGACCTCGCTGGATGACCGGTTGGTCAGAAAAGACTCGATCAGGCATTTTGCCGTCCAGGTGGAAGGTTCGAATGCCGGATATACCCTATCCCGAATTTTGCGCGCGTCGGCGGCATAATCGAGCGCGCCCTGGCGGATGGCTTCCCGAATCGGATGCGCCTGGGTTTCCAAGGGTTCCAATTCGCGATATTTGCCCACTACCTGTCCCTGTTCGTCGGTATCGTAATACTCTAACTGAGGATCTGTGGAACTCATCAACTTTTCAAGGTCAAAGTTAAACCGGTACATGGTGGGCAAATTATTGGAACGATTGACGTTTTCGTAAAAACACCCCTTGATGGTTACGTCGCAGGTTTGGGTCACTTTGCTGGAACGCTCATCGGTCATTAAGTAATAACCGTGAACTTTACCGGGCAAGAGCTTGTTCAAATACATCTGCACCGAACCGCCATAGCCGATATCGACCACCGCCTGGTGGTCGTCCTCCGCCATGCCTTTTTCTTGCAAATAGCGAAGTAAAGCTGCCCGCTCTTGCTGTCTCTTAACCAGAATTTCGCCTTCCACTTCCCGTAACAAGGGAAGCAGGTGCCCAATTTTTTGGTTCTGGACGCTGACTTCCTTTTGAGCATGCCAGCCGGTGCTTTGCGAGAGTGTTTGCCAGGTTTTTTCGCTCAGGGTAAGACCAAAGCGGGTATGCAGAAAATTTTCGATCGTATTTGGATAATAGATGGTTTTGGCAATGTCCTCCATATCGCCAAAATTTTCGATCGCGGCAACCCCGGCTGCCCGGCGGGAGACCACAAGGTATTCAGAAGCGGGCACATTCCGCAAGCCTGCTGTCCAGCAATCAAAGATATCCTTGATCAACTTACCTTCCCGGGAGAGGAAATACAACCGGCGGATCTGATTGGCTGCACTTTGCTTAACGAGCCAGGCTGCAAAACTGACCAGCAACGTACCCACCAGGCTGTATCCAATCTGGTAAGGAGTAACCGGGATCAATGAAGCCGGATCGAGGGCAGAGTTAAATTGAACCGGTGAAAAATTCTTTTGGACAACCAGCCCCAGACTGAGCTCGGCATTCAAATCATTGGACTGTTCATGTTCGGTGATCAGGCGCGAAAACCTTGGCAGCCCTCTTGCCAGTTCAACCGGGCGGAGCAAGTGGACGAATTGGGAACCCATGTCGCAGGGGATTTGAACATCCGAGCGCTCGTTATCCCCTACCATGAGAAACTGGCTGGGCAATACGCCATATTGCTTCAAAGCATAATCATATAACCTGCCATCGTCCTTCCTCAACCCAATATCCGCTGACACCAATAAACGGTCATAGCCGTCTATCTGGTTTTCCTGCAGCAAGGCTTGAATATGGGTTTTCGGCAAAAACATATCCGTGAGGATGGCAACCGGCTTTTTGGTCGAAAGCGCAGACTGGTAAAACTGGATGCCCTCTTGACGTGGTTCCAGCAACGCCGCTTCCACCTGGATTTCGAGTTCTTTCAGTTGGTTCACTTCCGAATCCGATAGACCAGTCAGATGTTTGAAGGCAGCAAAAATCTCATGCAAGTCCACGTCCAGCCCTTTAGCCTGGCGAGCATGGTTTTCAGCCAGAGCTCGAAACTTTTCGTAGAGCATTCCGGTTTGGTTTGCTGCACGTTCCGCCACGATTTTTTTTACCGATTCCGGATCCAGCAGCGGGCGGGTTAGCAGGGTGTCAAACACATCAAAGCCGATTAGTCGAACCTGCGGGGAATTGAACAGTTTTTGTATAGAAAGAAAATCTCTACCCAAATATTGATCGAATCGCCAGGATGACCAGCTGGGGTACTTTTCATCCCGAATAATCGCCGGGCGCATTCCCTGGCGCAACACACAAAGCACAAAGAGCCTTTCGATGGTATGCGCCAGTGTCCCATCCGTCTGACCTTGCTCCTCCGGGAAATCCTCGTACGTAATGCCAGCCTCAAAGAAGGGGGCTAGCGCGCTGCTCCGCGCCCAAAACATAGAACTGGCGGGATAATCGAAATATCCTCGCGGGATTTCACTAATCCCCAGCCGCGAACACCAGGCTAGGGCAGTCGCCTTGTTTGCCAGCCAAGTGTTTGCCCAGTAGGGCAACAAAACATAATTCTGGGGATAGACAATACCGCATGGATCATCCCCGCGCAGCAACGTAAAAATTTGGCGGATTTGATCCTGGCTGCCAAGCAACTTCTCAAACAAATATTCGCGCCAGCCGATGGTAGCGCCTTTGTTGTAGAGGGATTTTTTGGTGTGCAGGTGGGCAATATAATCGTATTTCCTGAGCTGTTCTCCAAAAAGGCAAAACAGCGGGGCAACATCCCTGCCCCGGTTCGGTGCCGACTGAATTTCCACCCGGTTGCAGAATGGCAAATTGTAAAAAAGCGTTTGGCACACCGCCTTCGTTTGTTCATCCGGAACAGAGATGAACAGGTCATAAGGAAACGGCATGTGGGTTAAGTGCGCGGATAATTCCTTTGCCAGATCAGAGTAAAACACGTGCAGGTGGATAGCAATGCTCCCACCAGCATCCCTGGCAGGCTCGATCTCATCAAGATCAACCAGGAAGTCTTGATCGCGCAAGTTGTTTCGTTGAATGTGATGGCTCCAAGCATTTTGTTGCCCGATTAGCCTGGTGAGAAGAGAAGCAAAATGAGCCTCCACCCAGCTGCGAATGCCCGGGCGAAGTCTGGATGGTATCCAAGCGTAGATTCGCGCGGCAGCCGCATAAAGCCACCAGCGTAAGCCCTTTGTCCTTCTCCGGGGCTGAGCAACCGCCGTCTTTGGCAGGCTGGACTCACTGGAAGCTTTAATCGCGCGCCCTTCAGCCTGCCCGTACTTGATGAAATGAACCAGCGGGTTCATTCCGGCATGCCGAACATCCGGATTCTTGCGTAAGTAGTACGAAGTATCAAATTGAGGGGAAGGGTTTCTGCCTTCTTTCCAGCCAAAACGGACAAAGTGCCAGAGCGGGTCAACATCCGCGCGCCGGCAATCCGGGTATTCCAGCAAATAATAGGCTGGATCAAAAAAGCCGCTCTTTCGAATCGTCCAAAAATCAAGGAAATCTCTAAGCATTCGACTTCTCTGAGGATCGCTTGATTTTTTTGCTGATCATCCGAAATGGGCGGGTGAATTTCCAGGAACGGCTAAGCGCATAGCTAAGAATTTCGACTTTTAATTCCTCGATTTCACGTTGATTTTGCTCGATTTGCAAACGATCCTGCTCGATGCGGAGATGATCCTGCTCTATTTGCTGCTTCTGATCGTAAATCTCTTTCTTCAAACCTTCAAGATAATCGTAAGATTGTGTATTGATCGATGCCAGGACAGCCTTTATTCCTTGCCATGGGTTGCCCACAGCGGGCAACGGTTGCGCCTGCCGAAGCGTCTCTAACACATGGGCGATATTTTGCGAAAGAAGCCAATGACGGCGCACATATTCCTGCGCATGGAGCACCAACTCGTAGCGCAAGCGGGGCTCCTCCACCAGGCGGATCAAGCATTCCTTCCACTCCTCCAACGAGGCAGCCAAGAGCCCGGTGTGCGCGTGCTCCACCACGCTGGCATAGGGTTCAATTGCGCTATACACGCCTGGAACGCCCAATGCCGTATATTCGAAAAACTTTAACGGGCTTTTACAACGATTGAATGGATGATCGATCAATGGTGCGATGAAAATATCGGCTTGTTGGGTTTGGAAAAACTGCGCAAATTGCCGGTAATCCATCGAATAAAAGGGTATCCATTCCACATCCGGCATGGAAAGCATTTCCTCCGGTGGTTTAACGCCCCAAAAACGCAGCGCGATCTTGCGGGAATATCGTTCGAGAAGCTCGAGCAGTACCGGTAATACGTGCAAAAGGTCTGCCCGATGAGAATTTGTGCCCATGTAACCGATCACCAACTTTTCGGGCGGATTCACGGGCTCAAGCGGGCTTTTTAGGCTCCACAGATTGTCGTCCAAAAAATTGGGCAGCGTGGCAATTTTTCGGCAGTATGGCGACAACTCTTGCTTCAATCCGGGGGTGGCCACTGTGACGAGATCAACTTCCATCATGGCTTGCAGCATAGGAAGAAGCGAGGCTGTGAAATGGTGGGCTAAACGATCCGGATGCTCTTCCGGCAGGAAAAAAAACAAATCGTCCAGTTCAAAGATGACCGGTTTTCCCTGCGCATGAGCCACAGAGACGATTTTTTGATAGTCCGTGTACCTTAAAGGAAAATTGCGTTGCAGGATAACGACATCTGCGTCATCGATTTTGCTTAAAACAATCTCATCTTGTTCAATCCCGGCTAAAATTTCAACTCCGGCCCGGGTGTATGGGGCAACCACTCTTAAATACCCCATAGCATCAGCGTTTTCAATGTTATGCAAAGAAAATGAATAGCAAACCGCTTTTTTTGCGTCCATTGACATGATATGCGCAAATCCCATTTCGGTTGGGGAAAACCGGGTAATTTTGGTTGACTCAACCACGATAACCTTTAATGCAAACCGTCCTATATTATAATCGAGCGTTATAGGCACAGCAAGTTGCCCCATGGTATCGGGCAAACGGATAAGATTGACCCTTTACCAAAGGCAATGATCGAAAAACAGCGATGATTTTGCGGTGCAAATACGGAGAAAAAGATGAAATCCGCAACACTTCCGTCTATTTGGCTGGGTAATTTCCACTCCAAGTCCGAATTTGATCAAAAAATTCAACAGATCCCACAACTGCCAAACGTTTTCGATTGGATCGACGATCGATTGTTATTCTCAAGGCACCCCGTATCCTACCCAGCTTATTGCACAGTGTGCGAGCAAGTCACCAAAATCCGCCTGGACTGGATGTTTGGAGGATGGAGCAATACCACTGCTTCTATCCATCCGGCATGGACTGAAACCGGGGTGTGCGAAACCTGCGGACTCAACAGCCGCATGCGGGCTTTGATGGACTTTATAAAAACCCACCTGGATTTACCTGCCATCCAGCAAGCCTATATTGCTGAAGAAGTAACCCCCATGTACCGGAAATTAAAGCAAATCATTCCTTCGCTGATTGGCAGTGAATACGTTGCACCCAATATTCCCCCTGGAAAGAAAGTCCGCCATGGCAAATTGTTCAATCACATCCGCCACGAAGACCTGACCAACCTATCGTTTTCCTCCAGCACGATGGAGTTAATGATCACGCTGGATGTTTTTGAACACATCCCCAATTTCCGCAAGGCATTTTCCGAAGCGCACCGCATTCTTGCCCACAACGGATACCTGGTATTCACCATTCCGTTTTTCTTCGATGCGGAAACGACGCGTATCCGCGCATCGATAGATGAAAACGGCAATGTCGTCCATCATCTTCCGGCTGAGATTCATGGAAATCCCCTCTCGAATCAGGGATCCTTGTGTTTCCAGAATTTTGGTTGGGACATTCTGACCGAATTGAAGCAAGCCGGGTTTAGCGAGTCAACCGCCTGGTTGTATTGGGGACCCTGGCAGGGACACCTCGGCTTTCCCTTCTTCGTGTTCTCAGCGGTAAAGTCCTGAAAAAGTGCCCCTGCCCGGAGTGTTTGCACTCAAAATATGAACAAAAGAAAAAGCGAGCGCAATTAGAGATTCTTTCTATGCTCTCTAACGGTATCCATAAATATTTTTACCCGCATTGGATCGACGTGATTCTCAAATGACCCATCCACTTTGAAGGTAGTACCCACCACAGCCCCATCGGCGATTCTCAACTGTTCGCGAACATTCTCCAAACGAACGCCCGTATTAGCAAAAACAGGTGTGTCACCAACAGCTTCTTTCACTTTTTGAAGAACACTGACATCCGTTTGAGACCCCGCTGTCAAACCCGAAACACACAATCCATCCGGACGATGATTAAAAACAGTGGATCGCGCAATTTCTACCACATCTCGATCGGCAAGATATTTTGCTGCTTCAGGGACGATGTTGAAAAGCAGTTTAACATTTTTTGCACTAATCATTTGGCGGTGGCGGACAGCCTCGCCCGCATTTGGATTCCACAAACCGAAATCACTGGCATAAACACCGGAAAAGATTTCTCGGACAAATGCGGCTCCAGTGGCTGCAGCTAAATCCAGCGATGCCTCGGGATCCCAGAGGACATTGACACCAAATGGCACTTTGATTTCGTGCATAATTTCGCCAATTACCCTGGCCATGCTGGCTACCGTTATAGCATGAACCTTTGTCAGATAAGGCATACTGAACTCGTTTGAAAACATGACAGCATCAACGCCGCCGTTTTGCAGAGCAAGCAAATCTTTACGAGCCCACGCCACTATCTCTTTCATCCCCTTTTTTTCATCGTAGTACGGATCACCCGGTAGTGGTAAAAGGTGACACATGGCAATAATCGGCTTTTTTACTCCAAAGGTTTCTTCAATCCAATTGCTCATATTCATCATCCTTGTTGTCTTTTGATCTGACTCCGATGTTTAGTGACCTTCAATGTACCTTGCCAGTCGATGCATTACGGGTTTTGTACGAGGATAGATTTGTCGGAATATCCGGTAGGGCTCTTCAAACCTTTGATGATTATTGAAATCCGGCTCAATCACATCCTTGATCTTTACCCACCGCTTGATTTCTGCCAGATTCTTGTACAAACCTATCCCAACTGCTGCCAAGAAAGCATCACCATAACTGGCTCCAATTTGTTGTTCAGGAATAGAAATCTTTAAGCCGCAAACATCCGAAACAATTTTCATCCATAGGGGATTCTTACTTCCTCCGCCAATGGCAAATAAATTGGCTGGTGAAACTCCTTCGAGACCCATTTCTTCAAAATTATGTCGAATTCCATACGCCACCCCTTCCAAAATCGCCCGATAAATATCGGCTTTGGTATGTGCCAACCGCAACCCAAACAAAACCCCTCGTGCGGTCGGATCATGAAGAGGCGTTCTCTCTCCTTCAAAATAGGGGAGACAAATCAAACCATTTGCCCCAATCGGTGAGTTGGCAGACATCTTCGCCAACAAGGCATAAGCGCCATCTGCACCAGCATGTGCAACTTCTTGTTGGGCAAACTGATCCCGAAACCAGGTGGTCAGGCTACCAGCCGTTGACATTCCACCCAGAAATGCGAAAGACCCGCTCTCCAAAAAGTTTGCGCTCCAAAAATGTTGAGTTCCGATTAGTTGTTCCGTCTTCATTATAAAAAATACACTACTTCCGAACATCAACATCATGTCACCAAATGTTGCCACACCCGCCGCTATTGCCTCCGCAGCGGCATCGGTAGTTCCACAAACCACTGGGGTCCCTTCCGCCAGACCCGTGATCTGAGCTGCTTCTCTGGTCACTTTGCCAACGACTTCATGACTCCAATAAAGGGGCGGAAGCCGGTCGAATGAGGTTATCACATCACCGAGTTCTTCCAACCATCTTCGTTCTTGGGTACAAAACAAGGGAGCGTACCCACTGGCGGTATAGATATCGATCGAGGGTTGGCCGGTTAATTTATAAACGAGGTATGACTGACTTGTAAGAAACCACCGCGCACTGTGAAAAACATCCGGTTCGTTATTGCGGATCCATAAAATTTTAGGACCAGAAGCCTGAGAAGTCAGGTGAGCACCGCTTGTTTGAAAGATATATTCCTTCCAAAGTTTTCGCTCTAAATGTTGAATTTCCTTTGTTGCCCGGGTGTCAATTCCATACAAAATGGCAGGTCGTAGCGGTTTGCCTTCCTCATCAATGGGCAGAACGCAGGATCCGATAGCGCTGATGCCAATTCCCGCCACCTCGCCGGGTTTGATCCCAGATTTATTTAGTAAATTCCTGGTGATTTCTACAAAATCGTGCCACCAGACTTCTTCTGCATCATGCTCAAAATAGCCCGGTTTGGGATTCGCCATTCCATGTGGAACGACATGAGAGGCAACCACGCTGCCATCCGGCTTAACCAAGACACCTTTTGACGAGTAGGTTCCAATATCCACACCCAGCAAGTAGAGATCAGCCATCATTCACCTCTTTTGGCTTGTTTAGAACAAAAACTGGCCATTTTTAAAAATCAATTGGCCATCCAAATAAATTTCTCCATTCTGCCGAGTATCTTTCACAATGTCCCAATGAATTGCAGATTGATTTGTTCCGCCCGTTTGAGGATACGCTCGACCTAAAGCAATGTGGATCGTTCCTCCAATTTTTTCGTCCAGTAAAATATCCTTTGAAAAATACTTTACTTCAGGGTTTGTGCCTATCGCAAATTCACCAATCTTGCTGGCGCCAGCATCAGTATTGATAATCGAATGTAGAAAATCCTGATTGCTCGAAGACGTTGCTTCCACCAAATGTCCTTTTTCCCAGCGAAGAAGAATATCATTCATCAATCGTCCGCCTAAAACACCAGGAAATTCAAAGTAAATAGATCCATCAACGCTTGACTCAATCGGAGATGTCGCGATCTCTCCATCAGGCATATTGCTCATACCAAGGGCAGCTTCCCAGGTCCTGCCTTCAACCGAAAAACTTAGATCCGTTTTATTTCCAACCAACCGAACATGTTTTCCCCGGCTCAGTTTATCCGCCCACTTCTTCCACTGTTCTCCATGTTTTTCCCAATCCAGAAAACAGGCATTAAAAAACATGTCTGTGAGGGTTTCGTCATCCATTCCTGCTTGTTGAGCAAGTGAAGCGTTGGGAACTCTGACCAGGCACCAGCGCGTTTTTTGCCAACGCTGTGTAGAAATTGTCCCCATGGATTTTCGCAAGAGCGCAAGTTTTTCAGACGGGATATCCCAAAATACTTCGAGGTTATAAGCCCCCCGCAAGCCAAAATACACGTCAGCCCATTCCATCCCGAAGGATTCGATTTCCGGAACCCAGCCAATCTGTTCTGAAGCTCCGTATTTCAAAAGCTGGCGATTTAATTTATCCGATAAGAATTGAACCTGCGGATACGCCCCTGCCTCAATGCACGCCCGGTACACAGCCTCGACCAACGGATACGTCTCTAACTCAATAAAGGCAATCATAACCCGCTCTCCTGCCTGAACGCGGGTTGAATAGTTAACCAATAAATCCCCCAATTTATTCCAGCGCTTATCCATAATTTTGCTCCTCAAAATGCGTCATTCGTTTTTCGTTCTGCCACGAACAAAGTAATTCACAATGAAAATGATGATGAGAAGGATTCCCCATGCAAAATCTCTGAAAAATGAACTTCCACGCACCCCCGTAAGCAACATGTGAAAACCGGTTGAGAGAACTTGCAAAATCAATACGGCAATAAAGATATCAATCACTTTCCCAAAACCAGGAATTACCCCCGCCAGCACAGAGATTAATATCGTCAACAGCACGTAAGTGGTGGTTCCGTATTCATAAGCTGCCGACATTGTCCGGCTCATCACCAAAATACCGGCAACGGCGGAAAGGGTCCCACTCAAAATATAAACGCCAAGCAACACTTTTCGATTTTCAACAGCAGAAAATTCTGCAGCCGTGGGATTGGTTCCAATCATGCGGGTTTTGAAACCAAAAGGTGTGCCATTGAGAATGATATACGTCAGAATAGCTAGAACAACAAAGATAACGAAGGGAATGGGAACTCCGGCAATGGTTTTACTTCCAATGATTGAAACCGCCTCCGGGAATCCAGTTACAGTGACACCTTTAGTCAGTCCGGTAGAAATGCCCGTAAAAAATGTATAAGTAGCCAGGGTTGCTAGAATTGGAGGAACACCAATGTAGCCAACCATTATTCCATTCAGCACACCGCATAAAAATCCAATCAAAATTGCAATGAGAAAAGCAAAAAGAATGTACCATCCCATCAGATATGGATCAACATTGGCAGGGAGCATTCGTGTCAAGAACAAACCCGCAACAACAGCCGCTAAATTCGAAGTTGCATTGACAGACAGGTTAATCCCGCCACATAAAATGGTGATCATCATTGCCAGTGATAATATTCCCAGTTCTGGTAACTGAAAAGCCATCGATGTGATGCTTCTGGAAGTGAAAAATTTTTGAACTGTAAATGAAAAAAACAATACTAAAGTGATAAAAACACTTATTAAGAGAAAAGTCTGACCATCAATATGGAATCGTTTTAGAAAAGTCGATATTTGTTGACTTTTGGTAACTTTGGGGGCGGATTCGTCAGTCATGTTTTTCTCACTAACAACCTATTCAGATTGAGTTAATTGGCTGGTATGTCCAGTGCGTTTTGCTCTTAAGTTCCTAAGAGCCGGAATAGAGGTGAATAGAATCAGAATTAATCCAACAACAAATCTTTGCCATTCAACCGGTATACCGGTAAGAATCAATGCCCGGTTGATGACCTGAATAACCAGCACTCCCAAGGTAGTTCCAATAATAGAGCCGCTTCCACCGGTGATTGCTGCTCCTCCCAATATAATGGCTGCTAACACATCCAGCGGCTGAGTAATAAAAATGACCGGATTGAAGTAACGGCTGAGAAAAGCCTGAGTAACACCAGCGATTGCCGAGAACAAGCCCATGATTCCAAAAATTACAAAAAATATATAGCGCACATTGAAACCGGAGCGGACAGCCACTTCACGATTTCCACCAATGGCATATACTCCTCTGCCTAAAGTTGTATATTTTAGGAACCACCAAACAAATAACCCTAAGCCCAAGGCTAATAAAACTGTGCTGTGCAGCCCAGTTTCACCCACGTTGGGGTCTTGAGCTTTGAGGACAAAAATATTGTAAAAACCAACCGCGCCTTTCGGGAGCGAGAAATTCGCGGTTGCCCCCACAAAGAATAGATTAAAGCCATACCACATGGTAAACATTGCCAATGAAACATCAAAGATTGGCAACTTAAACCGCGTAACTAAAAATGCGTTCAGAAGTCCGGCAAGAATGCCCGCCCCTCCAGCAATGAGATAATACAACAGAACGCCACCATCATAACCCTGCTTCAAGAGGAACATGTGCGTCGCGTAAGAAGTGGTAGCCGCAATGGCTACAAAAGAGATGTCAATACCCCCGGCTATCACGATTGGCAGTAATCCATAAGCCAGAATCAAGAATACGATGGAAGACCGTAAAGTATCAAACAATGTAGAAATTGTGAAAAATGCCGGGTTAATGGCACCAATTGTCAACGACAAAATAAGCAGAATTAAGAAAATTACAAATTCATTTGAGCGAAATAATTTTTTAACTCGGAATTGACCAAACATTCGCTAACCCTCACTCGCAACATTTGCTTGATTCTCCGAAAAGATCAAACGTTGGTATAAAAATTGTTCATCAATTTCATCACGGAGATATTCTTCGACAATTCTGCCTGACCGCATTAATAAAATGCGATGGCAGGTTTGAAATAATTCCGGAATATCGTCCGAAATTAAAATAATCCCGATTCCCTGTTCAGATAGCTGTCTGATCAATTCATGGATCTCTGCTTTTGAACCTACATCCACACCCACGGTCGGGCCGTTTAGAATTAAGATTTTTGGCATAGTTGCCAACCACTTGGCTAAAACGACCCTCTGCTGATTTCCACCAGAAAGGGTTTTTACCGGCAGGCTTCCGCAGGGTGTTTTGATTGCCATCCTTTGAATCCAATGATGGGATACTTCATTTTTCGTTATTGATTTAATTAGCCCGATTCGTGTTACCAGCCGGTCAATTACGCTAATAATAATATTGTCGTTAATAGATTGGTCCAAAAACAAACCTTGTTGAATACGATCGTCGGGCACATAGCCGATCCGATTTCTAACCGCCTGCTGAATGCTCTTGATTTGGACCTCATTGCCTTCAACGAAGATTCGCCCAGAGTCGGCTGGCAGCTCACCGAATAAAGCCAAAGCTAATTCGGTGCGCCCAGAACCCAACAAACCGGTTATACCTAATACCTCCTTTTTTCTCAACACAAACGAAACATCTACAAAACCATGCCGCAAATTCAATTTCTTCACTTCAAGAAGCGGAGAGGCAGAATCTCCAGGTGAGGAGAAGGTGATGTTACTGCTGTCCAGCTTGCGTCCGGTCATGTGATATTCCATCGTGGCAATATCAATACCTCGTGCATCCTGATCCAAAACCTTTTTACCGTTTCGAATGATGACCGTTCTTTCAGCAATTTCTCTCACTTCATTCAACTTGTGGCTGACAAACAAGGTTGAAATTCCCTGTTCTTTTAGGTCATTGATAACCTTAAACAACGCGATAACCTCTCTTTGGGTCAAGGCTGTTGTTGGTTCATCCATGATAATCAAGCGGGCATCCGCAAGAATGGCTTTGGCGATAGCGATCAGTTGTCTGTCCGCAGTGGATAGATTTTCTACCAGTTCATCGAGCGGCAACTCAATATTGATTCTTTGCAATCCCTCTTGGGCAATTTTTTCTACTTCTCGCCAGTTTACAAGTTTTTTGCGATGAGCAAGCTGATGGTTTATGGCAATATTTTCAGCAACCGTCAAGTTCGGGAACAACGAAAAATCCTGGTAAATGACCTGGATGCCTTCTCGGATCGAATCGATGGGGGTTAATTTATTGTAATGTTTGTTATTTAACTTGATATCCCCCTCATCGGGAGCATAAACCCCAGAAATAATTTTGATTAATGTAGATTTGCCAGAGCCATTTTCTCCAACCAAACAACAGATTTCACCAGGGTAAATCGAAAGGCTAACTTCATTTAGCGCAATTACACCGCCAAATCGTTTACTGATATTTTCAACGCGGATAATTGGTTCAGACATATGCAAGCCTTTGTTAAGTTGGGGCGGTATTGCCACCGCCCCAACCATGCAGTGAACTTTTCTTGTTTAGAAGGGATAATCATCCATGTTGTTGGCGTCTATCTTGATCCATGCTGCACCATAAATTACAGGCACACCATTCACGCCCTTAACCAATTTGATCTTTTCATAACCCGGCACACCCAGGTCCATACCATCGGTGATTGCCTCACCCTTCAGCATTTTGTAAGCAACCACATTACAGGCATAACCCGCTGTTGCTGGATCCCAAGCCATGGCAAGATCAACCGCACCGGTCTTTAGCAATTCGCCAGCATAGGATGGAATGCTTGTCCCAACCACAGCAATTTGATCTTGAAGTTTTGCTTCTTCAATTGCGCGGCCAGCACCGACAACATCACCTGCTGCTGCTCCTAGAACACCCTTTACATCCGGGTATGTTTTCAAAACATCCTTCATCGTGTTGTAGGCAACCTCTTGGTCTTCTTTTGATTCATACTTGGCAATGAATTCCAGTTTGGGGTAGTTTTTCTCGGCATAGGCTTTGGCACAATCCATCCATTCATTATGGGACGCATTGGTCAAGGAACCCACAAACTGAATATATTTTCCCTCTTCGCCCATGCGGGTTGCCATTTCCTTCATCATTTCTTCGCCATACGAGCAATTATCGAAAGCTTCAACATCGTAATGCATAGTGCCCTCTTTGGCGGTGGCAGCTTCATGGCCGACGACAATGATGCCACTGTCAATGGCTTTCTTCTGAACCGGCTCATTTTCGGGAACACCATACGGCACATTGCAGATTGCGTCTACGCCTTGGGCAATCAACGACTCGATAATCGCCACCTGGGCTGCGGAATCAACCTGAGAAGGACCTTCCATAAAAGCCTTGACCCCGTAATCTTTACCAAAGTCCTTTACGCCGGTTTCCATTCTCAGGAACCAATTAAAGGCGATTGACTTGACAACGGTGCCAAAGACCAATTCTTTCTGTTCAACAGCCTTTGTTGGCTCGGCTGCAGCAGGCGCTTTGGTAGGTTCTGAAGCCACCGGCGGTTGAGTAGCAGGCGTTTGTTGTGGTGCACATGCAGCCAATAACGCAATGATTAGCAGTATAGATAGAACGAACAAACTCTTTTTCATTTTTCACTCCATTTTTTGCGAAAAGGGTTACGAACAATCGGCTCAACACTCAGCGATACACAACACACTTCCTCACCTTCTTCTTCACCTCCTCCAAAAAAATGAAAACGGACTACACACGCAAAACATCAACGCCCATTTGTTCGATTTGTTCAACAACTTCCCATGGGGCATTAATATCCGTCAAAATGCGATCGGCGACGGATAGAGGTGCTATTGAATTCAAAGCGATTTGTCCAAACTTGGATGAATCAGCAACGACAATAATCTCTTTGGCTCGTTTCAACATAGCCTGCTTGACAAGAGTGTCTTCTAAACTAAATTCAGTAATGCCGATTTCAGTGTCAATCCCACCTGCTCCCATGAAAAACTTGTCGACATTGAAGCCTTCGATCGTTCTTTCAGCAAGATGCCCCACCAACGATAATTCGCCTCGTCGGAGAATACCGCCGGTTAAAATCAAACGAATACCCGGGTGATCAACCAAAGCCAAGGCAATATGAAATGAGGGGGTTATGACAGTAAGATTTTGGCGGTCGTAAATATTTTTAGCAATTTCGAGCGTTGTTGTGCCAACATCGAGCATGATGGAGTCGCCATTTTGGATCATTTCGGCGGCTGCTTTACCGATCCTCTGCTTTTCCTCGCTACATTTTACACTTCGCGATAAAAATGGCGGCTCATAACTTCTGCCGCTCCCGCTTATTGCTCCTCCATGTACACGCCGCAGCAAGCCTTTCCGTTCCAGGATATCTAGATCCCTACGGATGGTAACTTCGGATACACCAAACTTCGTAACCAGCTCAGTCACTTGAACCGATTCGTTTTGGTTAATTAACTCAAGAATTATTTGGTGTCTTTTGTGGGAATTCATGGGGAGAAGTAAGTCGATTGTTTCGATTACTTTCAAATAATACAAAATAATTGTTTGTTTGTCAATAAGCAATCATTTCGGGGAGTGGATTATTTGAACCCGGCTGAGGGTTGGAAAGGTGCCCCCAGCGGTCACTGCCTCATCCTGTGCATCCAGTGAACAAATTCCCCTTATAATCGTTTATAATTTCCACCTGTGAATTTATGGACATAACCCGCAACTCGGATTTGTTTTACGACAGTGCATCCCGTGGCACGGCTCCCCTGGAAGAGCTGCACGAGGTCTTTCACTACCGCAACCTGATTCTCCAGTTGACCCGCCGGGATGTAATGACCCGTTACAAGCGCTCTGTCCTGGGAATTGCCTGGACAATGCTCAACCCGTTGGGCATGATGATCGTCCTGACAGTGGCTTTTTCCAACATTTTCCGCTTCGATACCGAATTCGGTTACCCCGCTTACGTGCTCAGCGGTTTGCTGGCGTGGAATTTTTTCTCGCAGACCACCACCGCCGCCATGGTCAACCTGGTGTGGGGCGGCGGGCTGCTCCACCGCATTTATATCCCGCGCACGTCGTTTTCGCTGGCAGCCATTGCCACCGGGCTGGTTAACCTGTCGCTGGCGTTGGTGCCGCTGCTGCTGATCAACGTCGTCACCGGTGTGCCAATCAAACCCGCCCTCCTGTTTTTACCCGTGCCCATGTTGCTGTTGGCAGCCTTCGCGTTGGGGGTTGGGCTGCTCATCTCGACTTTCGCGGTCTATTATCCTGACGTGGCGGAAATGTACAACATTGCCCTGGTGGGCTGGATGTACCTCACCCCTGTAATCTACCCAATCAGCATCCTGCCAGAAACAATTCGTTTTTGGGTCGTCCGCCTGAATCCAATGTACTACCTGTTGGAAGTCTACCGCGCACCGGTTTATTACGGACGTTTACCCGAACTGGATATTTTGATCCCCGCGATTGTGATCGCCCTGACTTTTCTGGTGGTCGGCTGGATTGTATTCACCCAAAAGGCAGATGAATTTTCCTACCGCATTTAGAGGGGTATGACAGATAACAACGCCGCAATTCTGCTCGAGAACGTTTCGGTACGCTACCGCACACCAACCGAACGGTTCAACACCTTCAAGGAATTTGCCATCCGCTGGGTGCAGGGTAAGGTGCGCAGTACCGCGTTTTGGGCATTGCGCGGGGTATCCTTCGATGTATACAAAGGCGAGGTCTTTGGCATTGTTGGCCAAAACGGCGCCGGCAAAAGCACGCTGTTGAAACTGGTCTCGCGGGTGATGCGCCCCACCGAGGGCAGGGTCCGTGTGATCGGTCGTGTGGTTCCCCTGCTGGAATTGGGCGCTGGCTTCCACCCCGAACTGACCGGGCGCGAAAATATTTTTCTCAACGGCGCCATTTTAGGATTTAACCGCCACGAGATGGAACGCAAATTTCAACGCATTGTCGAATTTTCCGAACTACACGACTTCATTGAAGCACCCCTGCGCACGTACTCCTCCGGCATGTGGGCAAGGCTTGGGTTCGCTGTCGCCATCGATGCCGAGCCCGATATTCTCATTCTGGATGAAATCCTGTCAGTAGGCGATGAAGCCTTTCAGCGCAAATGCCTAAACCGCATCGAGCAGTTTCGCCACCAGGGCGCCACCATTGTTCTGGTTTCCCACAATACAACCCAGATCGAACAGATGTGCCAGCGGGCTGCCTGGCTGGATCACGGGCAATTGATGGCTGTGGGAGACGCCGCCAGTGTAGTGCGGGCATACCGCGAGAACCAGCACATCAACTGATGGGCTGCCTGCAAGCCTTTGTTTTTCCGGACTGTTGGACAATCATGCCAGGCTTATGACCGGTCACCCGCAAATCCTCATCGTATCCGGAGTTCAGGGAGATACCCGCCGTTACCGTGCATTCCACCTGCAGGAACAATTCCGCCTGGCTGGGATAGACGCCGGTTTTGAACACATAACCTCCGCGGCGCTGGAGCAGTCCGCCCGATCCGCCCAGCTGTTGATCCTGCAGCGGGTCAGCTGGGATAAGCGGGTCGAAAAAATTCTGCGTATGGTGCGCAACAACCACGCAATCGTCCTTACCGACATTGACGACCTGGTTTTCATTCCGGACAGTATTCGTTGGATCGACTCAGCCGATTTTCATGACCCGGTGCGTGCATCGCTGTACCGCGAGACACTGGAACGCAATTTCCGTACGCTACAACAATCAGATGGCGTGATTGCCTCGACTGAATACCTGGCGGAACAAGCCCGAGCATTGGGCAAACCTGCCTGGGTTCACCGCAACGGGTTCAGCCTGGAAATGCTATCTCTGTCCCGCGAGGCAATGCAAACCAAAAAACCGGCGCAAGAGACGGTCGTTATCGGCTATGCCAGCGGCACACCGACCCATAACCGCGATTTTTCTCTCGTTCAACCGGTGCTGCGGCAACTGATGAAGCGCTACCCGCACTTGCAGATCTCCATTGCCGGACACCTGAATCCAGGTGATGATTGGGGCGTTGCCTTCAGCAGGATCAAAAAAATTCCGTTCGTTGAATGGCGCCGGCTGCCGCAAGTTCTGGCAGGTTTTTCCATCAATCTTGCGCCCCTGCGCGAAGATAACCCCTTCTCCCAATCCAAGAGCGAAATCAAGTTCATGGAAGCCGCGCTGGTGGGAGTGGCAACCATTGCCAGCCCGACGGATGCCTTTCGCAGCGCCATTCGCGATGGGCAAACCGGCTTTCTCGCCAGCACGCCCGAGCAATGGGAGAATGCTCTCACCCGCCTGATCGAACAGCCAGACTTAAGATCGGAAATTGCCGCTGCCGCCCTGCAGGAGATAATCGAGCGATATTCACCTGCGCACCGGGCAGTCCAGGCAGTGGAATTGATCAACGCAGTTCTCGACCGTTTTCAATCACCTCTGCCTCGCCTGCCTCAGCCGTCTTTGATCGAGCCGCTCGACCCAAACGCCTTGCAGCGTCTGTGGACACCCTCCGCATTTGAGCGCCACCCCACCCTGTTCGAACGAGGACGCTACACGCTGCGCGTTCGTGGCGTTACGACCCTGGCGCGCGAAATGTGGGTTTATTTTCGCCGTCTTGCCGCGCCGTTATTTCCATTCCGCAACACAAGCAGGGGGAACTGATCGATGCCGGAGCAAAATAGCCACCCGCAGCTTTCATTCTGCATCGTCAACCTCAACGCGCGGGATTATTTACGCGACTGCCTGAACCAATTGCCCACTGCCACCCACAACCTGCAATGGGAAGTGGTTGTTGTGGACAACGGCTCCAACGACAGCTCGCTGGAAATGTTGGACAACGAATTCCCCTGGGTGCGCCAGATACGCAATAACCAGAACCTGGGATACACCCTGCCGATGAATCAGGCACTGCGGGCAGCCCGCGGAGAGTACCTGGTGCAACTAAACCCAGACACCCTGCCGCACGAGCGCGCTTTCAACACCCTGTTCGACTTCATGCAAGCCAACCCGCAGGCAGGCATTTGCACCCCAAAAGTGCTCAACCGGGACGGCAGCCTGCAGATGCAATGCCGCCGCAGCGCCGCCCGCCCGTGGGATGTGATTACCTACTTCAGTGGGTTGAACCGGCGGTTTCCACGGAATCCACGCTTTGGACGTTACCTGCTCACCTACCTGCCAGAGGATGAAACCGCCGAAGTCGAAGCCGTTTCGGGATCCTGCATGGTGATTCGCCGCGCAGTCATTGACCAGATCGGCTATCTGGACGAGCGTTTTTTTGCCTACCAGGAAGACGCCGATTTTTGCTTCCGCGCCCGCCAGGCGGGTTGGAAGATTTACTATTTCCCGCACAGCCAAGTCACGCACTACGGCGGGATGGGCGGCTCGCGCAGCCAGCCCTACCGCGGCATTTACGAATGGCATCGCAGTTATTACCTGTATTACCGCAAACACCTCGCCAGGGATTATTTTTTCCTGGTCAATGGGTTGATGTACCTGGCAATTGCTGGGAAACTGGGTTTCAGTCTGTTGAAAGCCTTTTTTTCACGCGAAAAAATCGTTGGCACACCCAAACCGTAACGGTTACCCACGCTGGCGGGTCAGATCCAGGGTTTCCATAGCGTGTCGCAGGTGTGGTATGACAATGCTGCCACCCACCACCAGGGCAACATTGAACGCCTCGTAAAGTTCCTCGTCCTTCCAGCCCGCCTGAACACATTGCAGAATGTGATAGTCAATGCAATCGTTACAGCGCAGTACCATCGAAGCCACCAGCCCGAGCAATTCTTTTGTCTTCCCATCCAGCGCGCCATCATGATACGCCATAGTATCCAGATTGAAAAAGCGCTTGATTCCAAGGTGATCGACGCCAAGAATGCGCTCGTTCATACGCTGGCGGTAGGCTTCGAAATCATCCAAACGATTGCTCATGTCATTCTCCAAAGGTGATTGTTGCCGGAAACTCAGAGGGAGTCGGAGTTTGAAGGATCAACCACATACCGCCACCAGTTCCACGCAATCCCGTTGGTCTTACCGGTCCAATGCGGGAACAGGCTCAACCACCAGGTGTGGTGCTTGCGGATGTCCCCGTCCCCCCATTCGGCGCAATTGACCAGGACGGGTGCGCCGGAAAGATCGGGAAAGTTTAGCCAGTTGCGGCAGCGGCTGGGAACAAACGCCGGGTTACCCCAGTCATAATCAATTTGCGAATTGGGTGCGTAATGAACTGTTCCACATTCTGCCTGACTAGGA
The DNA here is from genome assembly GCA_034411135.1 of Bellilinea sp. Lineage (GTDB taxonomy): Bacteria > Chloroflexota > Anaerolineae > Anaerolineales > Anaerolineaceae > Bellilinea. Next base: position 131,582 of record DAOUMN010000020.1, read on the forward strand.
AAAAGTTTATCGTAGCGGGTGAAACGCGCCCACAAATTGGCATCACCAGCTGTTGGCTGAAACACACGCCCTAGAACGAACTCCGCGCGGTGACCGAACGCCTCGAGCATCTCGCCTACACCGCGTTGGTAGTTGAATCCCATGATTATGAAAGCACGCTCAGCGCCCGCGGCGTTCAGCGGTGGGGCATTGACGAAGAACGCGCCCGGTCCAACCATGATCGACTCATAAAAACCGGCGTAGGGCATGCCAAACAACCAAACCTCATCAATTGCGCCAGCATTGACCTTGTTGAGCAGATCGAACTCGTGCAGGATGCGGGCATAGTCCACCAGGTCGGGCTGATGAAACCCGCTGCCCGTTTGCCAGGCTTGCAGGTAATCTGCCACTGTGTACGCAAAACCATCTTTTTTGAGCGGGAAGCGGTCAATCAGGATGGTTTGAACGATCTGGTAATTCAGGTAACCGTGCGAGCAGGTTAACAGGTCGCTTCGGTAAGCACTCGACAGCGCATCGACATCATTCCAGCCCAGATGCTGGCTTAGGCGCTGGTTGCCATTGTGCGCAACGAGTGGATCAAACACGATTTGCATGACTTTACGGGTAACCGGCAGCGGCAGCTGACCACCCGGTTCGGGTGGCGGAGGGGAAAACAACCGGCTTAACCAGCTCAGGATGCGCTGCAGGATATCCATAACCCTAGTATATCAATAGTGAACCAAATTCGAAATGCCACAGTCCACCATAAATGAGCGGGCGGCACTCAACAATCGAGACCACCGCCCGCTCACCCGCTAGCACCTGCGAACCTAACGACCGACAATCACATACAACGGGCGCATAAAGTTGATTGTGCTGCCACTTACTGTTTGAGTCACGCCGTACACATCCACCGCGCGCCGGAAGGTCGCCGGTTTGGGCAGCGCATAATTGGCTTGAAAGGTTTCGCCGGTCGGAATCAGCAGCCAGATATCCTCGCTACCGGTGCGAAAAACAAAGCGGCTGTACCCGGAAGGATGATCTTCGCGGGAGACGTATTCGCTGAATTGAATCAGACTGGTCATGTTCTTGAAAGCATCGTACGCCCTGACCGGCTGACCGGCACTGACCAGTTCGGAACCTTTCCAACCCTCCACCGAGTACCATGTGACCGCTTTCAAGCCCTGCGACCAGCCATTGGCAAACACCCAAACCAGGTAATCGGATTTTTGCTCCTCAAATTCTTCAAATTGAGCCAGATATGTTTCGCTGTTTACATCTGCCGGGCGGTCGAGCAGATACGCCTCCGAGTGCATGATCGGCTTATCCACGCCGTATTTTGCCATCATTGCGCGCAGGTAGCCAATTTTCCCGTTGACCAGCCCGCCGCGTTCGACCTTCCAGCGCCAGTTGTTCATTTCCTGCCAGACCGGGTTTTTGTTCTCCGCATAAGAAGGTCCGGAATTGAACTGAGCGATATCGAAGGCATTGGGCGCTTCGATCATCACGCCTTCGAAAAAGTTGGCTGCCTTGCGAAACGCTTCATCAGCACAGTAGTTTTGCGGATTGGTTTCGCGGGGGTCACACAGCATCATCAACGAGCCCAGCAGCACCTGGGCATTCGAGTTTATCGCTTTAATGCGCGGGTAGATCTGATTCAACAGCCTGCCGTAGGCTCTGCCACCACCAAATTCATCCGATCCATCTGCCCAGCAGCCATGGTTATACATGGTGTTGTTGGTCAAGCCGTCCGGCTCGTTCCAGATCTGGAAGTAGCGCACATTATATGGCGCCTGGCTGTAGCGCTGTACCGCCGCTTCGACAAAGTTTGCGTACGTACCCCATTCCTGCTCCTTGATCGGACCACAGCGGGAATCGGGGTACTTGCGCGCCCATACTGGCGCATCCTGGATCAGTAAAATCGATTCCAAGCCACTCTGGGCAGCGTCGATCAGCCGCCCCTCGACTTGTGCGGCTTTGCTCCAATCATAGACGCCTTTTACCGCCTCCACTTCCGACCAATACAATTGAGAATTGACCCGCAGCCAGTAAGCCCCGGCACTCTTCATCAACCCGTAGGATCCATCCCCGTCCACGCCAAACAAGGTGGGATATGGATAGCGGCTGGTTACCATGGGAAGATAGAGTGTCGGCGTTGCCGTTTGGGGGATATCATTTTGCCCCAGGGTTGCCGAACAGGTTGTCAACATAATTGTCAGCACAAAAAATAACATTGAAATTCTGGACTTGATCAGCACGATTGCCTCCAAACACGTATCTACTTACCCATACCAGTACTGCCAGATGGTAAACCATGCCCACCCATTATACAAAAAAAATAGTCCCGCAAAGATCAGCGGCAGTTTACTTCGCAAATATGTAAACCGCGGCAGAACTGCCAGCAGGGCATACCACCCGCTGACTAAAAAGAAAGCCGCCGCAAAAATCGCCGGGAAGAAGTAACGCGCCTGAGGCAGGTATTTATAGTAGTCGTACCAGGCGCCAGCGAATCGGAACATTGTGTATGTTAGCCCACCCGCCAGGAAAGCCAGCAAAAAGCCGATCCAGCGCCAGTCCGCCATCTTGCGATAGCGAAAAACCGCGACGACATTTCCTAACAACGCCAGAACGGTAAGGACAACGAACAGACGGTAGGGCTTGTGTCCTGCCAGGGGCAGCGTCCCCCAATTGAAACGCCCCCAGAAGGTGCGGAACAGGTACATGCCGGCATCACGGAAATATTGCCAGCTGGCAGGCGGATCGAGAACCGCCAAAAAATCAGTCGATTGCAGGCGATAGCCGCCCAGCAGACGGGTAATCCATTGCGTGCGCAACGGCAGCCAGCCCATCTCGGCAGAGGGATTGCGGATCAGGTTTTCTCCGCGGTAACCACCCCAGTGGATAAAACCACACTGCTGGCTGACCAAGGGGAGGCTGCCAACGGGTGGCGTGCCTGGTGTCAGCACCAGGCAGTCCCAATATACATGCACACCTTCCGGCAGAGGATAATTTGCCACACGCAGTAAACCAATGCGGTAATCCATCGGTAATTGCCCGCTGGCGGTAACGAACTGCGGCGTTTCGGTTACGGTCAGCCGACCAGCATCCAGGGCAGTTTGCCCGTCAAAAGTCAGGCGCAGCGAAGAGATTTCCACAGCGCGGTCTGCCCACACCCATGCCCCAATGGTTACCGTTCGGTTGTATGGCTCGCTCAGGCGTTCGAGTTTTTCGCCTTCCAGCACCTGGTAAAAACCGGGAACCTGCTGGCTGGTTACAAAGCCATACTTCCCTTCCACTCCGGCGGTCGACGGCGCACGCTGTGCCTGGTTGTTCTCCAGGTAATAATACGCCGGGACGCTTGCCTGCCATTCGAACGCCAACGGGAGCGCCGCCAACCCCAGCGCAAACGTCCCTGCCCAGACCCATTTTTGGCGGCGGTGGAAAAGGGTCAACAGCAGGGCAAGCAGTCCGAAAGGCAGCGCCAGGTATGCCGTCGGCTTGGAGAGCAGGCACAGCGCCACCCCGGCAGGAATGCCCAGCAGTGATTTCCAATCGCAGCCAAGTTTGATCCCACGCAGGCTCATCCAGAGGAAGAAAGTCATCGCGGCAACCGCCGCTGAGTCATCGTTGATGGCGGTCATGCGATATGCCAGTTGGGGAAGCATGGCAAAAAAGATAACCAGCATGCCCCCCAGCGGATGACTGCCCAATAACAGGCGGCTGGCGTGCCAGTCAAACATCACCGCCGCCAGGAAAAACCCCAGCGATACCAGCCTTGCCAGGTAGAATTGAAAGGCAATATCGGCGTGGCGAAACAGGCGCAACGGCAGCGACGCGGTAAAGTAATACAAAGGAGCACCGTCCAACTGGGAAACACCGATATCAATGGGCTGTCCACTGCCCACCAGGTTTGGAATCAGATGGCGGTCGCGGAAAAAACCGTATTCAGCCATTGAGGCAATCACCTCGCGGCGCATTTGCGCGTCGGCATCACCCGGCTGTGGCCAACGGTTGAGGTGGGCGGTCAGCCAGACGTACTCGAACTGACCAGGTTCGTCATTTTGCTGCCAGGGCGGCAGTAAAAACACATACACCAGACCAATGCACAATGCAATCAACACCAGCCAGCCGGGCGCAATACCAGCATGCTGGCGATCATCCTCCCGCCTGCTCATTGGACTAATATGCCCCTTTGCGGCGCAGCACTGCCAGTAGCGTCTTGAACAAAATCACAATATCCAGCCAAAGCGAGTAATTCTGCACATAGTACAGGTCATCCTCAGTATTCTGGTGCATGGGCTTATCGCTACGCCCGTTGACCTGCCACCAGCCGGTTATGCCCTGCGGAACGGCAAAGCGCCGCCGCTGCCAAGGCTGGTATTGCTCCACCAGATGGGGCATTTCGGGACGTGGACCAACCAGGCTCATTTCGCCGCGCAGTACGTTAAACAACTGCGGCAGTTCATCCAGGCTGGTGCGGCGCAGGAATTGTCCCACGCGGGTAACGCGTGGATCGGGCTTACGCTTGTCCTGATGAATTTTACCCTTCTCGTCCTTCTCCTCGATCACGTAGCGCATCTGATCTGCGCCGACCACCATGCTGCGGAATTTAAGCATTTCGAACAGCCGCCCGTTTTCACCCACCCGCGTCTGGCGGAAGATGATCGCGCCAGGACTGTCCAGGCGGATGCACAGCGCGATGACACCCATCAGTGGCAGGACGAATGGCATCGCCAGAATGGTGAGCACCAGATCGAAAACCCGCTTGATCATGCGCTGATAGTCGTTCAACGCTGGTGCGCGCAGGTCAATCAGCGGAATGCCCGCCAGTTCCTCCACCCGTGCGCGGTGCAGTGCCAGCGAGTAATAATCCGGCGCCACCCACACCCGCAATGGCAGTTCGTGCATCTGCCCAACCAGCGTGCTGATGCGGCTCCACACCCGCGAAGGCAGAGCAAGAATGACATCCGCAATCTGCTCACGGCGGATGATCTCCACCGCCTCGGCAATTGTGCCCAACACCATTGAATTGCGCGTTTTCAACGGGTCATCATCCAGGAAACCGACCAGATCAAGCCCATTGGCATGATGCAGACGCACCTGCTCGGCAATACGCCTGCCAACCGGTCCCGCCCCCAGGATGAGCACCCGCCGCCGGACGGCGTGCTCACCGCGCGATCGCAGGCGGAAGAAAATACGATACACGGCGCGGATAACCAGTTGGAAGGTGAACGCCATGACCGCAAAGGAGAGAAACAAAAGACGCGAATACTCGCGAAAACTCAGGTACAAAAACCCCGCCAGAGCAACGGTTGCCAGTACCGAAGCGCTGATCAGGCTGCTAACCTCGTCCACCACGCGGAAATTACGCCGCCCGTCGTAAACCGAAAACAACAACAGCATCAGCACCCAGGCAGCCGCAAAGACCGGGTAGAGCAGCCATTCAATCTCCGGCGGCTGCGCTACCGGACGGGCAAAGGAAAACCACTCATCCATGAAGGGGCGCACTTCTGCCGCCAGTCGCAACGCCAGCATGACCAGCCCGGCATCCACCAGCATGGAGAAGATCGCAAAGTCAACCGAGAAGCGACGCAGCATGGATAACTTGAATTCCCCAGCAGAGTTCTTTTCCCACTATTATAAACCACAATGTCGGCGCTTTTTCAAACGCCGGGCGGGGAAAGCGCCGTTGAGCTGCTCAACCAAATTCGATTCGAACCGACAGACACAAACCAGTCCGGGCTTCTAAGCAATCTACCGGTCGGGTTTCCTCAAACGAACTGCCGCCAGATCTTTAAGAGCCAATGGAATGAGGCTCCACGGCTCAACCAAATAACGTTTTGCCAGTCGAGCCGGCTCACTTGCCAGGCGGAACAACCATTCCAGTCCCAGCCGCCCCATCCAACGCGGCGGAGTGGGCACCGCCCCGGCAATGTAATCGAAGCAGGCACCCGAAAGCAACACCGCGTTGGCGCGGATGTTCTCCCGATTATCCAGCACCCAGTGCTCCTGGCGCGGCATGCCCATGCCGACCATCAAGACCTGCGGGTCGAAAGCGGCAATCTGCGCCAGGATGGCTTCATTCTCCGCCGGTTCAAAGTAACCGTGCCGGGTTTCGATACACAGCCCCGGATAACGCGCGCACAAAACCTGCGCTGCCCGTTCTGCCACGCCGGGCTTGCCGCCCAGATAGAACACTCGCCAGCCCTGCCGGGCGGCTTCTTCCATCAGCGGCCAGACCCAATCCATAAAGGTCACGCGGTGTTCGGCACGCAGTGGGTAGCCCAGCAGCCGCCCCCAAACCACCAGCGGCATACCGTCAATGTGGATCAGATCCGCCTGGCGGTTAAAGCGGCGCATTTTTTCATCCCGCGAGTTAAGGTAAACACTGTGCAGGTTATGGTTGCCGATGACGCGCATCTGCCCGTCTGCCACCGCCTGCGCAATTTGGGCGTTCAGATCGGGAATGGTCAACGCGTGAACTTGCACGCCCAGCAGGGTGTATACTACCGGGCTGGGTAAGGGCGCGGACGGGCTTTGCTCTGCACTCATCAGCCTATATCCCCAGCCGCGGTCACCATAACGCCCCCAGCGTCCAGTCCCACTCGCGCGGGATGAGCACGCTCATACCGCCTTCGGGAGAGAAAGTCAATTCGCCAAAGATCACCCGGCCGTCTTCCAGGCTGTATAAATCGACGCGTACGTAATCCATAAAACCGCCCAGGCATTCTGCAACTTCGATCATTTGAGCCAAAGTGGGCGGGGGAGCAGTCGGACTACCCTCCGGTATGCTCTGGAACGCCAGTCGCTGCGGGTTCCAGTTGCGATCGTAATACACACGGGTGTGGTTGCGGTAGCGCCCGGTATCTACCTGGATGAGGTGTACGCTGCCGTGAAAGACCAGAAATTTATAGTCGAGCGGGATATCGTTGCGTGAATCATCCAAACGTTCCTCGATCAACACGCGCGGATGGATGCGGGTGTACCACCATTCGTTGGTCAGGTAGCCGAACTCGCGCTGCAGCAAGGCGCGCGCTTCGCGCGCCAAGCCGTCGGCGCCCAGGCGGTGTTTGTCCTCCACAAACCTGACGAAATCGGCGCCACTGCCGTGAGTGGCTTTGAGCACAAAACGCCCCGGCAGGTCGTCAAAGGGAATCTGCGCCGGGTCATCGCCGACAAAATAAACTTCCTTGAGCAGTTGCGCACCTGCCTGCTGGCGGACGAATTCACGCACCGCGTACTTGTCCGCCAGCTGAATGTAAATCGGGTTGCGGTCGAACACCTTGCGGTGGCAGATCTTTTCTGTATACGTCACCGGCTGGCGAAGGTTGGGAATGCGTTTGAACTTCAACACATAGCTGAGCCACTCGTACTGGTACGGGCTGAGCAAGCACAGCGACGCGCGGCGAATGACATGTTTCAGGCGGGTCAGATGTGTCATCCAGCCACCCCCTGGCGGGCAGCGAGGATACGCTCCACTTCGGGGATCAGCAGGCGGATGCGCGATTGCCAGGTGTGGCTACTGAGAACCCCCTCGCGCGCCTTGCGCCCCAAGCCATCCCACAAGTGCGATTCGCGGTAAGCACGCCGCAGGGTTTCCTTGAGATCGGCACGATTGCCCGGCTCAAACAGGTAACCGCATTCATCCTGGCGCACCACCCGGCGGGCATCCTCGTAAGCCGCAGCCACCACCGGCTTGCCCATTGCCAGATATTCATACAGCTTGAGCGGTGAAAAATACATTGCCCCAGCGCTGGGAACGTGCGGCGCGGAGTAACCCAGGTCGAAGCCCGCAATGTACCCGGCGACATGCTCGTGCGGCACATGACCAATAAAATGCACCTGGTCTGACATCCCGCGCTGACCGGCAAGGGTTTGCCAGGCAGTTTTTCCCGGTCCATCGCCAACCACCACCAGGCAGTAGTGAACCGCCTCGGCGCGCAGCTCTGCCAGGCTTTCGATGAGCACATCCAGCGCCTGCCACGGGTAGAGCGTGCCGACAAATCCCAGCGCCGGGCATTGGGCAATGCGCCGCGGACTGGTCTTTTGCGGATCGAACAGTTCCGTGTCCACGCCATTGGGCATCACGATCACTTTTTCGGGCGGAATGCGTGCCTCGTTGACCAGGATGTCTTTGAGGGTATTGGAAACGCACACCAGCACATCGCACTGTTGGTAGGCGCGCATTTCCACCTGCTGCGCCAGGCGGTGGAAGTGCAGCGCGCCACGGTCGAGGCGCGCCTCGCGGAACAGCGGCGCGTTGGTTTCGAGTATCCAGGGAACGCCCTTGATCTGGAAGGCACGTCCCAACGACTGGAACAGACCCAGGCGCTCGTATGCCCAATCCACCTGCCCAATTTCGGCGGCTGCCTTGCGGGCATGGTAGCCCGCCAGTCCAAGCCGCAGCAGATCGGCGGCGGCGCGGCTGAACAGGCTACGGCTCATCTGGCGGCGCAGGTTGGCGCCGCTCCAGCGCTTCGGCAGGCGGTCGCCGACAATATAGGGAACCACTCGCCAGCCCTCGCCCTCGAAAGCGCGCATCACGCCGAGGATGTGGCTGCGCGGTCCGCTGGCATCGGCATTGACACGGGTGGATACGCGCGGCGCGCCGGAAAGATAGGCAATGGATCGGGAAGGCTGTCTCATCGTTTCTCTTTTCGGTCTAGAATGGTCTGGCTGTCGAGGATCATCTGCCGCACACGGCTGGTCCAACTGTGGCAGGTCAACACTTCCTGGCGGGCGCGCGCCCCCATCGCTTGCCATTGCGATTGGCAGCGGTATGCTTTGCGCAGGGTTTCTTTAAGGCTCTCTTTGTCTTCGCTCTGAAACAGGAAACCGGTCTCGCCTTCGCGAATCAATACCGCTGCATCTTCGAAAGAATCCGAGGCGATGACAGCTTTTTCCATTGCCATGTACTCGTAGATTTTGGAAGGCGATCCGTACATGGCACCCGCTTGGAGAGCAATTTGACCAGAATAAGCCAGATCGAAGCCCTTGATGTACGCCGGCACCTCGGTGTACGGGACGCGCCCGGTGAAAAGCACCTGATCGCTCAACCCCAGTCGTTCCACCTGCGCCTGCCAGGCGGCACGAAATGCCCCATCGCCGACCAGAACAAGATGATAGACAACCCCCTCCGCGCGCAGTTCCGCAACCGCACTAATCAGCAAATCCAGTGCTTGCCAGGCAATGAAACTGCCCACAAAACCGATGGTCGGTGAGGCATTAAACCGTCGGGCTATGACACCGGCAGGATCAAAGCGCTCCACATCCGCTGCCACCGGCATGGTGATGATCTTTTCCCGCTGGATGCCCAGCTCTTCGACCACCAGGTCAGTCAGGGTATGGCTGATACTGACCAGCACATCACAGCGCTGGTAAACCCAACGCTCCCAGCGCCGGGCAAGTGTCTGCAAGGCAACCGCGGCGCGATCCCGCACCCCCTCGATATACATCAAACCGTTGCATTCGACAATCCAGGGAATGCCCTTGCGCTGCAGACCACTACCCAGTGCCTGAAACACTCCATAGCGCTCGTAACTGAAATCGGCATGTGAAAACAGTCGGTTGACCCGCCAGCGGTTATACAAGCCCAGCCCCAGGCGGATGGCATCCGCGCTCAGACGGTTAACCGGGCTGGCTCGCATAGACAGTTCACTGCTCTCTCCGACCACCCAGCGCTCAGGCACATGATCGCCAGCGATGAAGGCGCCCACCTCCCAGCCCAGCGACTTGAATCCTTGCATTACGCCGAGAATGTGCGCGCGGGGTCCGGATGCCGCTGCGTCTGGCCGTGTCGAAACCCGCGGCGCACCGGAGAGGTAGATCACTTTTCCGGGAGTTATCGCTGTGGTCACATTCATGGTTGTGTCCAGGTCAATCATTCATACCGCCGTCTCAAGGTAGACCTGCTCCAGATCGGCAACATAGCGCTGGATATTGAACAGCCGTTCGGCGCGCTGACGGCTTTGCATCCCCATCCAGGCTCGTTTTTCGGGATCATCCAACAGTTCAATGATCGTCTCCGCCAGCAAGTGCGGATCGAGCGAGCGGGGCGGTTGCAATCTGCCCTCACGCACCACTTGCGCCGGCATCGGCGAAGCGCGCTTGGCGCGAATGGGTCGCACCGGCATCGTTGGCGCCAGCAAAACCCCCGATACGCCGTCCTGTACCGCTTCAGGGATACCGTCAACCGCGGTGGCAATCACCGCCTTCTCCTGCAGAGCTGCCTCAACGAGAACATTGCCAAAGGCTTCGCGAAAGGAAGTGCTGACGAACAAATCGAACCCGGAGATCAGGTCGCGGGCATCGTCGCGGCTGCCCGCCCAATGAAAGCGGTCGGCGATACCAGCCTGCTGCGCCTGGCGCTTCAGAAAGGCTTCCTGCGGACCTTCGCCGATGATCACAAAATGCACGTTCTTTCGACGCGGGATGACCAGCCGGGCGGCATCGATCAAGGTCCAGTAGTCCTTGGGGGTATCTAATCGCCCGATGCTGCCGACCACCTCGGCATCCAGTGGAAGTCCCAGCCGCTGGCGGGCTTCCACCGTGGGCAGGCGTTGCGGGGCGCGCACGCCGTTGTAAACCAAGCGAATTTTGCTCGCCGGAAGCGCATATGCCTGCTGCAGCAACATTGCTGCAGCGCGGGAGTTGACGATCACCAGGCGTGCGCGCTGTTTAGCCCAGCGGTCAAACCAGCGCAGCGGGGGCTGGATGAACCAGCCAGCACCGTGTTCACTGGCGACCAGACGCGGCGGTCGTTTCATAGCGATGGACGCCGATAACGCCCAGGCATTGCCGTGGGCATTGTACGAATGAAGCACCTGAATGTCCTTATCGGTGAGATAGGTGGGAATATCCCACAACCGGGCTGGGTTGTATTTTCCCCGGTTGGACTGAAACCACCCAATCTGCTGGGTTTTGACCCAATGCGCGAATTCGTCACTGCTGGAAGTGGTGATCAAATAATGACGGAAGTGGTCGCTATGAGGTTGGGAGAAAAAATCAAGCAACATCCGGGCAATCCCGCCCCATTCCAGTAACCCGGAAGCCAGGTGGCACACGCGCAGCATCAACCAAGTTTCCTTTCGGATCGTAATAATTTCATTAGCTCAAAAGATGCATACACAATCAAGACCCAAAAGAAACTGTGTTGACGCAGCAAGAAACTTTCAAAAAAATTTAGAATAATCAAAAAAAAGAGCATCAAAATCCAAAAGGATGCATTCCGAACAGATTTAGTATACAGGTAAAAAGCCGCCATGAACAACGTTCCGAACAATACAATGGTCAAGATCAATCCCAGCATACCCAGTTCAAGCCAGGTATCCAGATAGCCGTTATGCGCATGGGGCGGCTGCCAGGTAATCACTTGCCATACTTCCGCCGATGGACCCTGCCAGCCCAACCAGAAGGCGTTAAAACCAAACCCTAGCCAGGTACGTTCTTTTCCCATCGCCAACAGGGTTTCCCATAACGGTATGCGTCCGGTCAGTGTAATTTCCTTGCCCAAGGTGGCAAGCAGAGTTTCAAAATTGATCAGTAGAAACACAATTGCGATTGCGCCAAACAATCCAATGACCGGAAAAATTACCTGCCATTCGCGATGCAACCGCTTGAGTAAATGCAGGGCAATCGCTCCTACCAGCAAACAAGCCGACAGCACAAGTGCAGTTGACGACTCAGCACCGATCATGATCAGTATAGCCAGTCCCAAACCACCCACCCAAAACCAGCGCCCCAATCCTCTATGCTTTCGTGCTAGGAGACTAAAAATGAGCAAGGATAAAGCGGCATAATTGCCAAGAAAATTCTTATGAGTAAACACACCCCGCCAGACTGTGCGACCCAGATAGACCATTTCGCCCCAACTCGGTACAAGCATTACCAGAATCAAACTGGCTGATAAGGCTGTAAAGAATACCCAGCCCAGTAATTCGAGGACTTCATCAAATGTGAAACGAATGGCGAGTGCCAGCCCATAAAGCGTGGTCACAATCACAACCACAGAACGCCGTAAAGTAAGAGCGGGGTAGTCCGACCACAGGGTTGATAGGATTGCCACCGCAATTAAGATCCAGATCAAAGGCGCTCGGAGTGCGGTATTTAAAACCCGGCGGGGGTACAACACAACGAAGGACAAAGCCAATGAATACCCTGCCAGGTTAATATAGCGCTGCAACGGGTCTCCTTCAAGCGGGTCGGCAGCGAAACCGGGCGTTTGCCTCCACAAATGATAAAATACCCCCACTAACAATAAAAGCATGCCAAAATGGATCAGCCATTCCAGCACTCTCAAAGGGTGCTGACGTGGAATGGTAATTGTCCAAGTTTTTCTGGCAATATTCATAAGAATAATCTTTCAAGCCTCGTTTTTCGGGTTCAATGAACGTTTTAAGACGCCAAGAATTCCCCAGCCGAGCAGCATAGCGGCTCCTGCCCGGGCGGGCAAGCCCAGGTCGCGGCTGACCTGGCTGGCGTATTCAACCGCCTTCTGCCACCCCGAAAGTTCCAGCGCCTGACCGAGGTAATTGCCTGCCAGGCGGAAACTGAGCGCGCCTGCCCCAGGAATTCTGCGCTTGAGATGTTTACAGATGGCGAAATGAATTTCCACCGCCATGGTGCGCCGCGCCGGGCTGAGGGTATAGGCATTGGACGAGTGAATGCGCTGCACTGCCAGGCATTCATTTAATAGGATCACCGGTTGCAGCCCGCATGCGCTGTATTTGATCAGATTATCCACGGTGATGCGGACGTCTTCCGGCAGCGGGAAAATGCGCTCGAGCAACTCGCGGCGAAAGCACAGTGCAGACGTCGCCGATAGCGGGGTCTTAATCGACCCGCGGCGGAAATCTGGGCGCAGGTCGCGGCACTCAACCATCTGCCCGAACTGGAAATTCGGACGGCGGCTTCCATCCAGGTACCACCACTCCAGCGGGTGGGTCAGCCAGCCAGCGTGTGGATAGCGGCTAAACAGCTCTACAACCCGCGCCAACTTGGTTGGGGCAAAGAAGTCGTCACTATCCAGGAAGCAGACCAGTTGACCGGTTGAGACAAGAAAACCGGCATTGAATGCAGAGGCTTGCCCACCATTTTCCTTGAGGATCACCTTGACGCGAGGGTTTTGTGTGTAACGCGCCAGGATTTGGCGCGAATCATCCGTGGAGCCGTCATCGACAACGATCACTTCGAACCGGGCATACAACTGGCGCAGCACGCTTTCGATCGAGTCTTCGAGAAACGCAGCGTAGTTGTGGTTGTCTATCACAACGCTTACGAGCGGATCTTCCATAAACCTGCCTTGGTCAAGGTATGCCAGTGTTGGCGCAGGATGCGCCAACTTGGTGGCAGCAAGAAGACGATCCCCAAGGGGACGATTGCTACCCAACCCAGTCTGTTCCAAAAATACGCCAGCCCAAACGCCACTCCCCACAGCAGCGCAATCCATACATGAGGCTGCCCAATTTTCACAACCAGCCGGTTATGCAGGACGAAATACGAGCCAAACGCAACCAGTTCCGCCCAGCCATAGCCGGTAATCCCCAGCCGCGGGACGAGCAGCAACGCCGCCGTAAAGAAGAGCACAATATGGGTCAGGTGAAAGAGGGTGACCTCCCAATTGTACCGTAAGACATACAACGCAGAGGCATACAAATTGAACAATGCGTTGACCGTATAACTGAACGCAATGAAGGGAAAAACCCGCATGACATCCGTCCACTCCACGCCCAGCAAGCGCGGCAGGACATAGGGTCCGACCACTGCCATCCCCAGCAGCAGCGGGCTGACCAGCAGTACCTGGAGCTGCATGCCCTCTTCAAGCGCTTTGAGCAGCCGGGGATGGTCGTTTTGCAATTTAGCTAACGCTGAGATAGACAGGCGGTAAGTTGCCTGTTTGGCAAAACTCAGCACTTCCACCAGGCGAATCGCCAGGGCAACCAATCCCACCCCCTCTGCGCCAGCAAACCGCCCCACTACCAGTGGATTGACCAGGTTGCGCAGCTGCCAGACCCACGCCGAGGTGGAATACCCCAGACTGTACCTGAGCATGGCGCGAACGATCTCCACTTTCCACATTAGTTGTGGTTTGTAACCACTCAACGCATACATCAACAGGCAGGCAACCACGCTCTGCGAAATCCAACCCAGAACCGGCGCCCAAGCGCCAAAATTGGCAAGTGCCAGCGGGATTGCCACTGCCACGTAAGTCACCTGGCCGCTCAACTCCACGCTGGCAACCTTGTTGTATGCCAGTGACTTTTCCAGGTATGCCAGCGGCACCAGCGAAAGCAAGCGCAACGGGATGCCCAAAAACAATACGCGGGCAATGTCCATAAAGCGCTCCATCTCCAGCCAGATGTTGAGCAGCGGTAAAAGTCCGAAGGCAACCAATAAGCTGAGCAGCGAGAGAAGCAACAACAGAGTAAACGCCTGGTGATAATTTTCACGCGTCTCGGTTTCGGTTCGAATCAGATAAACACCTACACCTAATTGGGAAATATTGTAGAGCACATTTTCAATACCCAGGGCAGAAGCGAACAGACCGTAATTGGACGGACCAATAATGCGGGTGATGAAAATGACACTGACCGCGCTGAGAAGCGTGCCCATGCCTTGCCGGAAGACAAGGAAGGTGCCGCCGCGGACGATCTGATTGCGAATGGACAAATCAGCAGCTCCTGGAAGAGACTGAGGGGTTCAACAGGACCCCATAAGCGGGGGAAAAGGGAAGCGATTCCGGTGGTGTATTGCTCAACGAATGACTGGGAGAAAAGTCCGACACGATCACCGTCTGTTCCTGGATTTCAACGTGCCGAAATACGGGGAAACCAAAACCCTCATGACTTCCGAGAAAACCTGCCGCCCCAAAGTAAAGCACCCGGCAGCGGGGGTCGTCGCCAAGGCGGAACATCCCCAAAGATAAATCCACGGGTTCACAATCACCAAAACGGGGGGCAAAATGGGCTTTAACCGAGCGATAGCGGTTGCGGGCTTCGGGCAGGGATGTGTAGACATAAGTTCCCGGATCGCGGTGAATGGTTTGCGCATCGATCATCAATTCAATTGCCAGCTGGTCGTTGTGAGCATGCCCACCGTGACCAATAGAACCGCAGCGTATTGCGAGATACAAGCGTTCGGAGCGCACAATATATAATCCAAAATCTTCAAAAGCACGCCATGTGATGCCGGTTCTTAACGAGCCTTGGTGGATAGTAAAGCGGGTTACCAACGGGGGAGGCGTGAGATGGCTCAACGACTCTCGTACTTGCTGCCAATGCCGGAAATCCCCTGTTTCAGGTGGCTTGGCAGCAAGACTGGTGCTCTTGCCAGGGATGATCGCCTGCCTGCTCAGTATCCCCACCAACGCAGTTTCATGATTCTTGCTGTTACCCGCAAAGCGGGCAAAATCATCGCGATCGTAAAAAGCCTGAGCCGCCGCTACCAAATGACGGTGATCCAGGAATTCTTCCATCCAATACACGGCTTCATCGCCCATCTCATTGTAGGATGAGAGGTTCAAGTAAGCCGCTTTTGCCTCTGCGACGCTCATGTTGTGATAGCAGGGGAACAATTTTAGAAACCGGCCGCTATCATTGTCGCCAATTTGAGGGATCAAACCATCCGGGCGGGTGATGTACATCGTAAATTCAGCCATCTTTTCCAGCCGGGAGAAAAACCATTCCGGGAACGGACTTTCGCGGTCACAGATCAGCCCTGTGTAAAAAGGGATCACCGGTTGAGCGGAACGCAGTGACGCCTGTTTTTCGGGCGGTAAACCGAGGATGAGCGCTGTTGCGTAGAAAACCATTTCCGCCGACAGGCGGTGGTAACTGGTGGATGCCTCAAAATTGCTGCCGTCGGCATGGAATTGAAATTCGACCTCGCCAATCAACTCGCGCACTGCAAATGCCAGCCAGCGGTTCACGTCCGGGCCGGCAGGCAGCCAGGCAGCCACAAACGCCAATCCAACGATATTCGCCAGGTAATGGTTGTTGCGAAACAGCGGCGACCATTCCAGATTATTGACAATATGGAAACCGTGCTCGTAAACGCTGCGCGCAAAAACCCTCAAAAATTCCGCATCGAATTCGGCGCCTAATCCTCGAAACAAATCCAGCGCGATCAACCAATTGGATACCCGAATGGCAACATCCATACTGCAAGCCCAATTGACTCCCCAGCGCGGAGGATTGTTTGCAATAAAATCCAAAATTTGGTTTCGAAATTCCCGCGCATACCGCTCCGGCGGTTCAAAACCGGGCGCACCGCCAACAGCCAGTTGATACGCCCAAGCCAGTTGGGGCAGGTGCTGCATGCGCGCCAGTTCCCAGGGCACCTTGATGTCCACGCCGGGCATGAGACCGTACGCAATATCAGCATACCAGGTGCGCTCATTCCAGCGATAACCTGACTTAAAATCCAACTGCCAGTCTATCGGGGTGTATTCCTGGTCGCCAATCATACGCCATATGCGGCGGCTTTCGTTCACGTTTGCTGGGTTCAGACGATCTTTTAACCAAACCTCCAATGAGTCAGGTTCGATCTTTTTGCCCTCTGGATAGTAACGGTGCTCCATACCGCGACACCGCCTTCCGTAACCGACTGTAACCCATCCAGAGCCTAACAGGTCGAAACGATGTTGAAGGTAATTTTCTGACAATCCCCGAAAAAGATCGATATCCAACTCGAACAGGTCGTCGAATAGCTTTCTCAGATCCGCAAAACAGAAACCAATACCTGCCCAATCGTAAGGTGAAAAGCTTGAATAAAAACGGTCTCGAATTTTCCAGAATGCCCGATGGATTATGCTCTTAAGCTTCAAATTAACCAGGGCAAAACCGATCTGCGGCGTCACCTTTTTGTTCTTCAGAATCGAAATTCCCCTGGATAACCTTTTCATGAAATTCAAATCCGCTCATCGAATCGCATTATTGACCAAGACGGGCGCATATATCAATTTGCATGCCTTTTTCATTTGCCTGGTTACATACTCTGGCAGCTTCATCGATGCGATTGTTTTGGTTCCAAAAATCGATGATATCTGTCCAAATCAACTTATTGGTCGGTCGCCATTCGATGGCTGCTGCAAAACTGGCTTCCACTTCGGCAATATTCTCAGGCTCCATCCGGTAGAGCGCCTTTCCCAACCCAATGTGTGCCCAGCCATTGGTAGGATCAATGTCAATGGCAGTACGAAAATTGATCACGGCATCCGGAGTGGCTCCCTGAAAAAGACAGGCAAAACCAATATAACGATAGGCATCCGATAGCACATAACCCAGAGGAGATTTTTCAGGGAAAAATGATATTGCGCGACGCATGATTTCCACAGTCGCCGGATAATCATAAAACTTTTCTGAGTGCCATTGCCCATACCGGTACCACCCCAAAAAACGGATACCGGCATCTGCCCAGCCCGAATCAATCGATGTAGCATCCCTCAATGCGGTGAAGGCAGCCTGGTCTTGCCCATCTACCAACGCCTGCAGGTATTGGACATAAAGGATGGTGCTGCGCAGGTCGGCGCCCATCCGCTGCGCGCGCTGGTACCATTCGATTGCCTGGGGGTACTGCTGCGCCTGGCGCGCCGCCTCGCCGCGCCCGAAAAAATGCTCTGGACGTACATCCGCTCGCTGCCAGGCTTCCACGGCGGTGTAGGTGGGGCATTCGCCAGCGGGCGGGCACATTTTCTCCAGCGCAAAGCCCAGTTCCAGATCAGCTTGCGGGTTGGCAAGCCGCCGCTCGGTGAATTTTGGCAGTGCGTCCAGCGCGGCGGCATAATTGCCCAGCAGGCAATGTGCACGTCCAAGCCGGAAATAAGGATATGCCCGGTTCGGCGCTAGCTGCACGGCGCGGTTTAGCTGCTCAACGGCGCGCTGAACCTCCGCGCGCGCCGCCGGGTCACTCAACGGCTGCCCCAGGCAGGCAATGCCATCCGATTGCACCCCCTGCTGCTGAAAGTGAGGCTGCAACAACGCGGCGGCGTTCAATTCCAATACGCTGGCTTGCAGCGTCCGCCAGCCAAAGGCAACCGCCAGTCCTGCCCCAATCAGGATCAGCGCAGGCGCCAGCCCGCGAAAGCGTAAAACCGGCAAGCCGACCGAAACCGCCAAAGACCACCCCCGCTCCAGCCGGGTCAGGATTTCGCCGCGGCGCTGTCCGCCTGCAGCCACCAATCCCGCGAGAGAACAAAGACAACCGCCAGCATCGCCGCGCCAATCAGCGCCGCCAAGGTATAGGTCAGCGTGCCGCGCGCGGCAGGGCGAATGGGCGGCAGCGCGCGCGAGGCGATCTTGGCATCTCCGGCGCTGTCCTGCATGGTGATGCGCACCTCCTGGTACTTGCGGTTGAGCGTGTTGTAAGTATCCGCAGCCACCTCGCGTTCGAGCGTCAGGCGGTGTTTTTCTTCTGTAAATTGTTCGATTTGCTGTTGCAGCGGGGTGATCACAGCCGGGTACTCTTGCAGCAGTGCTTCCACTTCAAGCGCCTGCTCATCCAGGGATGCCAGCCACTGTTGGATCGCCTGGCGGAAATCTGCCGCCGTGAGCACCTGCTCCGGGGCTGTCAACGGCAATTGCAGCTGTAACTGGGCTGGGATCGACCGGCTTGTCTCGGACTGGATCACCGTCGCATCCATGTATTGGCGCAACTGCAGCACCAGCAGGCGGGTGCGCACCTCTGACGGCAGGGCGGAGCTGCCTGGCAGGCTGGCAACCTCGTTCAACAGCGCGCGGGCGTCGCGCTGCAGGGCAGCAATCAATTGCTGGCGGCGCAGCAGATCCTGCTGCTGGCTGAGCAAAGCATCCAGTTGGGCTTGCAGCGAACGGGTAGGGTTGCGCCCCTCGAAATCCGCCAGCTTGTTTTCCGCAACGCGCAGGCTTTGCCCAGCAACGGCAATTTGCGCTTCGAAGAAAGTCAGCTGCGCCTGATCTTGCCCAGAATAGAGGGTATTAATGCGCTCAACGACTCGGTCTGCCCACAGGTTTGCCAGCCGGGCTGCCTCCTGGGCAGATTCAAGCCGCACGGTCAGCGAGATGACCGTCGGATCGCTACCGGCTTTGACCAGCAGGCTGTTTTGCCGGAACGCACGGCGCTGATCCAGCCGCTTGTCCGGGTCGTTCCAGGAATCGAAGACGTAAATGGCAATTTCGTCACTCTTGGCGATATCCATGACCACTTTGTTGTTGACCGCGGTGGACGGCACAGTTTGGTAACGCGGGTCGAAATTGGGCAGGTATCGCGGTTTGGTCAAGGCGATCACCGCGGTTGCCTCGTATTTACGCGGTTGGAGGAAGAAATAGAGGAACACCACCACCCCAACCAACAGGGAAAAAGCAAGGATCCAGAACCTCTTTTCCCAAACGGTGAGGATCACCTTGCGAAGGTCAATCTCGATTACATCATCCATCTATTGTCTCCACGAGCGGGAATGAACACCGCAGGGAAGTATAACACAACCTATGGGGGTAGATTTAAAAGCAAAAAGCCTCTTGGCAATGACCTACTCTCCCAGGAGGTCGCCCTCCAAGTACCATCGGCGCTGACAGCCTTAACGACCGGGTTCGGGATGTGGCCGGGTGTACCACTGTCGCTCCAATCACCAAGAGACTTTTTTAACGAAGTTAAGTTTCACCAGAATAGTATGTAGGTTGTCAATTTCAGAAATGAGTGCTGAGTTCTCCGCACCACGTGCAAAGCCCTCGGTCATTAGTACGGCTTAGCTCAACGCATTACTGCGCTTACACACGCCGCCTATCAAGCAGGTAGTCTACCTGCGACCTTACTCCCTTAGCGGGAAAACAGGGATCTCATCTTGAGGCGAGCTTCCCGCTTAGATGCTTTCAGCGGTTATCCCTGCCAGACATGGCTACCCAGCGATGCCGTTGGCACGACAACTGGC
>DAOUMN010000021.1:0-276912 GCA_034411135.1 Bellilinea sp.
GGCTTGCTGGGGACGGTTATAATCGGTTCGAAAGATCCAGTTGCAGGTTTATAACACCATTCACAGCAGAGCAACCCAATGTCTCCTTACAATTTTGACCGCATTATCGACCGCAGGCAAACCGAAAGCATTAAGTGGCATTTTTTCGAAGAAGATGTTCTACCCATGTGGGTGGCAGACATGGATTTTCCGGTCGCGCCGGAGATCGTTGCTGCTCTGCAAGAGAGGGTTGAGCATGGAATCTTTGGCTATCCCGGCGATTTGCCCGGCTTGAAGGATGCTATTCTGGATTGGCTGGAAGAGCGTTATGCGTGGAAAGTTCCCGCCGAGCATCTGGTTTTCTTTCCCGGTGTGGTGGTCGGATTCAATTTGATGGCACATGCGGTATGTGCACACCAGGCAGGCGTCCTGGTACAGACGCCCGTTTATCCGCCTTTTTTACAAGTTGGCGAAAATGCTGGCGTTCCACTGATGGAAGCGCCGCTCTACCCGGATGAGAAGCGGAATTATCAGATCGATTTCGATCGTTTCGAACAGGTTGCCAGGCAACACCCTGCCATGTTCCTGATGTGTAACCCGCATAACCCGGTTGGGCGGGTGTTTACCCGCGCCGAGCTGGAGCAACTGGCGTACATTTGCTTGCAATATAATCTGGTGATTTGCTCGGACGAAATTCATTGTGACTTGGTCTATTCTGGACACCGTCACATGCCGATCGCCTCCTTAGATGCGGATATTGCCGATCGGACAATTACCCTGATGGCACCCAGCAAGACATTCAACATACCCGGGCTGGAATTTTCCTTTGCGGTTATTTCCAATTCGGAGCTGCGAAAAAAAGTCAAACAAGCGCGTCGAGGTCTGGTTGGAGGCGTTAACCTGATGGGTATGGTGGCAGCCCGTGCGGCATACCAGCACGGGCAAGCCTGGTTGGATGCGCTTCTGGCGTATCTGGAAGCAAACCGCAACTGGCTGGTGCAGACGGTTGAAAAGTGCCTGCCTGGGGTGTATATGCCCATCCCCCAGGCTACCTATTTGGCGTGGCTGGATTGCCGCGCCGCGGAACTGGATGAGGATGCATGCGCTTTTTTCAACCGCGAAGCCCGGGTTGGATTGAATGATGGTCGTACATTTGGAACGGGCGGTGAGGGCCATGTGCGTCTGAATTTTGGCTGCCCGCGTGAATTGTTGGTACAAGGGATTGAACAAATGGCTGCCGCGCTTGAGCGGCGTAAAGGATAAGCAAAATGAATCAAACCCAACCTTCTTCTCAACCCCAGACGGGCAGGCGGGGCTGTTCGGGGTGTTTCTTGAGGGGGATGGGGGTACTTGGGCTGCTGATCAGTCTGCCGGTTGGTCTGTATCTCTTTCTGTGGGGACTGGGCGCATTATTGATTACTTCGGATGTGCTGGACAAGCCCGAAATGATCGTCCTGTTGGGCGGCGGCGACCGTCAGCGCTGGCAAGAGGCGGTTAACCTGTACAAGCAAGAGCCATCCCGGCGGATTTTGATCACCGAAACCGGGGTAACGATCAATGATATTGGCACGCGCTACAGCCTGCTGGTGCGCAACAATCTTTCCGCTATGGGCGTGCCGATGGATAATATTCGTATTACCAACGAAATCGCCTTAAGCACTTTGCAGGAAGCCAAAACCGTTCGTGATTACCTGGAATATTGGGGCTATAAATCTGCGGTGGTTGTCACCGACCCGTACCATACTTTTCGCACCCGCTTGATTTTCAATGATGTCTTCCGTGGCAGCCCGGTGGATATTCGCGTTCGCGCGGTGCAGGGACATTGGTACCGCTCGGCAGATTGGATGTTCAGCAGACGTGGCTGGGAGACGACCTTTCTGGAAGTGGTCAAATTAGGTGCATACCTTTTAGGAATCCAACGCGATTAAAAAACAACAGAGCCGGCGGGCGGCTCTGTACGAATGATATTGGCAAGTGAGGGCTTACTGAACTGGGATTACCTGGGCTGCTTGAAGCCCTTTGGGACCTTTTTCGATAGAAAACTCCACTTTCTGGCCTTCTTTCAATTGCTTGTAGCCTTGCATATCGATTGCGGAAAAGTGAACGAACACATCTTCTCCATTGTCACGGCCAATAAAGCCGTACCCTTTGGCAGGGTTGAACCACTTGACGGTCCCGGTGAAACGTTCTGACATGCTGTACTCCATACTGTTGGTTAAAATGTGGATGAGGCTCCGTGAGCCTGTTACCTGTATGACAAATTTATCATGCAATATTTCGTATGTCAAGCCGAACAACATTTCATTTTCGTTGCGCTCTACCATAAAGAACTGTCTTTGATATACTACACAAGGACTGAAGAACGATTTTCCCGCCATACCCAGGCGGCATTCGTCCAGGTTGATTAATTACCCAATAAATTCAAACCGCCGGGGTACCGGTTCAGGCAGGAACTGTGAATCAAAGTGCACGACGGTTAACGCTCAAAACCCAATTACTGCTGGCGATGATCGTCTGTCTGCCGGTGGTATTGCTTGGGCTAGCGCCGCTCCAGCCGATCCCGGTTCGGCTAGAGCAGATTCTCAGCCGTTTACAGATGGCGGAGGAGCAGCAGAATCATATCGAAGCGGCTGCACAGTTACGTCTGGTGCTCTTCTATCAACCGCACCGCGCGGAGTTGTGGGAGCGGATTGGGCTGCATGAATGGGCGGTTGAGAATTATCCTCAGGCGGCAGATGATTTGAGTGCAGCTTTGCAAGCGGGGACGATTTCCGACGAAGGTTTATACCGCTTGGGATTTGCGCGCCAACAGGTTGGGCAAACCGAAGCGGCGCTGACTGCCTGGCAGCTGCTTAGCCAGCGGGAGCATATCGATCCTGTGTATTATCCATTGCTTGTCGAGCATTTTCGCGATCTGCGAGCATTCGATGCGGCACTGGCTGCCGCCCAACGTTGGTTGGAGCGCGAACCGCGCAACCCACAGGCGAGGCTAGCAGCGGGATTGTTGTTGTCTGTTGAAGATGCTGCACAAGCCATTGCGGTGCTCACCCCGCTCAGCGGTGGTCGAGGTGAAGAGGCAGAGCAGGCTGTCAGCCTGCTAGAAGCGCTGGAAACCGCTGTAAGCAACGAACAGCCTGCGTTCGGTCTGGTTGTCCTGGGACAACGTCTGGGTGAGTTGGGGAACTGGGATGTGGCTGAACAGGCGTTGCTCCGCGCTGTGGCTGAATTCCCTACGTATGCCGAAGCATGGGCAATTCTGGGTGAAGTGCGGCAGAACCTGGGCGAGGATGGATACTCAGCCCTGCGTCGCGCGCAGGAACTTAACCCGGTCTCGGATATTGTTCAAACCGCGATGGCATTGTATTGGCGGCGGCAAAACCAACCTCTTATTGCTGCCAGTTACCTGCGTGTGCTGGCAGATAAATATCCCCAACAAGGGCGCTGGCAAGTGGAGATTGGCGCAACGCTGGCGGAGAGCGGCGATTTAATTGAAGCCATGCGAGCTTACCAACGCGCAGTCGAGATCGAGCCTGAAAATGCTGCCCTTTGGCGTGCACTGGCGATCTTTTCGGCTGCTAATGGCTTTGATGCGCAAGCCTATACCCTGCCTGCCGCTGCCCGGGCGCTTGCCCTCGATGGGCAAAATTCACAGACATTGAGCATGGCTGGATTTGTCTATCTCCATCTGGGCGATCTTCAAAAGGCGGAACAATTCTTGCAACAGGCTTTAGAGATCGATGATGCCAATGCATCCGCGAACCTTTACCTGGGGCAGGTTTATATCGAGATGGGGCGCATTAGCCAGGCGTTTCGTCCACTCAGCCGCGCTGCTAAAGCGAATGACCCGACAGTTGCGCTGCTTGCAAAACGGCTGCTAGAACGCTATTTTTCGGCGTTGCCCTAATTTGCGCTTTATTTATGTTTCCATCCGGTAGGGATGTTGATTGGACTCACCTCCGGATTGGCGGAGGAGAATCGAAATGTCGAAAAAAGCAGCCGGTTGGATATTCTACGTGCTTGTTTTATTGCTATTGGGCGGGTGCAACCTGACCGATCGCATCCGGCTGTCAGAAATTGCCAAATTTGATCCCGGCAGTGTCCTGCTGTACGACGATTTTTCCGACCCTACCAGTGGATGGCAGCAGTGGACTTCACCCGAGGCGGAGATCATCTACCAGGACGGCAGCCTGGCTTTTCGAATCAAACAGGCGAATTTTGACTATTGGTCGTTGGCCGGCAGGCGATATTCCGATGTGACACTGGCAGTAGAAGCGCGTTTGGTGGATGGTTCAACCGACAATGATTTTGGCTTGATTTGCCGTTTTCAGGATACCTACAATTTCTATGCCTTTCTGATTAGCAGCGATGGTTACGGGGGAATTGTCAAGGTTAAAGACGGCTTGTACCAGATATTGAGCAATCCGGATGGGCTGGAATTTGGTAAAATGATCGCGCAGGGCAACGCGGTCAATCAATTGCGGGCTGATTGCGTTGGTAACCGCTTGAGCCTGTACGTTAACCAACAAAAATTTGCCGAAGTCGAGGATAGCGATTTCACCATTGGCGATGTTGGCTTAATGACCGGGGCATACCAGACCCCTGGCGTTGAGGTACATTTCGACAATTTCTATGTCATCAAACCTTAAGGGTATGAACGTTTATTTTGATACGATTGGTTGTCGGCTCAACCAGAGTGAAATTGAGATGCTTGCCCGCCAGTTCCGCGCTGCCGGACACAACATTGCTGAAACCGCCGCGGAGGCTGACCTGGTGGTGGTCAATACCTGCACGGTTACCAGTGCAGCAGCATCGGATTCGCGCCAAAAAATCCGCCAGGCAGCTCGGTCAGGTAATGCACGCATAGCCGTAACCGGTTGTTGGGCTACGCTTGAACCCGAAGCAGCCCGGCGCCTGCCGCAAGTGGAATGGGTCATTCCCAACCTGCAAAAGAGCCACCTTACAGCGGAAGTTTTAGGCGCTCCGATAGAGGAATTTGATCTGGAGCCGCTGGCGCGCCAGCCTTTGCCCGGCTTACACCAGCGTACCCGCGCTTTTATTAAGGTCCAGGATGGTTGCGATAATTATTGCACCTTTTGCGTTACCCGTTTGGCGCGGGGTAGGGGAATCAGCCAACCGTTAGAACGGGTAATCAGCGAAGTGCGTTCCGCCATTGCAGGTGGAACACGTGAAATTGTGCTTTCGGGGGTACACCTCGGGTCGTGGGGACAGGATTTTCCCCGCCCGCTGCACCTGCGCCACCTGATCGAAGCCCTGTTGGCGGAGACCGATATTGAGCGAATTCGACTTTCGTCTCTTGAACCATGGGATCTGGACGATACTTTCTTCCGCTTATGGAAAAACCCGCGCATGTGCCGTCACCTGCACTTGCCGCTTCAATCGGGCTGTGCCGCAACGTTAAAGCGCATGGTGCGTAACACCAGCCCACAGGATTATTATGCCCTGGTTGAATCTGCGCGTCTTGTTGTCCCAGAAATTGCCATCACCACCGACTTGATCGTCGGTTTTCCAGGAGAGGACGAGGCAGAATTTGAAGAAAGCCTGCAATTCATTCGCCGGATTGGTTTTGCCGGCGGGCATGTGTTTACTTATTCATCCCGACCCGGAACCGCCGCAGCCCGTTTGAAGGGTGTAGTCGATGGCAAGGTGGCACGGGTGCGCAATGCACGGATGAGAGAGGTGTTGGCAGATGCTGAAAAAGCCTACCGGCAACGCTTTCTAGGCAGCCAAGCCCTGGTTTTATGGGAATCGTGCGATCAGGTCAGCGCGAAGGGCTGGCAGCTGCACGGCTTAAGCGATAACTACCTGCGGGTGGAAGCAAGCGCGGATCAACCACTGTGGAACCACATCAGCCGAGTACGGTTAGATGTGCTAAACCAGCAGGGTTTGTGCGCAACGATCCTGCCGTAAATCAACTCAGCAGGAGATACATCAGGGTGAAGCTCGCCATTCCCCACAGGCTGCCAGCCACAGTCTGAGCCAGGGTGTGCCGCTTGAGATGCACGCGTGACCAGGCAACCAGCGGAACAATGATCAGCAGGGGCAAAGCAACTGCACCTGCCAATAGGAATGCCAGAAACGACAACCCACCGGCTGCTGCGGCATGAGCAGAAATTTTCCAGCGTAAATTGACCAGGAAAAGCCCGATGGTTTCCAATAGCCCTCCAGCGGTGATCAAGGCGAAGACCGGTGGCGCACTGCTACGCTCTAGCAACGCCCATGCGGCAGCACTGCACCCAATACTCAGCAAGTAGGGGCGGACACGTTGCGAACGAACGTAAACGTCCAAGTCGGTGATCTTTCCACTGCGATAGAGGTACACAAGATAAACCGCAGGGATCACAATCATCCAGAAGATAGCGAGCAACGCCCAGCCGTAGGTTTGCTTTGGCGAGGGATTGCTTAAGGCAGCGACCCAAAAACTTAAGGCTGCCAGCAACGGGGGTGATGCCAAGCGAGAGATCCATTCCGCGGTTCGGTACGGTGCGGATTGGGGTACAATGGGCAGGATTTCCGGGTTTGGTTGGCAGGATGGTTGTATGTCCATGGTTAACACGTATTTTGCCTGGGCTGTGGTGAAGGCTGGATCTTTCATAAGTAGCATATCTGGCGGCAATTAAGAATCGTTTATTGGCAGGTTAAGAGTGGGTCAAAGAATCCGAGATAGCCAACCGAATAGAGTTTTCAAATTAGTCAAGAACGATTGAGGAGCACTACGAACCAATGGGCACATTTTCCTGGTGGCAAAAAGCTGTTTTTTATCAAATCTACCCACGCAGTTTTGCGGACGGTAACGGCGATGGAATTGGTGATTTTTCCGGTATGCTAGAAAAGATCGATTACCTCCAATGGCTGGGAGTGGATGCGATCTGGCTGTCGCCACATTTTCCATCCCCGCAAGTCGATTGGGGCTACGATGTCAAGGACTATTACGGTGTGGCGGAAGAATATGGCACACTGCCGCAATTCCAACAGTTTTTGGATGAATTGCACCATAGAGACATGCGTCTGGTGCTTGATTTGGTGCTCAACCACACCTCGGATCAACACCCCTGGTTTATCGAATCACGATCAAGCCGCGACAACCCCCGCCGTGACTGGTACATCTGGAAACCGCCGCGCAATGGCGCTCCACCTAATGATTGGTGGTCGACGTTTGGAGGGTCTGCCTGGACGTTCGATCCGGGAAGCGGAGAGTATTACTATCATTACTTCTTTGCCGAACAACCCGACCTGAATTGGAAGAATCCTCAGGTCAAGGCGGCGATGTTCGATGTGGTTCGTTACTGGCTGAAAATGGGGGTGGATGGTTTTCGTCTAGACGCAATCGGCACGATTTTCGAGGAGGAGGGCTTTCCTGATCAGGGTACGGGTGAGAGGCTGGATGAAATTTACCGTGCGGCGCGTATAGCAAAAACCAGCCGCGAACAGAAAAAGGTCGGTCAACGCTGGTTTCGCATGTTTCACAAGCAGTTCGATATGCCTGAGGTGCATGACCTGATGAAAGAATTGCGCAAAGTGGTGGATGAATTCCCGGACAAAGTACTGATTGGTGAGAGCGAGGATATCCGCTTTTATGGCAATGGCAGCGATGAGCTCCATCTTGCCTTCAACTTTCCGCTCATGCAGGCATCGCCCATAACACCGCGAAGAGTGCGCAAAAATCAACATGATCGGTTGACAGGGATGCCGCTGGGCGGGTGGGGTTGCAATACGCTCGGCAATCACGACGCTGGGCGGATGATGAGCGAGTTTGGCGATGGAAAACACGACCGCGAAATCGCCCGTGCTAATCTGGCTTTGATCTTAACGCTCAAAGGCACTCCGTTCCTCTATAACGGCGAAGAGATCGGCATGGTCAATCACCTGGAATTGGATCCGGAGGACTTTCGCGACCCGCTGAGCGTACGTGCTTACAACCTGGAAATTGAACTGCTTGGCTCTCCGCCGGAAGAAGCCGCTGCTTATGCTTCGAGGCATGGGCGGGACAAATCGCGCACACCCATGCAGTGGGCAAATCAGCCCAACGCGGGTTTTTGCCCGCCCGAGGTGAAACCCTGGCTGCCAGTGCACCCAAATTATGCACAGGGAGTCAACGTTGCTGAGCAATCTCAGGATGAAAGCTCCCTGCTGCAGGATTATCGCCGTCTGCTAGCAGTTCGTAAATCCAATCTGGCATTGACCGAAGGAGATTTTCAATTTGTGGACGAAGATAATCCCGATGTAGTGTCCTATCTGCGTTGGACAGAAACACAGAGCTGCCTGGTGATGATCAATCTCAAGCGGAAGTCAGCGGAAGTCGTTGTCCCGGAGACTATAAAAAGATTGCGGTGTGTTTATTCAACGCACCGCAACGAAGGCGAATTAGCGATCACCGGTTTACGGCTTAAGCCGTTCGAGGTTTTGATCACGCAAACCAGCGAAGGCTAAATACCTAACTGTGCGATGGTGTTCTTTAATACATTGGCGGAATTGCGCAGTCCATCGATTTCGTCCGCGCTCAAGTCCAGCCGGATGATGCGTTCAACTCCGTCTAGATCAACGATGCTGGGCAGGCTCAGGCAAACATCGGAAATGCCGTAATAATCCTCGTCGATATACGTGGATACCGAAAGCACGGTGCCCTGGTCGCGCAAGATGGCTTCGCAGATACGGGTCAGACCGCTGGCAATGGCGTAGTAAGTTGCGCCCTTGCGTTCGATGATGTGGTAGGCGGCGTCGCGGGTTTGTTCGAATATGGTGTCCAGCACCTGATCTTCACAACCCAGGTGATTGACGGCACAATACTGCGGTAGGCGCATCCCGGCAATGTTTGCCAGCGACCAGACAGGCACTTCGCTGTCGCCATGTTCGCCAATGATATGCGCATGCACACTGCGCGGATCGACATCGAAATGCTGCGAGAGCAGGTAACGGAAGCGCGCGGTATCCAAAACCGTGCCGGAGCCGATGACATGATTGCGGCGGAATCCGGAGATTTTGTACGCCACGTAGGTCAAAATATCCACCGGGTTGGTTGCGATGAGGAGGATCCCGTTGGGATTGTTCTCCACGATTTGGGGGATTATTTGTTTAAAGATGGACGCATTGCGCTGCACCAGGTCGAGGCGGGTTTCCCCTGGTCTTTGGGCAGAGCCAGCGGTAATGACGGTGATGATAGCCCCGGCGGTATCCTTGTAATCGCCTGCCCAGATTCGGGCTGGACGACCCAGCGGCATGGCATGGTTCAGGTCCATGGCTTCGCCTTCGGCTTTGGCGTGATTGGCATCAATCAAGACAATTTCGGACGCCAGACCACTCAATAACAGGCTGTAAGCAAACGTCGCGCCCACATTTCCAGCGCCGACAATTGCGACACGGGTCGGTTTTTTGAATTCATGCGACATGATTTGATCTCCCTTTCGTAACTTTTTCGATCACCAAATTTTATCGTTGGGACTGTTTTTCTTTGGCTTTGCGTGCTTCCATGAATCGGTCGTACACTCGTTTCCAGGCTTGGGTTGGCTTATCAGGGCGATTCTTTTTATGTTCTTCGGTGCTCAGGAAAAAGGCAAAATCTTCCAGCAGGCTGGCGAATGGCTCGTCCGGTTGGTGATAAAGCACCGGTTTACCCAGATTGATTGCCTGTACAAGGATGTCCTGAGAATAGGGCAAGTTGAGGGTAATCGGCTTTTTGAGAGCCTGCTCAATACGCTCACGCGGTAGACCGTGACGTGGAAAGACATTGTTGAGCACCAGCTTGATTTTCTCGGGGGGGTAGTTTAACTTGTTGTACGTGTCCAAAGCGGCTGCGGCAGCCCGCACCGAAGCCAATTCCGGCGCGAGCACCAGCAGGATCACATCTGCCAAGTCAAGCGCGATCAACGAAACCTCGCTGAAATCATGGGGCAAGTCGGCGATGATGTAGTCGTAATGCGGTCGCAGTAATTTCAACGAGACGTTGAGAATTTCATCGGAGAGCATTTCCGCCTCGGTTGGAAAGGTTGGCGCGGCGATAAATGCCAGCCCGGATTTGTGCGATTCGATGATCGAGTGCAGCGCTTCGGTATCCATTTCGACTGGATCAACACCCGCCAGGTCAGCCCAGGTGCGTTTGAGCGGCATATTCATCAACAATGCCACCTGACCTGCCATCAGTACCAGGTCGATCATCATTGTCGGAGCGTTCCACAAGGATCGCAGCCCAATTGCCAGGTTGACTGCCAGAGTTGAGGTGCCGATCCCGCCGCGTAATGAATGAACCGCGATCGTTTTGGCTTGCTTGGTAGGCTCGACTGGTTCGCCTGCGGGCAGCGCGTGACGCAGCGCTTCCATGCGCCGCAGCAGAACGGTCATGCGCGCAACCAGTTCCTCCGGTTCGAACGGTTTGGTAATATGGTCATCCGCGCCGGATTCAAAGGAACCCAATTTGTCCTGCAATCCAGACTGGCTGGTCAACACCATGATGGGAGTGTGGGCAAACGCAGGGTCGCGTCGCAATCGCCGGGTAACCTCGTAGCCGGATAAATCCGGCAGGTTAAGATCGGTGATGATGATATCCGGTTTGAGAATACTGGCGGCTTCCAGCCCTTGGGTGCCCGTCAATTCGGTATAGATGATGTGACCCAGCGGGCGCAGGGCATGTTCGATCATGCGATGGAAAATGATTTCGTCATCAATGAGCAGTACTGTTGCCATGGAATGAGCCTTTCGACCAATTGACCGGGGATTGCTGCTGGGCTTTCATTTCAGCCAAAGCTTTTTTAAGAAGTGGAACCTGTTGCTGCATTTCAAGATGCCATTCACGTGCCTGACTCAAATCTCCTTTGGCAGCCTGGACATCCAGGCGGTGAGCCAATGTGGTAAGTTTTACGGCATCAAAATTGGCAGCCACCCCTTTCAGGTTATGGGCATGCAGCTTTACCGCGCTGGCGTTGCCAGCCTGGATAGCCTGATCGATTTCATTCAGCTTGCCTTCACACTGGTGGATAAACTCTTCAAAGGTGGTAAGGAAGAAATTCAAGTCGTCGCCAAAACGGGGGAGGATTTTTTCCAGGTAGCGTGGGTTGCCCAGGGGCTGGGTATTTTTCTTGAATGCCCGGCTGAGGAATTCATCTTCGTCCGGATTGGGCAGTTCGGGGATGGGTTCATTTTCTGGTAAAGACACGACAGTTGGCTGGGTATTTTCAATGGGGCTATTTTTAAACCGTTCTGCCTGTGACTGAAAATTTTGAACAAATATCTCAAAATCGGTTGTGGGTTGGGTTGGCTGGGGTGTTGCTGGCGGCAGCTCGACCGATTTGGGTAAAACATCCATGCTGACCGATTGTTCAGCAGGCGTTAACCCCCATACTTCGATGGCATCGAACAATTCACGCGGTTTGATCGGCTTGGGCAGGTAGGCGTCCATGCCGCTGGCAAGACAGCGTTCCACATCACCGGCAAGCGCACGGGCGGTCATGGCAATGATCGGCGTGTGCCGGCTTGCGCCCTCGGCGGAACGGATGCGCAGCGTGGCTTCATAACCGTCCATTTCCGGCATTTGGATGTCCATCAGGATCAGATCATAGTTATTTCGGGTGACGGCTTCCACCGCGATACGTCCATTTTCAGCTTCATCGACCGAATGACCAAATTTGTTGAGCAGGTTGACAACCACCTTGCGGTTGACCGGGTTATCCTCAACCAGAAGGATGTGATGAGGGACGCGCGTATGCAATCCGGTGGAAGGGGTGCGGGTGGGCAGCTTACCCGTCCCCCCGAGGGAAGTACCGGTTGAAAATACACTATCGAGGGCTGTGTATAAAGCTTGTTGGCGCACCGGTTTGATTACACTGGCATTACAACCCAGACGATGACAGTCCTCCATCGTAAAGTGGACACCGAGAGTAGTCATAACAATGATCTTCAGACCTTCATGGGTGAGGGCTTCGATCTCAACCGGTAAACTGAGGTGTCCTCCGTCCTGCAACAGGCGGTTATCGATTAACAACAAGTTGAAGGGAGCATTGTCGTTGAATGCCGTGGTGAGAATGCTCACGCAGCTTGGGCGGTCAGAGGCTTCCTGTACGGCAAAGCCCACTTTCTCCAATTCCTGGCGTAAAGCCTGGCGACTGCTGGTATTGGGGTCAGCTATCAGAACCTGTTTACCACGGATTGATTGGATCAACTCGACCGGTTTGGGTTCCGCTGTCTCCTGGCGCCCAAAAACGGCGTTGAAGGAAAAGGTGCTGCCGCTGTTTGGTTCACTGATCAGCGAGATTTTTCCACCCATCAGTTCAACCAGTTGAGATGAGATCGCCAGCCCTAAACCGGAGCCGCCATATTTACGAGTGGTGGACATATCCGCCTGGGTGAAGCGTTCAAATATGTGTGCCTGCCGTTCGAGCGGGATGCCGATGCCGGTATCCCGTACGGAAAAACTGATTGTTGCCTGGCTGCTGCTTTGCGCCACGGGCTGTACTTGAATAACCACCTCGCCTTGCTCGGTAAACTTGATCGCATTGCCAACCAGATTGTTCAGCACCTGACGCAGCCGGTTGGGGTCACCGCGTAATAAAATTGGACATTCCGGGTGGATTGAGCAGACCAGCTCCAGTCCGCGTGCAGTGGCGCGTTGCGATAGATTGACTGCTACGTTCTCGACGATGGTGCGCAGGTTGAAGTCGGTACTCTCCAATTCCATTTTTCCAGCTTCGATTTTGGACAGATCGAGAATGTCGCTAATCAGGTTGAGCAGCGATTCGGCACTATCCAGCGCAGCGGTCAGGTACTCGTTTTGTTCGCGGGTTAAAACGGTGTCCAGGGTCAGATTGAGCATGCCAATCAGCCCGTTGAGCGGCGTGCGAATTTCATGGCTCATGTTTGCCAGGAATTCGCTTTTTGCCAGGTCGGCTTCTTCGGCTTTCTGCCGCGCGCTAACCATTTCGGTGATGTTATGGAACAGATTGAGCACGCCAACTTCCTGTCCGTTGACGATGACGGGCACGCCAAAGATCTCGACATCGAGCAGTTCGCCGCGCCGGGTCAGGCGTTTGCTAACACTGTGGATTAACTCACCGTGGCGCACGCGGCGGCTGAATTCGTGCGCACGCTCACGAAATTCCGGCGAGGTGATTAATTCGTCCAGTTTGCCGCCAATTACCTCTGCCTGGCGGTAACCGAATAGCTGCTCAAAAGCGGGGTTGCAGGCAACAATGTGACCGTTAAGATCAAGGGTAACGATGGCAACCGGATTGTTTTGAAAAATGCTTTCAAAGTATTGCTTTTGGCGTTGGATTTCAGCTTCGGCTTTTTTGCGTTGGGCGATATCGTGGAAAATGTAAATGGTACCAGCCTGGTTTTCGCTGTCTTGAAATGGGAAACCGGTAACCTCGAACCAGCCGTACAGGGAAGGCATTGGAATGACCTGAGTTTTGGTCAGGGCTTTCTTTTGCACCGGTTCAATGACGCCAGGAAAGACTTCCTCAATGTTCCTGCCGATCAACTGGTTATAGGATATATTCAGTTTTTCGATGGTTGCCCGGTTGCAGCGAATAATTTTACCGGTGCTGTCGGTCAGTAGAATCAAATCGGAGATGGCATCGAAGGTGGCTTCCCATTCCTTCTTGGCGCGGGTGATGTTGGCTTCCGCCTGGTGGCGTTCGAGAATCTCGCGCTGTGATACTTCTTTTACTGCGTACAATTCTTCGGTACGGCTGGCGAGTTGCTGGCGAAGGGCATTGATCTGGCGTTGAGTGGTAATCTGCTGGTAGGCTGCTCCCACGTTGAATAGTATTACCAGAAAGGAAAACAAGTCAATCAACCAGAGAATGGGTTGGCTTGTCTGGGCGAGCAGGAAGGTATTTAAGGTTAATGGCAACCCGGAGAGCAGCACCTGTACCACCGTAGCCAGCAGTGGAAATACCAATCCAACCGCGATACCAAGCAAAGAAATGCCGGCATTCAGCAACAGGCGCAGAGTGACTCTCGGATTTTTATCGGCAAGCATGGATATTGGTCAGTGTTTGTCGTTGTATGGAATGTGTAAATTCAAAGCCATTCCCACTAGAATTATAATTGACGCGGCAACAATATGCTATTATAATCACTGGCTCTGTTGAATGTTCACGTCTGTTATGAAAAGGCGTTATCGAGAATAAATGAATATTGAAGATCGACAAGGGACGACAGTCCTCCGGCGCGAAACTGAGTTTAAACCCAGGCGGGATTGGCGCACCTGGCTATTCGGAAGACCTTTACCAACCGCAGATGCACCTCACCAGACGATTGGGGTATTGATCGGCTTGGCAGTGTTTGCCTCCGATGCCTTATCCTCAACCGCTTACGCCACGCAGGAAATGCTGGTTATTTTAATGGTGCTGGGCTCGGATGCCTATAACTATGTATTTCCTCTATCTATTGGCATTGTTTTGCTGTTGGGTATCGTTACATTATCCTATGAGCAAACAGTTCATGCCTATCCAAATGGTGGTGGTGCTTACATCGTTACCCGCGATAATATTGGTATTTTACCTTCAAAGATCGCGGCTGCTGCATTGCTCACAGATTACATTCTTACCGTTGCAGTATCCATTTCCTCCGGTGTTGCTCAAATCGTGTCTGCCATTCCGTCCCTGTTCGAGCACCGGGTGTGGATCGCGGTAGGTCTGGTTGGCTTTATTATGCTGGTCAACCTGCGGGGGATCAAAGAATCCGGAAAAACTTTTGCCATACCAACCTACTTTTTTATTGTTGTTATGGGCTTGACAGTGGGTGTGGGGTTAGTGCGATATTTATTTGGCAGCCTGGGGATTGTTGCCGACCCACCACCGCTGGAAACACTGCACATCGCTCAGGGAGTGGGACTTTTTCTGATCCTGCGTGCTTTTGCCAGCGGTACAGCTGCTTTGACCGGCATAGAAGCGATCGCAGATGGTATTCCGGCTTTTCGAGAACCCCGATCCAAGCATGCTGGAACAACCTTGATCATCATGTCGCTGATTTTGGGAAGTTTGATGCTAAGCATCTCCTTCCTGGCAGCGCATATTCAGGCGGTACCGTCGGAGTCGGAAACAGTGATTTCGCAGTTGGCGCGCACCGCCTTCGATGGGCGTGGATTTCTCTACGGTGCGGTCATTGTTGCCACCACCGTGATCTTGATCATGGCTGCCAACACCTCTTTTGCTGATTTTCCGCGTTTGAGTGCGATAACAGCCAATGACGGCTTACTTCCCCGTCAGTTGACCTATCGCGGCAGCCGCCTGGTGTATTCGCGCGGGATTGTTTTGCTTGCCCTGCTGGCAATGATGTTGATTATAGTATTCCAGGCGAGCGTAACCCGTCTGATTCCACTGTATGCGGTCGGTGTGTTTTTATCCTTTACTTTCTCCCAGGCGGGTATGGCGCACCGCTGGTGGAAGATCGGTCACCTTAAGCCGGGGGAGGAACTCAAGGAGAGAGGCTCCGTACTCCGATTTGACCGTAACTGGCTGGTTAAGATGATCATCAACGGTTTTGGCGCGTTTTGCACTGGTGTGGTGATGATCATTTTTGCGGCGACCAAATTTGTGGATGGCGCCTGGGTGGTGATTGTCATCATCCCGCTGCTGGTGCTCATGTTCAGCGGTATCCAGCGGCACTACCGAAACTTGGCGGCGCGGCTTTCGATGGATAATTACGGTGCCCCACCACGGATTGCCCGGCATCGGGTTATCCTGCCGATCAGCGGAGTGCATCGTGGCACGCTGGCAGCGCTGCGTTATGCGCGTACCCTGTCAGATGATATTACTGCGGTGCATGTGTCCATCGATCCACAGGAAGCCGATCGAGTGCGCCAGAAGTGGGAAACCTGGGGAGATGGACGCCGCCTTGTAATCCTCGAATCGCCTTACCGGCTGTTTGTTGAGCCGCTGCTCGAATACATCGATGAGATTGATATGCAGCGCCAGCCAAATGAAATTATCACCATTGTGGTGCCGGAATTCGTCCCGCGCCACTGGTGGTCCACGTTACTGCACACCCAGACGGCGGTCGCATTACGACTGGCACTGCTTTTTCATAAAGACATTGTCATTACCAGCGTTCCTTACCAGGTGGACTGATGAAAAACGAACAGGAAAATAAAAAAATGCATGTGATTGTGGTCGGCTGTGGAAGGCTAGGCTCTGCCCTGGCTTACCGTCTATTTCGTGCTGGTCATCATGTGGCTGTCATCGATACAGCACAATTATCGTTCAACAATCTACCGGCAGATTTTACCGGGCGTACCCACGAGGGCGATGCCCTCTCGCAGGATGTGTTGCTGCGCGCCGGGATTGAACAGGCGGATGCTCTGGCTGCGGTTACCTCTTCGGACGCCATTAATGCGATCGTTGCTCGAATTGCCACGCATATCTATCACATTCCCAATGTGGTTGCCCGTAACTACGATCCACGCTGCCGGGTTTTATTCGAAGAACTGCAACTGCAGGTCATCAGCTCCACCAGCTGGGGGGCACAGCGTATCGAAGAGATGCTCTACGATTCCGGTGTTCACACAGTTTTTTCTGCCGGTAATGGCGAGGTGGAAGTGTATGAGTTTGTCATTCCAATGGATTGGGAAGGCAAAACGCTGGCGGATTTGTTGCCGGACGAGGAATGCCTGCCCATTTCGATCACCCGTGCTGGCAGGGCAATGATGCCCCAACAAGGCTTTGCGCTCCAGGCGGGAGATATTATTCATGTCAGCGCAACGTTCAACGGCAGTAATTGCCTGCGCAAAAAATTACTGGAAGAGAAGGAGTAGCATCCATGTATGTGATTATTGCAGGCGGTGGTCGAACAGGCGCGCAGCTGGCACGGTTCTTAATTGCGCAGCATCATTTTGTTCAGTTAATCGAATCCCGCCAGGATGTGCTGGCGCGACTGCACAAAGAGCTGCCAACTGAGGCGATTTTTGAAGGGCGGGCAATCGATCCGTTTGTGCTGGAAAAAGCCGGTGCCGAAAAGGCGGACGTGCTGGCTGCCTGTACAACGGAGGACGAAACCAACCTGGCAATTTGCTTTCTGGCGCGCAGCCGTTACAAAGTTCCACGCACCATCGCGCGCATCAACAATCCGCGCAATGCCTGGCTGTTTGATCGAAATTTTCACGTGGACGTGGCAGTCAACCAGGCAGAAATTATGGCGTCGATTATCGAAGAAGAAATGTCGCTGGGCGATATGATGACATTGATTAAACTGCGCCGTGGGAATTATTCGTTGGTCGAGGAGAAGATCACCGCCGACGCGCCTGCTCTGGGAATCGCGATCAAAGACTTAAATTTACCCGAACATTGTGTCATTGCTGCTATCATCCGTCATGGTGAGGTCATCGTTCCACGCGGGGTGACCACTTTTGAACCCGGAGATGAAGTGCTGGCTGTGGCTGATCCGGAAGGCGCACGCCAACTGGCGCGCCTGCTATCGACTGGTAAAAACGGCAACGGCCGTAAAGTCGAATTTGTTTGACCAACCCTCAAGTGTAGGGTATAATTTGCTTTTGTTATACTGGTTAACATCTGTGCGCTGCGGAAATGGCTAAACGAGTAAACATACGTGGTTTGGCGATTTGCGCAGAACACAGTGGTTGAATATACACATGAAAGGATAATGATATGCCCAAACGGACATACCAACCCAAAATTCGCCGCCGTGTTCGCGTCCATGGATTCCGTGCTCGCATGGCAACTGCCGACGGGCGCGAGGTGTTAAAACGCCGCCGCCTGCGCGGTCGTTACCGCCTGACGGTAAGCAAAAATAACCACGTCAAGAAAGTCCGCTGGTAGACGCTGGCTCGCTCGCAGGCTCAACCGAGCAGGTTGGGTCTTTGGCTCATTGACATGGCAATCCACGGACGGGTTCATGGGTGAAGCGCAAATTCCGACTCCGGCGGTCAACCGAATTCAAGCGGGTGCGACAAACAGGCAAGTCATACACGCACCCGTTTCTTGTGTTAACCGTTTTGCCTAACCCGCAAGGGGAGATGCGCATTGGCATTGCTGCCAGTAAAGCACTGGGCGGTGCGGTGCAGCGCAATCGCGCCAAACGGCGATTGCGCGCGGTAATGGACAGGCTGCTGCCAGGGTTGCCGCATGGATGGGACGTAGTACTGATTGCACGAAGACCTGTTTTGACAGCCCGTTTCGAAGACCTTTGCCAGGCGGTGAGCAACCTGCTAGAGCGAGCCAAGTTAAGCCATGTTTCGGAACAATCGCGATGATCGAACATGATTATTCGCACGAACCCCGCCTGCGCGACCTGAAGTTCACCTTGTTCACGGCACCGCGCTGGCTGTTGTTGGGATTGATCCGCCTGTACCAGAAATTTGTTTCGCCTGCTATGCCAGCGAACACCTGCCGTTTTTACCCATCCTGCTCGCATTACGGCTACCAGGCAATTTACAAACATGGCGCGGCGAAAGGGTTTTTCATGGCAGTCTGGAGGGTGCTGCGCTGCAATCCCTTCAATCCCGGCGGTTATGATCCGGTCCCCTAAGGTCAATGTTCAGGTTTTCATCCAACCCCAATCGAAAAAACGCATGAAAAAAACAAAAATTCATCTCATCCTGCTCTTCGTAGCTCTGTCGTTGCTGCTTTCATCCTGTGGAGCGGCGTTATCCGGTTCTTCATGGCCGGGAATCAGCCCGAACGGAGATATGCTCTTCGTTGCCTATCAAAGCCATGTCTATGCTGTGCGTGTTGCGGATGGCAGCATGGTCTGGCGTTTCCCTGAAAAAGCGGGGCGAGCGATGTTCTACGCCGCACCGGTATTGGCAGGGAATCAATTGCTGGTGGGCGATTATGACAATGTCCTTCACAGCCTTGACCCCAATACAGGGGCGGAGAAATGGACATTCACGGAAGCCAAAGGGGATTGGATCGCTAGCCCGCTGGCAGTCAACAACCTGATTTTGGCGCCGAACGCCGATCATTTCCTGTATGCGCTTTCGCTTAATGGCAGCCTGGTGTGGAAGTACGAGACCGGTCGCGCATTGTGGTCGCAGCCGGTTAGCGATGGAGAACGGGCATACCAGGCTTCGATGGATCACAACCTGTACGCCATTGACCTGCGTACTGGTCAGAAAGTCTGGTCACTTGATGTCGGCGGCGCTGTGATTTATTCACCCACCCTGAACATCGATGAGGGTGTTATTTATCTGACCACCCTGGCGCGCAACCTGATGGCAATTGCCACCCGCGATGGCTCGATCCTCTGGCAGCGCCAGTTCGAAAGCGGACTGTGGACTCAACCGGCTCACAAAGACGGCAGGCTGTTCTTTGGCGACTTGCAGGGCAGAATTTATGCCGTCTCGGCAGCCGATGGTTCGGACATCTGGTCACAGACCGTTGACCAGCCCGTCACTGGACAGCCAACTCTGCTGGATAACCGTGTGGTTTTTCCCACCGAGGAAGGCACGCTGATTGCTACAACCCCGGATGGTGAGCGTTTGTGGAGCAAATCGTTCGAGGGAAAACTATATACCGGACCAGTTGTTGTTGGCGAACGCCTGGCAGTGGGTATTGCAGGGGGCAAAGAGTTCTTGAAAATGGTTTCACTGGAAGGACAGGATGTGTGGTCCTTTGTCCCGCCGAAATAAGAGAGGTAAAAGATCATGTGGGATGCGCTCATCATTACCCCGTTTATTAACACCCTGCTGTTCATCTATAACATCGTTGGACAGAATTTTGGGATTGCGATCATTCTCTTCACCTTGTTGATTCGGGTGATCACTCATCCGTTGATGGTGCGCCAGATCAAGGGCGCGCAGGCGATGCAGGAACTTCAAAAGAATGAGAAATGGTTGAAAATTCAGGAAAAATACAAAGGTGACCGAGAAAAACTGGCGCAGGAACAAATGGCGTTGTATAAAGAGCTTGGAATCAACCCATTTGCATCCTGCCTACCCACCATCATCCAGTTGCCGATCATTTTCGGTTTGTACCAAGCGATCATCTTTGCTTTGGCGAGCACGCCGGTGGATTTGCTCAACCTGATTCGCCATATTTATCCAGGATTGCTGAAAGTGGAGTCGCTGATTCCGCTTAATTCGCGTTTCTTGTGGATGGACCTGGGTCAACCGGAGCGTTTGTTCATCCCGGGCTTGGAATTCGGAATCCCGATTTTGGTGGTGGTTGTAGTGATAACGACCTATGTGCAGGGCAAGCTGATCGCTACGCCGTCAGCCAACCCCAAAGATCAGACCGCGATGATGTCCAATATGATGAATTTGTATATGCCGATGTTCATGGGCTATCTCGCTTATACCCTGGCTTCCGGACTGGCGCTGTACTTCATTGCGTCCAATGTGATTGGTATTTTGCAATATGCCATGTTGGGGAAAGTGAATTGGGGAAATGTGTTCCCATTCCTTAAAACGCAGACTGCTGGTGCAGGTGGCAGTAAAAAGAAATAGTTGAGCGGGCGGAGTGGTGATCACCCGCTCAAATACGACAAGGTCAATAAGGTCGAGGAGCCTATGAGCCAGGAAAAAACCAATTTGGAGATCATTGCGCCGACGGTAGAAGAAGCTGTTGCGAAAGGGATGGAACAATTGGGACTGCCGGAAAGCGCTTTCGAGGTTGAGGTGCTTGATCCGGGCAGCCGTGGATTTCTCGGTTTGGGGACGCGCCAGGCGCGCGTGCGCTTGTGGATCAAAGAGGCGCAACCACCTGGTACGACTAGCCCGGAACCCGTTTCCCCGCGCCGGGAAAGCAAACCCAAACCCAAGCCGCCCGCCCGACCCGTCGAAGTTCCCCCGGTTGAAGAACAGCCATCTAACGGAGCCGGCAGCGAAGATGAAAACCGCGTGCTGCAAATCGCCGAGCAAATCACCGGGGAGTTGCTGC
Organism: Bellilinea sp.; assembly: GCA_034411135.1. Lineage (GTDB taxonomy): Bacteria > Chloroflexota > Anaerolineae > Anaerolineales > Anaerolineaceae > Bellilinea. Next base: position 20,823 of record DAOUMN010000021.1, read on the forward strand.
AAAAAATGCACCTCAAAGCGCGCTTGAGAGCGCAAATGCTGCCCCCGCAAGACGAAAATGACCAGCCAGTGGTGATGGTGGAAGTGCAGGGCGAGGATTTGAGCATCCTGATCGGTCGCCGTTCGGAAACGTTGAATGCGTTGCAATATATCACCAGCCTTATCCTTTCCAAGGAAGTTGGGCGTTGGGTGCCGTTGATGATCGATGTGCAGGGGTACCGCGCGCGCCGCGAACGACAGTTGCGCGTGCTGGCGCGGCGGACGGCTGAGCAGGTGGTACATACTGGGCGCAAGGTCTCGTTGGAGCCAATGCCTGCCAACGAGAGGCGGGTGATCCATCTTGAATTACGCAATCACGCCGAGGTGGAGACCGAGAGTGTCGGTGAAGAGCCCAACCGCAAAGTAACCATTTTTCTCAAGAAACAATCCCGTTAATCTATTTTTAGTGAGAGGCATTTCTGACCCAATTGGTTACGAAATGCCTCTTTGTTATTGTGCGATCGGGGGTGGTTAGTGACGGTTGGGGAATGGCTGCTCTTCACCCATCCAGATGGACTGCTACTATACCTGGCGATTGTTTTGTTGATCTCCATTGGCAACCTGTTCTGGTTGAAACGCCTGGAGACGTACCCCACCGTGGATGATCTACCCAAAGTCTCGGTGCTCATTCCGGCACGCAACGAAGAGCATAACATCACTGGCTGCCTTGAATCGGTGCTTTTTCAGGATTATCCGTATCTGGAAGTGATCGTGCTGGACGATCAATCCTCCGACCGCACTGCGGAGATTACCCGTTTGTACAGGTTGCGGGATTCACGACTGCGCCTGATTCCAGGTCGTGCATTGCCACCGGGATGGCTTGGCAAGCCGTGGGCTTGCCATCAGGCAGCCGAGAAATGCAGTGGAGACCTGTTGTTGTTCCTGGACGCGGATACTCGTCTAAAACCGGATGCCATTCGCCGGGCAGTTTATGCGATGCTGGCTGAGCGGGCAGCCCTTTTGAGTGTAATCCCGCATGAGATTGTGTCAGGTTGGGGAGAAAAGTTGATCCAACCCTTTTTCCTGTGGGCGGTATTTACTACTCTGCCTCTGGCAATTGCCCGAAAAATTCGCCTGCCGGGGTTTTCATTTACCATCGGTCAGTTTCTATTATTTGACCGCCAGGCTTATCAATCTGTAGGCGGTCATTCCGCCATCCGCAGCGAAGTGGTTGATGATCTGGCGTTTGGCAGGCTCATCCGTCGCTTTGGATTTGTCTGGCGGCTGGTGGACGGCAGTCGGCAGGTGGAATGCCGCATGTATCGTTCGCTGGGTGAAGTGGTCGCCGGTTTTAGCAAGAATTTTTTTGCGGCTTTTCAGTATAATGTAGTCACCTTCGGTTTTGTCTTCACCTGGTTGGTTGTGGTCTATTGGCAACCAATTCTCGTCCTTGTACTGGCAGGCCTCGGTGTACCGATAGGATACTTCCCGGCGGAAAAAGCAGCAGCAGCCATTCTCCTGTCAGTTTTAGGGTGGCTGATCCCCTATGTACGTCTGCGCTTTCCGGTTTACCTGGCTTTGTTTTATCCTTTGACCGTTCTTTTCAATGCGGTTATTGCGGCGCGCTCTCTTGTGCTTGCCTTATCAGGAAAATCGACCTGGAAAGATCGCCGCATTGCACGTCCCAAAATTCGCTTTTTTTGAACAGATGCTTACCATGGAGGTTGAAACATGAAAGCCGTCGATATTATCATTAAGAAAAGGGACAGGCAAGTATTAAGCAAAGAGGAGATCGAGTTTTTTGTTGGTGGTTTTACCCGTGGCGAAATACCGGATTATCAGGTCTCTGCCTGGGCAATGGCTGTTCTGTTGAACGGGATGAACGACCAGGAGACCACCGACCTGACCCTGGCGATGGCGCACTCCGGCGAGGTTTTAAATTTGAGCCAGGTATTGGAAGTTGTTGTCGATAAACACTCCACCGGTGGTGTGGGAGATAAAACCACGCTGGTTGTGGAACCGCTGGTAGCTGCCTGTGGGTTGCCGGTGGGAAAGATGTCGGGTCGCGGGTTGGGATTCAGCGGCGGCACGTTGGATAAGATCGAGTCAATCCCCGGTTTTCGCACCGATCTGAGTACGGATGAGTTCATCCACCAATTGCGTACCCACGGGCTGGCGCTGACCGGGCAAACCGGTGACCTTGCCCCAGCCGACGGGAAATTGTATGCGTTGCGTGATGTGACCGGCACAGTGCCATCGATCCCGTTGATTGCTTCATCAATTATGAGTAAAAAAATCGCTGGTGGCGCTCAGGCGATTGTGTTGGATGTTAAAGTCGGCAATGGTGCTTTCATGCAGACACTGGATGACGCACGCAAACTGGCTGCCCAAATGGTAGCAATTGCCCGCCTTTCAGGCAGGCGGGCGGTGGCAGTGCTATCCGACATGAACCAGCCGTTGGGAAATGCGGTGGGCAATGCGCTGGAACTGCGTGAAGCAATCGATACTCTGCACGGCAACGGACCGGAAGATTTTTACGAGCATTGTATGGAAATTGCCAGTCACATGCTGGTGATAGGCGGAAAAGCCGGTGACACGCGCGAAGGACGCGACCTTGCAGAAGAAGCCCTGCGGGAAGGCAAAGCCTGGCAACAATTCCGCACCCTGGTACAAGTCCAGGGTGGAGATGTCAGCATGGTGGACGATCCTCAACGGCTGCCTCGAGCAGCGCTGATCGAGGATGTGCCAGCCGGGCGAAGTGGATACCTGGCGGGAATCCATGCGCGTGAAGTGGGGGAAACGTCGGTTGATCTTGGAGCAGGCAGAACGAAAAAAGGCGACCGCATTGACCCGGCGGTGGGGATTGTCATTCACCATAAGGTCGGCGATTTTGTAAAAAGCGGTCAGGTTCTCTTTACTGTCCATGCCAACAATGAAGAAAGGCTGGTACAGGCAAAAAACCGCCTGCTTGCGGCGCATACCTGGAGTGAGACCCCGGTTGAGCCGCTGCCGCTCTTTTATGGGGTTATCGACTGATCCGGTCAATCGAAATGCCAAAGATACGTTTTGGGTTTTGGTTTATCCTTTTGGTGCTGGTGGTGCATATTTCGGTGTTAACCGCACCGGTCAATAGCCTGCTCGATCGCTGGTTCACCACCGATGACGCTTTTTACTATTTTCAGGTGGCGCGCAATATTGCGGAGGGGCATGGTTCGACCTTTGACCGCATCCATCCAGCCAATGGGTATCATCCGCTGTGGATGCTGGTGATGATTCCAGTTTTTTCTTTGGCGCGGCTGGACGTGTACCTGCCACTGCGCTTGGTGGTGCTTGTTTCTGTATTGCTTTCGGCGGGCACAGGAGTGTTGTTATATCATCATCTTTCCCGGCTGGTTGCCCGTCCACTGGCGGTTTTAGCAGCGTTTTTCTGGGTGTTTTACGCACCGCTACACGGCGTGGCGACCAAATTGGGGATGGAAGCGGGCATTAATGCTTTTTCGGTCATGTGGTTTCTGTACCATACTGCACGAGTTTTGGACAAGCCAGCTGAGCAGGAGTCGCGCCTGGATCGGCTGAAGTTGGGTTTAACGGCAGTATTGGCGTTATTCAGCCGTTTAGATAATGCTTTCCTGGTGCTGACGGTTGGGTTGGTGATTCTATTTCGCCGCCGCAGCACCTACCTGTTCTGGCTGGGCTATCTGTTGGCGGGGCTGGTATCGGGGCTGTTAGCGTTTTTCGTCCGCCTGGGTTTTCCTTCTAATTATCCTGAATTTTTACCCGGTGTTTATCTGTTATTGGGAGTAGGACTTCCCTTAAAACTGGCGGCGGCGTATTTGAGCGGTATGTTCTTTCGTGTAGCCAAAATTGATCTGCGGCGGGAATTACAACAAGTGGCCATTGCGATCGGCAGTGCGATGTTGATTGGCGGTGCGCTGCTGTTGGGGCTACAGGCAGCCAACAGGTTGGGGAATTTTCCGCGCCTGGTTGTTTTACTCGATGGGGGATTTGCCCTGCTACTGTTCAGCCTGGTACGCTGGATCGGACTAAGTGCAAGTCAAGCGGATGGAGAGCCATTAGCCAGTCCACTGGTAGAGTTTGGCCAGGAATGGCGGGGCTGGCTGCGGCGGGGTTTAGAATACGCAGCGCCGATAGTGCTCTTCCTGGCGGGGTACCTGATTATCAACTATACGATGTTCGGGACGCCCACGCCGGTCAGCGGGCAGATCAAGCACTGGTGGGGTACGCTGCCGGATATCGTTTATGGCAGACCAATCGACTCGATCCCGGCGTTGTTTGGTTTCTTTGAGCGTCTGGAGCAAGGACCCTGGTGGCTGTTCTTCAGTCCGGCAATTCACCTGTCCATCTTGGGTGGTGAATTAGCCGCGAATGACACTTTTTATTTCCACTGGCTGTGGCTGTTTTGCCTGGTGTGGCTTGGACTGCTGGCTGGCGGGTTTACTCTGCGCAGGCAGAATTTACGGCAGGATTTACACCGCAGCATGATCATTCCATTGTGGAGCGCCTGTCTGATTCAGATTCTCTATTACACTGGCAGTTATTATGTCAACCTGCGTAGTTGGTACTGGCTGAACGAATCGTTGTTGGCAGTCATCCTCATCAGCCTGGCGGTGGATGGTTACTACCAGCGGCTGGCGGTTCACCCCTGGTTGGGTAAGCCCCTTTCCGCGATTGCGGTTGCAGGTTCAATTGCACTGGCAGGCGGTTTGGGATTTTCATTGCTGCATTCGTACCATTCGGAAGAAGCCTATAAACAGGAAGCATACTACCTGCGCGAGGTTCGTCAGCTCGAAGCCAACACTCCACCGGGCAGCCTGATTGGTATGCCAGGCGGTGGCGCAACAGCGTACTTTATCCACGAGCGCACGATCGTCAACCTGGACGGTTTGATCAACAGTTATGCCTATTTCCGCCGCCTCAAAGAGGGCAGTGGGAGAGAGTATCTGGACCAGTTGGGATTGGATTTCGTCTTTGGTAATCAAGGGATGCTGGAGGCGGCGGCTCCGTACTACACGTTATTGAAAGATCGTCTTCAACCGCTGATTCCGATTCTCGAATTTCAACTCTACCGTTACCAGAAACCTTGAGAGAGTATTCGTGATTTCATCATTCCGGTGGCGTTTCTTGGACTTGTCGTAGTGGAAAAATCATGGCATAATTTAAGTCACCATAAAAAGCCATGATGGAAAAGAGTAAGTCTGCGCGCAGCAGCAGCGAATCCGGGCAGGTGAGAGCCGGGTGCAAAGCGACAGGCTGAAAATCCTTCCGGAGCTGCAAACTGAACCCAGGTCAACCTGCCAGTAGGGGCGCCGGTTTCGCCAACCGTTAGGAATGGCGCGGGTATAATCTGAACCAGACGTACCCGGCAAAGTGTCTGCTGCAGGCAGGAAACAGGGTGGTACCGCGAGAAAATCCCTCTCGTCCCTGTGTGGACAGAGGGTTTCGTATTTAATAACTGGATACCCAAGGTAAGAAGGAGCAAGCATGTTTCGACCTGTATCGCCAAAACTCAATCTCATTCTGATGGAAGAAGGCGTCTTGCGTTTCTGGAAATCGCACCATATCTTCCGCAAATCTTTGGAACAGCGTGAAGGCTGCCCGGAATTCGTATTTTACGAGGGTCCGCCTACGGCTAACGGAAAGCCCGGTGTGCACCATGTGTTGGCACGGGCGTTTAAGGACCTGTTCCCACGCTATAAAACCATGCGCGGATTTCGCGTAAGCCGCCGCGGCGGATGGGATACGCACGGTTTGCCGGTTGAGATCGAGGTGGAGAAGAAACTGGGTTTCACCAATAAACAACAGATCGAAGATTTTGGTATCGCTAAATTCAACGAACTTTGCCGCGAATCGGCGTTTGCGTATATCCAGGAATGGGAGCGTTTGACCGACCGGATTGCTTTCTGGGTTGACCTGGATACTGCCTATATCACTTATAAGAATGAGTACATCGAGTCGGTCTGGTGGATCCTCAAGAATTTTTGGGATAAAGGCTTGCTTTACCAGGGATTCAAGGTTGTCCCCTATTGTCCACGTTGCGGTACGCCGCTTTCCGATCACGAGGTAGCACAGGGTTACGATGACGCCACCGACCCTTCGGTTTTTGTGCGTATGCCGCTGGTGGATGAACCCGGCACCTCGCTTTTAGTCTGGACAACAACGCCGTGGACTCTGCCAGCCAATGTGGCAGTGGCAGCTCATCCGGATGAAACGTATGTGGTCGTCGAGTGCGATCTTGAAGAAGGCGGCAGCGAAAAACTAGTGCTGGCACAAGCCTTGTTGGAAAAAGTATTTGGCGATCGTCCGTACCGGGTCGTCCAATCGATGAAAGGCAAAGCCTTGAAAGGCAAGCGATACCAGCCTTTGTTTACATTTGTCCCGCCAGATAAACCGGCGCATTATGTGGTGTTGGGGGATTTTGTTACTGTAGAGGATGGCACTGGTCTGGTGCACATGGCACCGGCGTTTGGCGCGGAGGATATGAATGCTGCGCTGGAATTCGATTTGCCGATTGTTATGACCGTCGCACCGGATGGGACGTTCATTTCGGATGTGCGACCGTGGGCAGGAAAATTTGTAAAAGATGCCGATCCGTTGATCACGGAGGATTTAGATCAGCGTGGTCTGTTGTTCCGATCGGGTACATACACGCACACCTATCCATTCTGCTGGCGCTGCGATACCCCGCTGTTATACTACGCCCGTCCAACCTGGTATATTCGCACCAGCCAGTATAAAGACAAAATGGTCGAATTAAACGAAACGATCAACTGGTACCCGGCTCACATCAAAAACGGGCGGTTTGGCAACTGGCTGGCAAATAACATTGACTGGGCGCTGGGTCGCGAACGTTACTGGGGCACGCCGTTGCCGGTGTGGGAATGCGAAACCTGTAAAAATGCTGAGTGTATCGGTTCGGTTGCCGAGTTGAGCCAAAAAGTAGGCCGTGACCTGTTGGGGCTGGACTTGCACCGCCCGCATGTGGATGAGGTGGTGTATGCCTGCTCCGCTTGTGGCGGGAAAATGAAGCGCGTGCCGGAATTGATCGATGTCTGGTTCGACTCGGGATCCATGCCATATGCTCAATGGCATTTCCCTTTCGAAAACCAGGATCTGTTCAAACAACAATATCCGGCAGACTACATTTGTGAGGCGGTCGATCAGACCCGCGGCTGGTTTTATTCCCTGCACGCCATCAGCACTCTGCTGAACGAGCAGATCAGTTTCAAGAATGTGATTTGCCTGGGTTTAATCCAGGATGGCAACGGCGAGAAAATGTCGAAATCGCGCGGTAATGTCGCCGACCCGTGGGATGTACTCAATAAACACGGAGCAGATGCAGTACGCTGGTATTTGTATACTGCCAGCCCGCCGGGACAGGAGCGGCGTTACTCGTCCGATCTGGTCGCCGAGGTGGTGCGTAACTTTACCCTGACTTTGTGGAACACCTATTCATTCTTTGTCACGTATGCCAATCTGGATGGCTGGACGCCGGATGCTGCCCAAAAGCCGGAGTACAGCGACCTTGACCGCTGGCTGAGATCCACCCTGCATGCGCTGGTGCGCGATGTTACCGAGGCAATGGACTCTTATGATGTGCTCGGCGCAACTCGACCGATCGAAACGTTTGTTGATCAGCTCTCCAACTGGTATCTGCGCCGTTCAAGGCGGCGGTTTTGGAAGAGTGAATCGGATGCCGACAAGCAGGCGGCTTATGCCACACTGTATGAAGCCCTGGTGACGGTTGCCAAGTTGCTCGCCCCAACCATGCCATTCATCTCCGAAGAACTTTATCAGAACCTGGTGCGTAGTCTGGATGAAACCGTGGCTGAATCGGTTCACCTGGCGGAATGGCCTGTATACGACCCGCAGGCGATCGACGAAAAACTCAATCGGGAGATGGCGCTGGTGATGAAACTGGCTTCGGTTGGACATGCTGCCCGCAATAAAGCCAATCGAAAAGTCCGCCAGCCACTGCAGGAGGCAGCTTTTGCTGTTGGCAATGCCGAGGAGATGCGGGTGGTCGCTGCCTATGCCGACTTGTTGGAAGACGAGTTGAATGTGAAGCATGTACGCTCACTGGATACCACCGCTGAAGCAGTTTCCTACTCACTCAATCCATTGCCGAAGCAGCTCGGGCAGAAGTATGGCAGTAAATTCCCGGTCATCCGCAAGGCACTTCTCGAATTAAACCCCGAAACGGCTGCCCGCACTTTGCTTGAGGGCAAACCGCTGGAATTGATGGTTGCCGGAGAAAACCTGTCCATTCTGCCAGAAGAGGTGGAAGTACGTGCTATGGCTCGAGAGGGCTTTGCTGTTGCCAGCGAAGGCTCTTATCTGGCTGCACTGGTGACTGAACTTACCCCGGAACTGGTCAAGGAGGGATTGGCGCGTGAGTTCGTGCGCCGTGTGCAGGATCTGCGTAAACAGGCAGACCTGGACATCTCCGATCGCATCCACTTGTTTTACACTGCTACCCCGCTATTGAGTGAAGCCGTGCGCGAGTTTCAGGATTACATCCAGACCGAGACGCTCAGCCTGGCGATGCTCGAACAGGCGCCTCAAGATGCGCTGGCTGTCAGTGAAGATTCCTTTGACGGGCAACAGGTAAAGATGGGGCTCAAACGGGTTGCTTAACGGAATAGAAAAATAGATAACTCGTTTTACAACAACGCGCGGGCGGTTTCTCCAGAAGAGGCTGCCCGCGCTGTTTCTATACAAAATCTTTACAAACTTTATCCAATTGATAAAATAGAATAATGAAAACGTCCAATTTGCGTTTTCGCTTTAAACCCATCTGGTTTTTATGGTTGTTAACTGTGCCCTTGCTGATCTGGTCATTGCGCTCAACCCCGTTGAGCGCAATCCAAAGGGAAATTTTCAACCTTCAAGGAAGCCAGATATTTCTCTTATTGGCGTTGAATGGATTAATTCTGGTGATCATTTCCACCCGCTGGTGGCTTCTATTGCGTGCCATGGGTTTTCATGTAGCATTTGCTCATGTTTTCTCCTACCGGTTGACCAGTTTTGGCGTCAGTTACTTCACGCCGGGTCCCCAGTTTGGCGGTGAACCTGCCCAGATTGCTCTCCTGACCCGTAAGGATGGTATTGCGTCTGCACCGGCGGTTTCGAGTGTCTACCTGGATAAACTGCTGGAATTAATGGTGAATTTCTTGGTGCTGGCTGGTGGATTGATCCTGACGCTGGCAACGGGTTTGCGCAACAACTTGCTGCAAAATTGGCTCTGGCTGCCTGCCGTAGGGGTGATGCTGCTGCCTGGAGTACATTTACTGGCGTTGTGGCGGGGAAGGCTACCTTTCAGTGCGCTGCTCAATCATCTTGGTTTTTCCCGCTTGCCGCGTCCATTTTTTCAGCGCATTTTTGCAACGATCAACGAAGCCGAATTGCAAATTGCGCTTTTCCTGCGGCGCAAACCGGATGTCCTTATCGCGGGGATTACCCTATCCATCCTTTCCTGGATGGGCATGATTATGGAATATGCCTTAATGGCTCGTTTTTTGGGCATCGAAGCTCCTTTTTTCCAGGTGTTGTTTGCCTTTGTGTTATCTCGGCTTGCTTTTCTTGCCCCGCTGCCGGGAGGTTTGGGTGTTTTGGAAGCCAGCCAGGTGTTAGCAATGCAAATCCTTGGCTTTGGCGCGGTAACCGGCGTGGCGTTGAGTCTGCTGATGCGCGCCCGGGACATACTGATTGGCTTGACCGGCATTGTATTGGGTGGATTTTCGCTTTATCAGTTGTCCAATCTGCAGACCGACCGTCCTATTCAAACGCTTAAGGAGTGAAAAATCATGGCTATCAACCAATCCGGGATGAATTTACGGCAGATGTTGATCGTTTTGCTCGCCCTCACCACGGCTGCTATTCACTTTAGTCTGTTATTCCCCGATGTTATGTTCATATTGAACGCATTGGGTTTTGTATCTTTTGCCGCGGCGATGTTTTTGCCTCTGCCGGTGATCAAAGATCGCCGCAAGCTGGTGCGCTGGGGATTTATTGGCTACACCTTGCTGACCATTATTTTATGGGTATTCATCGGTGAACGATCCACTCTTGGCTATATCACCAAAGGAGTCGAAGTCGCTTTGGTGGCTTTGCTTTGGTTTGAAAAACCATAGGAAGTAAACTGCCCGGCTGGTCGTATAATCAAAAAAATAAGGAAAATCTCATGGACGAACCGTTGATCTTGAAGCAAATCGTGTGTGCGAGGGTGCCAACCGGGGTAGGAGAATTTCAATTGTGTCTGTACACCAACAACCGTGACGACAAGGAACATCTGGCACTGGTACGTGGTGATGTTTTCGATCGTGAAAATATACCGGTGCGCATCCATTCGGAGTGCTTTACCGGCGATGTTCTCGGATCGCGGCGTTGTGACTGTGGTGAACAGCTGCATCATGCCATGGAAATGATTGCGCTGGAAGACTGCGGCGTGATCATTTACCTGCGCCAGGAAGGGCGGGGGATTGGATTGCTGGAAAAGCTGCGCGCCTATAACCTGCAAGACCAAGGTTTGGACACCGTAGATGCCAATATTGCCCTGGGGCATCCTGAAGACCAGCGCGAATACAGCATGGCAGCGGCTATCCTGGCTGATCTAGGCGTACGTTCGGTGCGACTGCTGACCAATAACCCCACTAAAATCAGTGATCTGGAGGCGCATGGGATTCATGTTGTGGAACGGGTACCGCTGGTGCCGACCATTTACCCTGAAAATGCTGCCTATCTGCTGGCAAAAATCAAGCGGATGAACCACCTGCTTGATCTGGATGCGCTGGCAATGTTGAAACAAGATGTCAATGGTAACAGTTTCTTCTAATCCCGATCCGATCATTGCATGGTTGGAACAAGTTCGTTCCGCCCGTCGTGACGATAACCGCCTTCTGGTTACGATCAGTTATGCCCAAAGCCTGGACGGCAGTTTGACCGTACGGCGCGGAATGCCGGTGGGGTTGAGCGGCGAGGAGGCAATGCGCATGACTCACCGGCTGCGCTCTGTTCATGATGCCATTCTGGTGGGGATAGGTACGGTTATCGCTGATGATCCGCAACTGAATGTACGGCTGGTGGATGGTCGTGATCCGCAGCCGGTGATTCTCGATTCGCGTTTGCGCATGCCACTGGAGTGTCGCCTGATGCGGCGCACATCTAACCTGCCATGGATTGCCTGTGCGGCAACGGTTGAGAAAAGCCGACAGCAAGTCTTGCGTCAGCGTGGGGCGGATATCATCCCCTTGCCGCGCCTGGGTGACCGTGGGTTGGATTTGCATGCCATGTTGGTGCTTCTTTTCCAGCGCGGTATTCGTACATTAATGATTGAAGGCGGTGCAAGGGTGCTGACTTCGTTCCTGGGCAACAGACTGGCGGATTTTGCGGTGATTACGATCGCACCGCGCTGGCTGGGCGGGCTGAACGTGATTTCCTCCCCTCATTCCATCAGCCTGCCAGGTGTCTCACATCCTGTGTACGAACCATATGGTGAGGATATCGTCGTGGCAGGCGAGCTGGAATGGGTATCACCATGAAACGACAGGTGCTTGTTCACACGGCTCCCGAACGTGTGATTATTGTGGAAGAAGAGTGTCCCATGCCGGGAGAGGGGGAAGTGCTTGTCGCTACCCGTCTGAGCGGTATCAGTTCCGGAACGGAAGGCATGATTTTCCGTGGGCTTTTCCCAGAGGAGATGCCGCTGGATGCCAGCCTGCCCGCCATGGGCGGTGAATTCCGTTATCCATTTCGTTACGGATATTGCTGCGTTGGAGAGGTGATCGAATGCGGCGCGGAAGTCCCAACGGAATGGCTGGGAAAACGGGTGTTTGCATTCAATCCGCACATGAGCCAGTTCACCACCCGCGTGGAAGAACTGATCGAACTACCCGACGGGGTTTGCGATGAAGACGCCATCTTTTTGGCGAACATGGAAACGGCGGCAAACCTTGTTCAGGATGGCAAGCCCGTATTAGGGGAAGAGGTGATTCTCATCGGATTGGGCGTGGTCGGTTTGCTGACCTGCGCATTGCTGGTGCAATTCCCGCTTTCTTTTCTTGGTGGATTAGATTTTTATCCGATGCGGCGGCAGATCGCGTTGCGCCTAGGGGCGTCCGTGACGTTCAATCCGCAGGAGTGGAAATCCAGCGCCGAATTGCGCGAGGCTTTCCATGCCGCCGGACTTTCGGCGCGTGGTGCTGACCTGGTGTACGAATTGAGTGGTTCACCCTCTGCCCTAAATGAGGCAGTTCATTTGTGCGGGTTCGATAGCCGGATTGTGATTGGTTCGTGGTATGGCAAAAAAAGCAGTCCGTTGGACCTGGGTGGATCATTCCACCGAAACCGCATTCGGATTACCTCCAGCCAGGTAAGCACCCTTGCGCCGGAGTTGACTGGTCGGTGGGACAAGCAGCGCCGACTTTGGAATGTGATCAGTCAGTTGGAACGGATTAAGCCCGGCAACTGGATAACCCACCGCTTCCCGATTTCCGAAGGCGAGAGTGCTTTCCGCTTACTGGTCGATGCGCCGGAAAGGATTACCCAAATCGTCTTTACCTACCCGGCATAGACACTTTTCAGTCAATTGACCTTAGATCAACCATATTGACTGACTCGCTGGTAATGCGGGCGTATGCGTTCGATCAAGGCGGTGGTGATTCGGGCGGGGTCACGCAGGTCTGCCATTCCTGCAGTATCAATCAGCGGGAAAATATCCACTTGAACATCGACCTCCCACCGGCTGGGGAAAAATTCACGCATCAGAATTTGTAGCGTAGCCGCCAGCCGGTCGCGGTCTTTGGGCTTGCGGCGTAGCCGGGTTAGCGGGTGACGCAGGGCGGGGGCAGCGATGACACCGCTGACCATTACCGGCAAGACCGGCAAGTTGGGCAACATGCGGATAAAAAAACCGGCACTGCTCGACCAGTTTGACAGTGACTCGACCGCGCCGGGCATGACCCGCGGGTCGGGCTCGATGCTGCCTGCCGGAAAAGTCAACACTGCGCCGCCGGCGCGCAGGTGAGCTGCTGTCTTGCGCAGCACGTCCAACCGGTCTTTACCGTCTTCGCTGATAAAGAACAGGTATGGCTTGGTTGCCGGCAGAGCGCGCAAAAAAGGACGGTCAGCTGCCAGTACACGCAGGTCGGGGCGCGGCAGGGCGGCAAACAGGGCAACTGTATCGGTCATGCCAGGGTGATTGGAAAGGATCAAAACCGCGCCTTGCTCTGGGAGATTTTCGCGCCCATTGACCGTCAGTGAGCGCACATAACTGCGCAGCAGCCGGCTTGCTCCACCTGCCAGCCCCAATTCGGCAACCCCAAGATCATAATCCAAAACATGGCGGGCGAACTTTCGCGCCGGGTAGTCCAGCAATCTGGCGAGCAAGTTGCGTCCGGTTCTGATGTTTGGGATACCAAGCGAAACCAACATGTCCTGGATGTTGATTTCGACTAAAGCTTCTTCACTAGCGTGATACACCGCGTTGTCCATGCTATGATTATAGTGCACGAGGATCAGTAAGCAGGTGAAGAGGTGAAATTTGTCCAAGGAGTAAGGATCATGTATCGTGTTTGCGTACAAAGAAGTTTCATTGCCCAGCATTACTTAATCGGTGGAGATTGGGGGGCAGAAAACCAGACCCATTCTCATCCTTACCGGCTTGAATTGGAACTGAGCGGAGGGCAGCTGGATCAGCACCAGTACCTGGTAGACATCGTCGCCATTGAAGCCGCCCTGGACCGCCAGGTGGATTATTACCGCGATCAGACATTGAATGAGTTGCCGGAATTTCAAGGTGTCAATCCCTCGCTGGAACATTTTGCCAGGGTTTTGTGCGAAGCACTTGCTGAGGAGATTCGCGCTGGCAACATCCGGCAGGTCACTGTGCGCCTGTGGGAAAACGAGAATGCCTGGGCTGGCTACGAATTGGAGCGGTGAGTGCGGGTTGGACTGGTCATCTATGGGGACTTGAATACCCTCTCCGGCGGTTATTTGTACGACCGAAAACTGGTGGAATTCCTGCGCGGGCAAGGTGACCAGATTGAAGTCATATCGTTGCCCTGGCGTAGTTATGTGCGGCATTTGCTGGATAACCTAGACAAGGGTCTGTACCAGCGCTTGCTCGCTGCCAGAGTTGACGTTTTACTGCAAGATGAATTGAACCATCCTTCCCTGTTCGCGATTAACTACCGGCTGCGCGAGCGGGTTGGCTTTCCAATCATTTCCATTGTCCACCATCTGCGCTGCGCCGAGCAGCACCCCACCTGGCTGCTGAGGTTATACAGTAGGGTGGAGAAGATGTATTTGCAAAGTGTTGATGGCTATGTGTTCAACAGCCAGACCACTCGGCGGATGGTCGAACAAGTATGTGCCTGTTCGAAGGCGGACGTGGTTGCCACGCCGGGGGGAGATGCGTTGAGCGGTGAGGCTGTCCATCGTACTGCGTATAGCCATGATGGTTTGGTGCAAATCCTGTTCGTTGGTAATTGGATTGAACGTAAAGGGCTGCACCGTGTTATCGCTGCGTTGAGCAAACTACAGGCGTACGAATGGCAATTCACTATTGTTGGGCGAATTGGGGTGGACAAACGGTATGCCCGCCGGGTGCTGCGCCAAATCGAGCAATCCAGGTTGGGCGCGCGGGTGAAGGTTCTTGGTGCTGTGAGCGATGATCAACTCCAATATTTGTGGCGCAGCAGTCATGTTCTGGTGGTGCCTTCCCAGTATGAGGGGTTTGGCATTGTATACCTGGAAGCCATGCGTTTTGGGGTGGTGCCGGTTGGCGGGGCGCTGGGTGCGGCGGGTGAGATCATTCAGGACGGTGAAAATGGGCTGCTGGTGCCTCCAGAGGATCAAGATGCCTTGCTCCGTGGGTTGGAGCGCTTAATCCGCGACCAACAATACCGACAGCAGCTGAGCGCGGCTGCGCTTGCCCGCTATTGTCAATTTCCCTCTTGGAAAGAATCCATGAGCAGGGTTCGTCAATTTTTATTGGAACAAACCAGACAAGGAAAACCATGAAACCCGTTACCTATTCTTTTCCCCGTTATCTGACGGCAAAACGGACGGTTGATGACCGGGCACTCAACCGGTTGGTGTTGGATCGCCTTACCCGTGAGATTGCAAATCGTTTTACTGGGCAACCGCTCCGCGTCCTGGAAATTGGGATGGGTGTGGGAACAATGATCCAGCGGCTGGTTGAATGGCGCATTCTGCAGAGGGGGGTCTACACCGGCATTGATGCCGAACTGGAGAACACCACATTTGCGTTGGAGATGATCCCTGCCTGGGCAAGCCAACACGGGCTGGATTGCACCGCCAATGTGCGGGGTTTTCATTTATCCAGTGACGGTATTGATTTGTCGTGTCATTTACAGGCGGTGGATTTGTTTGACTTCATACGCCAGACTTTGCCTGGCGAGCCGTACCATCTGATCATTGCCAATGCATTTTTCGACCTTGTGGATGTGCCACGTACACTGGCGCAAATTGACAGGTTGCTGATGCCCGGTAGTTTGGGGTATTTCAGCATCAATTTTGACGGGATGAGCATTTTGGAACCGCAAATTGACCCGCACCTTGATGATCATATCCTTGCACTGTATCATCGCAGTATGGACGAGCGCATCATTCGCGGTGAACGCTCCGGCGACAGCCGCACCGGGCGCAGGTTATTTCACTGGTTACAGCGTTCCGGCTGGAATGTGCTGGCAGCCGGCGCTTCGGATTGGATGGTGCACCCGGTCAATGGGAAATATATTGAAGATGAAGCTTATTTTTTACACTTCCTACTACATTTCTTTGAGGATTCACTCCTAAATCACCCACAGCTCGATCCGCAGGCATTTACTGGTTGGTTGGAACAGCGCCGTGAACAGATTGAACGAAGTGAACTGGTTTTTATTGCCCACCAGTTGGATTATCTGGCGGAGAAAGCAGGATGAACCTTCCTGCCGAAAAGGGTGTGTACGCGCTGGTTTTTGATTTACCACGACCGATCAGGATTATGGTGGGTAAATTGGGCAAGCATACCTTTGAGCTGGGACAGTACATCTATCTGGGAAGCGCACATGGAAACGGCGGGCTTGGCGCCCGTTTGCGGCACCATCTCCGGCAGTCTGGAAAAGCCCATTGGCATATTGATGCGTTGAGTCAGGTGGTTTGCCCAAGCGGATTCTACTACACGACCACTGATCGACGCCTGGAATGTGTTTGGTGTCAACAAATCCAGCGAGCAGTGGGTGCTTACCTACCGGTAATCGGTTTTGGAGCGAGTGATTGCCATACCCATTGTGGTGCTCACCTGGTCGGATTTCGTTTCGCCGTCGAAACCGATGCATTGCGGGCGATGCTTGAAGTGGTCACAGCACATGAAGCAGTGGTTTACCAAGCAATACGTGGTTAAAAAAATCATGGTTGGCGTCCTGGATTATGTTTTTAGCGAATTGATAATCGCTTCAATATTTCTTACACCTTCACAAGGTTCGGCTCGCTGGAATGACAACATTGAAAAATACTACCCACACGAAAAAATTTGTGGTATAAGAAAGATAACCCTGCTGTGCTCGTGATGCCGCACGACCGGTTTTGAGCCAACACCAATAAAGAGGGTTCCAATATCACTGGAGTGACGCGATAGACTTCGGTCAAGGCGGATCTCGGTGGAGGATCCCAAACCTGCGCAAGCAGGTTCAAAACTATGCAGCACACGGCACGGCGGGGGCTTTTTTATCTTTCCATCTCCGTTTCAGGATTGAGCGGAGATTTTTTGTTGACAGAGGTTCTTATTGGGACTACACTATGGGTAGTCATTTTGCCAAGGAGTGGATTGTATGCCCGCCAGATACCAATTAGTCCTCAAATCAGGCGCCAATGCGGGGCTGGTGTTCTCTCTGGAAGGGGAAGAGATCACCATCGGTCGGGAAACCAGCAACGCGGTAGTGATCAATGATCCGGAAGTGTCCCGCAAGCATGTGCGGATGTATATGCAGGGTGATCGGTATGTTATCGAAGACTTGGGATCCACCAATGGTACTTCGGTCAGTGGGCAGCGCCTGGTATCGCCGTATCTTCTCCAGCCCGGTGAGATCATCACGTTGGGTGAAAACACCCACCTGTTGTTCGAAGCGACTGGAATTGACCCGGACGCCACTGTGGCATCGATTCGCTCGGCAATGACTGAACAACCCGCACCGCCTCCTTCATATGATCATCCCATCACCGCACCACCGCTGGCGAAGTCAGGTGGATTTGCCGGACAGGTGCCCGAACCACCGCCTGCTGTGGTCAAGCCGGTGAAAGCGCCCAAAAAAGGTCTCTCGGTTTGGGTAATTTTATTGATCGTTCTGGTGGTGATTTTGGCGTGTGGTTGTATTGCCTTTTTTATCTTTGATGCGCTGAATCTGTATTGCACCAGTCCATTTAACACCATAACCAACCTGTTTATTCCCGGTGCATGTCCCCCGTAAACCTTTCTCGTCCCAATTCAGCAGCCCTGCCCTGCCTCCAGGGAGGGCTGTTTTTCATAAAGGTAGTCCTTTTCGTTCGGTAATGGTACAATTGTTCCACAATATGGGTTGCCAGGAATTTTTCGCATGCTGGACGATCGAATGATCCCATCATCCCCGGAGCCATCCACATCGCCGCGGTGGAGCGGAACAACCAAACTGGTGGTTGCGCTGACGGCGGTCGCTGTTCTGGCGGGGTTGTTGATCCGATTCCGCCAGATTGTCGGGTTGCTGCTGGTCGCCATCATTCTGGCATACTTGCTTTACCCGGTTTCAGATTTCTTGCACAAGAAGGTGCGTATTTCGTGGCGGTTTTCGGCGTTTGTGGTTTTTCTGGTTTTGTTGATTGCAGTTTTATCACTTTTAACCGTGAGCGGGCTGGCGCTGTTCGAACAGGTACAAAATTTGGTTCGCTTTTTGGATGTGCAAATCCGCAACCTGCCACGCGTTATCGAGCAGCTGACCGCGCACCCGATCGAGTTTGGCATCTTTGAATTCGACCTGTCACAATATGATCTGCCCAGCCTTGCCAGCCAGTTGCTTGGCATGGTGCAGCCGGTGCTTTCCAACTTGACCACCATCATTGGTAAAGTGGCGACTGGCGCAGCCACCACAGTTGGCTGGTTGTTTTTCTCGATTCTGATTGCCTACTTCATTCTGAATGACTCTGGCGGGGTTCGCGAGCGGCTGATCAATTTACAAATCCCGGGTTACAGTGAGGACATCGCCCGTATGGGGCGCGAGCTCAGCCGAATCTGGAATGCCTTTCTACGCGGTCAGATGATCATCTTTTTTATCACCGTGCTGGTATATATTCCGCTGCTGGGTTCACTGGGGGTCAGTTTTTACGTCGGGTTGGCGTTGCTGGCGGGTTTGGCGCGTTTTGTGCCGTACGTGGGACCCTGGGTGACCTGGATAACCTATGGTTTGGTCAGTTTCTTTCAGGGTAGCACCCTGTTTGGGATGCAACCGCTCTTGTATGTTTTGGTTGTGCTGGGTGTGGCAATTGTGGTCGACTTCATCCTGGATAACTTCCTGGTCCCACGCCTGATGGGTAGTGCACTCAACATTCATCCAGCCGCAATCATGATCGCGGCGCTCATTTCGGCTAACCTGTTTGGACTGGTTGGTGTTCTTTTGGCTGCGCCCGTGATGGCGACGCTTAAGTTGCTTGCTAATTATATTTTTCGCAAAATGTTCGATCTCGATCCATGGGAAGGCATGGAAAAAGTCGCCGATCGCGAGCCCGCGGCGCTGGCAAAATGGGTCAGCCGCAAGTCCGGCGCGCTGTATGGCTGGGCGCGGCGGCGTGTCCAGCAACGCTTCCCAAATGGTATTCCTGTCATGAATTGGATCGAAGCGTTTTTCGCCTGGCTGGGACGTGGGATGCAAAAACGAACCACTTCGCCGGAGCCAACCCAATCACACGATCAATCCCTTCGAGACCAAGAACCGGAGAATTGAGGAGTAAAGAGATGAGTAATCCGATGGATCCCAAAACGGAAACGATTGCAGAAACCGACAACTACATGGCATGGCAGGCGGAAGAACCGGATGGAGAAACAACCTATCATCTGGAATTAAACAATGTGACAATCCACTTCTTCAGTGAAGAGTGGGAAGAATTTTTACAATTGGCGCGCGTGATCATCCGCGACGCTGACGGTCGCTGAGTTCAATACCTTCCGCGCGCCTGCGATTCCACAGCGTTAACCAGTTCGACATTATTGGCTGGCGCAACCCGGACAACAGCAGCCTTGTATTCCGGTATTTTTGCCTGCGGATCGACCGCGTCGGTGGTCAGTAAATTCGCCGCAGCCTCGTGGAAATGGAAAGGGATAAATACCACGCCGATATTCGTTTTGGTGGTTACCCGCGCGCGAAGGACAATGGAACCGCGGCGCGAGGTCACCCGCACCGGACGGCCATCCTTAATGCCTAAACGCGCGGCGTCTGCTGGATGAATGTCCATCAGCGCTTCAGGATACAAATCGTCCATCCATGAATGACGGGTAAGTGTGCCGCCATGCCAGTGTTCCAGTACCCTGCCGGTGCTCAGAATGAGGGGGTATTCTTCGTCGGGCATTTCTGCATTGGGAACATATTCCAGCGGGTGGAATTTCGCCCTTCCGCGCGGAAAGGTCTCGGTGTACAGGTAGGGAGTGCCGGGGTGGTCAGTGTGCGGAACGGGGGTTTGCAGTCCAGAAGGATGCAGTCGTTCGTAACGAACACCGGCATAATCCGGCACGCAGCGCCCCATTTCTTCGAGGATTTGGGATGGGTGGGTGTAGTCCCAGTAGGCTGACTTTTCCCGTCCCAGGCGTTGTTCGACCCGCCGGGCAATGTCACTGATGATCTGCCAATCGGCGCGTGCCTGACCGAGAGGCTTAATTGCCTGGCGCACAAGTTGAACACGCCGGTCTGTGTTGGTGAAGGTGCCATCCTTCTCTGCCCAGGAAGCCGCTGGTAAAAAGACATCCGCAAAAGCGCCGGATTCATTGATGAACAAATCTTGTGCAACCAGAAATTCGAGCTGTTCTATCTTCTTGCGGGTGTGGTTGAGGTTGGGCTCGGACATCATTGGATTCTCGCCCATGATATACAGCGCACGCACCCCGCCGGGATGAACGGCAGCCATGATTTCAGTAGTGGTCAGACCGCGCTGGCGGCTCAATCCACCTGGTTCGATGTTCCAGGCGGTTTCCCATCGGCGAGCGTTGTCTTCATTGTCCACAGTTTGGTAACCGGGGTAATGCCAGGGCATGGCACCTGAATCGGACGCACCCTGCACGTTGTTTTGCCCGCGCAGCGGATTGAGCCCGGTGCCTCGGCGCCCGACCTGTCCGGTCAGCAGGGACAAATTGATCAGGCTGAGGGCATTGGCAGTGCCGTGTGTCGATTCAGGGATGCCCAATGCCCAAAAAATAGCGCTTTTTTCGGCTGTGGCAAACATACGCGCAGCCTCGATGATCAACTGTCGATCAACGCCGGAGATTTGTTCAGCGTATTCGGGAGTGAATTTATCCATCGAGGCGGCAAATTCGTCGAAATTCTCGGTGCGGTTGAGGATAAAATCACGGTTATACAGATTCTCCTTGAGAATCACGTGTGCCATTGCCGAGAAGAGGGGAACATCACTCCCCGGTCGGAGCGGCAAGTAAAGGGTGGCATAATCCACCATTTCAATCCGGCGGGGATCAACGACGATCAACCGCGCACCGTGTTTCTGGACGGCGGCTTTCATCTGCAAGGCAATGATGGGATGGTTTTCGGTTGGGTTTGAGCCGGTCAGCAGAAATACATCACAATCCTTAACCTCAGCGGCGGTGTTGCTCATTGCTGCCGAGCCGATAGCCATTTGCAACGCCACCACGCTGGCGGCGTGACACAGGCGGGTGCAATGATCGACATTGTTTGTCCGGAATACGGCGCGAAAAAACTTTTGCAGCAGGTAATTGTCCTCATTGGTGGCTTTAGCACAGCAATAGACCGCCATTGCCCGCGACCCATCCCGCTGGTAGATTTCCACCAGACGGTCGGCGGTATAATTCAGCGCTTCATCCCAACTGACTTCATTCCACTCGGAGCGGTCGAATGCCTGGCTGCGTTGCCCGGGTTTTTGCGGTGTTTTACGTATCAGCGGCGTGGTTATACGATTCTTGTTATAGATGAAGTCGTAACCGAAACGCCCCTTGACGCACAAATTCCCGTGATTGACAACCGAATCGAAGGGGGACGAAACGCGATAGATAAAATCATCCTGAATGTGTAGTTCCAAGGTGCAGCCCACTCCACAATATGGGCAGGTGGTGCGGACACTTTTGGCTGTCGATTGCATGGTTTCCTCCATTGTGCCTGTACCAATACCGGTTAAAGGTGCGCTTCGGCGTGGCGTTTGCGGCGCTGGCGTTGACTGCGGGTCAGGTTCATGATTTCATCTGGTGTGTAGCCCAACTCCAGCAGCCACTGGCGTTTGGGCTTGAGTGCACCGGTGGGGCATACGCCCACGCATTGTCCGCAAAAGACGCAGGTCGATTCGGGCATGGGGATATCATAAAAGGTGCTGATTTGGGTTTCGTACCCGCGCCCGGAAAAATTGATCGCGAAGGCATATTGTGCATCTTCCGCACACACCTGGACACAGCGCCAGCACAGGACGCATTTTGCGTAATCGCGGATATACATTGGGTTATCATCGATCAATTCCGGGTGGCGTCCGATTACATTGGGAAAGCGCTGTTCATCGGCTTGATACCCCGCCAGCATGTCCTGAATTTCGGGGGCATCGGACAAATCCACGGTGGATGCCAGCATTTCCAGGATGGTGCGCCGCGAGAGCAGCACGCGGTCGCTACGTGTTTGCACGTTCATACCGGGCGATACCTGCGCAATGCAGGCTGGTAGCAGGGTGCGCGTCCCGCTGACTTCCACTACGCAGATGCGGCAGAGGGCATTGGCAGTGCAGTAATCATGATAGCAAATGGTTGGGATTTCGATGCCAATTTGATGAGCTGCCTTGAGAATGGTTGTTCCGGGGGCAACCTGGACAGATTGTCCGTCGATGGTCAATTCGATCCAATCATTGGTCATTTCTTCCTCGCAAGACATTCAGGCTGGTTGAAAGAGATGGGGGAATTGTTTCATTGCGCTTAAGATCGCACTGGCGGCCGTTTGTCCCAACCCGCACAGCGAAGCATCAGTCATTGTCCAGCCGACATCCTGCAGGCGCTGCCAATCGTCTGCTTGAACCTTCCCTTGGGTAATGCGCTCTAGAATTTCATGTTGGCGTTGAGTGCCCATCTGGCAGGGGTAACACTTGCCGCAGGATTCCTCTGCAAAAAAACGCGCCAGGCGCAGGCAGATGTCGCGTAAATCACGGGTCTCATCAAAGACGGTAATCACACCCGATCCGAGCGGCAGAGCGGCGGCGCGTAAATCCTCAAACGTCAGCCGTACGTTGAGGTGAGCCGGGGTGGCAAAAGCACCGGCAGCCCCGCCAAATAGTGCTGCCTGGAATTGATGACCCGGACGGATACCGCCAGCCAGGTCATATAGCAGGTGATGGAAAGGAACACCAAACGGCACTTCGTATAAACCCGGGCGCAACACATCGCCTGAGACGCAAAACAGTTTGGAACCGGTTGATTTTTCGGTGCCCAGTTTTCGGTAGTGGGCGGCGCCTTTGCGCAGGATCACAGGTACGTTTGCCAGCGTTTCAACATTATTGATCACGGTTGGTTTGCCGAACAGCCCATGAGTGGTTGGAAAAGGCGGTTTTACTCGCGGGAAACCGCGTTTCCCTTCGATTGACTCGAACAGCGCGGTTTCTTCGCCGCAAATGTACGCGCCTGCGCCGCGACGCAGCTCGATTTCAAATGTAAAATCCTGGTCGAGGATGTTTTCCCCCAAAAAACCAGCCTGGCGGGCATCCTCGACGGCTTGTTTCATGATCTGATATGGATGTAGGTACTCACCGCGGATGTAGATATACCCTTTGCGTGCACCGACTGCGTAAGCGGCGATGATCATCCCTTCCAATGTGGTATGAGGATCATCTTCCATCAACACCCGATCTTTAAAAGTGCCCGGCTCGGCTTCGTCGGCATTGCAGACGATATACTTTGGCTCGTCTGGTGCTTTGGCAGCCGCTTCCCACTTCAAGCCGGTTGGGAAGGCAGCCCCACCGCGCCCCACCAGCCCCGAGGCTTTGATTTCTTCAATGACCATCTGGGGATCGGTCTGCAATGCTTTTCTAAGTGCTTGATAGCCACCGTGTTCGAGGTACTCCTGCAGTTCGACGGTATACCCTAAACCGCAGTTGGCGGTGATGATCGACACAGAGCCACCGAGCACCGACGAAGGACGCTCACCCTTGCCGCTGACCAGGTCCTGCCAGGTATGGGCATCGGCATGTGCGACCGGTTTGCCCTGTACCAGAATGGCGGGGGCATGTTCACACAGACCCAGACAGGGAGCGCGTTCGATGGTGTACTTGTGTGCGTTTTCTTCTCCACTTAATGACTCACGATGGAAGGAAATTTGCTTAAAGAGCGAATCTGCTCCGGCAAGCGCACAGGCGGGGTCATTGCACACATGAATGACCGTCTTGCCCACCGGGTGGGAGTAAAACAGGGAATAAAATTCGATCACCCCATACACATCTGCCAGAGGAATTTTCAGGGCGCGTGCAATCTGCTCGGCAGCCTGTTTTGGAATGTAACCGTACAGGTCTTGTGCGTCATGCAATGCGGGCAAGAGCGCGCTGCGTCCCTGGGGAATGTGCTGTTCCAGCACGTGCTCAAGCGGACTCAGGTCAATCGTGGTCATCGACTCTCCTTTGGCGAGGAATCAGCCGGGTATGGAAATGGAAGCAACGGTGGGAGGGAAAGTAATTCATACCATTCCAGTTATAATTATACATGATGTTGACCGTCATTATCCAAGCTGGCGGCGAATCGCGCCGGATGGGCAAAAATAAAGCCTTGCTGTCTTTCCTGGGCAAACCTTTGATCAGCCGGGTGGTCGAACGGCTGCGCCCAATTGCGGATGATCTGCTGCTAACCAGCAATCAACCGGAAACGCTGGCGTTTTTAGGTTTGCCGGTGCATCGGGATGTGTATCCGGGCGGTGGGGCTTTGGGTGGCTTGTTGACGGCATTGAAAGTTTCCACTACGCCATTGACAGCGGTGGTGGCATGTGACATGCCTTTTATCAGCCCGGCGCTGCTGCAGTTCCAACAGCAGATACTGGCAGGCGATGAATTCGACGTTGTGATGCCCAAAACACACCAGGGTCATGAACCGTTTCATGCCGTTTACCGGACAGAGGTGTGCGTGCAAGCGGTAGAGCAGGCGTTTCTGTTTGGCGAAAAACGTCTGATTTCTTGGCTTCCGGCGGTGCGTGTCTGCCTGCTAAACGAGGAAGATCTGGCGCCGTTCGGTTCAGCGGAACGAATCTTTTTGAATGTTAACACCCCTGAGGAATTCGAACGAGCGGAGCAGCTGGCTCAAATCGAAATGGATTGAACGGCGGGAATTTCAATGCGCGTTGTGTTCAGGGGCGGCAGACCAAGTCGCTCGGGATGCGCATAGATATTAAACTGGTTGCGGCGTGCGTATCCAATCAGAGTGATACCCAGCTCCTGCGCAAATTGGATGGACAATGAAGTGGGTGAGGTGCGCGAGATCAGGATGGTAACGCCAATGCGGGCAGATTTTTGCAGCATTTCCGAACTGATCCGACCAGTGGTCAGGATAATTAAGCGGCTGGCTTGAATAGACTGCAGTAAAATTTTCCCGGCGATTTTATCCAAGGTGTTGTGCCGCCCGATGTCCTCTGCGCTTGCCAGGATTTTATCTCCATCGGTGAGGATTGAGCAATGAACGCCGCGCGTTTCACGGTACAATTCTTGCGCATCGAACAAACGTTTCATCCAGCCGAGCAACAATCGGGCAGGGAGAACATCATCGGGTTCAATCGTGTCTGCGCTTCCAACTTCACGGGTAGAGGTAACCCCGCCGCTACAACCGGAGGTGCGCCGCCACTGAGCGGGCTTTTCCACTGGGTGATTTAACCAGACATCGATGTTGGTGTAATCGTCGCAGGCACGCAGGATGGCAATCTCGTCGGGATTGTTTAGAATTCCTTCATTAAATAAAAAACCCGCCGCCAGTGCTTCGAGATCTTGAGGGGTGCACATAAAGCTCAACCAGTCTTCACCATTGACTGTCAGGCTGACACTGCTTTCGGTGATGATCTTGCCTTGTGTTGGCACAGTTGGCTCGCCTTTGAATTCGATGTATTGGATTGACAGAGACGCGGGTAATTTCATGGTTTAATTCCCGTAGAGTGGGTCATTAATCGGACAAGTTTACCCTGATTTTACATCATTTTTTTGAGCCTGTGCGCGGTGAGAATTCTTGGTAGAATTGGTCATGCCATGTTCAATCCAGTGATGAACCTGAATGCACCACCGTTTAAATTACTCCTTTTGATTACTGTGATTCTCGGTTTGTCAGGATGTAATCTCCCATTAGGCACCGACCAGCCCGATTTCGATCCCACCGGATTTGCGCAAACAGTTGAAAATCAATTAACCTTGATTGCAGGAACCGCCGCTGCCACCCTGGATCTCAATCAGACCCAACCCGCAGTGACCCCTACCCCGGTCATCATTTTGCGTACTCCGCAAGCAAGTGGTACACTCGATCCGGCATTAACCCTGACGGTGGACATTCCATGTGACCGGGCTGCCGCTGCCGCTATGCTGGATGTGACGTACCCGGACGACAGCCGTTTACTCCCCGGTCAGGTATTTACCAAAATCTGGCGCCTGGTCAATCGCGGATCGTGCACCTGGAACCGCGACTATCAAGTGGTCTGGTTTTCCGGCGACCGGCTTTCCAGTGCTGTCCAGCAGCCACTGCCTGGTACGGTTCGACCCGGCGAGAGTGTGGACATTGCGGTGGATATGACTGCGCCGCAGGAACCCGGCTTGTACACCAGTTTTTGGATGCTACGCAATCCACAAGGTCAATGGATGGGCATAGGTCCAACTGGTACTTCGCCATTTTGGGTGCGTATCCAGGTCATTGCTGCATATACCCCAACGCCAACGGTAACCCCTTCTCTGACCCTAACCCCACCAGTGCAATCCTCTGGGAGTGTAACGCTGGCGGTCGGTGAGGGGTACGATCTAGATAATGGCATGCCTGCCAGCGACGAATCTGCCGATGTTTTACTGGCGGTGACTGAAGAAGGACAGTTTATCTTGCAATTGTTCAATAGCACAGCAATGGCATTATCCGGGGAAACCCAGCCGCTGATTAATGAATGCCGCAGCGCTGCTATGAGCGATCAGCCGGTAAGGCTACAGGACCTGGCGGCGGACCGATTTCTGTGCTACCGCACCGGAAGTGGCTTGACCGGCTGGTTGAAACTGGAACAAATCCCTCTGCCGACTTTGCCGCTGGTGTTCGAATACCTGACCTGGGCGCAGCCATAGGCGTGGTGATACCAATATTCATTTTGATTGGGAGATGAAATGATTAATCTGGATGATTTCCATCAATTCGAATTGCTCGATCCAAACAGGATGATCGATCATATTGACAAGTTACCGGATCAGTTGGAACATGCCTGGCAATTGGGGAACCAATTCGACCTGCCTGCCATGCCCGGTATCCGGCAGGTGATCGTGGCTGGCATGGGTGGATCCGCCATTGGAGCCGATCTACTCGGCGCTTATCTCGAGCCGCTTGGCAAAGTACCCTACTTTGTCCAACGCGATTACAGCCTTCCAAATTGGGCGCGCGGCGCGGATACGCTTGTGGTCGCTTCCAGTCATTCGGGAAATACGGAGGAAACATTATCGGTTTTTGAACAGGCATTGCAGGCAGGTTGCCGCACAGCGGTTATCACCACTGGCGGTCAGCTAGCAATGATTGCCCGGGAGCAGAGCCTGCCGCTCTGGCAGTTTGAGCATCATGGGCAGCCGCGTGCAGCGGTTGGCTATTCCTTTGGCTTGCTGCTAACGTTGTTGAGCCGTCTGGAATTGCTGCCCGATCCGGCGGTCGAATTAAGCGATGCCATTGCTCAAATGCGTAACCAACAGTCAGAACTGCGGGTGGATGTTCCTGTTGCAGCTAACCCGGCGAAACGGCTTGCCGGTCAATTACTTGGTCGCTGGGTAGCCGTGATGGGGTCAGGTATACTGGCGCCGGTGGCACGGCGCTGGAAAGGGCAGATCAGCGAAGTGTCAAAAGCCTGGGCACAATTCGAATTTTTACCCGAAGCAGATCATAACACGCTGGCAGGGGTGGATAATCCGGAGACGTTATTGTCGCAGACGGTAGTTGTGTTCCTCAAGGCTGCCAGCGATCATCCCCAAAATCGCTTGCGCAGTGATCTCACTCGCCAAATATTGATGCTGGCAGGATTGGGCACAGATTATTATCAGGCGCGTGGTAACAGCCGCCTGGCGCAGTTGTGGACTGCGCTGCACTTTGGCGATTACGTTTCGTATTACATGGCGATGGCATACGGAGCTGACCCGACACCAGTGCCGGCAATCGAATCGCTGAAAGTTGCAATGAAACAGGCGGGTAAACCGGCATGAGTGGTGCGCCCGTCGCCAATGATGGTCAGCGGACAGATTGAAGCTCGATCTGCGTCTGTTCCGCGAAGGGATGGCTGCTCGCGGTCTGCTGATTCTGATTGTGCTGGCAGGTGCAGCGGGCGGCGTGTTAGTCATCCGCCAAGCCTGGCTGTTGAGTCAGCTGATTCAGGGTGCCTTTTTGCAGGGACTGACTCGTGATGAGCTTGAACCGCTCTTTGTCGGTTTGCTGGTAGTCGTCCTGGCGCGTGGATTGGTCATCCTGAGCGGGGAAGCCTCAGCAGGACTGCTCGCTTTACGAATCAAAGCCCGCCTGCGCTCTGCGCTGGTTGACCACATCACTGAACTCGGTCCGGTATACGCTGCCGGCGAGCGCAGTGCCGAGTTGAGCAGCACCATTATCGAGGGCATCGAGGCATTGGATGCCTATTTTTCACAATACCTACCTCAACTGGCACTGGCTGCCATGATCCCGCTGTCCATTCTGCTGGCGGTATTCCCTGTAGACAACCTGTCTGCACTGATCTTCATAATAACTGCACCGCTCATCCCGATTTTCATGGTGTTGATTGGCAAAGGTGCTGAAGTGGTCACCCGCCAGCAATGGAGTGCCCTCAGCCGAATGAGCGCCTTTTTTCTGGATACTGCGCAGGGTTTGAAAGAATTGAAACTGTGGGGGCAGTCGCAAAATCAAGCCGCAAGAATCGAAAATGTTGCTGAAAATTACCGCCGGACCACCATGAGCGTTTTACGGGTGACCTTCTTATCAGCGCTGGTGCTTGAGCTGGTGGCGACCATCAGTACAGCAATTATTGCAGTACAAATCGGTTTGCGCCTGCTATACGGGCAGATGATCTTCGCGGATGCTTTCTTCGTCCTGCTGCTGGCTCCGGAATTCTACCTACCTTTGCGCTTGCTGGGGCAACGCTTTCATGCCGGAATGAACGGCGTGGCGGCGGCTAAACGCATTTTCACCATTCTCGAACAAGACCCATCTGCCAATAGGAGTCCGGGCAGCGGCACGGTGGCACTGAATGCGTCGCTTGAACGAATTGAAATTCGCGAAGTGTCATTTTCTTACCCGCAGCGGGAAAGGCTTGTGCTGGATCAGGTCAGCCTGGATATACAGGCTGGGGAAACTGTGGCGCTGGTTGGTGACAGTGGTTCCGGTAAAACCACTCTTGTGCAATTGTTGATCGGATTCATTCATCCTAAATGCGGCGAGATCCGTATTAACGGGCACTCCTTGCAAGGAATCGATCCGCATATCTGGCGCAGCCAGGTAGCCTGGCTTCCTCAATTTCCGTACATTTTCAATACTAGCCTGCGAGAAAATCTTGTTTTGGCGAAAACCGATGCTTCTGAGGAGGATATCTGGCGGGCTATGCGTTGTGCTCATCTGGAATCCGTTGTAAAGCGGTTGCCGGCTGGTCTCGACACGGTTTTGGGGGAGGGTGGTGCCCGTCTGTCCAGTGGTGAAATCCAACGATTAGCACTGGCACGGATATTCCTTAAGGACGCGCCGCTGTTGTTATTAGACGAACCCACCGCGCATCTGGATGCCGAACAGGAATCCGTATTGGAGGATGCCATGACGCGATTGTGCCGTGGGCGCACTGCGGTGATCATCGCCCACCGTCTGCCGACAATCATGCGCGCCGATCGGATCGTAGTGCTGAGCAACGGTAGAATAGCTGAACAGGGCAGTCACTCTGACCTGATCGCCCAAAATGGTGTATATGTCAGCCTGGTGCGGGCTTATGGGGGTGTGGGTTGAAATCGGTGTTGCGTTTACTGATGCTACTCGGTCCACTCTGGCGTGAAGTTCTGCTCTCGGTGCTGGCGGGCACAGCGACGGCTTTTGCTGCCATCGGGCTGCTTGGCACATCCGCCGATTTGATCGCTCGCGCAGCCTTGCAACCTTCAATAGCGACACTGCAGGTTGCCATTGTCGGGGTGCGCTTCTTTGGCATTAGCCGTGCAGTGCTGCGCTATCTGGAGCGGCTTGTTTCTCATTCCGTCAATTTCCGCCTGCTAGCCCGCCTCAGGGTCTGGTTTTATCGCCGCATCGAGCCGCTTGCCCCGGCGCGTTTGAGTAGCTTTTCGAGCGGGGATTTGCTCCAGCGTGCCATCGGTGATATCGAAATCTTGGAAAACTTTTATGTACGTGTGGTTGCGCCGCCGGTCAGTGCGCTGCTGGTCACTGCCGGGGTGGGTTGGTTTGCCAGTCTTTACCAGCCGCTGTTTGGACTCGTTCTCACCCTGGGCTTGCTGGCTGGCGGTGGTGGGTTGTCCATCCTGGCGTATCAGTTAGGAAAGGCGGGCAGCCGCCGGTGGATCATATCCCGCGCTCGTCTGAATGCGGCGATTGTGGAAGGCTTGCAAGGTATGGGCGACCTGACCTCATTCAATCACTTGGGAGTATGGTGTGGGAAATTAAGAGAATTAATTCAAGCAACAAGTACAGCACAGCGCAGCCTAGTGTGGGGAAATGCTGTGTTGAATGCTTTGATGGTCTGGTGCACCCACCTGACTTTACTGGCTGTTGTCTGGCTGGCGGTTCCGCTGGTCAGTCAAAATCGTCTGGAGGGTTACTCACTGGCTGTTCTGGTGGTGATCACCCTGGCGAGTTTCGAAGTAGTTACACCCTTACCGCAAGCTGCCCAGCTGCTGCAAACCAGTCTGGCAGCTGCCGAGCGCCTGTTTGCTCTGGCGGACGAACAAGCTGATATCCACGACCCGGCGCAAGCTGTGCCTCCGCCGCAAAACGCGAATCGGCTTGTGGTACGCGGGCTCACCTTTCATTACCCTGACCAGGCAGAACCAGCTTTGTACGACCTGAACCTGGAACTTCATACCGGTACACGCATTGCGCTGGTGGGTACCAGCGGTGCCGGGAAGACAACTTTGCTCAATCTATTGCTGCGTTTTTGGGAATATCCTTGCGGCAGTATTCAGGTGGATGGTGTCGAGTTATCATTGCTTTGCGTGGAAGACACTCGCCAGCTGTTCACGGTGATTTCTGCTGTGCCTTACCTGTTCAATGCAACCTTGCGTCAAAATCTGCTTCTGGCTAATCCGGCAGCGGGCAATGCTGAATTAGTCCATGCTGTTCAACAGGCGGGACTTGAAGCCTTCGTGAACAACTTGCCGGATGGTTTGGATACTTGGATTGGCGAGCATGGGCAATGGCTGAGCGGTGGTGAGCGCCAACGGCTGGCAATTGCCCGCGCCCTACTGCGTCCACGACCGTTTGTACTACTCGACGAGCCAAGCGGATCACTGGATGCGCATACGGAACGTCAGGTTCTGAACAGTATTTTTAATCTGTTTGCGAGAAGTGGTGTTCTATGGATCACCCATCGGTTGACCGCGATGGAGATGATGGACGAAATCATCGTTCTTCAAGATGGACGAGTGATCGAGCGCGGAAAGCATCACCGCCTGCTGGAAGCAGGCGGTAGATATGCGCGTATGTGGCAAAGCCAACAGCGGATTGTGTGGGATTCGCCCGCCGAGCTATTGCTTTAGCGCTGACATCATCGAAACCCGTAGTGCAATGCGATAAATCTCCTTCAACTGGCTGACGACTTCCGGTGGTTGCTGTCCTTCGCTTTGGGAAATGAGCGTGGAGAGAATTTGCACAAATTCGGGTGTAACCACTTCGGATTTTTCCTGAAGCATCTTCATGCGTTCATCGTAGGAAGGTGCTTCAAGCAGCTGCTCGATCAAGGCGATTTCCGGCGGCGGCGCTGATGCTTTCTCGATCACGCCATTGACTTTTTGCAACCGGGCAATCCGCTCCAGGTCGGCATTGGAACGGGCTGTGCTCAATTCCTGCTGCAACACTTCCATGAAATACTCATCCAGTTCAGGCAGATGTTCCTGGGCGGCGGTTTCGATATCTTCCGCCGCGAGGATTTGATTGAGCATCTGACGGCTGTCTTCGAGGTGCAGCTGAACCTGTTCGTCAATTTTTCGGGTGTATTCGAGCAGTTTCTGTCGCAGGGTCTCAAGCTGGGGTTTTTCCTCACCTTGCGCAGTATCGATTTTCTCACTCAAGAGTTGGAAAAATTGATAATCCATCCCGTTGCGCGCCATCGAAACGATCGTACTCAGCTGAACGTCGCTCCTGGCTGCCTTGATTAAAACCTCAAGCAGTTTTTCACGGGTAAACCCTTGTTGGACGGCGTCCTGAAGCATTTGTACCGCTGCCTGCGCTTCCTCGGATTGTGCTTTGATCTCATTGCCTACTTGGGTATTATCCAACAGCTCTTTTTGTATGGCGGAAAGAACCCGCGCACCGCGTTCATCACCTTGCGCCAATGCACTTTCAATCAGGCGGGTAATAATCGAAAACATACTGCTGTCGATGAGCGCTTCTTCCTGTTTGATGATCTCCAGTCGCGATTCGGCTTGTGGCGTCGAGAGAATGCGTTGAAGCAGGTTAAGCCGTTTTTGCTGGTCATCAATCATTTGGCGGGTTATGCCGTCTGCTTCGAGGATACGCTCAATCATTGTCTGGAAGGTTAGCATGGTTTGCGGACGCAGCAGGTAGGCTTTGCGTTTTTCGAGCGGGAGCTGGTTGACCACCTGGTTGATTAATGGTCCCAGCAAACGTTCCTGCTCATTGACCGGCAGCCCCATTTCGGATGGAACAAAAGTCAGAAGGAGTTCTTTTTGCGGATCGTGGTAAACCATCGGTGTTCCGAGCATCCCCTCGTAGCCGCAAGTCTGACAGTGGATGACATTAACCTGCCCGCTTAACAGTCTCTGCTTGGCTTGCGGGTTCACATTCAAATCAAAAACCTGCTCGACATCCGCGATCACGGGACTTTTACAGCGGGGACACTGGGTTTGAATTTTAGACATACGAGATCTCACATTCTGTCATCATCTAAAAATTCTGGGACGAGAAATCCTCGCCCCAGCGAATTACGAAACGAAGAACAGATGCGATTATACCACTATTGCGCAGCGGTGTCCTCGGTGCGCGGCAGGGAGAAGCAGATACGAGCTCCTTTGCCGGTCTCCGGATCGACCCAGATCTTGCCACCGTGGGCTTCGATGATGGCGCGGGTCAAGTACAGCCCCAGCCCGGCGCCCTTTGTCTGGCGGATTGCCTGGGGCGAGCGGTAGAAGCGGTCGAAGATATGCGGTATATCATCTGGAGCGATGCCGGGTCCCTGGTCACTGACGCACAGGATCACAATATCGGCGCGAATCTGTCCGCTGATGTGGATCTCACCTTCAGCGGCATATTTAATGGAATTGGAGATCAAATTTGCAAGTACCTGACGCAGCCGGTTTTCGTCAGCCAGAATGACCGGAAAATCTGGGGGAAAATCGGTGATGATCGTGTGACGGCTGGTCTGGGTTTGCATGCGTTCGGCAGTGCGGCGCGCCAGGTCGGGGAGGTTGACGTCTGAGCGCTTGAGCGCCATTCCGCCGGCTTGCAGGCGGGAGGCATCCAGCAGATTTTCGACCAGCAGGTCAAGGCGGTCGGTTTCCTCCTCGATGATTGCCAGGCTTTCGTTCACTATGTCGCGATTCCAACGGGCGTCCTCCCGGCGCAGGGTGCTGACATAGCCTTTGATCAATGCCAATGGGGTCTTGAGTTCGTGCGAGATAATGGAAATGAAGGTGGATTTCAATTCATCTGCCTCGCGGAAGCGGGTGATATCACGCAGGGTGGCTATGATGTTGAGCAGGATGCCGTCCGAAATCAGGGGGGCGTAGGTAATGCCGACTGGCAGGGGCGGGAGCGAATCGCCGCGCTTCAAATCGCCTTCCACGTACAGGTGGGCATGTGGTGTCAGCGGCCAACCGCCTGCAACGGCTTCTTCAAGGGTGATATCGCCGGGTGGTTTAGCCCAGCGGATGACTTCTTCGTGGGGTTTACCAAAGAGGGGCACATTGCCAAGATTCAACATGCGTTCGACTGCCGGATTGTGGCGTTCGATGGTCAGGTCGGGTGCAAGGATCAGGATGCCATCCGGGGTCGAGTCGAGCAGCGCATCCAATCGCTGCCGGCTGCGTACCGATTGGGTATACAACTGGGCATTCTGCACGGCAATGGCTGCCTGATCGGCAAAACTGCGTAGCAAGGCACGGTCATTGGTCGAAAAATTGTCAGTATAGGATCGGAATATGAAAATCACGCCGACCACACTATCCCGCGCAACCAGTGGCAGGACGACGCCATTTAGTAACCCCATACTTGCCATGCGCGCCAGCTCCCGCAGGCGGCGGTTAATTTCCAGTAGTTCGAATTGATCCGGCGGGGTATCTTCGGCGATCTGGTCAAGGAAGGGAGCAAGGTAGCGTAAAAATGGAGCCGGCAGGTTATGGGAGACTGGTACAGTCCAATTGCCGCGCTCGCCGCGCAGGGCGATCAACCCGGCTTGCCCGGCGAGCATTTCTATCGAGATGATCAAAATGCGTCCAAGTAATTTTTCAAGGTCGAGTTCCTGGGTCAGGGCGCGCGAGATTTCCAGCAGGTAATCTCGTTGGCGAACACGGAAATCGGGCAGCAACATGGTAGAAGCCTTTTCAGCAGGGCTGTAACGCTGTTTGATGGATGGGGAGTAATTCCTGTTCAGCCTGATATATGGCTTGATCGAGTATTGCTAGCCCTTCCTCCATCTCCGCGGTTGAGATGTTCAGTGGCGGCGAAATGCGGATGACGTTGCGTCCGGCGCCGAGAGTTAACAAACCTTTTTCGAATGCGAGGTCAACGATCCGGTCGCGCAGGTCATCGGCATGCACACGGGTTTGCCGGTCGTAGACAAATTCGATGCCCAACATCAAGCCAAGTCCGCGTACATCACCCATACTGGGGTGATTTTCCTGCATGGCACGCAACTTACGCAGGGCAAATTCACCCACCTGCAGCGCATTATCCATCATCCCGTTTTCAATCAGGTTGAGGGTTGCAAGGGCTGCCGAGCACGACAATGGATTGCCTCCATAGGTATTACCGTGGGAACCCTTGGGCCAGGTGACGATCGATTTGCGTGCCACCATCATGCCCAATGGCATACCTGAGGCAATGCCTTTGGCAACGCAGAATATATCCGGCTCGACGCCAAAGTTTTCGATGCCCCACCACTTGCCGGTGCGCCCAACCCCGGATTGAACTTCGTCAGCAATTAGCAGGATGCCGTGGCGGTCGCACAGACGGCGTAGTGCGGGGAAGAAGCCTGTGGGTGGGACGATGTAACCGCCTTCACCTTGAATTGGCTCCACCAGAATACCGGCAACCGAATCGGAGGGCAGGATGCGCCCAAGAATTTCTTCTTCGATGTAACGAACCACTGTTTCACCGTAATCTTCACAGGCGCGACTTGCCAGAACGGGCCTGTACGGATCAGGAAATGGAGCGTGCACCACGCCAGAAAGCAGCGGAAAAAATCCGCGATGATAGGAAGCTTTACTGGCGGTAAAGGTGACTGCGCCCATGGTGCGGCCATGGAAGCCGCCCAGAAAACCGATGAACTCCGACCGGTGGGTGTAATAGCGAGCCAGTTTGATGGCTGCTTCGATACTCTCCGTTCCGGAATTGGTCATAAAACTGACTGCCTCTTCCTCGAATGGTGCAATGCGGTTAATGGTCTCTGCCAGTTCGATCCATTTTTGGTGGTAGAAATCCGAGGAAATATGGATAAACTTTTCAGCCTGCTCTTGAAGTGCTTTGACCACCTGAGGATGGGAATGTCCGGTCGAAACGACAGCAATACCGGCAGAAAAATCCAGAAAACGATGTCCGTCCACATCCCAGACTTCAACGCCGCGCCCGCGATCCATGACAAAGGGATAACCCCGTGGATAGGAAGGAGAGATAACCGCTTTGTCGCGTTTGATCCACTCGCGCGCTTTCGGTCCGGGGAGTTTGGTTTTTAACATAGATCCTCCATAGCAAGATTATATGAGGTGACAAGTGTTGGAGAAAAGTTGGATGGCAGGATTGCTGCTTTCTTTGAACGATTATAGCAAAGCGGCTGTCGTCAGAACAACAGAGTTGGACGAAGGGTTGTCAAAATTGACTGTGTCGCTACGGATCTGCGCTGCTTTCAGCGAGCGCCAGCGCGCCGATCAGCCCGGCGTTGTCCCCCAATTGGGCGGTGGTGATGGTCAGGTCTTGCAAATAACCGCGGTCCATGATGCGCTCGGGCAATGCGGTCCGAAGCGGTTCGATCAGCAGTGTACCGGCGCTGGAAACGCCGCCTCCCAGGATAACGATGGATGGATTGAACAGGTGTAGAAAATCGGCAATGGCATACCCAATATAGGTACCGGCGCGTGACATGGCTTTGAGGGCAAGTTCATCCCCCAGTGCTGCTGCCTGGCTGACATCCGCAGCGCTGGGGCTATGATTCTTGTTGAGTAATGAAGGATAACCAAGAGCCATCTTTTCTGAAACAAAGCGGGCGATGGCTGTGCCGGAGGCAACCGCTTCCAGGTGTCCGCGTTGGCCGCAACTGCACAGTGGGCCTTCGGGAATGACAGTTACATGCCCAAATTCTGCCGCCAAACCGCGTGCGCCGAGCAACAATTGATCGTTAAGGATAGCGCCGCCGCCGATCCCGGTGCTGATGGTCAAATAAAGCAGATTGTGATGCCCTTTGCCGGCTCCGTATTTCCATTCACCCAGCGCTGCCAGGTTGGCATCGTTGCCAATCAGAATTGGGACGGGAAAATGTTCCCTTAACAGGTTGCGGATTGGAAAATTGACCCAACCGGGGATATTATTGGCATCCAGGATCACCCCGTTTGCCGAGTCTAAAAAGCCAGGAACGGCAACCGTGATGGCCTGCACCTCGCCTGCGATCTGCCACACATCTCTTATCAGGTCAATCAAGCGATCCAGCGGTGATTGATCTTTTTCACGAGTGCGAATTTTTTTTATACCGATTGGTTGAAGTTTGCCGGGGGAAAAAACAGCGACACGGATCTGAGTCCCGCCTACATCAGCTACGATCACGTTTTTCATGGTGCAAATTATAGCATAAGAGATAAGGGGAATTTGACTGATTAACTGCTTTGGCAGTTGACGGGGGGTGAAAAGGCGATTATAAATAGATGTGGTATGCAGTCTGAAAAACAGCAGTGGTTTAAGCAACTCGTCCAGAAAACCAGGCAGGAATTGCGCTGGTTGGCTCCGGGTATTGGGGTAAAGCGCTGGCTGTTGCCATTATTGATTGGTACCACGCTGATCGCGTTGGGCTTGACCATGTTGGCACTGGACATTTACCGCAATGCACCCGAGGGCTGGCAGCCAGTACTTGCTCTGTTATCACTGCAAGGACTGGGCAGGGGGGTGCGCGTCTTGATATTCACCTTGTTGGGAGTTGTGCTGGTTTTATACAGTGTGATTGGCTTCAATCGCTCGCTTTTACAGCCCTTTATGCGTCCCGGAAAGCCAATTGTTGATACGGTTAGCAGCTACCGACGCAAGGAACGTGGTCCGCGGGTGGTGGCAATTGGTGGGGGAAATGGGCTGTCCTCGCTTTTACGCGGTCTAAAGGAGCACACCCACAATCTGACTGCCATTGTGACGGTTGCCGATGATGGCGGTTCTTCCGGCGTGCTGCGGCGCAACCTGGGCATACTCCCGCCGGGAGATATTCGCAACTGCCTGGCAGCCCTATCCGATGACGAAGCTTTACTGACCCAAATGTTTCAATACCGTTTTAACGAAAGCGCTGGCGTTAATGGACACAGTCTCGGCAACCTGTTCATCTCTGCCATGGCGGATATCACCGGCAGCTTCGAGCAAGCGGTGGTTGAGTCGGGTCGGGTACTGGCTGTGCGTGGCAGGGTGATGCCTTCTTCGTTGCATGATCTGCGTCTGGTGGCGGATTTACAATCACCGGAGGGTAAGGGCGATATCCGTGTGCGTGGGGAAAGCAATATTCCTACCACGCCCGGCAAGGTTAAGCGCGTTTGGCTTGAGCCACCCAACCCGGAAGCTTATCCGCTGGCATTGCAGGCAATATTAAATGCCGACCTGATCATCATCGGTCCGGGTAGCCTATTTACCAGCATCTTGCCTAACTTGTTGGTACCGGATATCGCTGCAGCAGTGCGCGCCAGCCGGGCGTACAAATTTTTCATCTGCAATGTGGCAACCCAACCTGGAGAAACCGATGATTTCGATTGTCTCGATCATGTCCAGGCAATCGAAAAACACTTGGGCGGCCGCATTTTTGATTTGGTAATCTGCAACAATCGCGAACCCCACCAATTACCGAACAACGTCAAGGCTGTGTTGCCTGACGAGCGATTGGACGAGCAGTACCCGGTTTACTGCGCTGATTTATTGGACGAAGTACAACCCTGGCGGCATGATTCGAGGAAGCTTGCCAGGGTCATCATGGACCTGTTCTATGACCGAACAGGTCCTCTGTTCCAACGCGAAGACGACCCCATGCTGGTTGGAAAACTCGAGGCATAGGGCTAAACACTTTTTTCAAAGAACGAGGAGGTTTAACATGACAGTAAAAGTTGGTATCAATGGTTTCGGGCGAATTGGCCGCCAGGTTCTCAAAGCCATCATGGAAATGTACCCGAATGAACTGGAAGTGGTGGCTGTAAACGATTTGTTTGATGCACAGCAGAACGCCCATTTGTTTAAGTACGACTCGAACTACGGAATTTTCCCTGGCAAAGTGGAAGTCGTTGGCTCGGATCTGGTCATCAATGGCAAAACGGTTAAGACCTATGCCGAAAAAGATCCCGCCAAACTGCCCTGGAAAGACCTGGGGGTTGATATCGTCGTTGAATCGACCGGTGTGTTCACCGATGCGGTTGGTGATCCTGCCAAGGGAAAGCCCGGCGCCCGGGTGCATATCGATGCGGGCGGAGCAAAGAAAGTCATCATCAGTGCGCCGGCAAAAAACGAGGATCTGACGATTGTGCTGGGGGTCAATGATGATAAGTATGATCCAGCCAAGCACCATGTTATCTCGAATGCATCCTGCACGACCAACTGCCTCGCACCGGCAGCCAAGGTGGTTCATGACAATTTGCACATCGTCTCGGCGGTGATGACCACCATTCACTCGTACACGAATGATCAGGTGATCCTTGACCAGGGGCACAAGAAAGAAATGCGCCGCTCGCGGGCTGCCGGATTGAACATTATCCCCACCACTACCGGAGCTGCCAAGGCGGTTGCGCTGGTCATTCCGGAACTAAAGGGCAAGTTTGACGGTTACGCCTTGCGGGTGCCCACACCCACCGTTTCGATCGTCGATTTTGTGGCGACGGTCGAAAAATCTACTACGAAGGATGAATTGAATGGCTTTTTCATGGAAGCCGCTAATGGAAAAATGAAAGGCATCCTGGGCGTGACCACCGGCGCATACAGCGACCCGCTGGTCTCGATGGACTTCAAGGGTGATCCGCGTTCTTCGATCGTTGACCTGCCTTCTAATATGGTGATGGGAGGCAATCTGGTCAAGGTTGTTACCTGGTATGACAATGAATGGGGTTATTCCTGCCGCACGGCCGACCTTGCAGCGCTGATGGCAAAATCCCTTTAATCCGAACCTCGAGGCAGTCAGCGCCAGTGCGGCGCTGACTGCGTTTGCATTTCCTCATGGGAGGCTGGTATGTTCAATAAAAAATCAGTACGAGATATCGATGTCAAAGGGAAACGGGTCTTTGTGCGGGTGGATTTCAATGTGCCGGTCAAGGATGGCGTAGTAGGAGACGATACCCGAATCCGCGCTGCGCTGCCCACCATCCTCTATCTTTTGGATCAGGGCGCAGCGGTTTTACTGGCATCTCACCTGGGACGACCCAAAGGCGGTCCGGAAGCCAAGTATTCGCTCAAACCAGTGGCGGATCATCTGTCGAATTTGCTGGGTAAGCCGGTTCATTTTGTCGAGGATTGCATAGGTCCGGCAGCCGAATCCGCAGCAGCAGCGCTCAAACCTGGCGAAGTGTTGGTGCTGGAAAACACTCGCTTCCACCCAGAAGAAGAAAAGAATGATGAGGGGATGTCCAAAGGACTGGCAAAGCTGGCGGATATATATGTCAACGATGCCTTTGGAACCGCCCATCGCGCCCACGCGTCAACAGCGGGAATTGCGGCGTATTTACCGGCAGTAGCGGGTTTCCTGCTCGAAAAGGAAATTCAGTACCTGGGGCAGGCAATTGATAACCCCAAGCGGCCGTTCGTTGCCATTTTGGGTGGGGCAAAAATTAGCGATAAAATTGGCGTGATCAAGAACCTGCTCCAAAAGGCAGATGCAATCTTAATTGGGGGCGGTATGGCAAATACCTTCTTCAAGGCGCAGGGCTATCCGATGGGTGACTCGCTGGTCGAAGAAGAATCACTGGAGACCGCCCGCCAGTTGCTGTTGGAGGGGCAGGGCAAGATTCGTCTACCGGTCGATGTGGTTTTAGCAGATAAGTTCGATGCAGAAGCCGATTCCAAAATCATGCAAACCGGCGCGGTACCCGATGGCTGGCGCATTCTGGATATTGGACCCGAAACCGTGACAGCTTACGCCAAAGTGATCGCTAGTGCGGGTACGGTGGTGTGGAATGGCCCGATGGGTGTATTTGAATTCCCAAAATTTGCTGCCGGCACGTACGGCGTAGCAAAAGCGGTGGCGGAATCGGGGGCTATTAGCGTGATTGGCGGCGGTGAGTCGGTGGCTGCTATCAACCAGTCCGGGCTGGCGGATAAAATTACACATATTTCGACGGGCGGGGGTGCATCCCTGGAGATGTTGGAAGGGTTGGAATTGCCAGGGGTGGCAGCCCTGGCGGATAAATAATCCTCTGTATTGCCGAAAATTGCACGGAATACCAGCGGGGACGATTTGAGTCGTCCCCGCTGGATATATAATATATATCATCCTT
Organism: Bellilinea sp.; assembly: GCA_034411135.1. Lineage (GTDB taxonomy): Bacteria > Chloroflexota > Anaerolineae > Anaerolineales > Anaerolineaceae > Bellilinea. The sequence goes on from DAOUMN010000021.1 coordinate 61,316, forward strand.
TCAGGCGAGGGCTATGTGAACGAATACAATGGGGTCATCCATCGTTATCGAGAATTGCTCGATCTTCCAGATTATCATCTACCAGTTTCCTTGTTGGAAGGTAATACGCCGCTGATCCCGATGCCCGGGCTGGCGCACGAAATGGGCGGGGGGTTCGACTTATGGGTTAAGTTCGAAGGACTGAACCCAACCGGTTCCTTCAAGGATCGGGGAATGACTGTAGCGATCAGCGAGGCGATAGGTAGGGGCGCAAACGCGGTAATCTGCGCATCCACGGGTAATACTGCTGCCTCTGCGGCAGCCTATGCTGCCCGTTCGGGGCTGCGATCGATTGTAATCATTCCGCAGGGCAAAGTGGCAGCGGGCAAACTGGCAGGCGCAATCGCCTACGGTGCCAAGGTAATTCAGATTGAGGGTTCATTTGATGATGCGCTTGACCTGGTGGTTGAGATCAGTCAACGCCACCCAATAGCACTGGTTAATTCACTCAACCCTTATCGTATCGAGGGTCAAAAAACAGCGGCTTTTGAGATCTGCGACCGTTTGGGCACCGCGCCGGACTGGCTGTGCCTGCCGGTGGGTAATGCTGGAAACATCACCTCTTACTGGATCGGTTTCCGACAGTACGATCATCTTAAGAGCAGCGGGTTGCCGCAACTACTTGGTGTGCAGGCAGCAGGCTCCGCGCCGTTGGTACTAGGTCACGCAATCGAGCACCCGGAAACTGTGGCAACCGCGATTCGCATTGGTAAACCGGCGCGCGGCGAGCAGGCACTGCAGGCAGCGGAAGAATCCGGTGGGCAAATCATTGCAGTCAGTGACGAACAGATTCTACACATGCAACGGCGGCTGGCTGCGCATGGTGTGTGGGTCGAGCCGGCTTCGGCTGCCGGACTGGCTGGATTATGGCAACAAATCGAACATCAACGGATCGATCTGCGAGGGAAGCGGGTTGTGGCTGTATGCACTGGGCATGGTCTCAAGGATGCGGACATCATCGTCAAACAGTTCACTCACCCGCAAATCATCCAGCCGCGCTTTTCCATCCTTGAGGGGCTTATTTTGGGAGAGGATTCACCATGAGCGAGGTCATTGTTGGCGTACCAGCCACCAGTGCAAACCTTGGTCCAGGGTTTGATTGCTTAGGGCTGGCGTTGGATTTGTGGAATACCACCTCCTTTCGGCTGGGTGGGGACGGGATACAAGTTACCGTGATCGGTGAAGGAAGTGATGTTTTACCACGGGATACCGGTAACCTGGTGGTGCAGGGTTTCACGGCGCTGTACGTGCGCCGTGAAGCAACCATGCCGCGTGATCTTCATATCGAATGCAACAACTTGATTCCATTGGGGTCCGGGCTGGGCTCCAGTGCTGCAGCCGTTTTGAGCGGACTGCTGGCAGCCAATTTTTTCCTTGGGCAACCACTCAGCCGGCTGGACATATTACGCCTGGCTATGGAGGTCGAAGGACACGCTGACAACGCTGCCGCAGCATTATTCGGCGGACTGGTGGTGGTCGCTGTAGAAACAAACCCACCGCTGGTTAAGTCCATCCCAATTCAATCCGCCAACCTGGTGGTTGTCCTGCCCCGTCTTGCACTTTCGACCAGCACGGCGCGGGCTGTGCTGCCTGATCCAATCAACCGGGCAGATGCGGTCTTCAACCTAGGGCGAACCGCGCTTGTGGTTGAAGCCTTGCGTGAAGGCGACCGCAAATTGTTGCAACGGGTAATGGAAGATCGCCTGCACCAACCCCAGCGTCTGAACTTAATTCCTGGCGCGGCGGAAGCCATTCAGGCAGCCCAGCGTATGGGTTGCCCGGCTGCGCTTTCGGGTGCCGGACCTAGTGTGTTTGCCTTCGCAGATGATAATGCCGAAGTGGTTGCCGAGGCGATGCAGTCCGCTTTCCGCACTGCCGGGTTGGAGTCGCGCTGCCTGTTTCTGTCAACCACTACTCAAACTGCACGCTGGTATGGGTGATTCGAAATCTATTTTCTGCGCGGATTCCCCCTGTCAAGTCAAAAGATAATGTTACCGAAATTGAGTTGTTGGTTCAAACGAAAATGTTACCGAAGTACCGTGCTCCTTTCTGAGGGTATGGAGGACATTGACCGGTGCTGCAGGGCGATCCGAGATGGCAGCCCAAAGCTGGGTGATCAGGTCCTCGATGCGGTTGCGCAGGTGAACGGGATTGGTGTGGTCGCGGAGCTGACGCAGCTTAGCCAGGGTGGAGGATGGCAGGGAGATGGTCTCGCACAGGCGGTCGAAAGGGGGGTTGGCAGGATCAAAGATGCGCTTATAGTAGTGAGCATCTGAGAAAACCTTTTCGCGGGTACGCAACACTGGCTGAAAGAAATTATGGTACAGCCACAGCAGTTGATAGAGCTGGCGGAGGATGGTGAGCTGTTCCAGGCGGTCTAAGCGGCCGTGGCCGACATAGGCCCGGATCAGGCTGTGATTGTTTTCCTCCACAAAGTGATTGTCATTCTTGTGGTAGGGTCGGGAGCGGGAAAGGTCCAGTTGGACGATATGCCGCTGCCAGAAGTGCAGCAGATGGCGGTTGAAAAACTCTGAGCCGTTGTCCGGGTGAAGTTCCAGGATCGGAAAGGGCAGCCGGTTCAGGATGGTCTGGAAGCCGTCCCGCATGGCTTTATAGCTGCGTCCATAAGCCGCCTCGATTTCACTCCAACCGCTATAGACATCCACCATTTGGATGGTATGGATAAATTCTCCCGCGGAATCCTCGCCGCTGTGTACCACCAGGTCAACCTCAAAGTGGCCGGGGGTGGGAATGTCCCAGGGGATGCGGCGCATGGGATACGCTTTGCGCAAGTGGTTGCGCTGGGTTCGCGGTGGCTTGCGATAGGCCAATTTCGGTTCAGCTCGCCCAACCCGTTTGAGCATCCGTTTCAGGGTGGATACGCTGATTTGTTCCAGCTTTTTCAGGGTGTCCAGTTCAGGCCGCAGTTCCTTGTGCCGGGTCAAATGCTACGCCATCCAGACCAGGTTGGGCTTGAGCCGTTCCGCACAGGGATAATCCGGGCTGCGCGCAATCACCTGGACAGCATCCAGCACCGCAGCCCCATAGGTCACCCCGCGTTCTCTGCTGCGTTTCTTGCGCGATAACCGCCCGGTCAGGATGCGGATCAATGACTTGCGATGCATGCCGGTCACCTGCTCCATTTCATCCAGTAAATAGCCTTTTCCTTTGCGACCCGCTTTCCTGTAGCGGTCCCACATCTTGTGCATGTACTTCCGTCTTTCGTTGATGGTCATGGGCTCTGTTTCGGACATGGTTAGCTCCGGTATAACATTTTCTTTTGAGCTATCCATCTTACTCCAGTAACATTTTATGTGACCTAACACGGATTCCTAGACAAAATAAGGTTGGTCGGGTAAAATAGGAGGTCGCAACTGGTTGAATGAACTTTTGGAGGAAGTAATTTGGCAAACATCAAGTCCCAAATCAAGCGCAATAAGCAGAATGAACGCCGTCGTTTGCGCAACCGCTTTTTCCGTGGCGCAGCCCGCAAAGCGGTCAACAAAGCCCGCCTCACTTTGGTTACTACTGGCGAGGTCAATGAAGAAACCCGCGAAGCAGTTGTTTTGGCTGTCAAAGCGCTGGATAAAGCTGCCGAAAAAGGCGTCATCCATAAGAATAATGCTGCCCGCCGCAAGAGCCGCCTGATGAAGCGCCTGGCTTCTCTGAGCGAATAATTTTTGCGATGTTCGTTTCTTAACCTGCAGCGGGAGGTCAACTCCCGCTTTTGCTTTTTTAGCCCGGTTGCGGGCATGATATAATCGTCACTTGGTATGGCTGGAAGATGATGAAACACAGGGTCTAAGGCATGTTTGAACTGGAAAAACAGCGCATTGAAGAAGATATCCGGCAATTTTGCCAGCAAAACCAGCTGCCGGAATGTGTGATCCAGTGGAAATGGATACCATTCAGTGGGCACTGGGGAATTTCCACTTCGTTCTTTCAACTGGCAGCACAGGAAGCGCGCCAGGGTAAGAAAATCAATGTCAATGCGCGCGCGGCTGAGCTTGCCACGCAGATAGCTGAAACACTGGGTACGCCGCCTGGATTTGAGAAGGTGGAAGCGGTTAACGGTTATCTCAACCTGTATTTTCAACAGAGTCTGTATGCTGAACAGGTGGTTAACACGGTTCTCGAGCAAGGCAGCCGGTTTGGAAAGGCAAAATCCCGTAATGAACGGGTGATGGTGGAATTTTCCCAGCCCAACACCCATAAAGCGATGCACGTGGGGCACCTGCGGAGTGCCATTCTGGGGGATGTGCTTAGCCGTATCCTTGCCTTTGCCGGTTTCGATGTGGTGCGGGCAAACTACCCCGGTGATATGGGGCTGCACGTTATCAAGTGGCTGTGGTGCTACATGAACTTTCATGCTGGCGAGAAACCCACGCGGGATATTACCCGCTGGATGGGTGATGTCTATGCCGAAGCCAGCCGACGTTTAGAGGAGAATCCAGCTTTGGAAAGTGAACTGCGTGCGTTATACGCGCGCTGGGATCAACGTGACCCGCAAGTAGTGAAATTATGGGAGGAAACCCGCCAGTGGTCGCTGGAAGGATTCAAAGATATCTACCGACAACTGGATATTCATTTTGATGTGTATTATTTCAACAGCCAGATGGAGCAACCCGGCAAACAGATCGTCAATGAACTGATTGCCCGCGGCATTGCCAGTGATGAGCGCCCGGAAGGTGCGGTGGTGGTCAAACTGGATGAATTGCTCGGTCTACAAAACGAAAAGTACCGTGTTCTGGTCGTGTTACGCTCGGACAATACGGCGCTGTACGCCACGGAGGACCTGGCGTTGGTGCGGCAAAAATTTAGTGACTATCCCGATTTGACCCATTCATATTATGTTGTGGATGTACGACAGTCGCTGCATTTCCAGCAAGTTTTCAAGACGATGGAGATTGCCGGATTTGAAAAAGCAGCCCTGTGCCAGCATATTCCGTACGAACTGGTCAACCTGCCTGGGAACGTGGTGATGGCATCCCGCGAGGGAACAGTTGTTCTCTTAGAAGATCTGATTCGCGAAGCGATCAGCCGTGCTCTGGACGTGGTGCGCGAGAAAAACCCGGATTTGCCGGAGGACGTCAAGCAGAACATTGCGGCAGCCGTTGGGGTTGGGGCGATCAAGTACCCGATGCTGGCGCGTGAAAATACCAAGGTAGTCACCTTTGACTGGGAATCCGCATTGGATTTCAATGGACAGGCGGCGCCATATATCCAATATGCGTACGTACGGTCAGGCAGTATTTTACGTAAGCTCAACCAGGAATTGCCGACCAGCGCGAAAGCGGAATATGCGCTGACCACCGCGGAAGTGGAATTGATCAATCTGATCTCCCGTTTCCCAGTTGAAGTGCTGCGCTCTGCCAGCGAAATGCGACCGCTATGGCTCGCCACTTATGCTTACGAACTGGCGAAAGCCTTTAATGATTTCTACACTCAATGTCCGGTTCTTCAATCCGAAGAGCCAATGCGCAGTTTTCGCCTGCGCCTTACTGCTGCAACCCGCCAGGCAATTGCCAATAGCCTGGCTTTGCTGGGCATCACAGCCCCACAAGCGATGTGAACAGATGATCAATCTTATTCACATTCAAAGGAGAACCAAATTATGACCATCCGTACGATTATTATGGGCGCAGCGGGGAGAGACTTCCATAATTTCAATGTCTTTTTCCGCGACAATTCGGAGTATCAGGTGGTGGCGTTCACTGCAACCCAGATTCCGAATATCGAAGGTCGCCGCTATCCGGCGGAACTGGCTGGCAGCCTGTACCCGGAGGGGATTCCGATTTACCCTGAAAGTGAATTGGTTAACCTGATCCACGATCTCGGTGCAGACCAGGTGGTTTTCGCTTATAGTGACGTTTCCCATGAATACGTGATGCATAAAGCCTCGCAGGTGTTGGCTGCCGGTGCGGACTTCCGTTTGATGGGTGTGCGCGATACCCAGATCAAATCCAGCAAACCAGTGGTCTCGGTTTGCGCTGTGCGCACTGGCTCTGGTAAAAGCCAGACCACCCGCCGGGTTTCCAAAATCCTCATCAATCTGGGTTTCAAAGTGGCAGCCATTCGCCACCCAATGCCTTACGGCGACTTGGTGAAGCAGGCGGTGCAACGCTTTGCCGATTACAGTGATCTGGATAAGCATGAATGTACCATCGAGGAGCGCGAAGAATACGAACCGCATCTTGACAATGGTGTAATTGTTTACGCTGGCGTGGATTATGAAAAGATCCTTCGTCAGGCGGAACAGGAAGTGGATATCATTCTGTGGGATGGTGGCAACAATGACTTTCCATTCTACAAGGATGACCTGGCAATTGTGGTTGCCGACCCACACCGCCCCGGACACGAAGTGCGCTACCATCCTGGTGAGACGAATGTTCGCCGCGCCGATGTATTTGTGATCAACAAAGTCGATACAGCCAATCCGGAAGCGGTTATTGCGGTACGCGAGAGTATTGCGGCGCTCAACCCAAACGCGGTAGTGATTGAAGGCGCATCACCTCTGTTTGTCGATAACCCGGAAGAGATTCGCGGTAAACGGGTGCTGGTGATCGAAGACGGACCCACTCTGACGCATGGCGAGATGGCATATGGAGCCGGCTGGGTTGCCGCGCGGCGCTTTGGTGCTGCTGAAATCGTCGACCCGCGTCCTTTTGCGGTTGGTTCGATTGTGACCACCTACCAAAAATACACTACTACCGGTCCAATTCTGCCTGCAATGGGTTACGGCGACGAGCAAATGCGCGATCTGGAGGAGACTATCAACAACTCGAACGTCGATCTGGTGATCTCTGCCACGCCGATTGATCTGAATCGTGTGATCAAGGTGCGCAAACCGATGCAGCGGGTTCGCTACGAACTTCAGGAGATTGGACAGCCAACGCTCGAAGACGTTCTGAAAGCCAGGTTTTTGAAGTAATTTGGGTTCTATCCATACGGGGGACAAAACTGGATTGCCGGTTTTGTCCCCCTCAAGAAAGCAGTTATGTTCATCGATGAAGCCGTAATCAACGTCCGTTCGGGGAAAGGGGGGGATGGTTTTGTCCATTTCCACCGCGAAAAATACGTCAACCGTGGCGGACCAGATGGGGGCGATGGGGGTCGCGGCGGGGATGTGGTGTTGGAGGTTGTTCCGACGCTGAATACGCTGGTCAATTTCCGGTACCAACGGAAATTTGCTGCTGCGGATGGCAAAAAAGGCGGCGTGAACAACATGACCGGCAAGTCAGCCGACGATCTGGTTATACCGGTGCCGCCCGGAACGGTCATATTTGACGCGGACAACGGCGAATTGCTCGGCGATCTGGTTGAACCCGGACAACGATTGGTGGTGTGTAAAGGCGGGCGTGGCGGGCGTGGCAACGCCCGGTTTGCCAGCCCTCGTAACCAGGCGCCGCGAATTGCTGAAAAAGGTGAACCAGCCGAAGAGCGCACTTTGCGCCTGGAACTGAAATTGATCGCTGACGTTGGTATTGTCGGTGTTCCCAACGCAGGTAAGTCCAGTTTCCTGGCAGCGGTGACCAATGCCACGCCTAAGATTGCTGATTACCCGTTCACAACCCTGGAACCTAATTTAGGGGTTGCCGACCTGGATACCGAAACCAGCCTGATCCTGGCGGATATTCCTGGTTTGATTGAAGGCGCTCATCAAGGCGTCGGATTGGGCGATACTTTCCTGCGTCACATCCAGCGTACACGTGTTTTGATCCACCTGCTGGACGGTATGTCCCCCGATCCGTTGGCAGATTGCAGCCAGATCAACGCCGAACTGGCTTTATTCGATCCCGATCTGGCGCGAAAACCGATGATTGTGGCATTCAATAAAATCGATCTACCGGAGGTGGAGAATCGCTGGTTGGAAATTCGCCGCCAGCTGCAAGCCAAAGGGGTTGCCGAGCCATATGCCATATCGGCAGTTGCGCGCACAGGTTTGAACGATGTGTTGTGGAAGTGTGTCGAATTGCTGAAGAGTACCCCACAACCTGAGGCGGCAGTCTCTTTACCGGTCTATCGCCCAGGTGATGATCCCCGTGAATTTGAGATCACACGCACACCTGATGGTGCTTTTAAAGTAAGTGGTGCAGCCATTGAGCGAGCCGCTGCGATGACGTATTGGGAGTTCGAGGGTTCTGTGCGCCGTTTCCAGCGCCTGATTGAACGCCTCGGCGTGGAGGATCGTTTACGCGAAATGGGCATTCAGGAAGGCGATACGGTCTATATCGGCGACGAGTATGAGTTGGAATGGCAGGATTGATTCCGATGCACATTGGCGTGTTTGGCGGCACGTTCGATCCGCCCCATGTGGGGCATTTGATCCTTGCATCAGAGGCGATTGAACAATTACACCTTGACAGGCTGTTGTGGGTACTGACACCCGACCCGCCACACAAACAGGGGCAGCTGATTTCACCATTGGCGGCGCGTCTGGCGCTGTTGCAAGCCGCAATCGCAGATAATCCCTTATTCGAACTATCGCCGGTCGAGATCACCCGTCCTGGGCCGCACTACGCGCTGGATACTGTACGGCTGTTGAAACAAAATTACGGCTTGGATAGCCACATTCTGTACCTGGTAGGGGGCGATTCGCTGCATGATTTGCCCGAATGGTACCGCCCAGGCGAGTTGATCGCCGAGATTACTGGGCTAGGCGTGATGCGTCGTCCAGGCGACCAGGTCGATCTTACTTACCTGGAAGAGACCCTTCCGGGGCTGAGCGCAAAGGTTCACATGATCCATGCGCCTCTGTTGGATATCTCTGCAACCGAAATTCGGCAGCGGATTGCAGAGGGACGCCATTACCGGTATTATGTACTTCCCGCCGTATATGCCCTGATCGAAAAGATGGGCTTGTACCGGACTGCAAAGAGTGTCGAAGGTTCGAAATGAATCTCAGGTTGTGGATGATTAAGGGCGTTATCAACCGGTGGGGCATGATGGTAGTGCTTGCCAGTGTGTTCCTGCTGGCAGCTTGTTCACCAATCCGTGAAGAGGAAAACACCACCGGGGTTACCCCCACGGTTCAGGTCGTTGCGGATGCGAGCGATGGGCTGCAAGTGATCTCAAATCAGGCGTGTGTTGTGGGTGAGGGTAAATCCATCCAAACCGACCGCAAGCAGGGTGATTTACTGGCATGGGCACCAACCGAAGAAAAGCTGGCATTTGTCTCACCGCCGAATGGGTCATGGGGCTGGTACGAAGGCGATTTGATCATTCTAGATTTAGCCAGCGGCGAGCAGCAAAGCACCAAGGATATCAAGGTGAACGGTGATCTGACCTGGTCGCCAGGTGGTGATCAAATTGCTTTTGTCTCCTTCCGTCCAGCGGAAAACCACTACTCGGTGATGGTGTATTCAGTCCTCAACGGCAGCATTGTCGATCTCTATACCACAGCAGTAACGGATGAATTTGCCAGCCGCAAGGGAATCGTTCGTTGGCGCAGCGATCAGGTGCTGCAGGTGAGTGAGACGTGCGGGATTGATTGTGTACGCTTTGTGGAGCATAACCTGAGCACCGGGCAATCGGTCGTGTTGGAAGAAACCCGTCAGAAAGAGAATACCAGTTTGGAAGTGTTGCTCAATCAGCCGGGTGTGGTGCCAAACCGCAATTGGCGTAATGCTAACTGGTCACCAAACAGTGCAAAGGTCTTTTTCACGGATCGAAATGGTGTTGCCTGGCTGGGAGACCTTTCAGACAACACCAAATATGTTTTACCGATCGATCCGACTGGCGTTCAGGAAAGCAAATGGTCGCCGGATGAGCGTATGATCGCAATACGCACAGCAGAAAATGTTACGATCTTTGCGTTCGAAGACTGCCGCTGAGTGAACCTATTTTGTCACCAGCTCGAGATTGCCCAGCCCCATTTTCAGGTTGATTTCCAGTTTGTACCCGCTGCCTTCTGTTTCGTAAACATTGTTGCTGATCCGCCAGGTACCGCGCGGCTGGACGTTATTCAACCCGCCGGTGATGACCACCCGCGACGGTACACCTTCGGGTACGATTATTTTCAGCGAACTTACCCCGACGGTAATATTGGCGAACATGTCTTGCTGCAGGCTGCCGGAGAAATCCAGTGTGTACGAACCGGTACCACCCTCGAAGGAGAAGGAATCCGGGCTTGCATTTCCCAATCCAATCAGGCTGACCTCGGATGCGCCCGTGCGGTAGCGGAGGGATTCCATCTTGATCGGATTTTGTTGGTCAAAACGTACTTCTGCCTGGCTGGCGCCATCTTGAATTACCAGACTGGAGACCGGAATACCAGTCAGATCCAGTGTGCCACGGTATGCACCGGTAGTAATATTCAGATCCAGTGGCAGGGAGGAGCCCAATTTGAGATTCCAACGGTTGACTACGTCGCCGCTGGGGATATTCAAATTATCCTTGCGTCCCTGACGTAGGATGAGATTGCCGCCGTCCCGAATGATCTCGGGTTTCCAGTCGCGGATATTATATTGAACTTCGCCTTCGACCAGGGCATCTGTGCCGGATTCAATATTCAATTCGCCAGCGCCCATCTCGATAGATAACTTGACCGTCTCGACGTCGGCGGGAACCGTCTCTTGAATTGCCAGGTTTTGGGTTTCACTGGTCGAGGACGTGGGTAGATTGATGGTGAAAGAACATGCCAGCGAAGAAAGCAGTAGCAAGGTGATTGGCAGAATGAAAAATAGTCTTTTCATGATTATTGATAACCTTATTCGTTGGTTTCAGCTTGAGCAGGTGGTTCGATAGCGGTACTGGGAGGCGATGCAATTGGCTCAGCTGGTGGAGCAGCCGGGTTATAGACGGGCATCAAAGCAGGGGGGTAAGGCTTGCTGCCAAACTGGGTCAGGATAATGCTGCCCAAACCGACGCTGATTACCAGCAATGCAACCAGACCGCCCAGACAGAAGAGATAACCCAGTAACCAGACAATTACACCGAGAATCAGGGTTCCCAAACCGGCTGTTACTGCATCCACCCATTGCGTCTTAAGCAGTCCAGAAATCCGCAATCCGATCTGGTAACCCACGGCAATCCAACCGAGCAGGGTCGCGAATGCCATCACCAGTACCGCGATTAATGCGACCGGAATAAGCAGGATTGTGATGATCAGAATGATCAAAATCAACGGTGAAACCATCATAGTTAACAGACCAATACCGCCACTCAGCACGGGTTGATTGGAGATGGTTTTACTGATAACCGATAGAGGGCGTGGCATCAGCAGACCGACGATCAGCGCCAGGACCGCCATTGCCAGGATTTGAAGCAGGTTCGAAAGGACTTCGCTGATCCACGAACCAATGGCGCGAACCGGGTTCATTGAAGGTGTGAAGTCAAAGTTGTCGAGATTGAACATCAGGCGCTGTGGATTTAGATTGTTGATGCTGCCATAAACCCTGGCTTGATCTGCGCCGTTAACCACCCCGCCAATGGTTTGGATATTACCGCGGACGACCGCTGTACTACTCAAATTGACGTTGCTACCAATGACGCTGATATTGCCATTGATCTCGCCGGAGATATCCAGGTTGCCGCCGAGCATTGCAACATCACCATTGACCAGAGCGCCTTCCTGAATAGTGGCATTTGCGCCTGCAATAACCAGCGATCCATTCAGTACCTGGTTTTCGCTCAGGGTGAAATTTTCACCAATTACAAACTGGTCACCACTGAACTGCTGTGGTGGGGGATTTTGTGCCATCACTGTGCCCGGCAGCGCCAGAAGCACAATGAGGGTCATGAGAATGGTGGAGAGTTGGAGAAGTTTTTTCATTTGGTGGCTCCTTGATTGGAGATGCGCAGGTAAGTCAGCAACCAGGTTATGACCAGGATGAGAGTCCAGCCAAGGATTGTCAATATACTGATAATCAGGATTGCCGGAGGGATCTGGCTGCCCCAGTAGTAAAGAATAAAACGAAGTTCCAGCCAGCGCTGAGGGGCTTCGACGATAAAATGTATGATCTCTCCGATCAATCGGGCGGGTGTAACCACTACTACTGTTCGAACCAGTAAAAACAAACTGATGAGGATAAATGATCCACCCAGAAACCATAGCGCATTTCGAACCTGGCGGCGTCGTTCTTGCGCCTTGCGCATCTCCAGGCTGGACTGGAAGCGGGCGGCAAAGTTAGCCGGTGCGGAAACGAAAGGGATATCTCTCAGTTGGCGTTCAACCGAGTGCCAGTTATGTTTCAACTGTCGGCAGGTTGAACAGCTCACCAGATGTTGATCCAGTTCGGCGGCTTGGGTAGTGGTTAATGTTTCATGTTGGAGTATCCAGGTTTCATAAGGCTGGTGACTCATCCTGAATCCTTTCGGCAAGCGCAATTTGCTGGTTCTGATGGCGCTGTGCCAGTTTTAATCGGGCGCGGTGCAGCCGGCTCTTGACAGCGCTGACCGACAATTGCAACGCCTGGCTGATTTCCTCTTCGGAATATTCATACCAGTAGCGAAGAATCACCGCTGCTCGATCTTGTGGATTCAAGAAGTGCAGCATTGCCTGGATTGACATTCGCTCTTCGATATCTCCCAACTGTTTTTCGGGTTGGGGAGCGTGGTCTGGGATAACTTCCTCCATCCAGTCCTCGATTTCCATGGTGGTGATTCGTTTCTTGCGCTGCTGGTCAATGCAGTAATGAGCAGCAATCGAAAGAAGCCAGGTAGCAAACGGGCGGTTGCGGTCATACCGGCGGATAGCCTGGTACGCCCTCCAAAATGTTTCCTGCGCAGCGTCTTCCGCTTCTTGAGCATTGCCGAGCATCCGGTAGCACAGATTAAAAACGGGGTTTTGATATTGCACGACCAGGCTGGAGAAGGCATCATCGCTCCCGTTCTGTGCCGCGACGAGCAAATCCACTTCGTTTGTAGTCACCGGTTGCTCCTGCGCTCTTGTTCTACCACCATATACGCAACCCGAGCGAATAAGTTGCGATAGAAATCGGAATGAGAAAACTTTTAGGGCGTTTTCATCATAGCACAGGCAGTTAAATTTTTACCTGTACCAACGGGGAGTAAGACGATGACCACTCGATGGATATTTTCAGCCGGAGTGCCTGTTGTTGGACGTTATTCAGACGATTGGTTCGGTTTCAATCCGACTGGAGGGTAACAACTGGCGAAGTTGTGCCAGCAGCATGGCTGTCAGAATTAGCAGGCAGCCGAAAATTTGCAAAGGCAGCAAGGTTTCATTGAGCAGCCAATACCCAAACAGTGCTGCAAATACAGCTTCCATGCTGAACAGGATGGCGGCATCGGTAGTGGGAGCGTTACGTTGACCGATGACCTGCAAGGTAAAACCAAGCCCAACCGGAAAGATGGCTGAATACAGCACTGCCAGCCAGGCGGGTTGAGCCGGGGGTGGCAGTGTGGATTCGAAAAGCAAGGCACAGGTGCCGTTCAAAACAGCAGTTATGGCAAATTGTCCAAAGGAAAAGACAAGGTTGTCCATGCGGCGCGCCATACGTCCAACCACAATGACATGCGCTGCCCACAAGAATGCCCCGCCGAGTTCGAACCAGTCGCCAGGCGCGGGATTGAAAGCTCCTCCGGTGCTGAGAAACAGTGTGCCGGTGACCGCAAATAAAGCCGCCACCCACGTGGACCAGTGAATTTTCTGACGGGTAAAAATGAACAACAGGATTGGAATGATGACTACATACAGACCGGTGATAAAACCGGCGTTGGCTGCGGTGGTGGTCTTTATACCTACCTGCTGTAACGTGCTTGCACCAAACAACAACCCCCCCGCCAGGATAACCCCGCCCAGGTTTTCGACCAGACTACGCACCCGAAAACGCACTAATAGAGCAAGAAAAACTGCGCCAAAAGCAAATCGGATGCCATTGAAAGTGAAATTACCCATTGTCTCGGCAGCGATACTCTGGGCAATAAAACCACTACCCCAAACAGCGGAAACAAAAAGCAAAATCGAGTCAGATTTGATCCGTTGCGCTGTTGGTGGGTGTAAACCATTTTTTAATGTGAGCGGCATAGGCTGGATTACCGGTAGAGAGATTCGAGTGTTCGTTTATAGTGGCAGGATGCAATCCAATTCTGGAGATCAATCTTCGAGGGTGAAACCAATCTTCAATGTGACCTGCCATTGCGCTACCTGTCCTTCTTCGATTCTGCCGCGGATCTCGATTACCTCAAACCATTGCAGGTGGTGAACGGTCTGCGAAGCCCGTTGGACGGCGGATTGAATGGCTTCTTCGATGCTGGTTTGCGATGTGCCGGTGATTTCAATAGATTTGTAAACGTGATTGATCATGATTTCCCTCGTGTTGAATGGGTGGACGGATAAAATAACGAGCAAGGGCGATGCGCCTGGTTGAAAAAAAGATTATATCAAGAAGCAGGCGTAAGGGTACAAAAGTCATTCCGATTTTTGTGCGTGTAGTGTAAATTTGGTTGTAGCAAGCGTAAATTATTTTTACTATAATAAGATCATCGGCGTGCTAATTCCCAGTTTTCGATCCATCTGGAGGGCAGGATGACCAAAAAAGGAAAAACCAAAACGGGAAAACATTCTGGTAACGGGCATGGTAAAGCTACAGAACAACACCCAACAGCTGCCGCATCGCTGATCCATGCTTCCACTGCTACTCCACCGGTTGTTTTTTCGCGTACGGCAGTAGTGCCGGAAAGCGAAAAAATTCTTCTGAACAAAAAAACGTACGAAAAAGAATTGCGCCGCTTGCAGGTTGAACTGGTCAAATTGCAGGAATGGATTCGCACCAAAGGACTTAAGGTTGTAGTTATCTTTGAAGGAAGGGATGCTGCCGGTAAGGGTGGTGTGATCAAGCGCATCACCGAAAGCCTCAATCCGCGCGTTTGTCGGGTTGTTGCGTTGCCTACTCCGACGGAGCGTGAGAAAACCCAGTGGTACTTCCAACGCTATGTTGCCCATTTGCCTGCCGGTGGTGAAATGGTTCTGTTTGATCGTTCCTGGTACAACCGGGCTGGTGTGGAACGGGTGATGGGTTTCTGCACGGATGACGAGTATCGCGAGTTTTTACGATCGGTGCCGGAGTTTGAACGGATGCTGGTTCGTTCGGGTATCTTTCTGATCAAGTACTGGTTCTCCGTCAGTGATCACGAACAGGAAAAACGGTTTCAGGATCGCATCAACGATCCCACCAAGCGATGGAAGCTCAGCCCGATGGATTTACAATCCCGCTCGCGCTGGGTGGAATACTCCCGCGCCAAGGATGAGATGTTTGCCCACACCGATATCAAGCAGGCGCCGTGGTACGTGGTGAACGCAGATAATAAAATGTGTGCCCGTCTAAATGTTATTCGCCATCTGCTCAGCTTGATCCCCTATGAAGACCTGACCCCAGAGCCAATCGTACTGCCACCCCGCCAGCCCGATCAGGGGTATGTCCGTCCGCCGATCAGTGATCAAACATTTGTTCCGGAGGTTTACGTTCCCCAGCCAAAAGATAAATCGCTGGCTGCTAACGAATAATCACTCCCATTCTTCAGGAATGTAGCGCCGGGTGCGTTTGATTTCACCGCGGTGCTTTTTACTGCTCAGCCGGGCAGCTTTGGCGGTGATCGTCGGACGGGTAGACTTACGGGTTTTGGGCAATACAAGCGCTTCTTGCACCAGCGCAGTCAGGCGTTGAATGGCATCAAAGCGGTTTTGTTCCTGCGTGCGGTAACGACGTGCTTCGATGATCAGCACACCTTCTGCTGTGGCACGGCTGCCTGCCAATCGGAGCAGGCGCTCCTTTGCATCGGGTGGCAGGTTGGGGTTGGCATTAACGTTCCAGCGAAGTTGCACTGCCGTACTGACCTTGTTGACGTTTTGTCCCCCCGGACCCGAGGCGCGCACAAAGTCAAATTGCAGTTCGCTTTCATCGATGGAAAAAGTGGGTGTAATCTCGATCACCACATAAGTATATCAGGTGAAGAAATAGCCCACAGCGTTTATAATGTTACCGAAATGAACGGTTATTTGATGGAACATACTGGGGGAATTTATACCTGTGCTTAAGTGAATTGCCATTAAATCCGAAAGAAGAACATTTTCGCGGAATTCCGAATATAATCAAATCTATAAATTTCCACCCGGGTTTTGTACCCCAAGGAGTTGTGACATGGAACTAGAGCGGATTCGTGCGAAAGTCAAATCGGGCGTTTGGCAGGCAATTGCCCAAAGCGGGGTGAATTTATCCAGCATCCCAGCCGACCAGCAGAACAGACTGGCAGACAGCATCAGTGAACAAATGTTGCTGGTGATGGACGAGGCTTTGGGTGGTGATGCGGACGAGAGCTTCCCGAAATTCTCCGATTTGCATGCGGATGAGGAAATCCTCTGGAAAGGACGCCCTTTCCTTTCCCTGGTTGAGTATTATGTTCTCACCAATGAGCGGATCAAGGTCGTAACCGGTCTGTTGAGCAAGGATTTCGAAAATTTCGAATTAATCCGCATTCAGGACATTGATGTGTCGCAATCAGTTGGAGAACGGATTTTGGACCTGGGTGACATTCGCATTGTGGGCGCAGACCCGACCCATCCTGAGGTGATCCTGCGCAATGTCAAAAAACCCCAGGAAGTTTACGAATTGCTCCGTCGTGCCTGGCTGGCTGCCCGTAAAAAATACGGTTTGATCTTTCGCGAGGAAATGTAAAAACAGGCGATATAATCGGTGGTATAATTCGTCTGTCGGTATCCATTTTTTGACGATCGGCAAGGTTCCTGAATCGAATTCGGTCGGATTGAATTTTTGATGAGATCTTTTCAGCAGCAGGTTACTTCGGGTCGTCAAGCAAAGAGAGAGAAAAGGGAAAAATGAATATTTATGTTGGCAATTTGTCGTTCAATGCGACCGAAGATGAGGTGCGCGAATTGTTTGCTGCTTATGGCACCGTTACCGCGGTTAATATGATCAAGGATAAATTTTCCGGTCAGCCGCGCGGTTTTGCTTTCGTCGAAATGGAAAACGAAAGCGAAGCTCAAAACGCCATTCAGGGTCTCAATGGCAAACCGTTCATGAACCGTAATTTGACGGTCAACGCAGCCCGCCCGCGCGAAGAACGCCCACCGCGCAGTTTCGATGGCGGTGGATTTGACCGCCGCCCCCCCGGTGGTGGAGACCGACGTGGTGGAAAACAGGGCAATCGCGGCGGTGGTGGCCGGCGCAGCTGGTAAATAAGAATTTATAAACAATTAAAACTGGTGCGGTTTGAGCTCAAACCGCACCAGTTTATTGTTGTCACGACGATACCGGTAGTCAAAGGCAACCGGATGGAATTGTGTCAGGCAGGGAACATCCCGAAAGATGCAAAGGTCTAGCGTTTGTTCATGGCGTTGCGAATGAACTCGCCTTTCAGGCGGTCATACTCGCGCGAATCAATCACTCCGCGGTTTAGTATGGATCGTTTGTAGTCGAGATAGGCAGCCCGAAAGTTAATATCCAGGCGCAACCGGTCACGGAAAGCGCGCAGTAGTTGAACTTCAGGTGCTCCTTCGATTATCGCGTTCACATGAACCTGGTAGCGTTTGCCTTCATAAGTATAAGAACCAACCCACATGGAACAGTTTTCTGCAAATGCCACGTCCAAGGTTGCCTCTTGAAAACCAAGCTCTGTCAGTAGTTCACTGGCTGAATGGAGCTGCCCGGATGGGTAGACCACCATCAAATCAATGCTGCCCTTTCCCGGCATACCTGGCACTGCAGTGCTGCCAATGTGCTCTACCAGTAAGTATGGGAGCCGTTCGAGGATCAATCCGATGATTTCGTCTGCCGCTAGTAATGCAGCTGGATCGTATGGTTTGAGTTCAGGTTTACGATATTGATATTCACCGATTAATTTGGGTTGATTAAACATACTTTGTGAATTGCCCCCTCGCATCAGAAGATGATTTCTTCTTTGCCAGTTAGTTTTTTATGAATGCGCTGAACAACGGTATCTAGATGCTGCGGCTGATTGACAAAATCTAGATCATCGGTGCGGATGGTCAGCACCGGACACAAATCGAAGGTATGCATCCAATCATCGTAAAATGATTCGAGCAACTGCAGGTAATCAGCGGAAATGTTCGACTCAATTTCCCGCCCACGCTGACGAATGCGTTCCAAAAGGAGATTTACCGGTGCTTTTAAGTGGATTAGTAAGGATGGTGTTGGCAGGGTGCGAATGATGAGGTCAAACACTTTGCGGTAGGTTCGGTAATCGCGCTCGTTGAGGTTACCCAGGTGGTGCAGTGCGCGGGCAAAGATGGCGGCGTCTTCATAAATGCTGCGGTCGATGATTGCCGAGCGGGGATCATTCCACATATCCAGGTGTTGCTGGGCACGGTGACCGAGAAAATAAATTTGCAGGTGAAACGACCAGGAGCGCATATCATTGTAGAAATCGGGCAAGTAGGGATTGTCGGAGACCGATTCGTAGGCTGTGTGCCAACCCAACCGCGCACCAATGCGCTCAGTCAACGAGGTTTTTCCAGAACCAATGTTACCAGCGACCAGTATTAACCGCTTTGGCATGCATCATCCTCTTCAAGACAGCATAAGGATCAGGCTGCTGATCCTTGGGGTATTTACTTTTATTATACCGGAAGGCTGTTCCTCACATACGGATTTGAGCACCCGGTTTCACTTCTGTCCAGATCGCAATGGTTTTGTCTGGATTTTCGATGTTCCTGGTGAAAAATGTCACGCGTAACTTAACTACCATTAACAGGGTTTTATACCATGTTTGATGTATTGAGTGACTGTAAACGGATGACGTATGTCCGGAGAAACGGGTTCTTTTTGCAGTTATGTATCCATGAGGTTGTGTTACACTTAATCTTGGGTAACCGGTGGGTGGAATGATCGGTTACCCGCCTTTTGTGGGTGAAATTATTTTTACGAGGTACTCTATGGAAATCGCAATGGATAAAGCCAAGCCAAAGGCGTTGCGTCATCGTGCCCCCACCACCCGCCGGGAACGCTGGGCGTGGTATTTTTACGATTTTGGCAACTCCGCCTATGCAGCTGTGGTGCTGCTGGCTGTATACGCGGCTTATTTCAAAGGGCAGGTGGTAGGCGGCTCAGAGGGGACGCGCTTGTGGGGCATCTCGGTGGGTATTGCCATGCTGGTTGTGGCGGTCCTGGCTCCCATCCTGGGTACGATTGCAGACTTTTCGGGTTCTAAAAAGAAATTCCTGTTCTTTTTCACGGCGCTGGCTGTGGTCTTTACCGCAGCGTTGTTTTTCGTCCAACCGGGAGACATATTTACCGGTATGTTATTCTTCATCCTGGCGGAAATCGGCTACCGGGCAGCGCAAGTTTTTTACAATGCCTTGTTACCAGAGATTGCCAAACCAGATGAAATTGGAAAGGTTTCGGGCAAAGGCTGGGCGTTTGGTTCCTTCGGTGGTATTGTGTGCCTGTTAATCGTTCTCGCCTTGATCACCTTGGTGGGCGGTACCGAAATTGTCCGCTTTTCTTTTCTGATTACCGCGTTTTTCTACCTTGCTTCAGCTATACCGTTGTTTTTATGGCTGCGCGAACGGGCAGAACCACAACCGCTTCACAAGGGAGAGAATTATTTCGGGGTGGCATTTCGTCGATTGGGTGAGACGATTCGGGCAGTGCGAAAATACAAAGAGTATGTCAAGTTCATCGTCTCATTTTTGATTTACAACGATGGAATCATGATGGCGCTCGATTTCGCGGCGATAATTGGGGCTGTTTTATTTGGGATGAATCAGCAGCAATTGATCATCTTCATGATCATTGTCCAGGTCACTAGCGTTGCTGGTGCGTACCTGTTTGGTATCCTGGCAGACCGGTTGAGCAGCAAACGGGCGTTGATCCTTTCGCTCATTGCGATGATCGTTGCAGTGGTATGGATGCTGTTCGTGCAAAGCCTGGAGGTGTTCTTCGTGATTGGCGCGCTGGCAGGATTTTCATTGACGGGCGTTCAATCGGTCAGCCGTGCTATGGTCGGACAATTTGCTCCGCCGGATAAAAGTGCGGAATTTTACGGCTTTTTCGAGGTTGGCGGGCGAACCTCTTCCTTCATCGGTCCAGCGGTATATGGGTTTATCGCGGCGGAAGCAGCGATTATTTTTGGGCTGCGTGGCTACGATCCGATTAGTGCTGAGCAAACTGGAATTCGTGTAGCCATTGGTTCGATTGTCCTGTTCCTGGTAATTGGCTTGGTGTTACTGATGCGGGTGCGTCAGCCGCAAGCCTCCACAGGCAGACTGGAAGAACCCGCTCAAAGCGTTTGAAGGGGTGGGTCAATCCATGAGTGTTGAAGCATTCACCATAACCTATCCTCGCCGACGGGTATTGCGCGGTGTATTACGCGGATTGATCCGGGCAGCATTATCTGCGATCACCGATTTTTCGATTCAAGGACAGGAAAACCTGCCTCCAGAAGGTCCATTGCTGGTGATCGGCAACCATTTCAATTTTTTGGATCCGGTTGCCGTGATTGGTGCGCTGCCGTATCCTATTGAATATGTGGGCGGCAGTCAAATGCCGAATGCGCCCAAAGCGGTGTGGTGGATCGCGCGTCTCTATGGCATCTTGCCCGTGAGGCGCGGCTCGGTTTCACGGGACACACTGTACGCATCACGTAAAGTGCTGGAGCAAAACGGGGTGCTAGGTATTTTTCCTGAAGCGGGTAGTTGGGCTGCCGTGTTGCGACCAGCGCGTCCCGGCGCGGCGTATCTGGCGAGCTGTACGAAAGCCCGTATCCTTCCGGTTGGGCTGGACGGGATGGAAAATATTTTTCCGTTTCTACGGCGCGGAAAACGTGCAAAAGTTACCTTGCGATTTGGTGCACCATTTGGTCCGTTTTACGTTTCAGAGCGTGGAGAGTCCGACCGAAACCGGCTGCAGGAAATTGGACACGAGATGATGCGCCGGATTGCCGCCCTGATCCCTCCGGAACGGCGCGGCGTTTATTCGGATGACCCGGCTCTTCGTGCAGCAGCCAGGGAGAGCGCAATCTATCCGTGGGAGAATAAACCCGAAGAATAAAATTCAATCAGGTGGTTGAGCGCACTTCAAAGCGCTTAAATTCGCCGCTGGCTTCGGACCATTCTGCGTTCAGGTTGATCACAGTTGCAGCAGGTGGGCCTGAGCGCAGGTGATTTAGGAAGAAATCCAGGGCGGGGCGAGTGCCTTCGGCGAGCACTTCGACATCACCATTCCAACGGTTGCGCGTCCAGCCAGTCAATTGCAGACTGCGGGCTTTTTCGAGTACATACATGCGAAAGCCAACCCCTTGAACGTGTCCTTCGATGATGGCATGCAAGCGCTGAAGAGGTTCATTGGTGGGGGGCATGGGTTTCACTTTCCTTACGGCGTGGAAGCAGAGTTATCCCAACTGGTAAAAGGATCAGGATCAGGATTAGAAAGTAAGGCTGGAGGTTCTGCCAGGCAGCTGCTATGAGGTTTCGTCCCAGTGCTTCCTGTTGCCAGCGGGTTTCCAATTGGGCAATGGATTGGTCGAAAACCTTGCGCATACCTTCCTCGCAGCCCAACCCGTCCTGGTAAGCGGCAATCAAATTGCGCAAGGAGGAAGCACCATAATTTTGCACCAAAAAACGAACGAATGAGGAGGATTGAGCATAAGCCAATAGGGCACCAGACAATTCGCGTGGGAAGCCAGCGCACAGATTGACCATGGGCAGCAGGGCATCACGATCGATCGCGTTTTGCAACACACGCTGGTATTCAGGGTTGGGGTATAACTCGGCGTTGGATGCCATTCCTTCACTTAACCAAGTGGGAAGACGGTTGTATCCATCTCCGGCAACTTGATACTGGGCGATGTGCATTAATTCGTGGGGAATTTGGCGTTCCATTTCAGCGCGTTGATCGGGTCCAGCAGGTATCGAAACCAGAACGACGCCAATATCAGAGCTGGCGTGTCCGGCAATCCAACTGCTTTGGGCAAGATTGAGGGCAGACTGCAAGTCGAGAGCGGACGGGTAAATGAAAATAGACACCGGAGTTGGCAGTTCGACATCCAATAAGGAGCGTACAGCTTTTTGACTCTGCCCGGCCACTTCCAGTGCCTGCTGCCCAATGGAGACATCCCCAGACGTCCAAGCAATTTCAAAACCAGAGGTTGTCAGACGCCGCCATTCGAAACGGTTGTCCTCATAGCGGAAATTTTTTTTCGGGCTGGTGAAAGACTGTCCATCGTCCATTTCGATCTGGTACCAATATGTTACCCAGACAAACGGGCGCAGCGGATTGGTGGCCAGGTCATACACAATGGAGGTCTCGGTTTTAGATTCCGGATTGAACGCCAGGATGTCAGCTTCTTGATTATCTGGCTGGATAAACAAGAAAGCTTCTTGGATATTTTCGGGCTGATTGAGGTATACCAGAAATGTAATCGTTTCTCCAAATATGATTTGAGGTGGAGTGTCAAAGTCACCCAGCCCGATTTGCGGGCGAGTAGTGGCTGCTATACTGAACAAACTCAACAGGAGAATTAAGACCAGAGTTTTATGACGCAATGCTCGATCCCCCCAGTTTGGGTCATATGTGGTAAGAGTTGTCCTTGTCGTCGTCCTTTTCCGTTTCTTCATCTTCAAGGTTGACCACAGAGTGCAGGTCATCTTCGTCCTGAGCGTCAAAATCGAACATTTCGAAAGAAGATAATCCCTCGGTCAGGAATAAATTATCGAGGGCTTCTTCAAGAAATTCAAGTTCATCGCTGTCCTCGGTTTCGGACAGCATGGCTTCCAGCTTTTCCCGCACGTCCTCACCCCCAATTTGAGATAGAGACCAGATGATCGCCATTCGGAGGTCTTCGTCATCCGAACTTTCATCCAGCATTTCCAGCAGCGGCTCGCGGGCTTCACTGGCAGACAGTTCGCCGGCAGCGCGCACCGCTTCGAATTGAATGTCCGGGTTGGGATTATCTAATTGATCAACTACTGCGGGGATGTATTCTTCGCTGGCAGAACGTCCCATGGCGAACAGGGCGGTACTCTGCCAATCGGGATCATCTTGATTGTAGGCGGACATGATCAGGTTTTTGACCTCATTTCGGCTGGAATAACCCAGTGATTCAACTGCCCGGCGACGGATAAGAGGGGATTGACTGTTCGAAGCAGCGTTGAGCAATTTTTCTTCAACCAGGCGAAGTGCTTCCTGTGGGATCTCTTCCAGTTCGCCCAGGTAGATAAATCTGCCCAATGTACTGGCAGCTGCAGCACGCACTTGTTCATCCGGGTCTTGTTCGAGCAGGTTAAGCAGCCTGGGGATTAGTCTCTCGTCCTCGGTTTCCCATAAATAGCGCAAGGCTGCTGTTCGCACACCAGCTTCATTGTCATCCAGGGCAAATACGCATAGATCGTCGAATGCTACCAGAGTATTGGCTTCTGCCAGAATTTCCAGATCTTCCATCAACGATACTCGGCGTTGAGGAGAAATTTGCCCCCAAATTGTCTTCAACTTAGTGAAGTCAGTGGGGGTCAGGTCCGAGAAGCGGTGCAAAAAGGCAGCCGGGAAAGGGCGGCTGTCATCCAACAAAGCCGAAAGGATATCATCAAATGGAACGATGCGCTTCACTTCTTTATTCATTACCTTCTCCTTATCAAGGGAGACGAATGGGATTCAAAATATCCTGGGCGGTGATGTAAAACATTAGCAGAATCAACGCGACAAAACCGACCAGATGGACAATATTTTCATACTGTGGCGGAATCCGCCGGCGGGTGATGACTTCTGGAAGGATGAAGAGGATACGCCCTCCATCCAGTGCAGGTATGGGCAATAAATTGGTCAAGCCCAGTGCAATGGTTATTACGGTCATCAACCGCAGGGTCAATGTGCGGTTGAAGGGATCAGCCGAGGCAGCATTTTCTTCGTCAATTTCGCGTGCCTGTGAAAACATCGAATAAATACCTACTGGACCAACCACCCGGGCTTCCTCGCCGGATACCTCGCCTCGAATCAATCGACCGGGCATTTGCAGGATCAGGCGCGCCTGCTCGAAGGTCGCACTGGCGGATAGAGGAACGGTTCGCAGCCATGATGTGCGCGTAATAGGATTGGTCATGGAAATGCCGAGCGCACCCTGACCAGGGGGAGGATCGACTCGTGGAACAGCCGTGGTGCTGATTTGCTCGTTACCACGTTGCAGCAGGATTCCAACTTCTTTGCCCTTATTTGCTTGCACAATCTGGATCAATTGTTCCATACTGGTTACAGGAGTCTGATTGATGCGCAGGATGATATCGCCAACTTCCATGCCAGCCTGTGAAGCCGGGGACTGTTGTTCCACACTTGCAATCATCACTTTACTGCTATCTGGGACGCCGGTTTGGGTAAACATGACCGAAAATAACACAATCCCAAGCAGAAGATTTGCCACCGGTCCGCCGAGCAGCACCGCAATGCGTGCCAGGGGTCTTGCACTGCCAAACCCGCCCGGAACCGAAGGATCGTTTTCTCCGGATAGGCGGACGAAAGCACCAAAAGGTATCCAGTTAAGAGAAAATGTTGTTTCTTTCAACTGGAATAACTTGACCATTCGAGGTGGGAAGCCAAAGCCAAATTCTTCGACCTGAATCTTGAATAGTTTGGCGACCAAGTAATGCCCAAGTTCATGGACAAATAGCATCAAGCCAAAAAAGAGCACGAATTCCAATAATGTAAGCACGTTCACGTTCAACATCCTTTCCGGACGATTTTTCCAATGATTAAGTCGATTATATCTTGTTTGCACCCCCCGTGCAAAACGGTTGTCTCAGGCGCCTCGATACTCGTCTGGCTCCGTGATCCACTCTGCCTTGCCACCGGCACGGGCGGTCAGTAGATTCTCTACGCCTGTGATCCGAACCGCGCGTTTTTTCACCTCTTCCAAAACGGGTTCAAGGCAAAGGATGTGAACATTGGGTCCAGCATCAAGGGTGTAACAAACCGGTAAACCGTCCTTGCGCCAGAGAGGGATTTGTTTCATCAAGTCAAGTGAGGCAGTTGTCCAGTAAAACAAGGGCGGAGAAGAGGTCATCATCACTGCATGCATGAGGTTGCTGTCCAACTCGACGATCTCGGCAAAAGTGTCAAAGTCCCGCTGCAGAATCGCACGGCGGCAGAGATCTAACCGGCGGGGAGAGTCGGCAACGCGGGCGGCTTGCAACGGGCTGGTCGACGCAAGTGCGTGCCCTTCGGTTGAGCCAGTGGTTTTATGAGCGGCTTGGACAACTGCAATACAATCGACCAGGTTCCAGTGATCCGGGGGCGCAATCGAAATGGCATACGAATCTTCATCCCGGTCGCCGCACAGCCATTCAACAAAACCAGCAGGTACCGATCGGCTGGCGGATCCAGAGCCGCGCCGGGCAAGGGCGGAATACTCGCGTTCGCTCAGGTCGAGTCCGGCGGCGCGGCTGGCTGCCAGGCTAAGCGCAGCAAAGGCGGATGCAGACGAAGCAATCCCTGCGCCGGTTGGAAAATTGTTCTCCGAAACTACCTCGGCGAACAAAGATAACCCGGCTTTGGCACGGACGAGATCAAGAAAGGCTGAAACCCGTTCAAGCGGTTTGCCATGTTGTGGACGCTGGTTGAGTAATAAACGGTCAGCGGTTAGTTTGGGATCAAAACGCACGCTGGTGTGGCTGGTCAATCCTTCCAGATTCATGGAGATTGAACCGTTCAACGGGATACGCAGCGCATCATCCCGGTTACCCCAGTACTTGATAAATGCGATGTTAGCGCAAGCGACCGCGGTTGCGGTGAATTTCGGCATATTACCTCATTTTTTTTGATCAATTTCAACGGTAAGTTTACCATGTCCACTGAACATTTCAATGAGGCGGCGTTTGGATTCGAGTTGAGGTTCAAGTAATTAAAGCAACCAAATTCCTGTTTGAATAAAAGGGTTAAGCTGTTGCCTGTCCAAGATAAAACACATAACCATACCATTCCGAATACTGACGATACATCTCGATTTCTGCAAAGGAGGCATCGAGCACGGCTTGTGCTTCGGGGCTATCCGAGAATTGAAGGCGCAACGTTTCGATACGGGCAGTCATTGGCTGGTAGTACTCGTTCCACCAATCACTCTCAGGCAGCGTGAAGTAGCCGAGAGAACGGTACCCTGCTGCAGAGAGAGAGGCGAGATTTTGCTCCACCGATGCCATGCCGGGGTAATCTTCACTCCAAAAGTGCTGGGCAGGCTCGGGTGGATTGGGCTTGAGCCAGGAAATTTCAGTTACTGCAATGGATCCACCTGGTTTGAGAAGTTTCTTCCACTCTCGCAGTCCGCGCTCGAAGCCGATGATATAAATTGCTCCTTCGGACCAGACCAGATCGAACGGCTTGTCAAATACCAACTCGAACATCGAAGCCTTGAGCGGATGGATGCGGTCTGCCACGCCAGCCTGATTGGCGCGGCGTTTTAGATCATCAAGAAAGGGTTGGTGGGTATCGATTGCAGTGATTGTTCCATTGATAGTTTGTGCCAGTGCGATTGTTTGTGCGCCCGGCCCGCAGCCAATATCAATAATTTGTGGGGCAGAGGGCAGGTCGCTTACCATAGAAAGTGCCCGCAGCGTGGATTTATCGCTACCGGGGGCTTCGCGTGGCAGGTCACGGTGAAGCTGCCAAAAAATTTCCTTATTGATGGACGATGTCATTTTTCTCCTCTTTTAGAACCATGTGACGCCCAATAAAGGCAAAAATGATCAAAAGGGCAGATGTAATCCATCCACCCAGGCTGAAAACTTCTGGTCCATAAAGCGCTAAGCCCGCTCCGATGACGACCAGCAGACCCGCCAGGATGCCGAACACTTTCATGCCATAAAGCGTGATGAAAGGCAGGTAATGTGCATCGACCACTATCATTATGAGTGGTACATATTCTTGGGGGCAGGTCAGGCTTGGTAGTGTTTGTTAGCATTAAGACCGTTTACCAAAACCGTACAATCAGCCAATCAGTTACAAAAAGCGCTTGTTTTTGGTGGAAATCTTACTCGTCAATTGGATCGATTGATTAGAGATCCAATTATAAAAAATCCCCGCTGATATAAAATTCTCAGCGGGGTGAAGGGAGAACCTGGATACAAATTGTATAGAGTAAAACGAGGCAGAATTACTCTACGCGTCCAGGAATCTTCATAATTTACAACCCGGTTCAGGCAATCTCACCGGAACGCACCATAAGGTAGCTTCCTGCGGAGAACACCATCAGGAAGGCAATCAAACCCAGCAAGAAATCAGAGTTGATCATCCCTAGCACCATCAGCACCGTAAGCGCCAGTCCAGCCAACAGGATGATCCAACCCAGCACCAGATCAAGACGGGGGATGAACAATGTGATGGTTGGTGGAGTGGATTGATTGACATGTTGACGGGGAATAGGCGTGGTTATAGTAGCCATATCATTTTCTCCGTTTGAACGACCTGAAACCAATGCGACAATTCGATTGTAGCCTTGATTGAGGTGGAGCAAACCACCCGTTTGGCGGGTTCGATGTAATACCAACGGAGGAAATTGGAAGATGCGCAACCGGCGAATACGGCGAATCGGTCAAACCGACCGCCGTGTCAATTGTACCCTTCGGAAAAAGATGAAAATATAATTGCCGGGCGCGATTTACAACCCAACTGCAGGCTTGTACAAGCCTTCGAAATTGACGCCGATCATGCCGGCTTCATACGAGCGCCGGTCGACCAGCGAAAGCGCAGCCGCGCTTTCCGGGTTGATCAGAGAGATACTTTTCAGCGCATAGAACCTTGCCACAATCTTCTCTACCCCGTTTTCATCGGCTGTCCAATCTAAGTGGTCGTAACGCGAAAGATCGAACGGACGAGTATAACCGCGCAGGGTTTTCTCACCGTTGATGTTGTAAAAAACTTCGAAATAGGACATTGCCAGTTCGCGCAACGACCGATAGACGGGTTCGCGGAATCGCAAGCCAACGAAGTTGGATTTGGCAATGGCACCGTACATGCCATTGCGTTTGAATAATGCCAGGACATGATCATCATCCTTGCCTGTTTCTGGAACCAGGTCAAGGATCAGCGGTGGATAACCCAGCCGCCGCAACGCGGTTGCGGCAAACAGCCCACCGTCCAGACAGTGACATTGCCGGTCGCGGAGAACATGGATAGGGCTGCGGTTGCGGTCTTCGCCTACATAGGGCAGGCTATCCAGATAATTTTGAATGGCAACCGGAGAATCCAGTGACGAAAAAAAGTCGTTTTCTTCAGCAGTGAGAACCTGTTCGAGTAACATGCGGCGGCTCCTGGGGCGATACGTATTGACTTGGCACCTAAGTATACCATGTGGGCAGGGATCATTTTTTGAATCTGGATAAAAGGTCTCAAAATGCGTAACTCTGGTGATGACTGGGGGTTACAACGCTTAGACTTGATCGATTTGACTTTAATGGAGGTGGTATTTATCATTCATACGGTAATGTAAAAATTCCAGGAATTAATTCCTGATAAACCAAAGCATGTCTCAAGTTATTCAGCATACACAAAAGTAGGGACGCCATGCCAACAGGTGCATGGATCCGTCTATTCCTAGAAAAATATCCAAACCCCAAAGGAGAGGAAACATGTTTGACCCGAAAGCCGTAGCCATTGTCGGATTGGGGGCAATTTTACCGGATGCCGAGGATGCGCCAACATTCTGGAACAATATCAAGCAAGTGCGATATTCGATCAGCGAGGTGCCTTCGGATCGTTGGCGGGTAGATCTGTATTACGATCCCGACCCCAAAGCACCGGATAAGACCTACGCCAAAATTGGAGCGTGGGTTCGCTCATACTCCTTTGAGCCGCTCAAATGGGGCATTCCCATCCCCCCCAATGTGCTGGCTGTGATGGATGACAGCCAGAAGTGGGGCATCAGTGTGGCGCGTCAGGTGCTTTTAGATTATGGATATCCCCAGAAACCGCTTGACGGCACGCGCACGGCGGTGATCATCGGAAACGCGCTTGCCGGGGAAAACCATTACATTACCAGTATGCGCATTCGCCTTCCGGATTACATCGAAGCGTTATCCCAGGTGGAGGCGTTTGCCAGCTTGCCAGCGGACATGCAGCAGGCGTTGATCGACGGCATGCAGCGCAACATTCGCAACCGGATTGCCAACATTACCGAGGATACCATGCCAGGTGAATTGGGCAATGTTATTGCTGGTCGGATTGCCAATGTGTTCAATTTCTCTGGTCCCAATTTCATCACCGATGCTGCCTGTGCATCCTCACACGCTGCCGTTCAAGCCGCCATCGACGGTTTGGTCTCGCATCAATATGATGCCGTGCTGACTGGCGGGGTTGACCGCAACATGGGCGTGGAAGGGTTTGTCAAGTTCTGCAAGATCGGCGCGTTATCCCCGGACGGTTCGCGTCCCTTTGCGGACGGCGCCAACGGCTTTGTCATGGGCGAAGGAGCGGTTCTGTTCCTGCTCAAGCGGCTGGCAGATGCCGAGCGCGACGGCGATAAAATCTATGCGGTGATCCGCGGTATAGGCGCAAGCAGCGACGGGAAGGGGAAAGGCATCACTGCCCCGAACCCGATCGGGCAGCAGCGCGCCATCGAGCGCGCATGGAAAAATGCTGGGGTTAATCCAGCCAGCGCCGGTTTGATCGAGGCGCATGGCACATCCACCCGGGTGGGGGATGTAGTCGAGACGCAAAGTTTGAACGCGGTGTTCGGTCAATTTGGCTTGCCTGCGCGGCATATTGCTCTGGGCTCAGTCAAGTCGAATATCGGGCACTTGAAGAGTGCGGCTGGCGCCGCTGGCATGCTCAAGACAGTCTATGCGCTGTATGAGAAAGTGCTGCCACCGTCGGCGAATTTTCATAAGCCCAATCCCAATATTGACTTCGATCATATCCCATTCTATGTCAACATGGAAGCCCGTCCGTGGGAGAACGTACCAGGTGAGATTCGCCGGGCGGGGATCAGTTCATTTGGTTTTGGCGGCACCAATTTTCACATGGTGCTGGAAGAATGGGTACCGGGTTTGTTGACCTCTGAAACCAAGGTTTTCCAGGCAGTTGACTGGAAAGGCGTGCAGGCACAACCAGTCGTTGAAACGCTTCCGACTGGGGTTCAGGAGCAAACCACACCCCAGCCGTATCGTGGTTTGCTTTTCCTGGGCGGCAAGAACGTGGTTGAATTAAAGGAGCAACTGGCAAAGGCGTTGGAAGATGCCCGCGAGGGTAAATCGCCTGCCCAGGCTTTACCGCAGCCAGCAGTGGTTGCCCAACCAGAACGATTGGTCATTGATTTTGCCAGCCTGGATGAGCTGATTAACCGCGGGGAGAAGGCACTCAAGACGCTTGACAACGAAGCCGCCAATGCCTGGCAGGCTTTAACCGCACAGGGGGTTTATCGTGGCAGCGGGACAGCTGGCAAAGTAGCATTCATGTTCCCTGGGCAAGGCTCTCAGTATGTTAATATGCTCAAAGACTTGTGCGAAGCCGAGCCGTTGGTGGCGGATACGTTCAAGGAAGCCGACGAGATCATGAAGCCCATATTGGGCAGAACGCTGACCAGTTATATTTATGTCGAAGGGGACGAGGAATCCCTCAAGCAGGCTGAAGCCGCCTTGCGCGATACAGCCATCACCCAGCCGGCGATGCTAACCGCCAACGTGGCACTTCTGCGTCTGATGCAGAAATTCGGTTTTATCCCCGATTACGTCATTGGGCACAGCCTGGGTGAATATGCTGCATTGGTTGCTGCGGGTGTATTGACCTTTGCTGAAGCGCTGGAAGTTGTCTCTGCCCGCGGGCAGGAAATGAAAAAAGTCTCCGTGGCAGACAACGGAGGCATGGTGGCGGTTTCTGCTCCGCTGGAAGAAGTTGAAAAGATTCTCAAGGGTATCCAGGAATATGTGGTCATTGCCAATATCAACAGCCCGGTGCAGTCGGTGGTTGGCGGCAGCACGCCTGGTATTCAGGCTGCATTGGCAGCCTTTGAGCAGGCTGGTTTCCAGGCGACACGCATTCCGGTTTCGCATGCTTTCCACACCCGGATTGTTGCGCCGGCAAGTGAACCGCTGAAAGAAGTCATCCGGCGGATGAACATCCAGTCGCCGCGTATCCCGGTAGTAGCCAATGTGACCGGTCAGTTATACCCGACCAGCCGGGATGATATCCTCGATATTCTTGGACGGCAGGTAGCCTCGCCGGTGCAGTTCATTCAGGGCATGGAGACGCTCTACACTAACGGTGCACGCGTGTTTGCTGAAATTGGTCCCAAGCGTGTGCTTAACGCCCTGGCGAACGATATTTTCAAAGATCGCAGTGGGATTATGCTGTTGGCGACCAATCATCCACGCAAAGGCGCGGTAGTAAGCTTTAATGAAGCCCTGTGCGGTTTGCTGGCGGCTGGTGTTCAGCCACGTTTCGGACAGGCGCAGCCAGTTACAGTTCCTGACACCGTAATTCCCCTTTCTGTACCGAAAAGCCAGGAAAAACCACCAGCTCCGGCAGTTGCGACCACCCTATCTGAAACCAAAACAACGGCACTAGTTTTGGATGGACAGCTGCCACTGACCGGATCGGTGGTGATCAGTGGCGCCGGGTTGGGTTTACCGGGCAGGAATGGACGGGTATTCGATGATGGCAATATTGAAAGCATTCTGCGCGGTGAAATCCGCATCGAGCCGTTGCCGATCGATTTGCGTGAAAAGATGGTTGCCAAGCGGGTCACACGACTGGAAAAAAGTGAAGCTGGCGCGCAAATGGTCGAGATCAACGATGTTAATTTGACCGTCAAGCTGGGTGGTCAGCGCGGGCAGTTCAATCCGGTGGAGGAGTTTGGCATTCCAACGGAACGCATGGATGCCTGCGATATCACCACTCAGCTGGCAATTGCGGCGGGTATCGATGCGCTGCGCGATGCAGGCATTCCGTTGGTGATGGCTTATCGCAAAACCAGCAAAGGCACTTATCTGCCAGATCGTTGGCGGCTGCCGGAAGCCCTGGCGGACGAAACCGGCGTAATCTTTGCTTCGGCTTTTCCAGGTTTGGATCGCATGGCGGAGGAAATGAATCGCTATGCCGAGTATCAACAAATCGAAAAACAGATCGAGGAAGTGCATAATATACTCACCTTGGTGCCTGCTGATCAGACCGCATTTCGCACTATGCTGCGGGAACGGGTAAAAAGCCTGGAAGCTCGCCTCAAGCAGGTCGATTACCACTTTGACCGCCGCTTTATCTTCCGGATTCTTGCAATGGGACACTCCCAGTTCGCCGAATACATTGGCGCACGTGGACCTAACACACACGTCAATGCTGCCTGCGCGACGACCACGCACGCGATCGCGGTAGCGGAGGATTGGATTCGCACAGGGCGTTGCCGCCGGGTGGTGGTTATTGCCGGGGATGACGTGACCGGTGGCAGCCTGGCAGACTGGGTTGGCACCGGCTTGTTATCTTCCGGTGCAGCGACCATCGAGGGCAATCTGCGCATGGCGGCGCTGCCGTTCGACCGCCGCCGCAATGGCATGATCATGGGTATGGGGGCGGCAGGGTTGGTTGTCGAATCCGAGGATGCCGTTCGCGAACGCGGCATGCGTGCCATTTGTGAGGTGCTTGCCACACAAATAGCCAACAGTGCTTTCCACGGCACCCGATTGGATATTCCTCATGTGCGCGAAGTCATGGATCGGCTGGTGGCGACCGCGGAAAAACGTTTCGGTATTCGCCGCGAGGAGATTGCCGCTAATACGATGTTTATGTCGCACGAAACCTACACCCCCGCGCGCGGCGGGTCGGCTTCGGCGGAAATCAATGCGCTGCGTTATACTTTCGGTGACCATGCCAACCGGATCATCATTGCCAACACCAAAGGTTACACTGGTCATTCGATGGGGGTTGGCGTTGAGGATGTTGTAGCGGTCAAAGCGCTGCAATATGGACAGGTGCCACCAATAGCCAATTACGATGCTGCTTTTGAACCGGATCCGGAATTGGGCGACTTGAATCTCTCCAAAGGTGGAGAATACCCGGTTAAGTATGCGCTGCGCTTGGGGGCCGGCTTTGGCTCTCAAATCGCTATGGCATTGTTCCGGGTGGTGGCGGGTGTAAAGGAACGGATTGATCAACCTGTTTACCAGCAATGGCTGGCGGACCTGGCAGGATACGAACAGGCTGAGATCGAAGTCGAAAAACGCACACTGCGCATTCGCCATGCTGGAGCACCGGTCAAACCGCCGATGAAATCCCGCTGGGAATACGGACAGGGACCTACCCGTTGGGCAGATCAACCGGTGGAAATGCCGGCTGCGCCGCAACCACAGCCTAAAACCGAACCTTTGCCTCAGCCGGAAGCCGTCATGGAAGTAGCCATGAGCCAGCCTGTTGCCGAACAATCGAAAAATATAGGTGCGGATCAGGACGATATCAAACAATTCGTGCTCAACCTGGTCAGCGAGAAGACTGGTTACCCGGTCGAAATGCTCGATCTGGATCTGGATCTGGAAGCCGACCTCGGTATCGACACGGTCAAACAGGCGGAGATATTTGCCGCAATTCGCACCCATTACAACATTCCGCGCCGCGAAGATCTGCGCCTGGTGGACTACAACACCTTGACCAAAGTCATTGGCTTTATGGTGGAAAACCAAGGTGCTGTTGTGCCGCTAACTTCGCCATCTGCGGAGGGGGCAGCACAGCCTGCGCCGACGATTGCCCAGCCGGTTAGTGCTGAAGCACCAGTCCCAATGGCAATGGCTGAACCAGCATCGCAAGGCAGGATCGACCGGCAGACGATCCAGGCGCATGTGCTCTCGGTGGTCAGTGAAAAAACCGGATACCCGGTAGAAATGCTTGACCTTGGATTGGACCTGGAAGCTGATCTGGGTATTGATACGGTTAAGCAGGCGGAACTCTTTGCTGCGGTGCGAACCCATTACGGTATCCCTCGGCGCGAAGATCTGCGCCTGGTGGACTACAACACGCTCGAAAAAGTTGTTGGCTTCATTGTGGATGCGCTGGATGCCGGGCAGGGATTACAACCGCAAGAAGCCGTTACAACCGTTCAGCCAGTGACGGTCAGTCTTCCGCCTTTGGCTGCCGAACCAGTTTTTGCTGTAGCCAGCCAACCGCAAGCCCAACCAGCCATGTCCTCAACTCCGCAGATTGACTCGGCGGAGCACCGCGAGGACATTAAAGCTTATGTACTCAGTGTCGTCAGCGAGAAAACCGGTTACCCGGTGGAGATGCTTGACCTGGACCTGGATCTGGAAGCCGATCTGGGCATCGATACAGTCAAGCAGGCTGAGTTGTTTGCCACAATTCGCACTCATTACAACATTCCACGCCGCGAAGACCTGCGCCTGGTGGATTACAACACCCTTACCAAGGTGATTGGCTTCATGGAAGAAGCCCTGAGTGCCAACCCGTTGATACAAGCAGTAGCCGACAGCCAGACTGCGGCAGTAGAAGAGCCTATGCCGATGATGCAAGCCGTCGAACCAGTGGTGGTACCCGTTACCCCTGTCGCTCCGGCTGCCAGTTTAGTGGAAACAGCGTCTGCCGGGCAAAGCAGCGAATCCGCCCTGGGTGAGCCTGCCATGATGATTCGCCGCCGTGTGCCCATGCCGGTTCTTCGCCCGCGGTTGGATTTGTGCCTCCCCACGGGGGTTACCTTGGACGAAGGCAGCCGGGTGATCATTGTTGCCGATCAGGGTAAAACTGCCGACTCGCTGGCTCGCCGCCTGCGCGCACGCAAAGCCCAGGTTTTGACGATCATGCCGTCACCCTCTACGGAAATGATCGAAAAGATCAAAGCATTTCACGCTGAGGGCGCGGTACAGGGCATTTATTACCTGGCTGGCATGGATGTGGAAACCGCGCTGCCAGAAATGCAGGTATCCGAATGGTATATGTTGATCGAAGAACGGATCATGCCACTCTACCATCTCTTCCGCAGTCTGGATGGTGAACCGTTTCTGGTCTGTGCCACACGCATGGGCGGGTTGCATGGGTACAGCCTTAAACCGGCTGCCTCGGCGCTGGCAGGCGCAGTGAGTGGTTTTGCCAAAGCGCTCAGCCGTGAACGTCCTAAGACATTTGTCAAAGTGATCGATTTTGACTTGGACAAACCCGACAGCCAGGTGGCTGCCCGGCTGATCGACGAAACCCTGCACGACGCCGGAGCGGTTGAAATTGGCTGGGAAGGCAGTCAACGCTTTACCGTAGGGCTGGTCGAACGACCATATCCCGCTGGTAAGGCGTTTGAAATCGAGAAACCCGTTGTGGTCATCACCGGCGGGGCGGGCGGTATCGTTGCGCCGGTATTGATCGATCTTGCCAACCGAACCCATGGTTTCTTTTACCTGCTTGGTCGTAGCCCACTGGCAAATGCGAACGATGCGGATATTCGTCGTGTGGAAAGCGATCGGGATGGATTGAAAAAAGATTTGCTGCAGCGAATGATGGCAGAGGGGCAAAAACCATCCCCGGCGCAAATCGAGGAAAAACTGGCTGGTTTGGAGCGGATGGCGGGCGTACTGCGGGCGATCGATCGTGCCCGTGCCAGCGGTGCCCACGTGGAATACCTGGTGTGCGATGTCACCGATCCGTTGGCGGTCAATTCCGCCGTCCAACATGTGCTGGCGCTGCACGACCGTGTGGACGTGGTCATACATGCCGCTGGTATTGAACGCAGCCGCAAACTAGCGCTCAAACCCGAAGAAGAATTCCGCGCCACCCTGTCGGTTAAAGCGGGCGGGCTGTTTAACCTGTACAAAGACTTAAGCCAGCGCGGTAAACTGCCGGCATACATGATTCTGTTTGGTTCTGTGGCAGGACGTTTTGGCAATTCCGGACAGACCGATTACAGTGCTGCCAATGACTTGATTGCCAAAATGGCTTCCAACCTGAGGATTCATCATCCGCAGATGCGAGTTGTGACCATCGACTGGAGTGCCTGGGCACAGGTTGGCATGGCAAGCCGCGGATATATTCCGCAATTGATGGAAATGGGCGGCATTGATCAAATGCCGCCACAGCAGGCAGCTGGTCTGGTCTACCAGGAAATTGCTGCGGCGGAGTCTTTCAGCGAGGTAGTGTTGTCCGGTTCGCTGGGCAGCCTGGAACAGCCGCTGCGGGCAGATGGTGGGCTGGACATCGAAGCCGCCAATCGCGCACTTACC
Organism: Bellilinea sp.; assembly: GCA_034411135.1. Lineage (GTDB taxonomy): Bacteria > Chloroflexota > Anaerolineae > Anaerolineales > Anaerolineaceae > Bellilinea. The sequence continues at coordinate 97,464 of DAOUMN010000021.1, forward strand.
GAAGGCGATCCAATCCACGTCATGCTCAGTCGGGTAACCGGGCTGGATGTGCGTTATGGCGTTATACTGGAGGCGGAACTCAATCCGGATGAAGAGCCTTTCCTCAAGGATCATGCGCTGAATGGTATCCCCTTGCTGCCGGGCGTGATGGGCATCGAAGGTTTCTCGGTGGCAGCACGTCATGTCGCCTCGGTGCTGGGCTCGGAAAAAACCGGCTTTACGGTGGACCGCCTGGAAGATATTCAATTCCTGGCGCCGTTCAAGTTTTACCGCAATGAGTCCCGCCGAATCACCTGGAAGGCGCAGGTGGTGCGCGAAGTGGATGGTCTAGTTGCTCATGTAACCCTGGAATCAACCCTGGCGCTCAAAACCCGCCAAAACGAAGTTGTGCAGCATTTTTCCGGCAAGGTACATCTCACACCGCTGCCGGAAGCCATCCAGGAAGCGACCGTAAAACCTCCGCGCTGGAATGGCGCCTATACCGTTGCCAGCGACGAAATATACCGCCTGTACTTTCACGGTCCATCGTTCCAGGTATTGGAGGCTGTGCAACGCAACGGCGAAATGGTATTGGGTAAGATGCGAAATTCCCTGCCGCAGATAACCGGCAAGGATATTCCGCTGGTGACCACGCCGATTTTGCTGGAGTTGTGCTTGCAAACTGCCGGGGTGTGGGAAGCCGGTGCTACCGGCACATTGGCACTGCCACGTTCGATCGGCACAGTCAACCTGTACAGGACGAAACCCAATGGCGCGCCGATTTTCGCGGAGGTTGTACCATCGTCGGATGAAGATGGTAGCCTGAGTTTCGATGCTCGTGTGGTTGATGACGAGGGACATCTGTACCTTGAAGTGCATAATTACCGTACAGTTCCATTGCCGTATTCCGTTGAGGCTGCCCTCTTGAAACCGATGCGGATGCTGGTAAAGGGAAATGACTCTGGCAACTGATCCTATGGAATTGATTCAGGTATACTGGAGCATGGGTGAGGCTATCCCGATTCGGGAGAACCTCACCCCCTCCTCGTTTAATTGGCTATCGGAACGCGAAATCCAGCGCGTCGAGCAATTGCGTTTTCCGAAAAGGCGGATTGAGTGGCTGCGCGGACGTTGGATGGCAAAGCAACTGCTTTTACACAGCGACCCGCAGTTTGCCGGTCTCCCCCCTAACCGGATCACGATAGCTAACCAACCTGAAGGAGCGCCCCACGTCTTTTTAGAAGCAATTCCGGTTGAAGGAAGCCTGAGCATCTCACACCGTGAAGAGCGTGTGGCGGTAGCCTGGTCGCCAGGGGATCGGGCAGGGGTAGGGGTGGATATCGAATGGATTGAGCCGCGCGCCCCGGCATTCCTGGAAGATTTTTTCAGCGACATGGAAAAATATTCGGTGCTGGCAGTTCCACCGTACCGCCAGCCTATGCAGATCACCTTGCTGTGGAGTGCAAAAGAGGCTGCTTTGAAAGCGTTGCGATTGGGATTACGCGTGGACAGCCGCTCGGTGGAGATCGTCTCATCCAATTGTGAACCGGCGGACACCTGGCAGGAATTGCGCTTCAGTTCAGTAATGCTCAAAGATCACGCTCTGCTTGGCAGGTGGATCATGAGCGGGGCGTATATCCTCACTCAGGCAGTGTTGTTGCCTGTAAAAGAGTCCGCGCCGGTGGAATGGATCGAAGTCAAATTGTAACCAGTGGCTGGCGGGGAATGTAGGATTCCAGTTCGGGCGGGGTGCGTATGCCAAAAGCATTCAACAGGCGCAGACGTTGCAAATACGCCGCGCCGGTAAGAATGTGCATTGCAACATCCACGACACCGCGATTGGTAAATTCTTCGAGGTAGGTGCCGCGTACCCACTCGTTAAAAGCCCCCATTGCAGGACCGCACCAAATCTGGTAATCCATTTCGCGCCCTTTTTCTCCGCTGTTCGACCAGCGCGAGGAAAGCCCCAGGTACCAGCGAAATACCAGTGCCATTTTCTGGCGGGCATCTTTTTCTGCCCGTTCGAGTTGGCGCGGATCGCGCTCGGAGAAAAATTTAACCGTATCTTGCCAGATTTCGTTGACCGATCGCTTGAAAACGGTGCGTTCCAGTTTATCCAGTTCCTCCGCCGGGATGGCTTCCAGGCTGGGATAGCGGTTATAAAGTTCGTATAGTTTTAATCCGCGCATGGCAAACATAGTGCCACGCTTGAGCACTTGCACTTTAACGCCCATTTCGAACATGTCCGCTGCCGGTGCCATGATGACATCCGCCATTTCGGCTTGTGCCAGCAGGCGGCGAGTGTGTTCCGAAGCCCCGGCTTCAACACATGCCTGGTTGATCGAGCCGGTCACAATGTACGCGGCGCCCATCGAAAAGGCTGCAAAGGCGGATTGAGGCGTGCTGATACCACCCGCGGCGCCTACCCGAATCAGGGTTGGGTAGCGCTGCTGGCGTTGAATCTCATCCCGTAAGGTAATGATGGAAGGCAGAAGGCAGACCAGGGGGCGGTTGTCGGTATGCCCGCCCGAATCAGCTTCGACGGTGATGTCGTCGGCAAGTGGAATCTGCCGGGCAAGATTAGCCTGCTGTTGACTGATTTTTCCATCAGCCACCAGCTGCGCAAGCAAATCCTCGGGCGCAGGCAGCATGAACAAACGGGCAACTTCTTTGCGCGACAGTTTGGCAATCAGCCGGTTTTTAATGATCACATTTCCGGCTGGATCGGATGACAGACCGGATGCGCGGTAATATACCAACGGCAGGGTGATGTCCAAGTAGGCGGAGGCTTCCACGCTGGTCACGCCATGACTGATGTACAATTCGGCGGCGTGCAGTTCCATCGAGGGTTCATTCGGGCTGTTGATCAGATTAAAGGCGTATGGACCATGCGGTAAAGCGGTTTGAATTTCGAGAATAGCTTCGCGAATGCGTGTCGGAGAGAGCCCGGCAGATCCAAAGGACGCCAGGATACCAGCTTTTCCCATGGCAATTACAAGCCGGGTGGAAGCGATCCCGTTCGCCATGGCGCCACTGTAATAAGCGTAGCGGCAGCGGTACCATTCGCGGAAGTCCGGGTCGCCGAGCGTTTCGAGTTCCACCGCGGGGAGGGTAGTCAACCAACGATAACGGGGTTGATTGCCGTCCTTTACAGCAGCCAGTTCTCCGGCTGAGGTCAGGAAAACCTCCGGACCATTGCTGATCACCCACAAAGGTTGAGAAAGCGCCAGAAGCTGCTGGCGCATGCCTTCTGGATTAGAGTACAGGGCACTGGTTTCTCCGCGCCACTCCACAGTATCCAGCCAGGCGGGGAGGGATGATTGCAATAGTACCGGCTTGTGATTGGTCATGGTCATCGTTCCTCTCAGGGGTTTAACCCAAAACATGCGCACAAGTTGCGCATGCTATCCGTGAGGCAGCACTGGCTCATTCTTTGACGTAGCGCGGGTAGGAGGTTTTTGCAGTGTCTGCGCGGCTCAAATCAATCGCAGCGGTCAGATACGGTGCTTCCTCGCTGGTAACGCCGAGCAAATCGCCCTGATCTGGTTCGGCAATCCAACCTTTGCCGCCCCAGTCGAAGCCTGCTCCTGATGCGCCGCTGCGATTGGAAGAGAGGCAATACGCCCCAGACATGATGGCGGCAACCCGCCCGCCCATCACCCACTTGTCGGCCGTTGATTTTTCGGTCGTGCGCGGGGAAAGCAGCAAACGAACGCCCTGGCGAGCATAACTTCGGGCATATTCGGTGAACCAGATTTCCGTACATACCAGGAAGCCAACTTTACCCAGCGGGGTACCAGTGGGAGTGAAATCAAGCGCACCGCGGTCGTACCAGGTTGCTTCCCAGAAACCGGGCTCGTCGGGCAAAAACGTTTTGTAATGCACTGCCCGGTATCCATTTTCATTATCCCAGATAAACGCTTCGTTCAACCGGCGTCCATTACGAGTCACCGGGCGGCTGGCAGCAACCATGGCGGGTGATAATTCATTCAGCTTTTCCATCCAACGGTCGTGAGCTGCAACAAATTCCTCCCAACGGCGGGTGGAGAGGCGGGTATCCAGGGCAACCCAGGGAGCAAAAGGCATTTCGGGCAGCAAGACGAAATGACTGCCTTGTTGGCGCACATGGGCAACCAATCCGCGCCAGTCTTCCTCAAGTTCGGAGGGATCATCCCGCAGCTGGCAGACAGTAACATGGATGTTCATTAGAGTTCTCCTGTTGGGTTTATGCTTTTACCTGACCGATGAACAATTTGACCGCAATTCCACCATTGTTCATCGAAATGCCTGGTTCGAATTGGAGACCGGTCAGGGTTGCCAGGCGGTCTTCGGTACACAAAAAAGCCACCCGCCAACCCTGGAAGTGTTGATGAAGGGCATTGCCCCATCCACTGTACAGGTTGCGTAGATCATGGCGGCTCTGAACGCGAATTCCGTAGGGAGGATTAGTCACAATCCAGCCGGTGTTGCCGGGTGGTAGCGCTGAGCTGAACGCCTGGCGCTTGAATTCTATCCAATCGGCAACGCCTGCCCGTTTAGCATTTTCCTGGGCAATCTTTATCGCGCCGGCATCCCGATCGGAAGCGGCAATTTTTACCGACAGATGCTTTTTTTCCGCGCGGACGGCTTTTTCATGTATCTGTGACCACAGGTAAGGATCAAAGTTTTTCCAGTGCATGAAGGCGAAGGTGCGATTTTTACCTGGTGCGATATTGCCTGTCAGAAAGGCTGCTTCGATAGGAATTGTGCCAGAGCCGCAAAATGGATCCAGCAGTGGACTGGTGCAGTCCCAACGGCTGGCTAACAGCATGGCGGATGCCAGAGTCTCGCGCAGCGGGGCTTTGGCACTGGCAAGGCGATAACCACGTTTGTGGAGCGGCTCTCCGCTCGAGTCGAGGCTCAGGGATACGTTGTCATGTTCCAGACGGATGACGACACGCTGGCTGGTGATGGTTTCATCCGATCCGCCGGGATCAAGTGCTGGCGGCTTTCCCAGGCGGTCGCCAATGGCTTCAACGATTCGTTCAGCCACCGCGCCGCTGTGATAGAGTCGGGAATTGTGACAGGTCACTCGCAGATGAACCGCCTGACCGGGTTGAAGAAATTCTTCCCAGGCAAGATTACCGGCTTTGCGGCGTAGTTCAACAAATTTGGCAGCATGAAAACTTCCAAAACGGATCAGAATCCGCCCGGCTGTGCGCAGGTACAGATTCGCTAAGTACAATTCACCCAGGGTCGCCGAAAATGCAATCCCGCCTTCCCCCAGGTGCGCTTCAGCTGGAAAATTGGCTGGTAGCAAACCTAGCAGAGATAATTCTCCGGCGGTCAGCTTCTCTAAGCCTGGTGGACAAACGGCGAAGCACTCGTAATGGGGTGGATTTTTACCCATGCTGTACTTTTCGCCTGGGTTTGGCGTTTGCATCCGGAGTAAGTATCCGTTTCTGACGTTCCTTGCGCCCCATTTCCTTTTCGACGAAGATTTTTTCGCCTGTGAAAGGGTCGATTTCCGTATAGTACGCCAGGCTGGAGTAGGTGGATGGGGTAGGCGTGAAAATCTGCACCTGTTCGGGGTGGATTTTTAATTTCAGACTAGCAAAGCGGCGCAGGCGTTCCATGTCGGCTTCCGAGCAACCCGGATGGGCGGCGATAAAATAATAGGTCAAATACTGTTTTTTTCCTGCTTCACGGGAATACTGGTCAAACAGGTTTTTGAATTCAATCACACTCTCGCTGCCGGGTTTGCCCATTCGATTGAGCACGTGCGCTTCGCTGTGCTCCGGGGCAATCTTCAATTGACCTGAGGTATGCTGGTTAACGATCTCGCGCAGGTAAGGTTTGCCATAATGCTGGTCAGCAAGGACCATATCGTATCGGATGCCTGAAGCAACAAATACTTTGCGGACACCGGGGACACGGCGGATGCGGCGCAGTAATTCAACCTGGTGAGAATGATCGATTTTCATCTGGCTGCAGATGGTGGGCACAAGGCAGCGTTTTGCCGGACAGGCGCCGCTGCGCAGTTTTTTGGCACATTCAAAGCCGTACATGTTAGCGGTTGGTCCGCCCACATCCTGAATGATCCCTTTGAAGAGAGGATGACGGGTTAAGCGCTCGACCTCGGCAAGGATCGACTCCTGACTGCGCCAGTAAACCGTGCGCCCCTCGTGAACCGCGATGGCGCAGAAATTACACTCTCCGTAACAGCCGCGATGTGAGGTGACCGCGAAGCGAATGGTTTCCAGTGCGCGCACGGAGCCTTGCTGTTCATAGTAAGGGTGTTGGGCGCGTTCGTACTCAAGCGAGTAGACAGCATCCAACTGAGCCTGCTGTGGGAGGGGTGCAGGTGGGTTTTGCACCAGATAGCGGTCACCGTGCTGTTGCACCAGTCCGCGTGCGGTGAGTGCATCCGTATTGCGGTAGAACTGATGAAACATTTCGATCAACGCGCGCTTGTCTTCGCGCACAGTTTCGTAAGGGGGCAATTGCAGATAGTCATTGACCGACTGATTGGCTAGATAACACAACCCGCGGATGTGACGAGCATCCTGCCCATCGCGCAATGCTTGCGCCAACGCCAGCGCGGATTGATCTGCCATACCATAGAGGATGTAATCGGCTTTGGCGTCCACAAGAATCGAGGCGCGAACCCGGTCACTCCAGTAGTCATAGTGCGCAATGCGGCGTAAACTGGCTTCTAGTCCGCCCAGGACAATCGGGACCGTATTCTTGAAATACCGACGGATCAAATTGGTGTAGGCAATGGTTGCCCGGTCCGGGCGACGGTTGTTTTCTCCGCCAGGAGTATAGTCGTCGTGGTGACGGCGCTTACGGGTGGAGGTGTAATTGGCAATCATTGAATCGATACTACCGGCGGTTACGCCCCAAAACAGGCGTGGTTCGCCCAGGCGGGTGATATCATGTGCGCTTTGGGTATCTGGCTGCGCGATGATTCCGACTTTATAGCCGGCGGCGATCAATATCTTTCCGATCACTGCGCTGCCGATCATCGGGCTGTCGATGTAACTATCGCCGCTGACCAAAATCACATCGAGCCTGTCCCAACCGAGGGCGTTCAATTCTTGTGCGGTAGTGGGTATGAACAAATAAACACCTGTAAGGAGGATGGATCAATCTCCCAGGCTGACACCAACCAACCGGGCACCTTGAATCCAGGCGTGTTCGAGCGGAATGGTGCGCGTCTGCCCGGCAACTTGATCGAGCGGAGTGGTCACCACGCCACCGGATCGGGTGCCGACCATTACACCGAATTTACCATCCTGGATCATCGCTGCGCAAGCAGTGCCAAGCTGGGTGGCGAGCACTCTATCCGTTGCCGAAGGGGTGCCGCCGCGCTGTAAATAGCCCAGAATGGTGATGCGGGTTTCGAGATCGGTGAAATTTTCCAGCCGGTTGGCGAGGTGCAGCGTATCTCCGGCGGCATGCTTTTCGATCTCGTTCAACCGTTGATCGATTTCGATTTCTTCTTTTCCTTTGCGCAGCTGACGGTTAGCCTGCCGCGCTTTATCGAAAAATCGCACGCTTTCTTCCGAAATTGCCCCTTCCGAAACGGCAACCAGCGAAAACCGTTTGCCGCTCTTGCTTCGCTGCAGAATGGCATGTGCCACTTTTTCGATGTTGTAGGGTATCTCTGGGATGAGGATGACATCTGCTCCACCGGCAATGCCGGCAGCTAAGGTAAGCCAGCCAGTCTCGCGCCCCATCATCTCGACAATGATAATGCGGTGGTGGCTTATGGCGGTGCTGTGCAGTCGGTCGATGGCTTCGGCGGCAACCTCCACTGCGGTATCAAACCCGATGGTGGTGTCTGTGCCGGGGAGATCATTGTCGATGGTGACTGGGAGTGTGATCACTTTGATCCCGCGCTGCATCAGGTAATGGGCAGAAGCCTGAGCATCGCTGCCGCCTATACATACCAAGGCGTCCAGTTCAAGTCGGCGGAAGATATCCAGAATGTCGTTTGTGGCGTCGATGATTTTCCCATCGATGATTACTTGGTCGGGACGGTCGCGGTTGGTGCCGAGAATCGTACCACCGGTGGTCAAAATACCTGAAAATGCGGAACTTTCCAGATCAATGGTCATGCCTTGTGCCATGCCCGTGAAACCATCGGTAAAGCCGATCAACTTCATGCCATATACACCAGCTGCGGCTTTCCCCAACCCACGCAAGGCGGCATTGATCCCCGGGCTGTCCCCGCCGGTGGTTAACACGCCAATCTTTTTGGTCATCTTTCCTCCCCTCATCCGGATGGATAAAGCATTTGATACTTCTGCAGATCGACGGATGCAATATACGGCAGATTGCGGCCTTTTTCGTCGATATCCAAACCGTAACCGACCACGAAATGGTCAGGAATTTCGAAGCCGACGTAATCGATCTCCAGGTCGACTTTGTGGCGGACTTTTTTGTCAAGCAATGCGCACAATTTCAGGCTGCGCGGCTGACGTTCCAGTAGCAATCTGCGTACTGTGAACAGGGTGTAACCCGTATCGACAATGTCATCAATTAAAATGACATCCCAGCCGTGGATGTTGGTTTTATGGTCGGCATCGATGCGTACAAATCCGCTCGACTGTGTACCCGCATAAGAAGAAACCAGCATGAAGTCCATCGTCATCGGTCGGCGTATGTGGCGCATCAGGTCGGTCATGAACATCACGCTGCCGCGCAGCAAACCGAGCAAAAGCAGTTTTTCGCTGTCTTCATAATCCTGGGTGATTTGATCGCCCAGGTCGGCAACCCGTTGTTCGATTTGCGCCTGGGTGATCAGCACTTCGCCGATAAATTCATAAGGGAACTTCAAGCGGGGATTCAAGTGTCAACCTCTGTTTAGAAAGATATATAAGGGGAAACAAGCCGATAGAATCATACCACGAACCTGATGTGATTAAGTGCTATAATTTTTTTAAGATAGATTCCTTGAGAACATTCTTTTGCATGCATTTTTTCACCTTATGGGAAGGGATTTGCAAACAAAAACCCGAAACCGCGACTCGATGAGCCGTGTAAACCAAGGAGCGGTTGTGTGGATGTTGTGACCATCTCCAGGCAGATGGGTAGTTGGGGGTCGGTGGTCGCCCGCCTGGTTGCGGAGCGGATGAACTACCGCATGTACTGGCGCGAACTGATCAATCAGGCTGCTTTGCGAGCCGGTGCACCAGAAGTTGCCCTGGCAGTGATCGATGAACTGGGATTGCTGGGGGTCAATCCTTCGGCGCAACAACAGCAGGATTACGTGCGCGCCATCGGTCAGGTTCTGCGCGAGGTTGCGGATGGAGGGCAGGCAGTCATCGTTGGCAGGGCGGGGCAAGTGGTGCTGCGCGGGCACCCGCGAGTGCTCCATGTGCGCATTGTCGCCAGCGAAGACGACCGCATTCGCCGAATCAGCGAGGAGAAAAATGTTTCCTTAAAGGCTGCTGAGGCGCAAATTCACGCCAGTGACAGGACGCGTAAACTATATCTCTCGCGGTTCTACCAAGCAGATTGGGAAGACGCGAGTCTTTACCATCTGGTGTTAAATACCAGCTGGCTGCCCTGCGCGGCAGCTGCAGACATGATATGTCATGCTTTGACATTGTTCTCGGCATAGAACCAACATAATTATTCAGAGAGGTTAGTAATCATTGGAGCAGGCAGAACAAAGCCGTCCCCTTTTTGCCCATCCTGCTGAGGAGTTGTTTGCGCGCATTCTGGATTTTTACGGGGTCGCCTGGCAGTATGAACCGCGCACTTTCCCCTTGGAATGGGATGAGCATGGCAACGTTAGCCTGGCGTTTTCACCTGATTTTTATTTGCCTGAGCAAGACCTGTATATTGAATTAACCACTCTGCGACCACAATTGTCGACTAAGAAGAACAAGAAAATGCGCTTGATGAACCAATTGTACCCGGACATCAAAATAAAACTGCTCAAACGGCGCGAAATGCGCGACTTGATGGTAAAGTATGGACTCCACGATGAAGCAGCGATGCTGTTGGGAACGGAGGCGCAAAAACGCAATGTCGATTCATAATCTCGATCTGAACCAGTACGGTGAACTGGGCTTGGACATCCGCGAGGTGCTTTTTACCGAAGATCAAATCCGCCAGCGCGTGGTTGAACTGGGACGGCAGATTTCGCTGGATTACGCCGGAAAATGTCCGATCCTGGTTGGCGTGCTGAAAGGTGTGCTGTTCCTGATGGCAGACCTGTTGCGGACCATTACCATTCCCAGCGAAGTGGATTTCCTTGCGGTTGCCAGTTATTCTGCCGAAGCGCGTAAACGGGGGATGGTGCGCCTGATCAAGGACCTGGAATTGCCGATTGATGGACGGCATGTCCTGTTTGTTGAGGATGTGATTGATACTGGATTAACGCTCAGTTACCTGTTGCGTAGCCTGCGAGAACGTAACCCAGCCAGCCTGGAAGTGTGCGTATTGTTCAATAAACCAGCGCACCGGTTGATTGATTTTCCGTTGAAATATAAGGGCTTTGATCTACCTGACCGTTTTGTTGTTGGGTATGGGTTGGATTACAATGAGCGTTATCGTAATTTACCCTTTGTGGGGTTGTTAAACCCAGAGGTGCTTAAAGGTGGTGATGTGTCCAAAAAATAAAAAACACCCCCGGCATTTATAGCCGGGGGTGGGTCGAACAGGGGCTCATAGTAACCTACTTGCCATTCTCGACGTTTTCCTAGGACATCCTTCGCTGGTTTTGAACATCCCTTTTTTGAGGGGACGGGGTCTTCCACAACCCACCAGGAAGCGAATGTGCCATCCAGGGTGACTGTACACAGCCTTTTTAGGTAATCTGATTTTTAAGGAACTTCCCTAATCCTGCAGGTCTTACCAAAAACTCCTGGTTACCCGTCAAGAAGCCATCAATTTCTTTGAGCTCCCTGCACTCTTATTATAGAAAAGTCGTATCGGTGAGTCAAGACTTTTTATGGTTGTCTGGACAAATTCAAACATAATTTTAAGGTTTCTAATTCAAATTAGTTCAGTTATACGAAGTCGAAAGAAATCTTAAGCGCTGCGATAGACGAGGTCTTTGACCGGGTTGTTGTTCAGCAGGTGCTCAAAGAAGATGCGCTCAATGTTGCTTTCGTCCACCTGCCAGTAAAATACCTGGTCGGGTTGAACGACCAGCGTGACCCCGTTTTCACAAATATCCAGGCAGCCACTGATCAGGCAACGGACTCGATAGGGGGAGTCGAAACTGTCGAGCTGGTGAGCCTGGATCAGGCGTTGCAATTGATTGTAGATCTGCTCAGCCTGCTCGCGGTTTTGGCATTTACCATTGCCGCAGATGAAGATTTTACGCACGGTGGTATGTGGGTCGATTGACAAAGGAGAAGATAGGGGCATGTTATTTTCCAAACAGCGTTTTCAGCGCACGCGGTAGAATTGCCCGCCAGGCAGGGTAATTGTGTCCGGCAGGAAATTCATGGTAATGAAAGGAAAACCCCTTCTCGGAAATCAAACTTGCCATTTGCTGGTTGCACGTCCGCAAATGTTCGTACTTGCCGCAATCCATCCACAATTGAATCGGTAATGCATCCAGGGCTTCAATCAGATCCCAGACCACAAAATCGGCATCCCGAAAAGTAAATGCGCCGGACTGTGAAATGACTTTTCCGAATACGTTCGGCATGCGCAGACCAGTATACAGCGCCATCAACCCACCAAAAGAAGCTCCACAGATTGCATAACAACCGGGCTGGTCGATGGGATCCAGGATATGAAGCCGTTGGCGCGCATGCGGCAGGAGAATAAAATGTAAAAAACCCAATGTAGCTTCGGAGCACAGGTATTCCATGGTGCGGTAGCGCTTGCCATTCTCGACCATTGCCAGAGCGAGCGGTTCCACTTCTCCCGCATTGATCAGGGAGTCCAGCATCCACGGTAAACAGGCACGATTTAGGTAATCCTGTCCATCCCAAACAACCATCAAAGGCACCGGGTAGGAAACCGGTGGCTGATAATAATGGATTGTGCGTTGTGCGCCTGCCAGCAACCCTTCACAGGGCAGCTGTGTCTGAATATACTCACCGCTCAGTGCATGGTCTTTCCAGAGATACCCGTAGGCTTGGTGGTCGAGAGGATAAGTGAAGTAATGATTGATCTTGCCCATGCCGTTTGAGGTTCGGCGCGGGTTGCATGGGTCGGCAACCCGGCGGCCGGTACGGACGAAGGCATACTCCAGGTAGCTGCCATATTCCAGTTCGATTTCGCATGCCCAAAAACCGCCTTCCAGGGATTGCAACGCGGTGGGATTATCTGTATCCCAATCATTGAGATCCGAAATAAGATAAGGCGCGTCCCTGCCTGCCCAGCATATGTAAACCCGATCGTCAACGATCACGGGGTTGCCAGCGGATTTAAAGGTTTCAATGATGACTTGTTGGTTGTTCATGCAAAACTCCGATTGTAGACAGCAGGTGATGAAAAATCACCCTGTTTGAATTTTTATTTTTTAGTATACTCGAATTGTGAGTGTTGTCCGGATGCGAATAACCCCGTCCATGCCTGAATTAGCCAGGCATGGATTATCTTTTAACCAGAACACGATTGGAGAATGACGTCGATGAGCAAAAAACGCGTTGCTGTGCTGGCGAATTTGAAAAAAAATGCCCCCCATTGGGAAGGGATGCCGGTCGACCAATGGGATGATCTGGATTCCGAATCGACTGTGTTCGCGTTGGTAAACGCTATTCGGGCTGGCGGGTACGAAGCTGAGTTCATTGAAGGCGATTTACGGCTGGTTGACGAACTCCCCCGTTACAAACCGGATATTTGCTTTAACATCTGTGAAAGTCATTTTGGTGATGCCCGCGAAGCGCAGGTGCCGGCTTTGTTGGAGATGCTACGTTTACCTTATACCGGCTCAAAGGTGCTCGCGCTTGCTTTGGCGCTAGATAAGCCGATGACCAAGCGAGTGTTGACTTATCACGATCTTCCAACGCCGGATTTTCAATCTTTTGAGCGGCCTGATGAACCGCTGAGTGAAGGGATGCACTTTCCATTGTTCGTAAAGCCCAGCCGAGAAGGCACTGGTATGGGGGTGAGTGCTAAGTCGATCGTTAATGACGAGGCTGAATTACGCGAACAGGTAGCTTATATTATCGAAAAATATAAACAAACCGCGCTGGTGGAACGCTACATCGAAGGGCGTGAGGTAACGGTTGGGATGGTTGGCAACCTGATCGGACCGGTTGCGCGCCGACTGCCACACAACCTAAATGCACCACGTATACAGTCTGGGCTGCGGTTCTTTCCACCAATGGAAGTTGACTTAACTCCGTTCATCGACAGTGACATGGTCTATTCCAATCGCTTAAAGGTGCAATTGGCGGCGGATTTGAATTATCTCTGCCCGGCACCGTTGAACGATGATATGGTGGACGAATTAAACTGGTTGGCAGCGGCTGTGTTCCGGGTTTGTGGCTGTTTGGACGTAGCGCGGGTCGATTTCCGCCTGGATTCGCATGACAATTGGAAACCGTATATTCTCGAAGTCAACCCCCTACCTGGTCTATCTCCCGGTATTTCTGATATTGTGATCGAGGCGGCCGCTGACGGGATTGAACACACTGAATTGGTGTTGATGATTCTACACACCGCTATGAAGCGCTATGGCATGATGGAATAGAATCGAACGGGTCAAAATCGTGCCGCCCGGCTATTGATTTTGACCCGTTCTGATTTTATTGGAAATGGAATGGGGATTGGATTTTAACCTTCCACCCCAATTCTGGATTAATGCTTGCCGTTGTCTTCCTCTTCTTCATCCTCGTCTTCGTATTCATATTCTTCGTCGTCGTAGTCAAAGTCGTCATCTTCGCCGCCATGGGCATGTCCGTGTTCCAGCTCTTCTTCGGTGGCGGAGCGCAATTCGAGAATTTTGATGTCAAAATGCAGAGTCTCGCCTGCCAGTGGGTGATTGAAATTCAGGCGAACAATATCTTTAGTCACCTCGTGAACAGTTGCCAGCATGACTTCGTCTTCTTCATCACGGATTTCCAGTTCGGTTCCAATGTCCAGGGGAATATCCTTAGGGAACTCACTGCGCGGTACATCCATAAAGGCTTCCGGGTCGACATCGCCATACCCGTCTTGTGGGCTGACAATGATCTTCTTGGTGTCGCCTACTTTGAGTCCGTACAGTTCGCGTTCCAAACCAGGAATGATATTGCGATATCCCTGCAGGAAAATCAAGGGGTCCGAATCTTCTGAGGAATCGATCACCTCGTCCTTGATGGACAGGGTGTACGCCATCGTGACAACCACATCATCGGCCACCACGGCTGGGCTTTGGTTTTGGTCCATTTTTACTCCCATCTTTCTGGGTCTTCCCCAGAAGCAAGTGAATTTAACCCTTGCATTATAACACCAAACAACTTTATTCCCCGAACACCTCGCAGCGTGGTGGTTTACCGGTGAGTTGAAGTTTTTTCCAGTTTACCAGGGTATCGTCCATTGGCAGATTCGAGCGCCAATGTTCCGGGATGAGGTGGCGCCAATCGATTTGTTGAAAAGCCGCATCACCGAGACCAATGAACTGCTGACATAGTTTCGATAAATAGACTTTTTCAACCGCAATCACACCAGCAGAGGGGTCTTCGACAGTCAGGTTTTCTGTCACAAGTAGTTCAGCAACCAGCAGAGAGAGCGCTTGATGGTCAAAAACCACAAAGTTGTCCCAATTCATCTCGGTTTGTTGGGTGATCTGGCGCAGGAATTTCGGGCTGGGAGATTTGCTGGCGGTTAAAGAAAATTCCGGCAAGGTAGACTGTGTTTCATACGGATTGGGAATGATGGGTTGGAAGATCAATTTTGGATCGGGAAAATACACTATCAACCCCCAGACGGAAACCAGTTTGGGCTGGTCACTATCGAGCTGATCAACATGGATCAGTAAAATATTTTGCTGGAATGGGGACACCGAACGGTTTATTGCCACTGGCTCACTGGATAGCGAGGCGGCATCGAGTGATTTCTGTGCCAGAAAAAAGCCCACCACAAGGCAGGCTATAAAGGCTAGGAACGAAATCACGATGAGCAGTTTACGCATATCACTTTTTATACAAGCATTTGGGAATGGGGGCGCTTTTGGGTCGCCCCGGTCGATCTACGCCGGTAGTGGGGTTGGTCTGCTGGATCAGGGCTTGTAAAACGGAATAAAACGGATGGAAAGTAGTATGGCTGGTGATCAGCGCAGTCTGCGCAAACAGCGGATTTTCACTGGATGGAGGGTTGAGATTTTGAATGAAGACAACACCCATATACAGTTGTGACCGCATTTGAATCAGGGCTTGTTTTTGCCACTCAGCTTGTTCGATTCCATTCCGGAAATGCTGATCAGTCATATCAATTGTACCATCGGGTGGATTGATTAAAGTGATCCAGAGGATACCATTGGCGTGCCCGTTTTCCAGCATTGTCTGGCGTACTTGCTCATAATGGCGCAAGGCGTGTTGATCAGCAGCAGATGGTGGTCGCAAAGGGTCACCGCTTAGTACGGGCATTTGCAGGCTGAGCAGCGGCATCCAGTCTTTGGCGCCGGCGGCGTATAATTGTTGGAGGTAATCGAGGTCATTCCAATCGTCAGGCGTGGAATTCACACTGGAGGGCTGCAACCCTGCTGCTACGAGATAGAGTGGACTGCCATTTTCTTTGAGCGTTGCCTGAACTTGTTGAAAGAGATTGGCATATTGCCAGGGATCCGGTTTAGCACCCCAACCCTGGGTGGTATTGGCGGCCGGGAACAACTCAACAGCCTGCAGAGTGGGGGCGTAGCGATTGCCAAGCCAGGTGAGCCATTGGGTGGTATAGGAAACATCAATCCCGGTGTCATTGCGTGCCCATGCTGGTGGATTGGTCAGGCTGATCATTACTGCCACCTGGCGTGTTTTCAGGCTTTGCATGGCTGTATCCAGTGCGGCAATGTCCGGCGCGCTGTCCATTTGTGGCATGGCGGCTGCCCAGTCGAGTGGCAGGGCAACCCAATCCAGTTTTAGGTCGCCGGCAATCTGACTTGCAGGTTCCACCAGACTGCTGTACGGGTGCAGCCAGGCACCGTAACCAAAATCAGGCGAGCCGGGTAGTCCGCGGATGGCGGAAATTGTGTTGGTGGGAATAACCAGCAAGACCAGGAAGGCGATGGCGATTCCTGTTCGTAAGACTCTCTTCATGAGGTTCACCGCAGGACGAGGATTAAGTGGGGCAGGGAAAAACCCGCAAAAAAACCGAAAACACCGCTCAAGACAATCCATACCAGGCTACGCATCCGCTCAGGTTTTTTGAAAAACTCGACTGCTTCTCGGATTACGCCGCGCAGCCAGGTCGAGCGAGTAAGCAAGTCTATGGCGACGTCCCAAAACATCAATTCGAATTTTCGATAAAGGGGTGCGTTCATGCAAAATTCTCCAATGGATTATCGTGACGAAGAGAGTTTGGTAATTTTGCCTTCTGCGCTCACAACGGCGCGAACGGTGTGCTTGATGGCATGTCCGTTATCGGTGGTGGCATGTCCTTCGAAAATCATCAAGTAGGATCCGCTGACTTGCGCTTTGACTTTTGGAACCGCGCCGCGCACTTCGGGGTGTTTTTGATACACTTGTTTACAAACCGCTTGTAGGGTTTTGGTATCCATGCGCTTGCCTCTTATTGATCAACGTACCCGGCGGCGAAGAAAGGCGGGAATATCGAGGTCGGTTTGAATCGACGCGGTCTCGGCGGGCTGCGCTGCAGCGACCATTTTTTCAACCACTGCGGCAGCTCGTTGCACCGGCACTGGCTGAGGTTGAGCCAAAGCTTCAGCCGGTCGGCTGATCACACGCGGCACTTCTACCGCCGTTGCGCCAATGCCGGTCAAGATCATAATAACTTCAACCCGGTCACCCATGCGTTCATCGGTGATAACCCCAGGAATGATATCTGCCTGGTTGTTGGTTTTTTCCTGCAGGTCGGTCAGTGCATCCATGACTTCAACGAAGGTCAGATCCGAACCGGCGGTGAAATTTACGATAATACCGTTAACATTATCCAGGTGAATGTCATCGATTAAGGGGTGGTGAAGCGCTTGTTCGATGGCTTTCTGTGCTTTGCGCTCGCCCTGGGCGAAGCCAATCGAGAGTAGAGAGCCACCGCCTGACTGCATCATATTGCGGATATGGGCAAAATCGACATTGATCAAGCCAGGCTCGGTGATCAGTTCAGAAATCCCCTGAATGCCCTGGCGCAGAACATCATCGGCCAGGCGGAACGCCATTTCCAGGGTCAGGTCGCGGGAGGCAATCTTCAACAAGCGATCATTGGGAATGGTGATCAACGTATCGGTGTACGGGCGCAGACGCGCCAGCCCATCACGGGCGTTTGCCTGTCGGCGTCCGATTTCGAACATGAATGGGGTGGTGACCACGGCAACGGTTACGGCTCCAAGCGCGCGGGCTACACGGGCGGCAATCGAAATCGAGCCGGTGCCCGTGCCGCCGCCCATCCCGGCGGTCAGGAAAACCATGTCAGCGCCTGCCAGGGCAGCATTCAGCTCTTTGTAACTTTCTTCTGCCGCGGCTTCACCAATTTTCCAATCGCCGCCAGCACCCAAACCGCGTGTCAGGCGCGGTCCCAGTTGGATTTTGGTTGGCGCCAGGCTGCTCTTCAATGCCTGGGCATCGGTATTGGCGGCAATAAAATCTACCCCGCTAATGCCGAGTTCAATCATGCGATTGACTGCGTTAGTGCCTCCGCCGCCTAAACCAATTACCTTAAGAACCGGTTTATGCAGGTTGCTGGCTGCCGAAGATGGGTTGTTGCTAATGGTCATGTTCATGGTTTTCCACTCCTTGTTTCTCTGGGATGCAATACTCATGCCAGAATTATGCCAACCAGTCGATTTCACACCCGCTTTGTTTGAGCGAATCGATCAGATCGGGGGGGATTTTTTCAGGAGCCATTGCAATGGTCACGCGCACTGCCAGGCGGGCTTCAGAGAATGAAAACCCCAAGGTGGGACGGTATTGGTGAACGAAGGCGGAAAGTTTTTGCATCTTTTCTGCCAAATTGCCGTTAAGTGCTTCATCGATCAGCAGGTAATGGCGTATGGGATGGGCAATTCGGCGCAGACGCTCGTGATCAAAAATACCTGCGTCTGGAAAATCTGTTGGGTGGGTGCTTTTACCGGCACAAATTTTCTCGGCAACGCTCAAACGCGGCAGGTCGGCGTTGAACCAGGCAAACGGCGCGTGAGGAGAATCCGGGTTGGCGCTCAGCACCCAGAAGTTGACCGCTGCAACCGAATCCGGAAAGGTGAACGTTGCTTCGGCTGTATCATCCTCACTTGTAGGGAGTGAGGGGTGGGCAGCCCAGGTAAACAGGTCGAGCAAAACCTGATTGTATTCACCAGACTGCACGACGGAGGCTTCGATGCGGGATGGGTGTTCGGGTAAACCCGCCTGCATCAGGAAGATCGGACAGGTCTTCTGGATGGCTGCCGAACAAATGGCGTTATACCAATCTGCAATGCCCATCCCGCGCTGATCCTGGGATTGGGGAGGAGTGGAATAGGGGCGGGAATCTGGCCAACGCTCCGGTCCGCCGCGTCCCCAATTAAGTGGGCGGTTGAAAGTCCAGGCGTAAGCTGCCAACGCCAGATGCTGTAATACCGCGCCTTGTTTACGGCGTTCCATCGAATGCAGCGCAGCACGTAAAAAAGCCGTATCCCAAAAATTTCCTCCGGGTTCCAGGGCGGGAAAGAGCGGGACAGCGCCCACTTCAACAATCAGGTTTGCCAGGGGTAAATAGCGATCTAGAAAACGTTCAACCAGGTCTTGCTGTGCCCAGTGGTTGACCTGCCAGGATTCGAGCTGGTTGGGGCGGTCGTAGAACTGGATATGCCCGCAACCCCAAGCGGCGTACGACTCCACCAGCGGGGAAATCGTTTTCAAATCCGGTGGGCTGGATAGCGGCAAGGGGAACTGGACAACCGGTTGAATGCTGGCTTTGACCAAGCCGCCAATAAATGGCTCGGGAATTGCACGGCTGGTTTCACTGCGCAACACCAGCCAATTGACCCCCAAGTCCATTAATAAAGGCAGCCAGGTTTGTAAATCCCGTTCAGTGTAGTGCAGCGTATCGGGAAAATAATGAAAACCAAGTTTTCTAGACGGAATAGAAGTGTTCTGAGCGAGTGGGTTCATGGGCGCTACCGGTGGAATTAGCACATACAAGTGGATCGTGGCTTTCAAGATCAAGAATGCAAGAATTGTGCCATTCCCGGTTAAGGTTCTGCAAGTCCAGCCGACAGGTAGGCAATGTGAACAATTCTGCTATAATTCATCCCAGCATGATCCTTGTGACCGGTGGAACCGGTTTTATTGGCAAAGCACTCATCCAACACCTGATCGCATCTGGAAAACAGGTGCGCATTCTGTTGCGCCCTGCCAAAAAATCACCCCAACTACCCAAGGGAATTCCGGTCGATGCGGCAGTATGCAGTTTGCGCGATGAGCGCGGACTGCGGGCTGCCATGCGTGGCGTGGATGCCATTTTTCATCTGGCTGGAAGCGAGCGGCGCAGCAGCCGGGCGGACCTTACAGAGGTGGATGTGCTTGGCACCCAGGGATTGGTCAATGCCGCCGTTCAAGCTGGTGTCAAACGGTTGGTCATGATCAGCCATCTTGGTGCAGACCGCGCTTCGGCTTACCCGGTATTGCGCGCCAAAGGGCTGGCTGAGAATATTGTTGTCAACAGTGGTCTGCCGTTTACCATTCTGCGCTCGGCGGTTGTCTTTGGACGCGGGGACCAGTTTACAACATCTTTCGCGCGTTTACTACGGGTTTCGCCCTGGGTGGTCTTCATTCCGGGTGAAGGAGAAACACTGCTTCAACCGCTTTGGATCGAGGATTTGGTCAATTGCCTGGCGATCTGCATGGAAAACGCTGACCTGATCAACCAGATCGTATCGATTGGCGGGATCGAGATGTTATCCTTTCGCCAGATCCTGATCCAAATCATGAAGGCAACCGGTTCCGGAAGGCGGATTGTTTCACTTTCTCCACCTTTGTTGCGTCGCCTGGCAATCGTTGCGGATCAATTTTCTCGTTTCCCTCTTTCTATCTACTGGCTTGATTATCTCTCTGCTGACCGTACCACCCTGCTGGATACTATTCCGCGAGTGTTCGGCATTCTACCAGCCCGTTTCCACCAGCAGCTGGATTATCTATCTTCTCCTGCCGTCTATACCACCCAAAAAAAAGGTCTGGTTTTCTAATGAGCGAACAGGCAATTTCAATTCACGGACATTACTATCAACCTGCGAGAGAAGACCCGATAAGCGGAGAGGTTCCAAAGGAAGAAGGCGCTCAACCCTACCGCAACTGGAACGAACGCATCCATGATCAGTGTTATCGTCCGAATGCAGAATTGGGTAATTTTGAAAAGATCAGTTTTGATCTGGGTCCCACACTGATTAACTGGATGATTTCCTACGATCCTGCTACTTTTGCCCGCATTGTGGAACAAGAACAAAGCAATTTCAAACGCTTCGGCGTAGGCAATGGAATGGCGCAACCCTACCACCATACCATTTTGCCGCTAGCGGCGCGGCACGATAAATTGACCCAGATTCGCTGGGGATTAGCGGATTTTGAATTTCGTTTTTGTCACCGCCCAACAGGGATGTGGCTGCCGGAAACCGCCGTGGATAACGAGACCCTGCAAATCCTGGCGGATGAAGGCATTGAGTTTACCATTCTCGCGCCCTGGCAGGCGGAAACTTCCGATGTCAATATTGGTGAACCGTACCGGGTCGAGCTGGATAACGGGAAGCAGATTGGCGTGTTTTTCTACGACGCTGAGTTGAGTATGCGGGTCAGTTTCGATCCGGGATCGACTTCCAACGGCGATCGCTTTCTGAGCGATTACATTCTCCCCCGCTTTGCTGCTAATGGCCATGGTGAGAGTGAGCCACGTCATTTGATTATTGCCTCGGATGGCGAACTGTATGGCCATCATCAACCCTTCCGGGATAAATTTTTATACTACCTGACCCATCGCGAGACGACTCACCCGCGGATGTTGAAATTTACCTACCCTGCAGTGTGGCTGCGCCAGCACCCTCCTGTAAAAACGGTTTCAATACGCCCAAACACCTCGTGGAGCTGTCACCATGGTGTGGCGCGATGGAAGGAAGCCTGTCCCTGTGCTTCCAATGGGGATTGGAAGACGCGGCTGCGCACAGCGATGAATCGGATTGCCTCCGCGGTTGATGAGCAGTTCCTCATGGCGGTATCGCCTTATCTGCCGGATGCGTGGGAGTTGTTGTACCGCTATATCGATGTGCTCCACGGTAAAATGCTGGTGAGCGATTTTATCGAGCAGGTCTTTGAACGAAAAATTGAATCCAGCGAAGTCCGAAAAATTGACCTTTTGCTGCGTGCGCAGCTATACAAGCAACGCATGTTTACCTCGTGCGGTTGGTTTTTCGAGGATTTTGACCGGCTGGAGCCGCGCCTAGTGGTGATCAGTGCAGCCCAGGCAATCTGGTTGGTGCGGATGGCAACCGGTATTGATTTGGTACCCCAGGCGCAGGAATGGCTGGGCAAGGTACGTTCCTGGCGTTCCAGTTTGCGCGGGGACATGGTACTAAATAGTCATATCGAACGGTTGCGATACGAACAATTAGCCTTCCCGTTCGTTCAAACACAAATTGAGCGCTTTTAGGCGCTTATTTTTCCAGGAATTTGCGCTGCCACTCGAATAACTTGTTCAATGCCTCAATGGGAGACAGGTTGTTGATATCCAATGCCTTGAGCTCATCCAGCAGAGGATTGGTCTCCGGGAAAAGAGCAATCTGCTGGGCAGCCAGCGGGTCGATGCGCACTGCTTTACCCGACGAAGCCTCCAACTGACGCAGGATTTCCGCAGCGCGCTGAATGACCGGTTGCGGTAATCCCGCTAATTGAGCTACATGGATGCCGTAGGAACGATCCGCACCACCGGGTAAAATTTTGTGCAGGAAAACCACTTTGCCTTCGGCTTCGCTTACTGCTACATTGAAATTGCGTACACCGGGGAGCAGTTCGCTCAACTGGGTCAACTCGTGGTAGTGAGTAGCGAACAGGGTGCGAGCGCGCAAGCGGGGGTGATTATGAATATATTCGACAACTGCCCAAGCGATGGATAAACCATCATAGGTGCTGGTGCCTCGCCCAATCTCATCCAGGATGAGCAGGCTGCGTGGCGTAGCATGGTGAAGAATGTTGGCGGTTTCGACCATTTCAACCATAAAGGTGGATTGCCCGGCATGAATTTCATCCTGTGCGCCAATGCGGGTAAAAATACGGTCAACCAGGCCGATGGTTGCCTGGCGGGCAGGCACGAAACTACCGATCTGCGCCATCAGTACGATCAAAGCGACCTGGCGCAAAAAAGTGGATTTACCACTCATGTTGGGACCGGTAATAATTCGTACCCATTCACCCAGTTCGAACACTGCATCATTGGGGACAAAACGCTCGCCGCTCAGGTTGCGCTCTACGACCGGGTGGCGACCATCACGAATGTCCAATCCGGCATCATCGGTGAGCTTTGGGCGGCAATACCCGCCCAGTGCCGCTGCTTCCGCCAATGCGGCAAGGGTATCCAGCTCAGCCAGGCAGGCGGCGCTTTCCAGCAACCGCTGGCTGGTAACGGATATTTGCTGGCAAACCTGATGGAATAATCGGTTTTCGATTTCGCGAATGCGTTCCTCCGCATTGAGCACCAGAGTTTCATACTCCTTCATTTCCGGAGTGATAAACCGCTCGGCGTTGACCAGCGTTTGCTTGCGGATGTACTCAGCCGGAGCAAGGTGGGCTGCGCCGCGTGAAATTTCGATGAAATAACCGAAAACTTTGTTGTAACCCACTTTGAGCGTTCGAATACCGGTACGCTCGCGTTCGACTTCTTCCAGGGCGGAAATCCATTGGCGGGCATGTTCCGATGAAGCAATGACTGAATCCAATTCATTGGAATAGCCCGGGCGAATCACACCACTATTTTGCAATGTCGCTGGTGGATCGTCATTGATAGCCCGTTCCAGTAATTCCAGCTCCTCGGCGCAATCTGGCAGGTGGGCAAGCAAGGTGTTCAGATTAGAGGCATTGACAGGGATCGTGCTGCGGATGTGTGGCAGCAGACGCAGGGTGGCGCGCAAGCTGACAAGGTCGCGCGGGGTAGCGTGACCCGATAAAACCCGGTTGGTCAGGCGCTCCAGGTCCGCCAGTGGACGCAGTGCGGCACGCAGTTCGGAGCGTGCCAATCCATCGGCAAGCAGTTCAGCCAACTGTTCCTGGCGCTGCTGAATCGTCTGGATGTCGAGCAACGGTTTGCTGACCCACTGGCGGATCAGGCGTTTACCCATAGGGGTTACGGTGTGGTCGAGCACGCTGAGTAGTGAGCCTTCCACCTCTCCACTGCGCAGGGTTTCGGTCAGTTCCAGGTTGCGGCGGGTAGCAGCATCCAGTATCATGAATTCGTCCAAGCCGTATGTGGAAAGGCGCTGCAGAAGACGCAGAGCAGCCGGTTGGGTTTCATTGAGATATTGCAAAATTGCGCCTGCGGCACGGATGGCAAGTGGTTTACCGCGCAGTCCAAAACCATCCAGAGAGCCAACCTCAAAATGGCGCAACAATACATCCTGACAGCGAGCAGCCTCGAAATGCCAGTTTTGCCAGTGGGTCAGGTGACCGTTAAGGTTGTGGTTTAGCTCGCTGCCTTCGGGCAACAGAATTTCAGCAGGCTGCAGACGCACAAGTTCCGCGCGAAGCGCATTTTGCACGTCTCCATCGCTAAATTCACTGGCGCGAAATTCACCGGTTGTGATGTCCACATACGCGATCCCGGCTTTATTTTCCTGCAGGACCACTCCCGCCAGGTAATTGTTGCGATCACCTTTGAGTAAAGAGGACTCAAACACCGTGCCGGGAGTGACCACCCGAACAACCTCGCGGGGGAAAAGACCACGGATGGGTTGGTCGCCAACCTGTTCGCAAATGGCAACGTGATAGCCTTTTTCGATCAGCCGGGCAAGGTAATTTTCTACGGCGTGGTAGGGAATGCCCGCCATCGGAATGCGATTGCCCTTGGCAACGTTGCGTGAGGTGAGAACGATGTCCAGTTCACGGGCAGTGATTTCCGCATCCTGATCGAAGGTTTCATAAAAATCACCCAGGCGAAAGAAGAGAATGGCATGGGGATATTGACGTTTGATGTCGAGGTATTGCTGGCGAATAGGGGTTACGTCTTCACTCATGTAGTCATTCTACGTTGGGCAGCCAAATTGAGCAAGGTTTTCAAGCCATACCTTTATAACACGAACCAGTTATCAAGATTGACAGGTAGCTTGTCGATCAGCAGTGGGTTGGTTACAATCACAATACGCATCCCCTTATATTTCAATTCCAGGTATGAAAGCCATTTTCCTGATCTTCCTGCTGATGATGTTGTCTGTTGTGAGTGGATTTACTCCGCTGCCTGTTATAACCGCCAGCAGTAGTACGGCTATTTATTCTGATGGATTGGCGGCTAACTGGCATGACTGGTCGTGGACAAGCAGAGACCTTGCGGCGACTTCGCCTGTCTATGCCGGTACAAAGAGTATCGCAGTCAATTTTGGCGCGTGGGGTGGACTTTCTTTTTATAAGGCGGACGTGGATGCTACCGGCATGACCCATCTGCAATTTTACTTGCATGGTGGCAGTGTTGGCGGACAACGAATGAATGTATATTTCAATTTCGAGGGCGGCAGTAGCGGACCGGCGGTCAGCATTCCGGCAGCCATTGCCAACACGTGGCAGAGGATTGCGATCCCTCTTAGTGCACTCAACCCCGCTGAGCTGCCCGTTAATCGCATAACCTGGCAGGATGCCAACGGAAGCAGCCAGCCAACGATCTACCTGGACGAAATTGCGCTGGTGTCCGATATCCCGGCAGATGCGCCGCAAATCAGTGACGGTTATTTCCACCCACGCTCGATTCCAGCGGATGGATCCACAGCCTTGATTGTGCGCGCTCAGGTCTACGATCCACAGGGAAGCAGTGATATTGTTTCGGTCAGCCTGGATGGTCGTGAGTTAGGGAGTGGTACGGTCTTGCTCAAGGACGACGGGTTGAGCAATGATGGCGCTGCTGGGGATGGCGTGTACGGTGTAGCGATCACTGCTTCTGGCGGCGTAACCCCGCGCGAAGTGAACCTGCGGATTTCGGCTATGGATGTTGCTGGCCATTCCAGTCTGGCGTTTGTTGGCAAATTGACTGTGCTGGGCAATCCGGGCGGTTCAATTCCGGCAGGACTACCGTCCCACACCGGCTGGGGGTCGAATGCCTGGAGCGAGAACCCGGCGGACGACTGGCAAAAAAATTCCGGTGTGCCGTGGGACTACGTTTATCAATACATCACCTGGGGTTGGGAAGGCTGGGGAGGTCAATTTGTGCGCCGCTTTGTTCAACATGCCTGGAACAATAATTATGTGCCGGTTGTGACCGTTTATCTGATGTTGGGAGTTCCTCCCAATAACGGCGAGGGCGGTCGAGTTTATGTGGAAAAATTGAAAAACAGCACTACGGTGAGCCAATACTTTGCTTCCCTGCAACGAGCTGCCGAGGAAGCCCGTGGTGATCGACTGGTCATTTTTAATATTGAACCAGATTTCTACGGTTTCATGCAGCAAGTCAGCAACGAGGATAATCCGCCCGCTGGCGTGCAACCTGACGACCCGGGTTCATTTTTTGTTGCACTCAACAAACCGGGCTATGCCAATACATTGGCGGGCTTTGGACAATACCTGGTGGATATGATCCACATGACGGCGCCCAATGCGCTGGTGGCGCCAATGGCGTCGATGTGGGCGGTCAACCGGGATCCACAGGGTAGCAGTGCTGCCGAAGCGGTAACCTACGCTCAGCGAACTGCGGCGTTTATTCATGCAATGGGTGGCGACCGATCTGATCTGCTGGTCGTGGAATGGTCTGACCGTGACGCGGGCCGGGGTATTCGTCCCTGGTGGGATGATAGTGACCGCTCGTTGCCGCGCCCCAACCGGGCAATTCTATGGGAAAACGCACTCTCCATGGCAGCCGGAAAGCGCCTATTGCTTTGGCAAGTGCCGGTTGGGAACATGAACCTGGATGATACTTGCAAGCGTTACCGGGATAACCGTGCTGCGTATCTTTTCAATCACCCGCGCGACCTGGCAGATGCGGGAGTGATCGGTATCCTCTTTGGCGGGGGAGATGGGTGTTCCACCCAGGTGGACACTGACGGTGGTTATGTCCGATCGCGTGGTGAGACGGCATATGCAGCGCCAAATACACCACAAGGCTTGCGTTTACTATCGGTTCAGGGTGCACTGGTGCACCTGACCTGGCAGGAAAATGGCGATGCCGATCTGTGGGGTTACCGAGTCCATTATCACCGTTCCGGCGGCAGCGAATCCGTCCAGACCCTCAGCCGAAAAAATTCAGCGATGCTGATTCTGCCGCAAGCCGGTGAGTGGACAGTCTGGCTGACCGCTTACGATGCGCTCGGCAATTCAAGCCCAGCCTCTGTTTCGGTGCGGGTGATGACGACTGAAAACGCCAGTCTGGTGTATTTACCCTTGCTCAAGCGATAGATTTAAACGGCTTTGGCACCGCATTCGGTGCAAAACTTGGCATCGGGCTGGAGCTTCGCACCACATTGGGAACAATGATTTATGACCTGTAGTTTAGTTCCGCAACTGGGGCAGAATTTGGCGTTGACCGCCAATGGTTCTCCGCACTGCGGGCACGAAGCCCGAATTGTCTCGCGCCAGTTATCCTGGCTGAGTTTTTTATCTTCATTTGCCATGGCAGCATGTGCCCACACTTCTTCCACCGATTGAGAAGCCTGGGCGGCGCTCATCTCAACACCGAGGTCGGGGGCACAGTTTTTGCACAAACCGCATTTATGATTCCAGCAGCTTTTCAGGCATACCCATGATGAGCAGCGCGGGCACTGGCGAAAAAGGGGCTTGATTTCCTGAATCGCTTCCGCAAATGCCTGATCGCGGGCTTTTTGCCAGGCTGCCGAGCGCACTTTTTCGCCCACTTCCGCAGCGGCATTGAAAATCCCGCCGAATAAACTGTTGGCTGTATCCAGAGCGCTGCTTATTGTACCGGTTTTCCACCCCTTAAAATCCGTACGATAGCCGCTACCGCAACGATTACACTGAAATTCGAATTGAAAACCTGTGTTTGTGCTCAGGTCGGAATAATTACTGGTATACTCGATCTCCCCACCCATGCTTACACCCTCCCCATCCTGGTATTGATTTTGCACTGATTATAGCATTATCAGTGGTCTGCAGTCAGGAAATTGGTGGAGCAATTGAAAAAAAGTCAATTTCAGGTTATAAAATTATATCTATATTGATCACAGGTGAACCATGACAGATCAGCATGATCGTCAAAATAACGCCGGAGATACCAGCGGGTTGGAACAAATAGAAATTGGCATTGGTACGTGGGCGTGGGGGGATCGTATTTTTTGGGGGTACGGGAGAGGATATACCGACGAGGATTTGAAAGCGGTGTTCCAGTATTGCTATCAGGCAGGATTTGATTTTTTTGATACGGCTGAGGTGTACGGACAGGGAAGATCAGAAAGATTATTGGGAAAATTTATTGGCGAAAGCGGCGAGAAAGTGCGTATAGCCACAAAATTCATGCCTTTGCCGTGGCGATTAGGTCCCACAGCACTACTCAAAGCTCTTCGTGCCAGCCTGGCGCGCCTGGAACTGGAGCGGGTTGATCTCTATCAGATGCATTGGCCCTACCCACCGGTGCGGATAGAAACCTGGATGGAAGCCATGGCAGAGGCAGTCCAAAGTGGACAGACCCTGGCGGTGGGAGTGTCCAATTATGACCGCAGCCAGATGCAGCGGGCTTTTGAAAGCCTAGCCAGCCTGGGTGTTCGGCTGGCATCTAACCAGGTTGAATACCACCTGCTTAACCGCAAAGCGGAAAAGAGCGGTCTTCTTGATCACTGCCGCGAACTGGGTGTACGCCTGATTGCCTACAGTCCGCTGGCGCAGGGGGCACTGACCGGCAAGTACAGTCCCTCTAACCCGATGCGCGGTTTTCGCGAGTCGCGATACAATCGCCGTTTCCTGGAACGCATTCAGCCCTTGATCCAAAAAATGCGCCTGATCGGTGTCCGTCATGAGGGAAAAACCATTGGTCAGGTAGCCATCAATTGGGTTATATGCAAGGGCGCATTGCCTATTCCGGGTATAAAGACGCTGCGCCAGGCGCAGGAAAACCTGGGTGCGGCTGGCTGGCGCCTGACCGAAGAGGAAGTCGCCGAATTGGATGAGTTGAGCGAGCGGGTATGAGCTGAAGGGGGATCGAATCAAGGTATAATCCAGCCCATGAATGACCAAACAGCCCGTTTCATCCCGTTTAATGCCATCAACCAATTCATGCTACCGGAATACCGGGTCAAGATATTGCAGGAAGTATTTGGCGGGTTTTCCCAACTTTCCGACCAACGTCAGACTACCTTGAACCGGCTGGTCAAGCGCTTGGTCAGGGTAGATGGCTTCCGTAACAGCACGGCAGCCCCGGCAATGCTCAAAGCCCGGGCAGCCACTGCACCGTTTGAACGTTCAGCGGAACTGGTTGCCCAGGTGTGTGCTGCCTGGTGTGAGCTTCATCCTCAACTGGCGCACAAGGTACACGATTTTCTGAAATCGCGCGGCTGGGAAGTACTCCCGGTGGAGGCAGACCGGGCAGTTTTGCCTGGTTTTCTCACCCGCTGGCTGGAAAAGGACACCTTCGAAGCACTGGATGACGCCTATAGCGCCGCTTACCCGGAGGACGAAACACACGAATACGACCTTAATATGATGATTGTGTGGATCAGCGGGCGGCTGCCGGTTGACCTTGTGGGCGAGTCCGGGGCTGGAGAAAATGGCTGAGTTTCAGTTCGATTCGATTTCCTCGTCTTCTTCCCAGTTGATTTGAGCCACCGCGGGGTCTATTTCACCCAGGGGTTGTAATTGAATATCGGCAAACAGGCTGTTTTGTTGCGCATTGACAATACGCCGCTTGACCAGCTCGAGCATTGCCAGAAAAGTTACCACTATTTCCACCCGGCTGACATTTGGGGAGAGCAGGGAACGGAAAGTGGTCAAGCCGGTATGCTTCAGGCGGTTGAGAATAGCCTGGATCTTCTCGCGAATGGTGATGCGTGGCATGCTGACCACTTGGTCTAATGCTGCCAGGGTTGGCTTGTTGAAGAAAACCGCGCGGGCAGCCGCAACCAGGTCCGCCAGAGTAACACCCGACAGGTCGAGACGGGCAGTCGGGATGGGGTGGGGTGGAGCGGCAACGCGCAAATGGGTGCGCAGGTGATTCTCCTCGCGCTGGACAAGGAATTGCGCCAGTTCTTTGAATCGTTTGTAGAGGATCAATTGGCGGGCAAGCGCTTCGCCCGGATCTTCCTCGACCACGGTGGTGTCAGTGGATGGACGAGGGAGCAACGCTGCTGACTTGATCTGCACCAGGCGGGCAGCAATAACCAGAAAGGCAGAAACCTCCGCTGCATTTTGCTGCTGCAACTGACGCATATAGTCCAGGTACTGATCGGTGACCTGTGCCAGTGCCAAGCGGGTAATATCCAGTTCAGCACGTTCGATCAACTCAAGCAATAAATCCAACGGACCGCTGAACACTTCCGTGTTGACCTGGTATCCCTCTGCCTGGTGAATGGCAACCTGGTAGCTCACGTGAGGGATTATAACATCCCTTTTTGCTCACGCCAGCGTGATTGGTGAACTTTGGCAGTATAATTCGAAGGATGAGCAATAAACAATTATCCCATATCGATGAACACGGGCGCGCTCACATGGTGGATGTGGGCGGCAAGCCGGTCAGCGCACGTAGCGCTGTTGCGCGGGGTGAGGTTCACCTGCAGCCCCAAACCATGGCATTGATCCGTGCGGGGCTGATGAAAAAAGGAGATGTATTAACGGTGGCGCAGATTGCCGGTATTCAAGCTGCCAAACGTACCGCGGAGTTGATCCCATTGTGTCATCCGTTATCGATTGACCAAATCCGTGTCGATCTCGAATTGAAGGATGACCTGCCGGGTGTGGAAATCACCGCTCGTTTGAACTCCAGCGGAAAGACGGGGGTGGAAATGGAAGCCTTGACCGCGGTGGCAGTGGCAGCCTTAACAGTGTATGACATGGTCAAAGCCGTTGAAAAAACTGCGCGCATTCAGAATATCCGCCTGGTGGAAAAACGGGGCGGAATGAGCGGAGATGTTATTAATGAGTAATGCCAGCCCAATTGCCGAGAAAACCATCCGAGTGTTGTTTTTTGCTCACTTAAAAGACCTGGCTGGAACCGACCGAATCGACATGACAATCGCTGATTCCCTGCAGGTTAAAGAATTGAAGACCCTGCTAGGGGCGCAGTACCCGTTCCTCGCCGAGCGACTGAGTAATGCCCTCACTTCCATAAACCACCAGTTTGCTTTTGACGAAGACCGTATTTCTAGCGGCGATGAGGTAGCTTTTTTCCCCCCGGTCAGCGGTGGTAGTCAACCCACTGTGTTGATGGTCACGCGTGAGGAACTTGACCTGAACGACCTGCTCGAGAAAGTCACGCTGACCACAACCGGCGCGGCGTGTATCTTTACCGGCATGGTGCGCGGAGATACACGCCGGGGGGACGCCCACCAGACGGTTGCGCTGGAATACGAAGCTTATGTGCCGATGGCGCAAGCGAAAATGGCACAAGTAGCGGATGAGATCCGCGCCCGTTGGCAGGCAGTGGAAGGCATTGCCATCGTACAGCGTATCGGACATCTCAAACCGCGCACCCCAACGGTGTTGATCGCCTGCACGGCTGCGCATCGTGATACCGGGGTATTCGAGGCTGCCCGCTACGGCATTGACCGCTTGAAAGAAATCGTCCCAATCTGGAAAAAAGAAATCACGCCCGATGGCGAAATCTGGGTGGAGGGCGAATACCGTCCTGGCAAGGGAGATTGAAGATGGCAAACATTCGCTGTGTAGAGTGTGGTTTTCCATATCCGTCTACCGATGTTCCGTTTCGCTGTCCGCAGTGCGGCGGGGTATTCGACTATGATTCCCCGCCCGAGTTTTCGCCGGAAGATATTGAGCCGCATTTACCTGGTTACTGGTGCTACCGCAGCGCGTTTGAGCTGACCAGCGGCGCGCCGGTAGTGACTCTGGGTGAGGGCAATACTCCGCTGCTGTGGGATGTATGCGGAGAGGTCCCGGTTGCTTTGAAAATGGAAAGCATGAATCCCACCGGTTCGTACAAGGACCGTGGCAGTGCGGTTCTGGTCAGCCAGTTTTTGGGGCGGGGTGTTGATACCGCAGTCGAAGATTCCTCCGGCAACGCGGGGGCATCTTTTGCCGCCTATGCTGCTCACGGCGGTTTGAATAGCCGGATTTATGTCCCTGCTTCCGCCTCGGGACCAAAACGCCAGCAAATCGAAATGTACGGGGCAGAATTGGTGCCAATTCCCGGTCCGCGCGCCGAGGCAGCCAAAGCGGTGCTGGCGGAAGCCGAAAAGGGAATACCCTACGCCAGCCATGCCTATTTGCCGTTTGGGCTGATGGGGATCGCCACGATCGCTTATGAAATCTGGGGGCAGTTGGGACGTAAAGCGCCAGGGACCATTGTCTCACCGGTTGGACACGGTGGTCTGCTGTTAGGAATTGTGCGTGGTTTTGCGGCTCTGATGAATGCCGGTTGCATCGAAAAAATCCCGTACTATCTGGCTGTTCAAGCGGCGGCCTGCGATCCGGCTGTGCGCGCTTTTCAGCATGGACTGGATGCCATTGCTCAGGCAAATGATCTGCCTACCCTGGCGGAGGGCGTGCGTGTGCGCCAGCCGGTGCGGGTGCGAGCGCTGCTCGAAGAAATTCCTGCCGGGCGTGGCTCGTTTGTGGCTGTCGAGGAGGACCGGCTGGCGTCTGCCTTCCGCCATCTGGCGCGGCGCGGTTATTACGTTGAACCAACCTCCGCGCTGGTTTGGGCAGCCATCGAGGAACACCATTCAAAATTGCCCCAACCGATTGTTGCGGTTTTAACCGGATTGGGGTTAAAATATCAATTATCAATCTAATCGTTTTGAACTGGAGGAACGCGAGCTACCGTAACCACATTCTCCAACATCCAGGGTTGGGTGGTTTGCGCTCCTTGAGTTCCGTGGAGGATACCATGGAAGATCGTGATTTGCGTCTGGCGCAGGAAACGCCAGAAGACCTGGCAGCCCGTTTGAGGTTGCACTTCAATGATCCCTTGTTGTTGCATCGATCCTTGACCCACCGCTCGTATCTGAATGAACATCCCGAAGCCCTGGAGGATAACGAACGACTGGAATTTTTGGGTGACGCGGTGCTGGATTTTGTTGTTGGAGCATGGTTGTATCACCATTTTCCGGAAATGCCGGAAGGTGATCTGACCCGGATGCGTTCGGCATTGGTGCATACCGAACAACTGGCGGATTTCGCGCGCGAGATGCACCTGGGCAACGCCATGCGCCTGGGGCGGGGAGAGATGCAAGCCGGTGGGCGGGAACGTTCAGCGTTACTGTGTGATACATTTGAGGCATTTATTGGCGCCATTTATCTGGATGGCGGAATTGGCAAAGTCGAAGAATTCCTCTTTCCATATCTGCAAACCGCAGCTGACGATATATTATTAAACCGCAAGAACGAGGATCCTAAAAGCCTGCTACAAGAGTGGGCGCAGTCGCAAGGTTTCCTTGCACCGCTGTATGTTACCCGCTCCGAGCAGGGACCCGACCATTCCAAGATGTTCGAGGTGGAAGTGGTTATCGGCGGGGAGGTTTATGCTCAAGGCATTGGCCCGAGCAAGCAAGCCGCTGCCAAAAATGCTGCCCGCAAAGCGTTGGAAAAAATGGGGTTGGTGTTTTAATGTCCACCGATGGGGAATCTTTGCCTCGCATGACTTCACGGTTGAAAACGCTTGAATTACAGGGTTACAAAACCTTTGCGAGCCGGACAACCTTTGAATTCCCCGGCAAGATCACGGCAATTGTAGGACCGAATGGTTCGGGAAAATCGAATATTGCCGATGCCATTCGCTGGGTGCTGGGTGAACAATCCTACACTTTGTTGCGGGGACGTAAGACGGAGGATATGATCTTTGCCGGTTCGGAGCTGCGCCCGCGCGCCAGCATGGCTTCAGCGATGATCACATTTGAGAATGAAGACGGCTGGCTACCAATCGATTACAGCGAAGTATCCATTGCCCGGCGAGCGTATCGGGACGGGCAAAATGAGTACCTGCTCAACGGTCAACGCGTCCGCCTGAAAGAGACCTCTGAAATTCTGGCGCAATCCGGGCTTGCAGAGCGGACGTATACAATCATTGGGCAAGGCTTAGTGGATGCTGCCCTTTCCTTGCGCCCGGAGGAACGCCGGCGTTTCTTTGAGGAAGCGGCTGGGATTGGGTTGTACCGCTCGCGGCGCGAGGAAGCTCTCAACCGGCTGGAAACCACCCGGCGCAACCTGGAACGGGTGCAAGACATCCTCAGCGAACTGGAACCGCGCCTGAAAAGCCTGGAAAAACAAGCTGCCCGTGCCATTGAGTATGATCGCATCCGGGCAGATTTACGTCTGCTGTTGCGTGACTGGTATGGCTATCACTGGCAGCGAACGCAAGCAGAGATGGGACGTGCCCGCGAAACGCTCCTGGCGCAAGACAATCGGCTGCAACAGGCACGCCAACGCAGCGTCGAAATTGAAAAGCAGGTACATGGCGTACGCAGCCAGCTCCAGCAGTTGCGCGGCGTTTTGAATGAATGGCATACCCAATCGGCAGAACTCCATCACCAGCGCGAGGAGATCAATCGTACACTGGCAGTATTGGATGAACGCCGTCGTGCGATGATCGAACAGCAAACTACCTTTCAAGCGGATCTTGCCCGCCTGGAGGAAGAAGAAAAAATGCAGCAGCAGCGCCAGCAAGCCATTCAGGAAGAGGTCGAGAGCCTGGTTGACGCTCATCAAGATGCCATCAAACAGGCGCAGGCAGCTGCCAGATTGCTGGAAGAGAAACAGGCTGAACGAAAAAAGGTTGAGTTTACACTGCGTGAACTGCGACGCCAGCTGACCCGCCTGGAAACGCAGCAGGTCGAACAGCGTGCGCATCAGAAAGAATTGAACGGCCGGATTCACTTGTTGAATGAGGACCATAACCGGTTAACACAAGCCTTGCCGGGGCTTGAACGTCAGCTCGAGCAGGCTAAAGCGCGCCTAGAAACAGCCCAGGTAAACCTGAACCAATCCCAAGCGGCGCGGCAAAAAAGCGAGCAGCAACTTCAAGAAGTAAAGCAAAAGTCTGCCGAGTTGGAAGAACAACGGCGCAGGCTGCGCGAAAATATGGCAACCCTGCAGGCAGAGCGTTCTCGCCTTCACGCCCAGATGGATGTGCTGGATCAGGCAGAGAAAAGCCTGAGCGGAGTCAACCAGGGGGTCAAGTCGGTCATGACCGCAGCCCAAAGCGGATTGTTGAAAGCGGGTGTTGCGCCGCTCAACCGTTTATTGGAGGTACCGGCAGAGGTTGAAACCGCAGTAGCTGCTGCGCTGGGTGAAGGGCTGGATGGATTAATGGTGGCGGCAAATGCTGACCCGGAAGAAGTCCTGAGTTTGCTGGAACGCGAGTCGTCCGGTCGAGCAATCCTCTATCCTCTCGACTGGTTGAAAGCCATGCCTTCACTTCAACCGCCGAAGGATGATGAAATTATTGGTGTTGCAGCCCGGCAGGTCAAGGCTGCGCCTGAAATCCAGCCGCTGGTTGATCTGCTGCTTGGTCAGGTATGGATTGTCACAGACCGAAAAGCCGCCCGGCGTGTGGTGCGGGGACAACCTGCGTATCTGCGCGTGGTCACCATCAAGGGAGAGGTATTTTATGGCAATGGCGTGGTCAGTGCAGGTAAGGAAACCCGTGCCAGCCTGATTGCCCGCCCCCGTCAATTGCGCGAACTGGCGGATGCGATTGCTCAAACCGAGCAGGCACTGGTGGAGGCGGAAAAACAGTTTACCACGCTGCAAGAACGGCAATCTCGGATGGAGCAGGAGCGTTCCAACCTGGAAAAACGGCAACGCGAGGCAGGTGAAGCCGAAAGGATGGCTGCCCGTGCAGTTCAACAGGCGATCCTGGAGTTGGAGCAGTCACGCCAGAAATCCGACTGGCAGCATGGGCAAATTGACCGCCTGAGCCAGCAAATCAAGAGCAGCGCGGATGAGATCCAAAAAATCAGCACCGTGCTCGAATCGCTCGCCAGTCAGCAGGAATCTTTGGACTTACAGATCAACGAGGTGCAGCGCAGCCTTAACCAATTGATTGTCGATGATTTGCAAGCCCAGGTGGTGCACTGGAATACGCAAGTTGCGTTGAGTGAGCGTAGTCTTAAGGAAGCCCGCCAGCGACAAAATGAGTATTTGCAAACACTGGAAAAAAGCCATCAGCAGCAGTCCCTGTATCGCGAACGTTTAAAGCAGTTGGAAACCCAATTGGTTGAACTAGAAAACGAGAAGAATAACCAGCGGGACAAAGCAGCCAGCATCAACCAAGCGATCGAGGCATTGCGAGAAAAGATCGAACCGGCAGAAACCCGGCTGGATGATCTGGAAGTGCGCTATGAACGCCTGCAAATGGATTTGACCTCTGCCCAGCAAAACACGGCGGTGGCTGAGCGCCACGCTACTCAGGCGCAGTTGGAGTTTGGCAGGCTGCGTGAGAACCTCGAATCCCTGCGCCGCAGGATCGAGGAGGATTTTGGGCTGGTTGCGTTCGAGTACCAGAGCGATATCAGCGGTCCAAACCCACTGCCGCTGGATGGGATGGTTGAACAATTGCCCGTGGTAGTGCAAATTCCAACCGATCTGGAAGAAAACATCAACCGTCAGCGCAGCCAGCTGCGTCGTATGGGCGCGATCAATCCGGAAGCGCAGAGCGAATATTACTCTGTCAAAGAGCGCTATGAATTCCTCTCCGGTCAGGTTGTGGATTTGAAAAAAGCTGATCAGGATTTGCGTGAGATCATTGCCGAGCTGGACGGGTTGATGAAAAAAGAATTTCGCAAGACCTTTGATGCAGTAGCAATCGAATTCAAGGAGAACTTCACGCGTCTGTTTGGCGGGGGCAGTGCCCGGTTGGTATTGAATGATGAGGAGAATCCGACCGAAGGCGGGATTGACATCGAAGCGCGTTTGCCCGGACGCCGTGAGCAAGGATTGTCGTTGCTTTCCGGGGGTGAGCGCAGCCTGACGGCGGTTGCCTTAATCTTCTCCCTGCTCAAAGTATCCCCAACCCCGTTTTGTGTGCTTGACGAGGTGGATGCGATGCTCGATGAAGCCAATGTAGGTAGATTTTGCGAACTTCTCAACGAATTGAGTCAGAAAACCCAATTTATTGTTATTACCCACAACCGTAACACTGTACAGGTAGCCGATGTGATCTATGGGGTGACTATGGGCAAGGATACCGCCAGTCAGGTGATCTCGCTGCGCCTGGATGAGGTTGGCGAAGAAATGGTGCGGTAAAAACCACTGGCGGCGTTTTGCGCCGCCAGTGGTTAAATTTATACCCGAACGAATGGGGCTAGAGACCTAAGCCGGGCGGGAGCGTAGGAGTGGTGGGAACTTTATCCGTCCAGTTGGTATTGGTCTCAATTTTCATGCCGGCTTTGGTCTCTGTCAGCCAGGCATCAAAGGTTTGCTGCTGCAAAGTGGATAATCGGTTAGAACTGACTGGGCGTTTTTCCTTGCCCAGTAGCTGGATGATATGATAACCGAATCGGGTTTGCACAGGTTCGCTTAGCTGACCAATTTCTGTCATTGCGAAAGCAGCGTTTTCGAAGGCGCTCTCCATTTGGCCGCGCTCGAACCAACCCAGATCGCCTCCGCTCATCTTGTTGGAGGTGTCGGTGGAGTACTGGGCTGCCAAGGCAGCAAAATCCTGCCCGCTTTTTAAGGCTTCCACTACAACCGCGGCTTCTTCGGGAGTGGCAACCAGAATGTGACGCGCCCAAACCCAGTCATCCTCGCGTGGAATGTCTTTGGTGATGTCTTCATACACCTTTTCGTATAACAAGGAGGCGCGGACGATATTGCGAAAGGCTGCTGAATCGAACTGGGCTTCATCCTTCAACGTCTGCAGGTAGTTGTCCAAGGCTGTCTTGTAGCCCTCCTCGGTGATGGGGGTCGGAGAGGGGAATGGTGTGGGGGTCGGTCCGTTGGTGGCAGTGGCTGCGGCGGTTGCCGTTGGCGATTCCTCTGCCGAAGTAGCGGTTAATTCGGTTGTCGGGGTGGGTGCTTCCGTTGGTGTGGGCGTGGAAGGTGCCAGAGTCAATTGCTGTGCGGAATAGGTCGCGGTTGCAAACAAGGTGGCGGTTGGGGCGATAGTTGGCGTACCGGCAGGAAAGAATCCAAAGGCTTCCTGCAGTGCTTGATCGACTTCTTCCTCGCTGACGGTGATGCCTCGTTTTTCGGCTTCTTTTCGAATGATGACCTCGTTAACCAGTTCCTCGATGACACGGTTACCCAACGTTGTTGGGTCGCTCAATGTGGTGATATTGGACTGGATTTGTGAATCGAAGAAGCTGCCTGAATTGGGGTCGCTAAACAGTTGTTTGTACTGCACCAACTGTATGGTGTTTTGGATGATTTGGAACCGGTCGAAGCGGGCACGGGTCTGAAATTGATCCAGAGTGATTTTCTCGCCGTCAACGGTTGCCACCGGGCGCTGGTTTTGCAAAACCAACGTATCCAGCAATCCATAACCCAGAATGGCGATAACCAGCACCGCCAGGGAAATGGTAGTGATCAGAACAGCACGGCGTTGCTGTTTTTCGCGCTCTACCCGGCTTTGTTGTTTACGGGAAACGGAGGTTGGACGGGGTGTCTTGGCCATACAAAAGACCTTTCCAGTAGTAAATTAAAAGGGCATTGGGCGAACATGCGCCCAAGCCCTGAAAATCAGCCCGTGGTAGGGGGTTTAGCGAAAGGAATCACTCCACTCTTCGGCAACGAAGGGGAGTAAAGCAATGTGACGAGCGCGTTTGATTTCGCCAGCCAGGGCGCGTTGATGACGCGCGCAGGTACCGGTTTGACGGCGAGGGCGGATTTTGCCCTCCTCGGTCACATAACGGCGGAGCATATCCACCTGTTTATAATCAATTTTTAGGTCTTTATCTGCGCAAAACTGGCAGATTTTGGGGCGCGAGACAAAACGGCGTGGTCCGCCGACTTGTTCGTTCTCACCTGGATTTGAGTCATTCATTCGTACTTGCTCCTAAAAAGGGTATTCATCCTGAACTTCTTCATCTTCGACAGGTTCGGATGGATGGTTCTGATTCGATTCGCGCCGGTCGCCCAGGATCATCATTTCGCTGGCAACAATCTCCACGGAGGTGTGTTTTACCCCTTCAGAGTCTTCCCAGCGGCGGGTTTGCAGGCGGCCTTCTACAAATACCTGTTGTCCTTTGGTGAGGTATTGTTTGCAAATCTCAGCCAGGTTGCCCCAAGTGACTACATTGAACCATTCGGTTTCCGTGTGCCGTTCACCGTCCGAGGTGTTCCAGGTACGGCTGGTGGCAACGCTAAAGGTTGTGACCGGTCGTCCGGAAGGGGTATATCGCATCTCCGGATCACGTCCCAGATGACCGATAATCATCACCTTATTCAATCCGCGGCTCATGTTGTTCTCCTTGGTTACACCTGCATCCAATCAACCCGAATCGAAACATCAATCGCGATTGACGATCAAAAAGCGCATAATCTGTTCCTGGAAACGCAAATTGCGTTCCAATTCGCTGCTAAATGAGGGCGGCATGCTCATTTCGAAGAGAACATACTGGCCTTCACGGCGCTTGTTAATTTCATACGCTAAACGCCGTTTCCCCCAGTTGTCCACTTTGCTGACTGTGCCGCCGGCTTCCGTGATCCAACCCTTAGCTTTTTCGAGCAACGCCTGAACGGCGGTCTCGTCCAAATCGGGTTGGAGGATGAAAACCAACTCATAGTTACGCATGTAAGGGATTCCTCCTTTCCTCGGGATTGCCCTCTGACATCACCGCAGGTGAAGCAAAGAGCGGAAAGCAACAAAGCAATTCTTCGGTTGCAAGCCCACCAAGTTTACTATAAAATGATTGAATTGGGTAGGTGAGCAAGCAAACCGCGCTTCCACATACAAATGGAAGGCAATATAGGGATATATGGAGGTAATGGTATATGCAAGTAGAAATCTTGTTTCGACCGTCTTATTCGATTGCGCGTGTGATGCTTTCTGCCAGTGAAGGGTTGATTGCAGAAAGCGGGGCGATGGTCGGTATGTCCGCTGATACCCAGGTGGAGACGAAAATGCGCGGCGGGCTGTTTCAGTCCCTGGCACGGTCAGTGCTGGGAGGGGAGTCTTTTTTTGTCAATACCTATCGGGCGGGCGCTCGCGGGGGAGAAATTTTACTTGCGCCGACACTTCCGGGTGATGTCTTTACCACTGAATTGAGTGGTCAGACTTACCTGGTGCAGTCCGGTTCGTTTCTTGCCTCTGCCGAAACAGTAACCACCGATACCAAGTGGTCCGGTGCGCGGACCTTCTTCGGCGGTGAAGGGTTGATCATGCTGCGCTGCAGTGGCAACGGTACGCTGATTCTGTCCAGTTATGGTGCTATTCATGAATTGGACCTGGCGGCAGGCGAGATGTACACGGTGGATACCGGACACTTGGTGGCATTTCAGGAAAATGTGGGTTTCAAGGTGCGTGCAATAGGTGGATTGAAGACCACCGTGCTGGGCGGGGAAGGTTTGGTGGTCGATCTGACCGGTCCGGGAAAAGTGCTGCTGCAAACCCGCAGTGAAGGCGCTTTTCTCAATTGGCTGCTGCCGAAAATACCAAAACGCTCCAGCGATTAATCGTGGGCAGCCGAGATTAGACGGACGGCGTCCGCGCGACGGTAATACTCACGGAATGCACGGGTTTCATCCAGCAGGGATTGAATCCGTGCTTCTGCCTTATTAACCACCGCCGGGTCGGGAGTGCCCCCTTCAACCACAAGCAGGCTGGTTGGCGTTTCTTCCACCACGCGGATGTACCCGCGTCCAGTCAGCCAATCCAAACCGGCAAAGATCAGGCTGGTGCGCTGGTTAAGCGCGG
This sequence comes from Bellilinea sp., assembly GCA_034411135.1. Classification (GTDB taxonomy): domain Bacteria; phylum Chloroflexota; class Anaerolineae; order Anaerolineales; family Anaerolineaceae; genus Bellilinea. The sequence goes on from DAOUMN010000021.1 coordinate 137,673, forward strand.
CAGCCAGTTTGTCGACTTCGATGGTTCCATGGCGTTTGGCGATGGCAAAACGCACCATTCCGGTTAGTTTTTCGAGGAAAATAGGGACAGTATCGGGGTTGTTCTCTACGGCGCACAAAATCACTCTCGCCGGCTGTGTTTGGCGCAGGGCAGTCCGCAGGATATCCATTGAAGCCGGTGGTTGGTAAATAACCAGGGTATGAGCTGGAGAGAGCTGCCAGCGCGGCTGAACCGGAACGGGTGAATTGGGCGTGCCATCTGCCCATACCAGCAGCTGTGGATTGGTTTCTGCTTCGTGCTGAACCAAAATGTCCGCGTGGGCTTCTGCACGCCAATCGATGATGTCAATCGATTGGGCGGTTTGCAGGGTAATTTTTGGTCCTTCCAAGGGGCGGGCGAGGATCCACTCCAATTGCACCTCAAGATTGCCGCCAAAGTTGACCGCGCGGGCGTGATATGCTAGATTAAACTGCCCTTCGGGAAGCATGCGCCTGGCGCCCTGCCACCAAATTACTCTGCGGGTATGACCGTGTTTATCCTCGACGACGATCATCAGGTGTTCCTGGGTTTTCCCGATCGGCGAAGCTTCCAGCAGCGTCAGGTTGCGGCTGGCGAACACCAACGGCGGATTGCCCGGTCCGAATGGCGCCAGACGTTCCAGGTCTTGAATGATTTCCAGGTTCAATGTGGATATATCCACCCAGGCATCAATGCTCAACAGTGGACGGTTTTGGCTTTCGATGCGCTGGCGTTCGACATGTGCGGAAACGCGGCGGCGGAATTCCAAAAAATGCTGCGCTTCCAACGCCAACCCGGCTGCCATGGGATGTCCGCCAAAACCTACCAACAGATCCTCGGTGCTGGCAATCGCGGCGGTGATGTTGATACCTTCGACCGAACGGGCCGACCCGCGCATCATCTCGCCTTCTGGGGCGGTCAGCAATATGACTGGGCGCTGGAAGATTTCCACCAACCGGCTGGCGACAATCCCGTTGATGCCTGCCGGCCAGTGCGGGTGGTGCAAGATCAGAACGGCATATTTCAAAACCTGAGCATCGCCTTCGATTTGCTGCAGTGCGGCTTGAAAGACCTGTTCGGTCAGGAAACGTCGTTCGCTGTTATAGCCTTCCAGTTGGGCGGCGAATACGGCGGTTTTTTCTCGTTCAGTAGCGGTTAGGAACTCGACCACCGGGTTGGCATCCCCCAGTCTGCCAATGGCGTTCAGCCGTGGGGCTATGCTGAAACTAATGTGCTGTTCGTTGAGATGCGCCGGATTGATTTCTGCATTTTCCAGCAGCTGGATCAAGCCGGGGCGCTGGGAGCAGCGCAGGCTTTCCAGTCCGCGTTGAACCTGATAACGCGCATCGCCGCGCAGAATAGCAAGGTCGGCAACTGTTCCCAGCGCAACCAGATCGAGATACTCATCAGCGAGTGCTGGTTGGCCACGTGCATAGCAAAGCGCGCGCGCGAACATGTACGCAGCGCCGACACCGGGTAGGGTGTGCAGGGGGTGTTCAGCGGGTAACCGTTGCGGGTTGATGACTGCATCGGCGGTCGGCAGGGTGGGCGGCAGAGTATGGTGGTCGGTTATGACCATGGGAATTCCGCGCTGGTGGAGGAACTCCGCAGCTGGGTGAGCGGTGATACCGGTATCGCAGGTCAGCACCAGGCGCGTACCCTGCTCCAGCAAGGTTTGCAATCCGGCGATGTTAACGCCGTGCGATTCGGTTGCGCGGACGGGAATGTGATACAGCACCTTTCCGCCCAGGCGGCGCAAAACGGAGACCAAGAGGGTGGTGGCGGTCTGACCATCAACATCGAAATCGCCCCAAACCCCGATCGGGATTTGATTTTGGATGGCAGATTGAACGAGCTTGACGCCCTTGTCCATATCCGGCAGATCATAGGGGTCTGCCGGGTGGTAAAAAGCGGGCTCCAGGTAGGCGCGCGCTTGTTCGAAGGTGAGCACGCCGCGCCGGACCAGGGTTCGGGCGAGCAGGTGATTTTCACCTGCCAACTGGCGAATATCCGCCGGGATGGGAATATCGGCGGCGTCCTGCCAGATGCGTTCGATTACGGGTAATTGCATGTTACCTTAGAACTCGATTTCTGCGATTTGATCGAATTGAAATGTGCCTGGTGCGATTTCAAGGTCGTCGCGATCTTCTTCAGGATCAATGTTGCCCCCCTTAACACCGCGATTGCACAACGAACGATAGACGCACAAGGCACATTTCCGCTCGTCTGTGGTCAAAGCGAAGAAGGCAGCGCTATTCCTTTCGACGTGGTGAATGATTTCGGTCAGGTAATCACGGTCAGCGTCCGCCTGCTGGCGGGAATAGACAAATGTTTCGGGCGCATCCGGTTCGGCGGTGAACCAGTAGATCATTTCGATTTGCTCAGCCTGGATCGCTTTCCCGCCATTGAGATGACTTGCACTGAGAAGCAAAAGAAATGGGTACAAACGGGTTTGAACGCGGCGTTGGATGAAGGTGCGCGGCAGTTTTTTCAAACCGGTTTTCCAGTCGATAATGGTCACCTGCCCGTCCGGATGAAAAGCGACTAGATCGTACTTGGCGATCAGGCGGTAAGCGCCAAAGGTTGCCTGCAAGGTGTGTTCCGGGTATCGTTGAGCCGCCAGTGGCTGCGGGTGAGTAGTCAGGTAAGCCTGCCACCAGCCACTCAAAATAGAATCGAAAGCCTGATGGATGATGGATTCGGCTGGTATACCGAGCTGGTGTTGTTGAACCATCTGGTGAAAGGCTTCTCCGCGGCGCATGTGTTGTTCATGTTCCAATACCGGCTGCGATTGGACTGCCGGCCAGGGCTGGCGCAGCAGGTGGCGTAATTCGAAACGGCGCGGGCATTCAAGAAAATCTTGAAGATTGTTTTGGCTGAAGGCAAAATCAGGCGGCAGGCGAGTCACGGTGAGCCTCCCAAAATTCGTGTAGATGGACGAAGGGCAGCGAGCGTTGATTTTCACGACCGCTACTGGCTTTTCCTGTATTCCAGGTAATGATCAAGGAACGCCGCGCGCGGGTGATACCTACATAGAACAGGCGCAGCCGCTCAGCGCAGTAGTCCAGCCGTGCCTGGCGGGTGGCAACTCCTTCTTGTAGATACAGTTCACTCAGGTTGCCTTTCGCCAGGGCACGCAGTTGTGCCAGCGCTTCGGCTTCCAGGTTAAGTTGACCGCGAACAAAGTATTTTTCGGCGTAGTACTGGTCGTGCGGTTGGGCTGAGGGAAAATCGTAATTGTTGACAGACATGAGGTACACCCGGTCCCATTCCAACCCTTTGGCTTTGTGTATGGTGGCAACGACCACCTCACCTTTATGCTGATCAGGATCGAAGCCCGGTTCGGCATCCGTGAAGCCAAGTATACGCCGCTCATTGCGCACGATCATTGCCAGTTCTTCCGCCATTTGAGATAGTTGCCAGTCGGGGTGGCTGCGGGCTGCGCGCTCCAACAATAACGCCAGGCTATGCGCCAGCGCCAGTTGAGCAGGGTCGCTGAACAAATCCTGTGAGATGGTCAGGATTAATTGGTCGACCGGCAGAAGAACGGCTTGCTGCCAGCGGCGTAGAACGCTGCGGAACTGATCGAGAAACTCGATCAGTTCCAATGCATGACCACTAAACTCTAACCTTTCCAGCCAGTCCTTTTCCGGGCGAGGATACAAAAATTCTTCTGGATTTTGGCAGCGGGATAGTGCTTCGGCAGCTTGATGGATCACCCCGTTTCGATGGGGCTCATCCTCACCACGGGTGAGCAGCGCATAATCACGGAACACGTCTGCCAAGCGGGCTGAATCGGCTGGCTTGTTCAGGCTGACCAGAATACGCTGTAAAATACCGGCGGTTTGCCGGGTTGTCTGGCTGGATTGGAGCAGTTCGACCACCGGTAGCCCGGCATCCTTCAATGCACTGACAACCTTATTCCCGCGTTCATTGCGCGGAACCAGGATGGCCACACTTTGGCTGGAATTTTCCGGCAGCCATTTTTTCAACGATCTAACAATAGTGCGCAATTCTTCGTCAGCGGAATACTTGCGCGAGTGCAGGAAAATTTCATCGGGTTGATCGGGTGGATTGGGCTGCGGGTCGCGGGCATTGGTTGGGCGGATGTAGGGCGGTGTGAGCGCACCGCGTAATTCCTCTACTGGATGCTCCTCGAGCGACCAGCGAATCAATTCATTTGCCAGCCGGATTACGCTGCGGGTAGATCTGCCCGAATCAGGCAGATCGCGGGCGGTAACCTGAGGCAGGGTGAGGAAACGGCGCAGGTATTCTGGGCTGGCTGTGGTGAAGGTCTCAAAGATTGCTTGGTTGGGGTCGCCAACGCGCACCCAGTTGCCATTTTCCCCTGCCAACAGCCGCAGAGTTTCTTCCTGAAGACGGGAACTATCCTGGGCTTCATCCTCAAGAATAAAGGGGAAGCGGTAGCGCAACCGTTCGAGGTAACTGGGATCGGCGCGCAGGCATTGCAGCGCGAGGGTGATCAAATCATCAAAGTCCACCAGGCTGCGCAACGCCAGCCCGCGCTGGTAGGTTTCATACACATCCAAACCGAAGGTCAGCAACGACGAATTCATGCGAACCCGTTCGAAGCGATCACGCAACTGGCGCGGGTTGAGCTGTAAATCCTTGGATTGTCGGATGAATGCGGTTGCCAGTTTGATCAGTGTATCTTCCCAGCCTCGCATCACCTTAGCGTCACGTTGTAAATCAATGCTCTCATCGCTCCACTCCAATAAAAACTCAGGATGTGTTCGTATCCAAGTTGTCACCGCAGCCTTGGTAATTTCTTCTCCATCCCGATCATCGACAATATTGAAACGATCGGATAGCCCGGCAAGGTCGGGACGTTCGCGGACGATATCGTGTGCCAACCCATGCAGGGTGCGCACACGGTAATTCATATCTCGCATCAGCCCGAACTGTTCGACGAAATTACCTACCCGGCTGGAAAAATTATCCACCGCGGAATTTACCAGGGTGACAATCAATACTTCCTGGTCTTCGTTTACTGCGCCAGAGGTGATCAGGTTGGCAGCCAGGAGGGACAGTGTATAGGTTTTTCCGCTACCCGGCACGGCGGAAACGCCCATCCAGCCGCCCTGGTATGCCAGCACTTCCTGCTGCTTGGGACGGGGTTTCAGGTCAACCATGGTGTTTCTCCAGGCTGTGCACTCGGCGTAGAATGACCTGAAAAGCCTGCAACAGCGCGCCGCGTTCTTCTGCGCCGCGTTCGTTGACCCGCGCGGTGCAAAGAAAGACGTGTTTACGGCAACGGGATGTCAGCCCGTGAATTAGGCGGGCAAGCGATTGCTGGTTTGCGTTGTATTCTTCGACGTCGGTCCAGACAGCGCCGGGTTGCCAACGGCGACTGAGGACATAGGGATGCGTGAGCGGTTGGTACAAACGCTCCCACCAGCCGATGTTGCCTGTATCGAGCCAGAATTGAATATCTACCGGCTGGTTATTTATAATGAAAGTGTACGCGGGGGCAATCAAAACAGCGTTCTTTTCGTCCGCTGGGGAGAGGTACTGGGCGGCAATGACTCCCTGGCTGACCATACGTAGATACTCCAGCCCAATGGGAGTATCCTGGCTTTCCGACAGTGCCGGTTTGACCACCCGGCGGAATTTCTGAATGGACTCGATCAATCGTGCAGTAACTGCAGCGGCATCGAAATCCAGGTGAAAACCGAAATCAGGTTGAGACAGAATCTCCCCAAACAGGAAAGTAAAAAACACATCCAGTTCCTGTTTTTCGTCCTGATCGATATAATTCAAAAACCACTCGCGTAACTGCGTATAAATATTTCCGATGGTATAGGTGATGCGTTCCTGCATCTGGGATTGCTGGATGCCCTCGAAGGGAAGCAGGGAGAAGCCTTGCGTGTTAGGGCGATAGAGCATTTGAACCAACAGGTCGGCGCGTACCAGGTCCAGATCGGCGATAAAATGAATCAGCATGGAACGGATTTCTTCTCGGCTGGGCATCATCTTCCAATGAGGATGAGCCAACCGCGCGGCGGTCAGTAAACTGCGCGCTGCCGGTTCGTCGTGCAGGCTGCGTGAGGGGCGGTGAGAGCGCACGGGCACCTGGTGGTCGTTTAGCCGGTTCATCAGTGCATGGCGAAGCGAATCGGAGACGAATGGTGCCAGGATGGCAATTTCGCCCGGCAGGACTCCTTGGGTGTGGACCAACTGATCAACCTGCTCACAAACCTGCTCGATCATTTGCGGATAAAAGCGGGCGGCAAGGTGGCTATATGCCTGTTGCATGGCGGGGGTGATGTGTTCTTCGCGCAATTGGCGGTGAATGGCGTAGAGAAAAACCCGCCCCAATTCTGTCACTGACGGGGAGGTTACCAGAGAATCCTTCCATTCAAAATAGGTTTCACAATCCTGGCGCAGGGTTAAGGCGGTTTGCGGATCTGCGCCAAGGAACAAACGGTGACCACCGCCCTGATCATAGATCAGCAGAGCTGAATCAAATACCGGAAGCCATTCATGCACCAGATCATGAGCGATCGGTACGTCTTCCTCGATGTTGTCGTAGATCAGGTGGCGATAACTGGTTTGTAAATAGTTGCGTACGAGGAACGAATTCCACAGATGGTTGGCGAAAACCTCGATCTGTAGCGAGTAATCCAGCAGATTGTTTTGCAGACAATAGGCGCGGAAGGCATTGACGCATTCCTGAGCTTGATCGAAGAGAATTAATTGGGAAGGCTGCCCACCCCAGGCGCGCTTAAGCCGTTCACCTAGGTCTGTAATGGAAAAGCCCACCACCGCAGCTTTGTTGAGGTTGTCGAGCAGCTGCGAATACAAGCGGTTGCGATCGATTACCAGTTGTTCAAAGTAGCCTCGCTCGATGAAGGGCTCGACCACCCTGGACATGTAATATTGGGCAGTTTCAAGGGTGAGAAAGGAAGGCGGCTGCTGCGTGTTGACGAATCCTGCTTCGTCACCGATGGCGGGCCAAAAGAGTTGGATGGTGCGCTGCGCTAACCCGCCCAGTGTCACTACAGTGGGTAAACCACCGGCTGGAAGGTCAGGCTGGCTGATGAATTGATAATAGGGTTTCGCCAGGGTGCGCTGCGGGAGCAGAATGAGGATATGTTCGCCGGGAACACCTTGTTCGAGTAAGAATTGCAGTCGTGCTACCCCGGCGGTGGTTTTGCCACTGCCGGGCTCACCTTCCAGAAAAATCCGCTGGTAAACGGGTTGCCGTGCAACCTCGATTTGAGCGGGGGTGAGGGCGGTCAGGCTCATTATGCGAGCACCTTAATTATAGGGTAATCCCGCAATGGCATGCAACAGGGCGCGGGTGAGCCGTGCGTCATCGGCGGCGCGATGAGCATTAGGCAGTGGGATGTTCATGCTTCGCCCCGCATCTTCCAGTTTGACAAAGCGGTAGGCGCGGCGGATGGGATCCCAATCGCCACGCAGAGCAGCGAACAATTGCATCACATCGAACGAAGTCAGCGAATCTTTCCAGGGAAGGCGGTACACTTCGATCGATTGGCGTATCATACGCAGGTCGAATTCGGCGTTGTAAAACCCGATTTTTCTGTTTATCACCAAAGGGCGCAGGGATGCCCACACAACCGGGAAGGTAGGAGCTGCCTCAACCATAGTATTATCGATGCCGTGCACGCGAATCAACCCAGGGGGAATGGGTCGGGCAGGTTTGACCAAGGATTGAAACAGGATCGAGCCGTCACTTTCGATGACCGCGATCTCGACGATTTCGGCGGTTTTATCGAGCCCCGTGGTCTCGGTATCAATATAAACTGGATTATCGGCAATCCATTGGCGGGCCTGGTTTATGATGGCTTGTTTGCGGGCTTCTGGGCTGGGCTGCATGTTAATTCAGTTTCCAATAGGCGAATTCGTCGGCATAGACTGTGAAATTGGGCGTACTACGTGAGGCAATGATAATCCCATAGGAACCCGCACTGGTGAAAGTGCTGTCTTGAATTTCACGGATTTTCACACCGTTCACGTACAATAGATATTGGTCGCCAACAGCCATGACACCCAGCCGGTTGGTTTGATTGGAACCGGTGCGAATGGCGTCTGAAACATTGCTACCCTCTGCCAGGTTGACATATTGGTTGCCATCCCAGTAGCCAAACACCCAATTGCCATCGCAGGTGATCTGGAACCAGTAGCCTTTGACAAAGTCCGGCGAGCGGAATACCAGACCGTAGGTGTCCAGTCCGCTGCACTCGCCGGTTCGGGTTAGCGCTTCTATGTAAGCATCCTGCAGCCTGGTTCCACCCGTACGCCAGCCGCGATAACCGGTGGCATATCGGCTGGTGAGCACCAGTGCTCCGTTTTCCACTCGAATGAAGGTGTAATCATCGTCATAGGGCTTGGTTTCGAGACCAAACGATTTACCGCTGTCGAGCGTATCAACAAAGGTTGGGTTGCCCAGTGTCTGTCGAGGGTCGCCAGTCGGGGTGGTTGCTGTTATGGTCGGATCGGGCGTATCGGTCGCAGCCGGAAACGTGGCAGACGGTTCAATTGTGCTGGCGGGTTGGGTTGGGGTATCTTCTACCACCGGCGTAGGCTGGCTGGTCAATATTGCTGCAACCTGGCTGGCGACCACGTCGGGTGTAGGCTCGGTCGATGTGCCGCTGGGGAGGTTACAGCTCATCAGGAGCAGGCTGATAATTAGAGTGAAAAAGAGTGTCCGTAACATGGTGAAATCCTGGATTGGATCGAGATTTCTGAATGTGAATTTCCGCTGGGTTGGTCTGTGATTTGACTGTTCTTTGATTATAATCTTAAAGATCGTCAGCCACAAATAATTCGAACGAATTTTCCATGTCTGTGATTGCTTTCTACAAACCCTATGGCGTATTGACTGCCTTTCGCGATGCAGAGGGCCGTTCTACTTTGAGGGATTTCATACCGCTGAGGGATGTTTATCCGGCTGGCAGGCTGGATTATGACAGCGAGGGATTGCTGCTGCTTACCGACGATGGCAACCTGATTCATGCCCTGACCAGCCCCAATCACAAGGTGGCAAAAACCTATCTGGTGCAGGTGGAAGGCATCATGACGCCACAAGCATTGGCAGCCTTGCAGCGGGGGGTGGTGGTTCGAGGAGAAAAAACGCGGCGCTGCCAGGCGATTATTATTCCCCCGCCCAACTTGCCGCCGCGCTCCAAACCGGTCAGCACACACCATCCAACCACCTGGCTGCGACTGGTATTGAGGGAAGGACGCAAACGACAGATCCGCCACATGACGGCTGCGGTTGGTTATCCGACCCTGCGACTGGTTCGGGTGGCGGTAGGCAACGTTACACTGGATGGGTTACAACCCGGCAAGTGGCGTGAGTTGAACCCAGAAGAGATCCGCCAGTTGAAGGAAAGCAAGCGCCCGATGCGGCGTGTATAATTAACCTCAGTCGCCTTAATGCCGTAATATGGATTGAATTCCCGCTGATTAATGAAAACACACATCATCCGCCTGGAAAGTTATGATGATTTCATTTCCATCCGCGATAAAATGTCGTGGAGCAAAGCGCCGCGGATTTTGCTTGTTTTCCCCAGACGTCGCCCACCCCCGTTGGAACGACTGGATTTGAACTTGCTGCAGCGGCATGCACGTGGGTTAGGTGGGGTGGTTGGGTTGGTTACGCAGGACCGGGAGTTGCTAACCTTTGCTCACGAACTTGGACTGGCGACTTTTCCGACTATACCAGCAGCCCAGCGTATGCCCTGGCGCAGCCCGTCGCGGCGCCGGCTGAGGATTGTACGGAAAAACCGTAAGCCTGAGCTGGAACTGCTCCGTCGCCAGGTAAACGAGTTAAAGCCGCGACCGCTGACCACAGCCGGAAGAATTTTCTTCTTTCTTTTTGGCTTGAGCGGATTCTTTGCGTTATCCTTTTTCTTCCTGCCATTTGCCGTAATTCGGGTAGAACCGGCGCTGGAAAAACAGGTGGTGGAAATGCGGGTATGGGCGAGTCCAGACATTCCCGCTGCGCTTCCTTCGGGAGCGATGCCCGTTGAAGTGATTCAGGTAACGGTCAGCGGCAGCCTTGAAGCCGAAACCACCGATACCATCCGGATTGGTGAGCGCCACGCAACCGGCAGTGTTCTGCTGACCAACCTGACCACAAACGAAGTGAACCTGCCTCAAGGGACGACATTCCGCACATTGGATGATCCCCCGGTTCGTTTCGAATCCACTCGTACGGTGTTGCTCCCAGCCGGTGCTGGTCAGACGGCTGAGGTACCGGTGCGGGCGCTGGAGGCAGGCAGTGGTGCAAACGTGGCGCCGGGATCGATTCAGGCGATCGAAGGCAGCCTGGGCTTGTCGGCTACAGTCATTAACTTGCAGCGAACGAGTGGAGGTAGCGATCGCATCAGCCGGGCAGCGGGAGAACAGGATTATTCTCGCCTCTACGATACGCTGATTACATCACTGACCGAAGATGGACTGCAACAAATCCAAAGCCAGCTTACGGTCAATCAGGCACTGATTGCTGAGACGTTGAGCATTGTGGATATCCTCGAATCGCAAAGCCTGCCGGAAGTTGGGGTACCGGCTGATCGAATCCGGCTTATACTCAAAGTTGAATATCAGGCATGGGCATATAACCGTAAAGATCTGGAGCGTGTAGCCAACGACGCCTTAAATGCCTCACTTCCAGAGGGCACACGTCCCCTCGAAGACACCTTATATATCGAATTGCTCGACGCCCCGCAATGGAAACCGGGCGAACCGGTATACCTGCGGGTAAAGGTGTCACGAAGTGTGCAACAAAAAGTTGAGGCAAGCCAGATTACGGCATGGGTGCGCGGACTGCCAGTTGGAACGGCACAAGAGGTGTTGGCTGACCAAATGGGACTGGCTGAACCTGCCAAAATTGACTTGCGACCTACCTGGTGGCAGCGTTTGCCTTATCTGACTTTTCGCATTGTGGTGGAACAGCCATGATGATGGAGTGGGTCCGCGTGCTTGGGGTTGATCCGGGTGAACGGCGGATTGGACTGGCAATTTCCGACCCGAGCGGGACGATTGCCAATCCGTTGTCTGTGGTTCAACATGTTTCCAGGATGGTTGACGCGGCGGCAATTGCCCAGATTGCCGCCGAGTACAATGTTGTGGAGATTGTCATCGGGCAGGCAATGGATGATACTGGTCAACCGGGACTAAGTGGCAGAAAGGCAGCCCGTCTTGCCGAGGCAATTCGTTCCCAGACCACTATTCCGGTTTTACTGTGGGACGAAAGCGACAGCACCCAAACCGCCCGTGCGGCGGCGGCAGCAATGGGAAGCAAGCGAAGGCGGCTTCGTTCGCATCTAGATGAACTGGCTGCCACTGTGATTCTACAATCCTACCTGGATAACCGTTCCAAATCAACCCGGTTGGAGGAATAATCTGCATGGGTCAATTACGTTCCCAACGCCGCCTTCCCTTTGGTTGTTTCCTGATCCTTTTGGCTTTATGCCTGGCATCTACCGCAGCGGGCTGGATGGTGTATCAACTTCCCCGCTGGGCTGCTCATTCGTTTGGCGCGCCAAACGCAAGGCTGGATCTAATTGACCGGTATGTGTACTCTGCCCGCTTGTTGATTGCCCATGACGACTTAACCATGCCGTTGGACCCACGGGCGGAAGCGCGTTCGTTCGTGGTCGGCAGCGGCGAATCTGCCCAGCAGGTTGCCCGTCGCCTCGAGAACGAAGGTTTGATTCGCAATGGGGAAGCATTGCGGGATTACATGGTGTATGCTGGTTTGGACACTGCCATACAAGCCGGTGAATACGAAATCAGCCCGGCGGCAAACGCATTGGAGATCAGCAAGGCATTGCTGGATGCAACACCTGCGGAAATATCCTTCAATATCTTGGCGGGATGGCGGCTAGAAGAAATTGCAGCTGCACTGCCCACCTCAGGGCTGCAAATCACGCCGGAAGAATTCATTCGTGCGGTACGGAATCCCCCGTCAGCTTGGCTGCCCCTGGGTTGGCAGTCAGAGGCTGCCAGCCTGGAAGGTTATCTCTTCCCCGGGGAATATCGGTTTAAACGTGATGCCAGTCTGCAAGAGGTGATCAGCACATTTATTGGCAGATTCGATCAAGAAGTCAATCCGGATTTACGTCAGGCATTTGCCCGACGCGGTTTAAGTCTGTATCAAGCGGTTATCCTTGCCTCGATCGTGCAGCGTGAAGGGGTAATTGCGGAGGAGCGACCGATGATTGCCTCGGTCTTCTTCAATCGTTTGCAAGCGGGAGTAAAGCTGGATGCTGATCCGACCGTGCAGTATGCGTTGGGATATAACACCCAACAAAATACGTGGTGGACCAATCCACTAAGCCGGGGTGATTTGCAATACGAATCGCCGTATAATACCTATCTCAATCCAGGTTTGCCACCCGGACCGATTTGCAATCCGTCACTGAATGCTCTTCAGGCAGTTGCGTACCCTGCCGAATCACCCTATTATTATTTTCGGGCACGCTGTGATGGTTCCGGTTTGCACAATTTTGCGAGGACATTCGAGGAACATCTTCAAAACGCTTGTCAATAACCTTTTATTTTCAGGAGGGAAGAATGAATGTATTTGGCGTAGATATCGGTGGAACCGGGATCAAAGGCGCAATTGTGGATGTTAAAACCGGCTCACTGTTAACTGAGCGCAAGCGCTTGCCAACCCCCGAAGGTGCCAAGCCGGAAGATGTTGCCGAAACAACCGCGGAATTGGTGCGGCAATTCGCTTATGAAGGTCCGATTGGGTGTGGCTTCCCGGCGCCGATTCTGGGTGGAACCGCGATGATGGCTGCCAATATCCATGAATCCTGGGTAGGACTGAACGTCAATGATCTTTTGACACAGGTTACCGGATGCCGGACGTTTACACTCAACGATGCGGATGCTGCCGGGATCGCCGAGATCAACTTTGGTGCTGGACGCGGGGTGCGGGGTGTGGTGTTGGTCATCACCCTTGGGACGGGCATTGGCACGGCGATTTTCACCGACGGCATTTTGGTGCCAAACGCCGAATTCGGTCACCTGAAGATTCGCGGTAAAGATGCCGAATGGCGTGCCTCGGATGCTGCTCGTCAGCGCAAAGACCTTTCCTGGCGCAAATACACCAAACGATTACAGGAATATCTCAGCCAGATGGAGGTGTTGTTCTGGCCTGAATTGATCATCATCGGCGGCGGATTAAGCAAGAATGCGGACAAGTTTCTGCCTCACCTCAAATTACGGGCGAAAATTATGCCGGCGCAGTTTTTGAACAACGCCGGCATTGTGGGGGCTGCGGTGTTCGCCAGCCAGCAAATGGGCAGCTTATCCGCCTCCACCCCCGCCGCTGAATAACCCGCCTTCGGTAAATTTGCGCATATCGCTGAACACTGCTACGATTTCCGTTTCACTAAGTGGTTGACCGCTGTCCTTGTGTTTTAGAGCACCTTCGCGCACTTTTTCCAAAGCAACTTCCTGGACAGTCAGGTCGCGGCTGAGCGCTTCCTTGACCAAGGCTGCGCCTGCCAGGTAACCAATGATTGGATTCAATGCTGTGACTACGATGGTGTTGCGCGCTAGCCAGCCTTCGGCTTTAGCACGGTTGGCTTTTATCCCTACCACGCACTTATCGGTAAAGGCGTTTACAGCGCCGATCATCACGTGCATCATCTCAAACAAATCATGCGCGATGATCGGCATCATCACGTTCAGCTCGAGCTGCCCGGCTTGTGAGGCCAGTGCTACCGCCGTATCCAGTCCGATGATGTGGTACATGGACATATTGAGCATCTCCGCCAGTACCGGGTTTACCTTGCCAGGCATGATGGACGAGCCGGGTTGTACCGCTGGCAGGCGGATTTCATCTAGACCAGTGGCAGGACCAGAAGAAAGCAGGCGTAGGTCATTGGCGATGCGGGTCAAGGTGAGTGCCATGGTGCGCAATGACGCGGAAAAGTCCGCCGCGTCTGCCATGGACTGCATCGACTCGAACAGGTTATCGGAAGTGCAGAGGGTCAAACCGGAGACACGCGAGAGTACTTGTACCATGCGCGGGTGATACTCGGGATGAGCATTCAAACCGGTGCCGGTGGCTGTGCCGCCTATGCCCAGACGGCGCAGCCCTTCAGCAGCGCGCTGAATTCGTTCCAGATCGCGCTCCACTGCACGGGCGTAAGCGCCAAATTCTTGCCCTAAACGCACCGGCACGGCATCCTGTAAATGGGTTCGCCCCGATTTGACGATGTCATCGAATTCAGCGGCTTTGGCGTGCAGTGCGTCAATCAGACGGTTGAATGTATCAACCAGTTCATCCAGCCGCCACAGGCAGCCCAACCGAATAGCGGTCGGAATGGTATCGTTGGTAGACTGCGACATGTTGACATGGTCATTGGGATTAACCCGGTATTCACCAATGTTACCACCCAGAATAACCGTAGCGCGGTTGGCAAGCACTTCATTGGCATTCATATTGTGACTGGTACCTGCGCCAGCCTGGAAAGGATCAACGACGAAATGATTGTTCCACTCGCCGTTCATAACTTCTTCGCCTGCCTGGATTATGGCTTTGGCACGTTCCTCATCAAGTAAACCAACGGCGTGGTTGACTTCCGCAGCAGCGCGTTTGATCAATGCCATTGACCAGATAAAAGCGCGGTAGGGGCGCATTCCGGAAACTGGAAAATTCATCACGGCGCGTTGGGTCTGTGCGCCATACAATGCATCCGCGGGGACCTGGATTTCACCAAGCGAGTCTTTTTCGATACGTACTACCGTTTGAGACATGGACACTTCCTTCCTCCTATGGCGATTGTTTTTGGATCAAGATGAGCTCTTTTCTCGAAATATACCTGATCTTTGGCGGAAAATCAAATCAGCATACCGGGCAACGGCATTGCCGCAGCCTGCATGCTGATTAATGTCAGAAGAAAAAACGGGAAGGAGGTCTGGTCAGGATTAACCTGCGGCGCTGTAGCCGGGACCGTCCTTGAAATAAGCGTAGTTGTGGGGAATATCCGGGGTCAGATCGACGACCTCACCCGCTTTGAGAGTGCGAGTAGCTTCCAGGTGAACGGGCTCGCCATCGTGGTTGATCCCGTCGTACACTTCGGTATAACCCGGAGTTCCCACTGGCATGGAAACTTTTTCCCCGCCGCGGGCAGTATAGGCAGAAGGAACTTCATCCTCCGGGAAGATTGCCGCATATGGGCATTCCGGTACGCATGCGCCGCAATCAATGCATGTGTCGGGGTCGATGTAGAACCAGGGGTATTTATCCTCCGGTTTTCCGGGCACAATGCATTCAACTGGACAAACCGTCACACAACCGCCGTCACGAAGACACAAACTGGTGATGATATGAGTCATTGGAACCTCCGCTGGTACAGATTGTTTACTTGAACAAATGGGGAACTTCAGGATTATTGTAACCAGAAATTGGGCTGAAAACAATTCTGGTTAACCGGTATTTTCATGACGATAATCCATTTGATGATAGGGGGATTATAAGAGCAAAATCCTATTTGAGCGCATTTATGGCAAATAGCACCTCCCTGGGGGGATAATATTCAGGATTTTTACCGCTTTTGTTGGATTGGGATACGGTTATTCTAGCCACTGGTTGGGGCTTTGTCAAGCATTCAAAGTGGCTATAATGGAGTGATCATGCAATCATCCCAAAAATCACCCTTGTTTGCCCCGGCGGTCGTATTTTTCGGGATCCTGGCGGTATCCACTGCGGCGTTATTCATCCGCAATGCTCAACAGGAAGCCCCTTCGCTGGTCATTGCGGCGTATCGGCTAACCCTTGCCAGCCTGATCTTACTGCCTTTTACCGCGAAAAAAGCACTGGCGGATTTTCGATCCCTTTCACTGACACAGCGCCGGGAAGTGTTGTTGTCCGGTGTGTTTCTTTCCGTTCATTTTGCGGCGTGGATCGTTTCACTAGAAATGACATCGGTGATCAGTTCCGTGGTGTTGGTGACAACCACACCATTGTGGGTAGCGCTGCTCTCTCCGCTGGTTCTAAAAGAAAAAATCAGGGGTGGTGTATGGTTGGGTTTGGCGCTTGCTTTGAGCGGCGGTGTGTTGGTTGCCATCAGCCGCGTATGCCATTGGGAGGGCAGCGTGATCACTTGCACTGGTTTGGGTTCGATGATTGAAGGCAGTGCCTTGCTGGGCAATCTACTGGCGCTAAGCGGGGCTTGGATGGCAGCAGGTTATCTACTGGTCGGACGACGGGTGCGCCCATTGCTCTCTTTGGGGTCGTATACCTGCCTGGTTTATACGACGGCAGCAGTTTTTCTGATGCTCTTTGTCTTGTTATCAGGCAGCCGCATGGTGGGATACCCACCACACATCCTGGGATGGTTAATATTGTTGGCGTTAGTGCCTCAATTGTTGGGGCATTCTTCGCTCAATTGGGCGCTGCGCTTTTTA
Organism: Bellilinea sp.; assembly: GCA_034411135.1. Classification (GTDB taxonomy): domain Bacteria; phylum Chloroflexota; class Anaerolineae; order Anaerolineales; family Anaerolineaceae; genus Bellilinea. The sequence continues at coordinate 154,113 of DAOUMN010000021.1, forward strand.
CCGGCGACCTTTGTCTCGCTGGCTTTGTTGGGCGAGCCGGTGGGGGCAACTATTCTGGCAATGATCTTCCTGAAAGAAGTGCCTCTGATGGGAGAGATCACCGGCGGCGCAATGATCCTGGCTGGTATCTATCTGGCTTCGAGGGTGCGAAATTAGATATCGTTTGAACGCTGAACCAGCCCGAAACTATCAGGAGGTCAGGATGTATTCAGTTGGAGTTTCGTCTTTTTCGGTTTTTTCGATCGTGCAGCGCGCGTACAAGTAATTGACCTCTTTCAGCCGTTTGAGCACAGCCGGACTGAGTGCATCTGGGTGAAGACGCCATGTCCAGTTGCCGCTGGCGCGACCGGGCAGGTTCATGCGCGCTTCGTTGCCCAAACCAAGAACATCCTGCATTGGGGCTAGCGCAAAAACAGCAACCGATGACCAGACTGCGCGGATCATGTCCCAGGCAATATCATCGCCAGCGCGCGCCAGGTAACGGCGGATAAAATCGCGCTCTTTTTCAGGGGCGGACATGTACCAGCCCAGGGCAGTATCATTATCATGGGTGCCGGTGTATGCCACACAGTTGCTTTCGTAATTGTGCGGCAGGAACGGATCAAGCGGGTCGGTAGTGAATGCGAATTGAAAGACCTTCATGCCGGGCAGGTTAAATTGGTCGCGTAGTTCGACCACATCCGGTGTAATCACCCCCAGGTCCTCGGCGATAATTGGCAGGTCGCCGAGCGCATCGCGCATTGCCTGGAATAGTTCTGCGCCAGCGCCTTTAACCCAACGCCCGATTTCTGCGGTTGGCATTCCAAAAGGCACTTCCCAATAACCAGCGAATCCCCGAAAGTGATCCAGCCGTACGATATCCACCAGGCGCAGAGTGGCTTGCATGCGTTGAATCCACCAATGGAAGTTTTGCTGGCGGTGCATATCCCATTTATAAAGCGGATTGCCCCATAACTGACCAGTGGGTGAGAAGTAATCCGGCGGCACGCCTGCCACAACGGTCGGTTTGCCTTCGGTATCCAGGAAAAACAAATCCGGGTTTGCCCAGGCGTCGGCGCTGTCGTAAGCGACAAAAATAGGAATATCCCCGATGATTTGAATGTCCTTGTTGTTGGCGTGCGCTTTTAAATCCAGCCACTGACGGAAAAAGAGAAACTGTCGGAAGGCGTGGCGCTGAATGCGGTCAGCTTCATTTTGTTTGAATTGCTTAAGAGCATCCTTGTCCCGGTTGCGCAGCGCTTGAGCCCAATTGTCCCATGATACCCCGCCATGGGCTTCCTTGATTGCCATGAAGAGGGCAAAATCACTTAACCAGTAGGATTCATTCTCAACGAAGTCGTGATATGCCTTCCGGAGCGGTGAGCCAGTTTTATGCTTGAAGTTTTCGTAGGCACGGTCGAGCAAGGTCAGTTTCCATTGGATTGCTTCGCCGTAATCAATGTGGTTGGGGATGAATTCCGGGCGATCAGCAAGGTCGCTGCGCTTCAATAATCCATCCTCCAGCAGCAGCGCCGGGCTGACCAAATACGGGTTGCCAGCGAAGGCGGAGAAACACTGATAGGGGGAATCGCCATAACCAGTGGGGCCAAGTGGCAGCACCTGCCATAATTTACAGCCGGCATCAGACAGAAAATTGACCCAGCGATAGGCTTCCGGTCCAAGATCGCCAATGCCATCTGGACCTGGCAAACTGGTGGGGTGGAGGATGATGCCTGAAGCGCGACTAAAGTTCATTGGGAAGCCTCCGCGTTTGGATAAATTCACCCTGTTTGATTTCTTTTCCGGAATAATCCGATAATACCACATCGGTACCGATCATTCCACCAGCATGGATGAATGTTTCCGGAGGGACGATGGAATTACGTCCGACCATGGCGATTTCAAGACTATCTTCGGACTGCTCGCCAATGGTGCAGTTCTGGGCAATCTTCACGCGTTTATCCAGAACGGCGCGGGTGATGGTGGTTTTTTCTCCAATTTCAGCATCGGTAAAGACGATCGACTCTTTGATCACGGTGCCAGCGTGGACGATCACCCCTGGCGATAGAACACTGCGGATCACGCTAGCACCTTTCTCGATCAAACAGCCATGACAAATCAGGCTGTCCTCAACTACTGCAGATTGCTGTACCAGTGCGGGAGGGCGCTCTTCGGTGCGGGTGTGAATAATCCAATCCGGGCGGTAAAGATCAAAGGCAGGTGGATGGCACAAAAGATCCATGTGCGCCAGCCAATAGGATTGAGAGGTACCGACATCCATCCAATAGCCTTGATAAGGGAAGGCATATACTTTTTTGCCTTCCTCGACCAGACTGGGGAGGATGTTCTTGCCGAAATCGTGCTGGGAGTCCTGCCGTAGACGATCTTCCCACAAGGCTTCGTTGAGGGTTTCTAAATTGAACAGGTATATGCCCATGTTTGCCAGGGTGGAAGGCGGATTGGCGGGTTTTTCGACAAAAGAAGTGATCCGGTTGGTCTCATCGATACCGACAATTCCAAAACGCGAGGCTTCCTCGATTGGCACATTGATCACAGCAACAGTTACCTCTGCCTGTGTTTGTTGATGGAATTCAATCAGAGGGTTGTAATCCATTGAATAAATGTGGTCGCCGGAAAGAATCAAAATGGCATCCACCTTGCCTCGCTTGATAAAGGTGAAATTTTGTTGAACTGCATCGGCAGTGCCGACAAACCAATTGGAACTGCGCGCCCGGTATGGCGTAAGAATGCGCACCCCGCCGGTAAAATCGCGGTTTAGGTCCCAGGGACCGCCAGCGCCGATGTGTTCAATTAAAGAGTGTGGGCGGTATTGCGCCACCAGCATCACATCGAACAAGCGAGAGTTGACACAGTTGGAAAGCGGAAAATCGATAATCCGGTATTTGCCTGCAAACGGGACGGCAGGTTTGGTACGTTTGGCGGTTAAGACACCCAGGCGAGTACCTTCACCACCGGCGAGAATCAGGCTTCGGATTTTCATTTTAACTGCTCCACGAGATCAAGATAGATTTTGGCGTACTCAAGAGCAGATTTTTCCCAGGAAAAGTCTTGCCGCATGCCGTTTTTCTGGATAGCACGCCAGGTTTTTGGCTTGTGATAGGCAACGAAAGCCCGCTGGAGTGCTTCGCAAAAAGCTTGAGGGGAGGCTTCATTAAACAAGAATCCTGTTGATTGGGTTGCCCGGCGCAAGTCGAGAATGGTATCTTTCAGCCCACCGGTGGCGCGAGCCAGGGGAACACAGCCATAGCGCATGGCGATCATCTGGGCAAGCCCACAGGGTTCGTACCGTGAGGGCATCAGCAGGATATCGCCTGAAGCGTACATGCGGCGAGCGATGGCGGCGTCAAAGCGAATTAAAGCCCGCACGCGGTCTGGAAATTCCGCTTCCAGGCTGCGACAGTCGCTTTCCAGTAACGGATCACCGGTGCCTAAAAGTACGGCTTGCCAGTCCTGATTGATCAGGTGCCGCAGACCGGCAACAGCAATATCGATTCCTTTTTGTTGGTCAAACCGACTGATCATCACCAACAGCGGAATGCGCGAATCGGCGGGTAATCCCAGGTCTTGTTGAAGAATGCGCTTGTTGGCTGCTCGCTGATCGAGGGTCTCAATGGAAAAATTTTGTGTTAGCACCTGATCAATTTGAGGATCCCAGGCTTGTTGATCCAACCCATTCAAAATCCCACTAATGGACGCCTGTCGTGTCTTAAGAAAATCCTGCAAACCGCAACCAAATTCAGGGGTAAGAATTTCCTGGGCATATCCCGGGGATACCGCCACGATCTGGTCGGCAGCCAGCAGCCCAAGGGGGAGCGGGAATAAGGTTGCCCATTTAGGCAGGCGTTTATCCTGCGCACGTGGCAGTCCGTATTTGATCATGGCTTCTTCTGCATCCTTGCCCATAAAGGGCAAATTGTGTACGGTAAACACCTTGCGAATGCCGGAGAATTCAGGGTGCTGTTTCTTCTTGATTTGGAGTGCATAGATGGTCGCGGCAGTATGCCAATCGTTGGCGTGGACAACTTGCGCTTTCCAATCCAGGCGGCGAATCAATTCGAGCACTGCCAGCGAGAAAAAGACATATTTTTCCCCGTCCTTTACTGGATCACTGCCATATACGGGGGTATCCGGCAAAATTGGGGGTCCTTCGATAAGGTAAACCGGCGTTCCATCCACATCGGTTAAGAAGGCTTTAGCGGGTAGCGGTTCTCCAGGATGATCGACCAGGAAAGATGCCACAAAACGCGGCTCTTTGATGCGGGCGTGGATTTCATCATGGAAAGGTAATACCAGGCGTACGTCCAGGTGGGGACCGTTCCACTGGTCGGTTTTTAGGGCACGCAATGCCGGCGGAAGCGAGCCGGCAACATCACCCAAGCCACCCACCTTGACCAGCGGGGCGGCTTCGGATGCCATAAAGAGGACGTTGAGCGTAGATTGTTTGAAAGGAGCGCTCATGAAGGTTTATCCTCGTTGTTTCTTTGGATTATACATTTACCATTTCGAAATAGTCCTGCGAAATGGTCTGTGCCGGGGAGGCACCCAGGCGTTGGATCAGTTCAACGACCAGCCTGGACTTGTGTTCAGCATCCTTGCGGCTCCAGGTTCGGCTCTTGACCTCAAGAAAATGTCCCAGGGCGGGAGTGCGTACACTGTCCAGGTTGATGAAAAACTCGGTGCCTTTGTAACGCACCAGATAACGCAGGCGATCTTTTTCGATTTCGGTTTCGTGGATCGGCTTGAAGTATTCACGGTAGAAGCGGAGGCTCTGGGTCGCAGAGGCGAGGAACCGACTGCGGGAGAGGAGGACTTTCTGTGGGAAGGAATGTTCGCGGCTTGGTCCGATCAGCGTCAGGCGGTTGCGCACCTTCCCAATTTGTCCATCGGGGTTAATGAAATGGTCTTCGCGGTAGCGCAGGCGGGAATCTTCCGGTGCTTCGAAATTGAAATACACATCATACTGACGATAGTGGCGGGTGCGGATGATCTCGAATTCAGGATTGTTGAGGGCGTGTTGGATAGCTTCGACCTGGTCAATGCGGATCTTGGCTTGAACCTCGAAACTTTCTTCCTCCTCGGTAGTTTCGCCCAGGGCAAGCAACTTGGAGAGTAAAGATTTCTCGCGCTGGATGAGGAATATATCAATCCGGCGGGCGTAATCCACAGCAGCACGCATCAATTCCTGCTCGTCAAGGGTTTTTAATTGTTTATCTTGCATTAACCATTTGCCGTTAACCATTACATCCGTCACGTCAATGGCTTTGGCAGCATATACAATTTGCGAGTACACACCCTGCGGGTCACGCTCGAAGCGTGGCGAGTTGTGAATCGCGGATAGGTTGACTAAAATCATATCTGCGCGCTTGCCGGGTTCGATGGAACCCGTCAGGTGGCTGATATGCATGGCTTGTGCGCCGATGCGGGTTGCCATTGCCAGGGTTTGGCGGGCGGGTAGAGCCGTTGGGTCACCGCTTGAACCCTTGGCAAGGAACGAAGCTAGGCGCAGTTCCTCGAACATATCCAGATCGTTGTTGGATGCTGGTCCATCGGTACCTATGCCGACGTTCAAACCGGTGTCGATCATTTTTTTTATGGGTGCAATTCCGGAAGCCAGTTTTAGATTGGAGGATGGGTTGTGGGCAACGCCGGTGTTGTAGTGCTGGAAGGTGCGCATCTCCCCTTCATCGATATGGACGCAGTGCGCGGCAAGTACTTTAGCATCCAGCAGGTTTAATTTTTTGATGTAGGGCACAACCGGCATGCCTTGTTCGCGGCGCATGTTTTCCACTTCTATGGCAGTTTCAGCAATGTGGATGTGGAGTGGAACATCAAATTCAATTGCCAGGGCTGCCGAGGCGCGCAAGATTTCATCCGTGCAGGTGTAGGGCGCGTGCGGTGCAACCGATGGTACCACCAGTGGATGATTTTTCCAGCGCTGGATATATTCGCGGGCGTATGCCAGTGATTCTTCGTACGATCCAGCATCCGGGGTTGGGAATTTCAGAATCGTTTGAGAACACATGGCACGCATACCGGCTTCAGCAGTGGCACGAGCCACATCTTCCTCGAAATAATACATATCCGCAAAGCTGGTGATGCCGCTGCGAATCATCTCGGCGCAAGCCAGGCTGGTGCCAAGCTGTACAAAATCTGGCGAAACAAATTCCCGCTCCACCGGCATCATATAACCGAGCAACCATACATCCAGACGTAAATCATCCGCCAGCCCACGCAGCAAGGTCATTGGGACGTGAGTGTGCGCGTTGACCAGCCCCGGCATCAACACTTTGCCGCCGCAATCGACAACTTCACCAGCCGTGTAATTTCGAAGGATGTCCGCTTCCGCCCCGGCAGCAAGGATCACATCTCCCATGATCGCAACGGCTCCGGGATTGTAAAAATTGTAGCGGGAGTCCATTGTGATCAGAATGGCATTTTTCAAAATCTTGTCTGTGTGAATGATCATAGGATTGCTTCTCCAATTTGGGTCTTCAAGGAAGATTGCGCCGGATATAGTCGAGAGTCGTCCGCACTGCCCAACTCATCCCCAACTGAGGCGGACCGCCAAACGAACGGCTAGCTTCGTGACTACCATGCGGCGTGCGTAGATGGAGGAACAGATTTTGTTGCTCTTTTCCAGGGTAATAGCCAGCCGCCAAAATCACGCTGGATTGAGCGGGAAAAGGGATTTCGGCAATCAATGAAGCCAGAGCAAGTGGCGGTAAGTCCACCCTGGAGTAGGAGAATTGTTCCGGAGACAGACTGGTTTGCTTGATTATGACTTCCAATTCATCTGTGAAACCGGCTGTGCGAAGTACAAGATGCCAGCCAAGCTGACTCAAGCGCTCGGCGACGACGGCTTCAAGGGATTGGTTGTTTTCCCCGTAGATGTGCTTGCCCATCCGCTGGCGGATTTCTGCCGCAACGGCATCGATCATCCTTCTGGCTTCCGATTCGGAGCTTGCTTTTGCTGTGATGCGAATATCCGTTTGTCCAGGGTGTGCTAAAAGTCCCACGGTTGGGTTTATCATGGTCTCCAAATCGCCGATCCACTCGTCCACCTGAGATTCACCCACGCCAGCGGCATGGAGAACGTGCGCCAGGATAATATCTTTGAGGTCAAACCGTTGACGCAGTAACGGCAGTACGGATTGGTGCAAAATAATTTCCATTTCGCGTGGCACGCCAGGCAGGCACAAGATGACAGCACTGCCGGTATCGTAATAAAACGCCGGTGCGGTCCCAACCGGATTAGGGATTGCAATGGCACCTGCGGGAAGGAACGCCTGCCGGCGATTATTTTCGGTCGGCAGGCGGTTGTAGCGGCGGTATCGTTCCTGGATTTGCTCCCATAACTCAGGATGGAACAGGAGTTCCTGTTTAACCACCTGGGCAATTGCCTCGCGAGTGGGGTCATCCACGGTTGGACCTAAACCGCCTGTAGTGATGATGATCTGCGCTCTGGTGAGAGATTCTCGGATCATTCCGGCGATCCGGGTAGCATTATCGCCAATCAATGTGGCGCGGTAAATGTCCACCCCGTAATCGCGCAGCGTGCGAGCGATGTAGGCGGTGTTAGTATCCTGCGTTTCACCCAGCAGGAGTTCGGTACCGATAGCGATAATCTCTGCGATAGGCATACGTCTGATTCTGGGCTCAAATGGATTGCTGAAATTATTCTTAAACACAGTTTAACACAAATCAATGCGAAGGCAAACTCATTCCTTTCCCGGTATTGTTCAAAAGCACGGTAGAATAAGATAGCTGGTTAAGTCAGGTGAGGAAAACCATATGCCTTCAAAGCGCCAGAAATTTGGTTCTTGGGGTGAAACAATTGCTGCCGCAAAGATCAAAACGCACGGCTACGCCCTGCTGGGGCGCAATGTGCGTACTCCTTATGGGGAAATCGATCTGGTGGCTCAACTTGGTAATACTATTGTGTTTTTTGAGGTAAAAACCCGCTCGAGTGATGAGTACGGCTTGCCGGAGGAAGCGGTTAACCCGCGCAAATTGAAACATCTGGTTAATGCGGCGCAGCATTACATGCAGGAACATACTCTCTTTGAGGGAGACTGGCGCATTGATGTGATTGCCATTCGTGGCAGGGTGGGGCAGGTAGATCCAGAAGTGGTATGGTTCGAAAATGTATCCTCATAAATCCACCCTTCGGATCGTTGTGATGATTGGTCCCACTGCAGTGGGTAAAACAGAAACTGCCATCCACCTGGCGGAGCGCTTTAATGGAGAGATTGTATCCGCCGATTCGCGCCTGTTCTACCGTGGCATGGATATTGGCACTGCCAAACCGACGCTTGCAGAACGTCAACGCGTGGTTCACCATTTGGTTGATGTGGCTGAACCGGATGAGGTGTGGAGCCTGGGAGCGTTCAAGGAAGCTGCTCACAATGCAATCGTAGATATTCATGCCCGTGGGCGGCTTCCATTTGTTGTGGGCGGTACGGGTCAGTATGTAACAGCACTAATCGAAAACTGGAGTGTGCCCGCACAGCCAGCCGACCCGATTTTGCGTCAGGCTCTGGAAAACTGGGCGGCGGAAATTGGTGCGGATGCTTTGCATGCTCGCCTGGCGCTGCTGGATGCAGCTGCGGCGCACAAGATCGACGCCCGAAATGTGCGCCGCACCATTCGCGCGTTGGAAGTCATCTTCAAAACAGGTCAACGTTTTTCAGCACAACGCGGTAGAGGCGTATCGCCGTACTTTGCGTTGAAAATCGGTTTAAAGCGCCCAAGGGTTGAGCTTTATCAACGCATTGACCGGCGGATTGAACAAATGCTGGCAGCCGGGTTGGTGGAAGAAGTGAACGCCTTGCTGAAAAAATATCCGCCAGATTGTCCGGCTTTTTCTGCAATTGGATACAGGGAAATTATTGCTTATCTTCAGGGCAATACGACCCTGGAGGATGCAGTTGCAGCCATCAAACGCACAACCCGCCAGTTCGTCCGCCGGCAGGCGAATTGGTTCAAGCCAAACGACCCGCAAATTTACTGGTTTGAAGTGGGTGACAACAATAGCCTTAAGGAAATCGAAAGACTGATCGATGTCTGGTTGCAGACTGCCCCTGCCGAATCTCCGATGGAAGGAATCTAAAACGGGCATATTGCCCGTTTTAGTGTTGCAGCTTAGTTGTTGCTTGCCATCATCGGCACACCGCTCTTTTTCGGCAGCGGTGGGGGGAAGATGGTCTCGAATTCTTCCCGGGATATGGTTTCCACTTCGAGCAGTTTTTCTGCCACGGCATCCAGTTTGTCGCGGTAATCGATCAATATCTGGCGGGCTTGCTGGTATGCATCCCTGACCAAGCGGCGGACTTCGGCATCAATTTGTTCGGCAACTGCCTCGGAATAATCGCGCTGTTCGGAAATTTCCCGTCCGAGGAAGATCAATTCTTCCTTCTGTCCGTACACCATTGGACCCATTTCACTACTCATGCCCAGGCGGGTAACCATTGTGCGGGCGATCTGGGTGACCCGTTCAATGTCATTGCCTGCGCCGGATGTGATGTCGTCAAAGACGATTTCCTCAGCGGCGCGTCCGCCGAGCAACCCGACCATTTGAGCGATTAGCTTCTTGCGCGGCATGATGGTGCGGTCTTCGGTGGGCAGGGCGATGGTATAACCGCCTGCCATGCCACGGGCGATGATGGTAACTTTCTGCACGGGGTCATGATCCGGCAGAGCATTCATTACCACGGCGTGGCCGGCTTCGTGGTAGGCGATGATTCGTTTTTCCTCGTCCGAAATCAGGCGGCTCTTGCGTTCCGGACCAGCAATGACACGCTCGATGGCTTCCTCAAATTCCGATTGAGAGATGCTTTTCTTGTTGCGCCGGGCAGCGAGAATAGCGGCTTCGTTGACCAGGTTTTCCAAATCGGCACCGACAAAACCGGGTGTTCCACGCGCCAGCACGCTCAGGTCAATATTGGGTTCAAGCGGTTTGCCCTTGACATGTACTTTGAGGATGGCTTCGCGTCCGCGCACGTCCGGACGGTCGAGCACGACCCGGCGATCGAAACGACCTGGACGCAGCAGGGCTGGATCAAGAATATCCGGGCGGTTGGTTGCTGCCATGATGATAATGTTGGTGTCGGTATCAAAACCGTCCATTTCGACCAGCATCTGGTTTAGAGTCTGCTCGCGTTCGTCATGGCTGCCCCCCAAGCCAGCGCCGCGCTGGCGACCAACCGCATCGATTTCATCGACAAAGACGATGCAGGGAGAGTGACGTTTTGCCTGGTCGAACAGGTCGCGCACTCGGCTGGCGCCCACACCGACAAACATTTCGACAAATTCTGAGCCGGAAATCGAGAAGAAAGGCACGCCTGCTTCACCGGAAACGGCTTTGGCGAGCAGGGTCTTTCCGGTGCCGGGAGGTCCAACCAGCAGGACGCCCTTGGGTATGCGTGCCCCAAGCTGAATGAATTTTTGCGGTTCGCGTAAAAATTCGACCACTTCCTTGAGCTCTTCCTTAGCTTCTTCCACACCCGCAACATCGGTAAAGGTGACGGTGGGATGATCACCAGTGAACATACGTGCGCGTGATTTACCGAAGGACATGGCGGCGTTGTTACTGCCCTGTGCCTGGCGGAAAATGAAGAAGAACGCGCCAATCAGGATCAGGAAAGGTAGGATATAACCCAGGGCTGTCAAAACGCCAACCCAGGCGCTGGGCGGCTTGATGATGATTTTGATCCGTTCCGGGTGCAATTGTTCCTGGGTAACACCCAGGTTCAACAATTGCTCAACCAGGGTTGCGGAAGGTTCCTTGTTCGAGACCGCTTCGCTCAGGTCTTTATAGGTTACTTTTAAACGGTTGTCGTCCTCTTCGATCTTTGTCACCCGCTGGTTTTTGATATCTTCTGCCAGCTGGTTGATGGATACTTCGGAGGTGCTGCCACGCTGGCTGAAGCTGTACATCACCATGGCGATGATGGCTACAAACAACAGCAGGTAGACAACGTAGGATTGATTGCGTGAACTCACGAATACCTCCAGGGTGGATAAGCCCACTGATGGGCTTTATAACCATATAGTTGTTGGAGATTATACCAATCTATCCACCCGCCTGCTAGTGCATGAATAAGGATTGCGGGCGATCTAACAAACTTCTTATGTTGACGAAATCGGATCTACTCTCTATACTGGTTATGGATCTTACCAGTTAGCCGGAGAATTCCAATGAGTGAACAAGCCGAAACCCATGATAAGCCGTTTGATGAGCGAATTGCAGAATCCGAACTGGATGCTGAAACACCGTCAGAGGATCGTCCGATGGGCGCGGCTGAACCGCTGCCTGACGATGAATTGGTAGAGATAACTACTGAGAATGCCGCTGTAACGGAAAAAACAGCACCAACCGCGCAGCCTGAGGACCTGATTGAACTGTTCGTCACCTCGGAGCGTATTCAGGTTTTACACGAGCGGGCAAGCGAAGCCCTCGAACGGATAAAAAACGAAGTCAACAATATAAGTCTGGCTAAAGAATTGTTCGATCGTATCGAGCAATCCCGTGAGATGCTTTTCGGGCAAATTGAGCGCTATGACGAAGCCGAGCGGGGTGTTGTGGAGGTTGAGCACCGGCTGGAGTTTATTCAGCGGGTGAAGATGGCTTCGCGCACGGTTGGTATGCGCCTGTTTGCCTATGAATTCATCGTTTTCCTTATCTTAACCAGCCTGTTTATCTACACTAACCTGGAACCGCAAGCCACGGCGATAAAGAATGCCAGTCCAATGGCATCGGTCGATCTGGTGCAATTTATCAATACACTTTTGTGGGGTGGATTCGGTGGGGTGGTTGGAGCATTATATGCTTTATGGAAACACGTTGCTTCCGATCAAGATTTTGATCCACAGTATTCCTTGTGGTATCTGACCAATCCGCTGCTTGGCGTTGCGCTTGGGGCGTTTGTGTTTCTGGTATTCCAGGCTGGCTTTTTCTCGCTCACTGCCGGGGTAGAAGATTCTGTGACCATTCGTTCTGCTCTTGTTATTTATGTATTTGCCTGGGTGAGCGGTTTTAAGCAGAATGTGGTCTATGAAATCGTGCGTCGTATCCTGGATGTTTTTCGAGTGGAGTTGGGTGGAAGAAACGGAGAAAGAGCCGTTGGCGGCTCAACCAGCAAGGAAACAAATTCGGTAAGCCGTTAACTTGCTGCCTGGATGGTTTCCCACACCTGGCTGATGTGGATGCGGTCATGCGTTGCAATAAAACCTACCAGTTCTTTCAGTGTGGTTGGTCCAAATATGGCGTGGCGGGCAGATTTTTGCCAGTCTGAATCGGCGAGAGAAAGGAGTTTCTCCAGCACAGCGCAGCGCACCTGGTTATATTCAGCCAGGACACGCGAACCGTTCTCCTGGATGCAGTTGCGTTCTTCTACCCAGCCATCCGTCATTGCTGCTGGCAAAAATGGGCGCGATCCAGATAAAACCGCATCAATGCGGTCCAGGTTGACTTCGCGGTCGACATCGCGCAGATGGCAGATGATTTCAGTCAACGACCAGTCTTTGGGGTTCGGACGACGGTTCCAGCGATCGGGGGGAACATTTCTGGTGTATGTGTCCAAAATCGCTGGGGTGGTTTGTAAGGTTGCCAGGATGGCACTGATCGAATCGTAAGGAGCGACTTGCGCCACGGTTTTGATCTCTTCCAGCCACGGCAGCACCTGCTCGATCGATCCGTTGCGACTCAATGGATGGCGGTTGAGGGTGGTCTCAGGTGGTTCGCCGTTTTCGTGTAGCCAAAAAGTAGGCAAGCCCAATTGTTCGGTGGGAAGGATATCATCTTGGAGGCTGTTGCCAATCATGACGGCAGGCTGCGATTGCCAGCACAATTCTGCCAGAATTTCGGCAAAATATGCCGGGTGTGGTTTACAAAAATGCGCGCTTTCATAGGATGTGATTTTTTTGAATTGAAACCGATCGACCGGTAATCCCGCCCATGCCAGGCGCTGCTCAATGGCTGTGCGTGGGAAGAGGGGATTGGTGGCGATGACGACCTGCCACCCTTTTGCCAATACTGCCTCGACTAATTCGACAGCCTGTGGGCGGCGGGTGGTTAGCGATTGCAATTGGGGGAATATTTCACGGTAGAAATGGTCAATTACGGGGAGGATATCCGCCTTGCTGACGCCAATTCCTGGGTAAAACAGGGCATCGAAGGTTTCTTCCAGTGTGTGAGTGGGTAGTTTTTTGATCAGCATCGCCTGAACAGCATCATTCATCGCGAGCTTGAAACGTTGAGAATCAACGTGCTGATGAAGGGCTTTCCCCAGCAGTTCAAAATAGCGCTGGATGAAGGGCAGCATATCGTTGCCCAGGAGGGTATCGTCAAGATCGAAAAGTACGGTCAGACTCATGAAGTGCTGTCTTTTGCAAAGGAGGTTGGCAGAGGGTGACATTCGCCACACCCAATTTCCGGTTCATCGACGATGCGATAGGTTTTATTGCAATATGCCGTAACAACTGCCTTGCGGCCTAATCCCAGGATTCCGCGTTTGACCTTTGCCTCGAGGACCATGGATGGACAAGCATTGGCACGGGTAATGGAGGGCACCGGACAGGTCTTGCACACATCCGGTGTCCAGTTATTGGGTGCTGGTATGTTACCAATCAGACGGCATTCTTCACGCTTGCGCCCGCGGTAGTAATCACCGAAAAAATAACGGCACTCGAAACCCGCCGGCGTTTTCATGAAAGACGTTCAACCTTATTGTACCCGGGTAACATATGTTCCGGTGCGCGTATCCACGCGGATAGTGTCCCCTTCCTCTACAAAGTTGGGTACCTGAACCTGGATACCGGTTTCAACGGTTACCGATTTGGTCACGCCAGTGGCGGTATCGCCGCGCACTGCAATTTCTGCATAGGTAACCTTAAGATCAACCGTGGTGGGCAATTCTGCATCGAGGGCTTCGCTGCCGTAAAAGGTCAACTTGACCGGCATCTCCTCTTTCAAGAAACTGGCTGAATCGCCGAGGATGTCGGCACGGATGGCGTACTGCTCGAACGTCTCCATATCCATAAAATAATAGATTTCGCCGTCGGTGTAGAGGTATTGCGCATTGTGGTAATCCAGACGCGCATCCTGAACCCGATCACCGGAGGAGAATGTTTTTTCCAGGGTTGCCCCGGTGCGAAGATTACGGGCTTTGATGCGAATGGTCGCATTGCCGCGTCCGGGTTTGTGATGGCTGTATTCAAGGACTTTGTATAAGTTGTTGTCCAGTTCAAACGTTACGCCTTTGCGAAGATCATTGACGTCAATCATAAAATTACTTACCTTAATTCCTTTGTGGATTTTTGAACGGCTCGATTATAGCGCACAGGTGCAGGCATGACAAGGCAAAAGAAAACGCCTTCCAATCAGGAAGGCGTTTGAACCCGTCAATGAGTATTTATCCGAGTTTGGGCTCGATTAAGCCATAGGTGCCATCCCGGCGGGTGTATAACACGTTGATGGCATTGGTATTGGCGTTGAAAAAGACGAAGAAGTCTTCATGCCCCAATAATTTCATTTGTTCGATGGCTTCCATTTCGTCCATCGGCACCAGCGAAAAGGTCTTGCGGCGGGCGATCACCGGCAATTCTTCACTTTCTGCTTCGACTGGTGAAGGTTCAGGCGCTACTTCAGATGCCGGAGTGCCGTCACCGCGTCCGCGCTGGCGTTTGCCCTTGAAGCGCGAAATCTGGCGTTGCATTTTATCCACCGCTTCGTCGATTGCCGCGAACAGATCGTCGGCACGTTCCTCGGCACGTAGGATGTAGCCCTTCCCGCGAATGGTGATCTGGGCGACCTGGCGGTCTGCGGCACTGCGGGCGGACTTTACATAGGATAAGTCAACCCGAGTATCTTCCACATCACTGATCAAACGATTGATTTTGGATACCTTTTTAATAACGTAATCTTGAATCCGATCGGTCAATTCCAGGTTGCGCGTAAACACTTCAATTTGGGGGGTCATGCATTCCTCCTTTACAAGGATTTAATGGGGTAGAGACCAATACTCCAATCAGGTTGGATGTAGTATACCTCAACTTTGATCAAGATGAACTGCCCGGGCAAGGGTTAAGGCATAAACCGCAACCGCGCCGGCAGTTTTCAATGCATTCGCGCAGGCGGACAACGTGGCACTGGTGGTGGCGACATCGTCGATCACCAGCACCCGCTTTCCGGAAAGGCGGACAGTATCCGCCTTGAAAGCTCCGCGCACGTTTTCACGCCTTTGTTGAGCACTCAATCCAACCTGAGTACGGGTTTCCCTGGTGCGGACGAGGATTTGTCTTCCATACGGAATGGAAAGCGCCCAGGCAAAGGTTTGGGCAAGCAGCTCGGATTGGTTATATCCTCTCTCGCGCTGTCTTTTTTCACTAAGCGGAACGGCGCAAACCCAATCAACCTGCCAGGACTGGGTGAGGAATAAATCGACCAAACACTGGCTGAGACATTCCGCCAGGGGCAGATCGTTCTTGTATTTCAGGCTATGTATTGCGGAGCGGATTGCTCCCTGATACACACTAACCGAGCGCAATGCATCAAAATCGGGCGGGTTTTCCCGGCAGTCGGGGCAAACCCCCATCGCGACAGAAGGGAAATTGCAATGCGGACATGCATTTTGATGATCGATAGGGGAAACTTGAGCCCGGCAAGCGGCGCACCAACGCTCGCCGCTCATTCCGCACGAAGCACAGCGTGGCGGATAGACCCAATCAATCACCTTCCATACCAGGTATTGGATGTGAAAAAGGGTAGTGGGTTCGCGGGTGTGCGCCATCGAATCCCGGTTGGATTTATTTTTGAAAGTTGTCCGCCAGGTGCTGGTGTTAATCTGCCAGTTTAGTTGAACATGCCGCCCAGCATGGATTGCATCAGGCGCAAAGCTGCTGGGGTTAACAGAACAATCATCAATGAGGGGAAGATCAGCAGTGCCATGGGGATCAACATTTTCAGCGGCGCTTTATGCGCTTCCTCTTCGGCGTGTTGGCGGCGTTTGACACGCATTTGATCAGATTGGATGCGCAGCACTTTTGCCATGCTGACGCCGAGTTGTTCCGATTGGATCACGGCAGCCACAAAACTGGTCATTTCTGGGATGCCAATGCGGTCCGCCATATCTCGCAACGCTTCGCGGCGCACTTTACCCAGCTGGATTTCTTGAATGGCGCGAGCGAAGGCGAAGGACAATTGCGATTCCCATTTCTCGCTTACTTTGGACATGGCGGCATCAAACCCAAGACCGGCTTCCACACAAATGGTCAGCAGGTCGAGAGCATCGGGCATGGCGCGGCGAATTTCCTTCTGCCGACGGGAAATTCTACTGGAAAGCCACAACTGTGGGAAGAAATAACCAAGGAAACCAAATACAGCGGTCAGCAAGATGATGCGACTAAGCGGCCATTGGGTGGAGCCGATGGTGAACACCAGCAATACCAGCCCGGCAAACAACACCCCGATGACGAATTGCAGGGCAAGGATCATGGTGGCATCCACATTGGCGGGACTGCCTGCCAGTTCCAATTTACGGTTGATTGAGTTGAGCGCATTTTGGGGAGTGAAGCGAATGGCAATTTCACCCAATTTGCGCGCCATCGGGAAAATTACCCGCTCGGAAAATGGCTGCGAAAGTTCGAGCTTTCGCAGATCGACCTGTTCACCGGTACGGCTGAATTCTTCCAGGCGGGCTTGCAAGGCACGCTCGTTTGCCAGTTCCGGATTGCGCAAACCGATCACGGTCAGGATGATCGCACCGAGGATGACCAGACCAACGACTACAAACAGGATCCACATATCGTATTCCTCCTCGTCCTCTACCTCATACCTCGATGTCGGCAAGCTTGGTCATCGCAAAGTAACCGGATATGATCAAAATTGCGGCAATGCCCAGGGCAATATAACCGCAGGGGACACTTTCCGGTCTGAAGAAGGTCATCAAGTAATCGCGGTTGAGCAGATACAGGATCCCCACCAAAATGATGGGCAACAAAGATAGGAATTTGCCCGAATACATTACCTGGCTGGTCAAAACGCGGATTTCACCTTTGATGCGCACGCGTTCACGAATGGTGAAGGAGATGGTATCCAAAATTTCAGCCAGGTTACCACCAACCTCTCGCTGAACATTAATGGCAGTGATCACCAGGTCAAGATCTTCCGAAGGGATGCGCTTGAGCAGGTTATCCAGGGCGCGTTCCATGGTGATGCCCAACTGCATTTCCTGTACTACGCGGCGAAACTCATCGCTGATGGGAGCAGGAAGTTCTTTGGAAACGGCTTCCATTGCCTGCATGGTCGAATAGCCAGCGCGCAAGCCGTTAACCATCAGGTTGAGCATATCGGCAAGTTGTTCATCAAATTTGATCAACCGCTTGCTTTGCTGACGGCGAACATAGAAACGAGGCAGAAACCCACCGATGAGGGCACCGACAATACCAGTGATGATACTATACTGTCCGATGACGTAACCAACGGCGCCCATAAAGATCACCGCAATGACGATGACTGCAATGTATTCCCCGGGTTTGACCTTCAGATCTGCCCGGCTGAGTTCCTGGGATATGCGGTCTCCGAGGGTGGATTTTTCAACCCGCCGGTTCAACCAGTCGGTCAGAGGTGTGGATTTGCCTTTCTCGCTGACCAGCTCTGCCTGGTTGCGGGTTTCCACGTAGCGACCCAGGCGCTCTTCCACCATGGTGCGCTCGCTAGAAATCGAGACTGCAATACCGATGATCAGCAGAAGGAGCGCAAATCCGCCTCCGATCAATAAAACGATGGTTGGGGTAATAATCATCAGATCACCTGCTTTCTCATCCTGAACAACCAATGCCAGTTGGCAGGATCAACGTCTACGTTCGCCCATGCCCCACAAGGAAGGCGGCAGATGAATGCCGGCGGCTTCGATCTTTTCGTAGAAGCGCGGGCGCAAGCCGGTGGGACGCAGCCGCCCGACAACTTTGCCGTTTTCATAACCAGCCTGCTCGAATACATAGATGTCAGTCATGGTGATGACATCCCCTTCCATGCCAGCCACTTCGGTGATGTTGACCACTTTACGTGTACCATCCCGTAAACGATCCTGGTGAATGATCAGATCGATGGCAGAAGAGACCTGTTCGCGTATGGCGCGAACGGGCAGATCCATACCCGCCATCATCACCATTGTCTCCAGACGGGATAGCGTATCGCGCGGGCTGTTGGAGTGTAAGGTGGTCATGGAACCATCGTGACCGGTATTCATAGCCTGGAGCATGTCCAGCGCGGCTTCATCACGAATTTCGCCGACGATAATGCGGTCCGGGCGCATACGCAAAGAGTTAATGACCAGCTGGCGGATGGTGATTTCGCCGCGTCCTTCGATATTGGGTGGGCGTGACTCCATCGTTACAACATGCTCCTGGCGGAGCTGGAGTTCGGCTGCGTTTTCGATGGTGATGATGCGCTCGTCTGCCGGGATGAAACCGGAGAGGACGTTGAGCAGGGTCGTTTTACCAGAGCCGGTACCACCGGAAATGACGATGTTCAAACGGGCTTTGACGCATGCGTCGAGCAGTTGCACGGCTTCGGGGGTGATCGAACCGAACTGGATCAGTTGGTCAACCGTGATTGGGTTGCGGGCGAATTTACGGATGGTCAAAACCGGTCCGACCAGCGAAATGGGCGGAATAACAGCATTGACACGGGAGCCATCCGGAAGACGCGCGTCCACATAAGGCGAGGATTCGTCAATGCGGCGACCCAGCGGCGCAACAATGCGTTCGATAATGCGCATGACGTGCTCGTGGTTTTCGAAGGTCAGCGGGGCGCGTTGAATTTTTCCACGCCGTTCGACGTAGATGTTCTTAGCGCCATTGACCATGATTTCGGTAATGCTGTCATCATCCAAGAGCGGTTGCAGCGGGCCATAACCCAATATTTCTGCGGCAATTTGTTCGTACATGCGCGCCCGTTCCGGGCGAGAGAGGACGATGTTTTCCTCATTGAGGATCTGCTCGAAGAGTTCCTGGATGGTACGTCGAACCTCAGCCACGCGGGTTACATCCACATTGCTGTCCAAATTGGAGAGCAATTTGTTTTGAACGCGGGTCTTCAGATCCTGGTAAGTATCCTGCGTAGTGGGCATTGTGGGTGCGCCCACCCGGCGGGTAGAAATATTGGGGGTAGCCGGCGCAGAACCTGTCGATTTGCCGGTATTACCCGGTTGTGGGGGTAAATCACCCTGGATTCTTTTTAAGATTGACATAATCAATATCCCCTGTTAGTTCACCTTTACTTCCTTCCCGTGCCTTCTTTTTCCGGGAAGGATTCGTCCTGCTGAATGCGCACCTGTATATATTCAGCCAGGTTGATCACGCTTTTACTGACCGGGTAGGCTCGGTTTTCGAGGACAAAGGGGATGCCGCGGTAGACCGAAAATGGGATGATCTTCTCATCCAATGGGATCGCGCCTGCTATGGTTTGGTGCAAACTTTCGCCGACTTTTTCGGGAGTCAGCTTCAAACGCCGGTCAAAGCGATTCATGACAAACAATACCCGATCGCGAAGATTGCTTTCGGTTGCGAGGGTCAGGAACAGGCTGCAACTCTTAATACTCGTGATGTCCTGCGTGGTGATCAGTAAAATGTAATCCGATACATCCAAAGCAGCCTGCACTGGCTCGGTCAGGTAAGAGGATGTGTCCACCACGATGTAGTGATAAATTTGCTGCAAAAATTGCAGCATTTTCCCAAACTGCTCACCAGTAATTGATTCGGCGATTTCCGGGCGGTTGGGGCAGGCAAGGATGTGCATTTCGGAGGCCTTGTGCTTGGTGACCACTTCTTCAACTACATCCGGATCGAGCTCGTCCACTCGTTTGGTTAAGTCATAAAGACTGTTTTTCCCCTGCTCATTGAGCAAGACGGCAACATCACCAAACTGGATATTGCCATCCACGATAATGACCCGATTATCCGCCTTTTTGAGGGCAACTGCCAGGTTAATGGCGACTGTTGTGCAGCCAACGCCGCCTTTAGGGCTGTAAACCGTGATGATTTTACCGCGCTGGAAGAGGTTGGCAGCTCCACTCTGGCGGTTATCCGCCGTCAGGGCAGGGTAGGCAGGTGTTGACTTTGATCGTTCTTCAGCTGCCATCTCGCCAGCGCGTTTGACTGCCGAAATCAGCTCGTCGATCATCGGCGGCTTGCTCAGGTAATCACGAGCCCCAGCCAGCATGGCACGGCGCATGTAGTTCGGGTCGCTTTGAACCGAAAGGATGATGATTTGGGCGAAGGGAACCTTTTTGCGGATTCTCTCGGTGGCGGTAATGCCGTCCATGTCCGGCATATTGATATCCATGATGATGACATCCGGTTTTTCCTGAACCGCGAATTCGATGGCTTCCTGGCCGCTCTTGGCGGCGCCAAGCACTTCGACGGATGATTCGAATTGAAGCATCCGTCGAATGTTCTCTCGCGTTTCTTGAATGTCATCAACGATTAAGACCCGAATTTTCTCCTGGGCTGGCATAAATTCTCCCGTGTAGGCTGGATCGAAAGCTCGACCGGTAATACCACTAAGTTATTGCTGCGGTGGCAGTGGGGTTGGCACACCCAGCGCCGGCATTTCGAGTTTGTCGGTGCGGGGCTGCAAGCCATACGGCAGCTTTGCTGGCAGCGGGATATTTTTCTGATCCATCAAGTATTGCTGGGTAACAGCGTCAGTTACAATCGGGCGAGTATCGGTGGGGTTGCGCAACGCCAAATTGAGATTGATTTCACTGAGCAGCATATAGTTCAGGGCAACCGCGTCCTGCGGGCTGACCACGAGGGTGATCGGGAACGGCTCGGCAGCAGTTTGCACCACCGGCTGGGCAGGTTGACCTTGTTGTTCCTGTGGAATTGGGGTGGGTTGCGCCACTGGTTGGACAAATTCACCCACCCGCAGCACAACCGCATCCTGAATTACGGTCTGGCAAACCAGGCGCGGTCGCTGTGGCTCGGAAGGAACAATGTAAAGCGGTTGATTGAGGGTGGTGTCCTGGACGGCGCGTCCCTCGTATGCTCCGGCGGCAGGCGGGATAATTCCGGCAGAAGCGCGTTCGGGTCCGGCTTGCTCACCACCGGCGGGACCGGGTCTTTCCACAATTCCCACCAGGTTGGGCAATTCAGTCTGAAACTGGGTGTCCATGTCCACCAGCAGCATACAGCCAATAACCATGACATGGTCGCCGGGTGCCAGTGAATTGGCAACCGAAGTCAAGCGGGTGGCTGGAATGGGCATGGCGACAAAATCCTTGGGAACATCGAACGAATCGACCGATCCACCACCGGGCTCAATCAAAACAGCTCTGGTCAGCGGCACACTAGGTTGAAGGTCATAGCGAGCCCGTGAACCGAGTACTGACTGCATGTCGGTGATAAAGGTTCCTGCAACAAGTGATTCTTCGGGGTAGTCGATCATCATCACTTTGGCTTCGGTGATTTCTTCACCCCGCTGAATGGTTTGGGTTGTGATGACAATCTGCACCATTCGTTTTGCCGGTTCGACCGTCGGCAGCGGTTGTGCGCTCTGTTGTTGTTGCATTTGGAGCCATAAGTAAACCGCCCCAACTGCAAAAATCAAAATGAGTGCCACCAGGATGATGATTCGCCCACCTCTTTTACCTTTAGCGGCCATGGAAAGTCCTCCTGAAAAGAAATTGTGTAGTTTGAAAAGTTCGTTGAACAGTTCGATGGAGTGCGAGGATGAAAATCGCGGATTTGAAAATGACAATAAAGGGGGAAGTCATAGGAGATACAACACCATTATATATGATCAAAAAAAATGTGCAAGAATAATGCCGGTCAGATTACCTTTGAATTTTGAAAGGTTTTTAAATGATAAACCCTGTGATCACAGGGTTTATCGCCTTTGGTTCAATGATGCTGCGACGCTGAAGCTTAGATGGCGCGCATGATGTTGGAGAAGATGTTGCCGATTGCCGGGCCGAGCAGAGCGAGAATAACAATGACAACAACGGCTACCAAAACAAGAATTAAGGCGTATTCCACAAGACCCTGGGCTTTTTCTTTCGGAGCGAATAACATGTTTTTTCACCTCCTTTCCGCTCAAAGATTGTCCTTACTAAACTTAAACAAAATTATAACCAGGATGGTTTTGAATTCAAGCGCTTTTAATTACAAACACCTTACAGGTGCTTGCAAAGAAAGGGCTGGTAGGTACGGAGATTCGCGCTTTAACATCTATGCGTTTAATGTGGATAAACCCTGCATTAAGGCAGGGTTTATCGTTAAGATTGTCTTGCGGGTTTCGAATTAGATAGCGCGCATGATGTTGGAGAAGATGTTGCCAATTGCCGGGCCGAGCAGAGCAAGAATAACGATCACAACGACGGCTACCAAAACAAGAATCAACGCGTACTCTACCAAGCCTTGGGCTTTTTCTTTCGGTGCGAACAGCATAGTTTTCACCTCCCTTCTGTTCATAAATTGTGATTCAATTTTATACCCAATTTTCAAAAAAATGCAAGATAGATTTGCACCAATTTTCACATCCAAATGAAACCATCCAAACCAAATTGCGTATATAGAACGAGCGAAAAAGCTTTCCGCCAGCAATATCCGTCTGGATTGTTTCTAATTTTTGTTGCGCTCCCTCATGCGGAAGGCTATAATCTAATCAATCTTGCGTTTGAAAATTTCAGCCACTAGGTACGGGAGGTACAATGAGCGATTTGTTTGAGCGGGTGACAGGTGATCAGGACATTATCAAGAAGCTGCTTTCGAATGTGCCCGGTTTTAAGGGATATCTTGAAAAGCGCAACCGCCGCCATTCGGACAAACTGCTTCGCGAAACCATCGCGGCGCGGTACGAGCAGCTCTGGCAGCGAATTTCCAGCCTACAAACCGAAATGATCCAATCCGGCGACCTGGGTCTGATCGATAACCTGGAAGCCGCTGCAATCAAAATTCGGCAGTTTACCGATCGTATTCGGACGGCATCGTACGGCTATTCGGCATTTTTTGCCGTCGTCAAGGTAAAGAATGAGGATCTGGCTCGGATTTACGAATACGACAATGCAATGTTTGATCTGGCGGATGCCGTATCGCGGGCGATTGACAACGTGGAAGCCTCTCTGGGAAGCGAGGGTTTGCCCGCTGCTATCCGTAACCTGGTGTCCACGGCGCAAGCGTGTGTGGATGCCTTTAACAAACGGGATGAAGTCATGATGGGAATCAAGGACAGTGCAGCTGAGTAATTTTTTATTTGAGCACTCTCGACAGGAGAATGAAAACCATGGCTAGAATTTTTGATGTTGTCGAATATCCGAGCGAGATGACCGATGAGTTGGTGCACCGTTTTCCGGAACAGGGCATCGCTGATTTACGGCTTGGTTCACAGGTCATCGTCCGCGAAGCACAAAATGCAGTCTTTATGCGCGATGGGAATGCGCTGGATGTCTTTGGTCCTGGGCGTCACACAATTACCACTGCCAACGTTCCCATCCTGACCCGGTTGATTGGACTGGCATTCAATGACCGTACCCCGTTCACGGCCGAAGTGTATTACGTTTCAATGCGCGAGTTCCCGGATCGCAAATGGGGCACTCCGCAGCCGATTCTGGTGCGCAACCCGGGCATGGGCTTGGGAGTGGCGTTGCTGCAGGGGTTTGGCACGTACAGTTTTCAGGTCAAGGATGCACAGCAATTCGTGACCCAGATCGTTGGTGCTCAAGGCATGTACCGCATGGCGGATATCGAAAACCGCCTGCGCACCATGCTGCTCTCCAAACTCCAGGATTTACTCGGCGAAACCGGCGCCACCAAATCGGTAGCTGAATTGATCGGCCTGATCGAGGAAATTGGTGCCGGTGTGCGCGCCAAAGCCCAGGATGATTTCGCCGCGCTGGGTTTGCTGCTCAAGACCTTCTATATTGGCAGCCTCAAACCATCCGACAAATCTGCGGAAGAACTGCGTGCCATGGGCATGCTGGATATGGCAACCTACACCCAGTTGCAGGCAGCCGATGCCCTGCGTGATGCTGCCCAAAACCCGAGTGGTGGTGCTGGTTTGACGGCGGGTATTGGTGCCGGCTTGGGTTTGGGGAATGTGATCAGCCAGTCCATGCAGGGGATGGCTCCAGGTGCTGCTGGCGCACAGGGTGGCCAGGCGGCAGGAACGGCAGCCGGAGCTGCCGCAAGCGGTGCCATTCCTGCAGTAATGACCCCCAGCGAAGCCGCCGCGTTGCTGAAAGTGTCCGAGGAAGATGTGGTTGCTGCTATCCAGGCTGGCGAATTGAAAGCCAAGAAAATCGGCAATGCATTTCGGATCAGCAAGGAAGCCCTGGAAGAGTTCTTGAAAGGTTGATCGAAACCGGATCTTGGCCGTTACCGGGCATACTTTGGTATGCCCGGATGTTTTTAATGACAACTATTTTTGTCGAAATTAGCCTCATGGTATAATCTCGAAGCAGGCATACTTTTGCTTCGGGGATATGCGCATGAATCTTCACGAGTACCAATCCAAACAAATATTTGCAAAATATGGAGTGCCAATTCCACGGGGAAGGGTTGCTTCTAACCCTGGTGAAGCCAAGCAATTTGCCGAGGAATTGGGTGGTAAAGTGGTGGTCAAATCTCAGGTGTTGGTTGGCGGGAGGGGTAAAGCCGGTGGCATTCGGCTGGCAAAATCGAGCGAAGAAGCCGAGGAACTGGCTACGATCATTCTGGGTATGGAGATCAAGGGATTGCCGGTGCGCAAGGTGCTGGTCGATGAGGCTGTCAGCATCGAAAAAGAGATTTACCTGGGAATCACCAATGATCGCAATTCGCGCAAACCGGTATTGATGGCTTCTGCTGAAGGCGGGGTGGACATCGAAGAGGTGGCTTCCCGTTCGCCCGAAAAAATTATTAAAGTAACGATTGACCCATTACTCGGATTGCGTGAATATCAATCCCGTGATGTTGCCGTTTCAATCGATCTGCCTAAGCCATTCTGGCGGGAATTCATGGGCGTTGCCAATGCGTTGTGGCAGGTATATCGCGAGAGCGATGCAACCCTGGTAGAAATTAACCCGCTGGTAATCACCAAAGACAATCGCCTGCTGGCGTTGGATGGAAAAATGAGCGTGGATGATAATGCGCTCTTCCGCCATCCCGAAATTGCGGAAAAACGTGATCTGGATGTCGAAGCCCCGGCGGAGATCGAGGCACGCAAGTATGGTCTTTCCTTCATCAAGCTGGATGGAGAAATTGGCTGCATGGTCAATGGCGCTGGTTTGGCGATGGCAACCATGGATATCATTAAGTTGTATGGCGGGCAGCCAGCGAATTTTCTGGATATTGGGGGTGGGGCCGGTGCGGACAAAGTGGCGGCTGCCTTGCGTATCATTCTGTCCGACCGCAATGTGAAGGCGGTGTTGATCAATATTTTTGGCGGGATCACCCGTTGCGATGAAGTGGCGCGTGGAATCCTGGCTGCCATCAAAGAGGTCAAACCAAAGGTGCCAATGGTTGTACGGCTGGTGGGAACGAATGCGGAAGAAGGGCGGCGGCTACTGGCGGATGCGCAAATGATCACCGCGGAAACCCTGGTGGATGCAGCCCAAAAATCGGTCAACGTGGCACTCGGAGGGCAAGCATGAGTATCTTAATTAATAAAAACTCCCGTATTCTGGTTCAGGGCATTACCGGACACGAAGGACTGTTCCACACTCAGCAGATGGTGGTTTATGGCACCAACGTCGTTGCTGGCGTAACCCCCGGAAAAGGGGGTGAATGGGTGCTGAACGGGAAAATTCCAGTGTTCGATTCGGTTAAGGTGGCAGTTGACGCAACCGGCGCGGATGTATCTGTGATCTTTGTGCCTGCCCGCTTCGCTGCCGACGCGGTTTTCGAAGCAGCGGACGCTGGCATTCCGCTGGTATTTTGTATCACCGAGGGCATTCCCGTACAGGATATGATGTCCGTTCGAGAATATCTTGACCAGAAAAAGGTGCGCATGGTTGGCCCGAACTGCCCGGGTGCATTGACCCCCGGTGAAGCCAAAGCGGGCATCATTCCCGGCAACATCGCTGTTCCCGGAAATATTGGGGTGGTATCCCGATCGGGTACATTGACCTATGAAGTGCTCTATGCGCTCAAAATTAACGGAATGGGCGCGAGTACGTGCGTTGGGATTGGTGGTGATCCGGTCAATGGTACGTCATTTATTGATGTATTAAGCATGTTCGAGGCTGATCCCTACACGGACAAGGTTGTCCTGATTGGGGAAATTGGCGGAACGGATGAAGAAAAAGCGGCTGAATATGTTTCCCGCTATATGACCAAGCCGGTTGTTGGGTTTATCGCTGGGCAGTCTGCCCCGCCTGGTAAACGCATGGGACACGCTGGCGCCATTATCGAAGGTGGTAGTGGGACTGCAGCGGACAAAATTCGAGCATTAAACAATGCCGGGGTGCGTATTGCCAGGCACCCGGAAGAAATTCCTGAATTGTTGAATAGTTGAAAATTATTACGAAGCGTGAAAATAGATTGATAAAGAAGACCAACGGCGCGGAGGCATTTTGATTTGTGCTTCCGCGCCGAATGATGGCTATCCTTTGCGGGATTGAATGTAATTTACTGCATCCTGAACCGATTTGATCTGCCGGGCGTCTTCATCGCTGATTGCCAGGTCGAATTTTTCGCTCAACCCATCGATAAGGAAGAATTGATCCATCGAATCGGCTTTCAAGTCTTCGATAAAACGGGTTTCCGGTGTGATTTCACTACTATCCACCTTTAACACTTCGACGATTACGGATTTCACATCCTCGTAAAGATCGCTCATGTTCAAACCTCCAAAATGGATTATGCCTGCTGTTTAGACTATTGTAACTTTCCTGCTTATTCTGTCAAGACTGGCTGGCATTTCGTTGGCGCAGAACGTTTATCTGGATCAAGGATAATCGTATAATCAAATCACAATTCACGTCCGGACGGTGGCTCTTGATTCGTATCCTGTACTTTCCTAAAGTTGGTGCTCCACAGTTCAATTTGCCTTTTTCATCATTGAAAAGCGCGCTGGCAGATGTAGAGGGCATGGTTTGGGTCAGCCTGGAACAGCCTGATGATGAAGAGATCAACAAGGTTTTGGTTAATCTGTTTCACTTTCATCCGTTGGCGGTGGAGGACTGCCAGTCGCGTGGGTACCAGACCCCCAAACTGGATGATTATGGCGATTATATCTTTATAATTGCCCAGGCTATCAATGCAAACCGAGATTTCAATCTGCAACCGACCGAGGAGTTGAATATATTTCTGGGCAAGAATTATGTTGTTTCCAGCTTTTATAACACGATGCCGCCAGTTGAGCGGTTGTGGAAGCGTTTGGAGCGGGATGAGCGGTTATACCAAAATGGAGCAGATTTCTTGTGCCATGCCTTGCTGGACCATCTGGTCGATGATTATATTCCTCATCTAGATGCATTAGAAGAAGAGATCGATGCAATGGAAGATGCTGTCCTTTCCAACCCTCAGCCGCAAACGCTGGAAAAAATCCTCAATCTGAAACATTACACCATGAGTTTACGCCGCGTGCTTGGTCCGCAGCGTGAGGTAATCAACCGTTTGTGCAGGGACGATTTTCCAATGATCGATCAGCATAGCAAGATGTACTTTCGCGATATTTACGATCACCTGGTGAGATTGTATGATTTGATGGACGGTATCCGCGATATGACTACCAGTGCCCTGGAGGTGTATCTAAATGCTACCTCGCTGCGACTGAATGAAGTAATGAAGGCTCTGACAATTGTTTCAACCATTTTTCTGCCATTATCTTTTGTGGCGGGTGTTTACGGGATGAATTTTCACTTCATGCCGGAATTGTCCTGGCAGTGGGGTTATGCAATGGTGTGGGGCATCTTTCTCCTCATCTTCCTGGGAATGGTTGCGTTTTTCAAAAGTCGAAAATGGTTCTAAAAATATTGACAAAGTAGAATATTTGTTCTATAATTTTCTTGCACCAATCTTCTTTGGTTTGGTGCAGGAGCATAATGATGGCTGGAACCCCTTATTCCCGATTCAACTTGGGTGACCAGATTCTGGGCAAAGTCAGGAATCAGCGCAGAATCTTGTTTGGTTTAATTCTTGGCGTGGCGTTGATAGGTTTCGAGATGTTCAATTACAGCACCACCGAGATGGCGTTGGGGGATTTATTGGGGGAGCTGCGCTTTGCCGGGATGCGCTGGGCAACTATATTGGCGGTTGCTTTCTGCGGCATTGATTTTGCGGGCATTGCCCGTTTGTTCCTTCCGGACGATCATGATAGTAAAGAAGGTTGGTATTTATTAGGCGCCTGGTTGATCGCCGCAACCATGAATGCAGTGCTGACCTGGTGGAGTATCTCTTTAGGGCTGGTCAACCGTCACTTGCAGAGCAGCGCGTTCATCTCGAATGAAATGCTAATCGAGATCATCCCGGTGTTTATTGCTGTGCTGGTTTGGATCACCCGGATTCTATTGATCGGCACTTTCACCTTTAGCGGACAAACACGGCTGGATGCCAGCCTCAGTCGACGAATCGATTCGCGCGCAGAAACCCGCCCCCAGACCCGCCCGGCTGCCCGCCCGGTCGAGCCACAGCCATTGCGACTAACCCGGCAGGTAAACCACCGTCTGAATGAGGTTCCCCAGCCAAGCCCTGCAATTCGTCCAGAGCCCGAATATGTATCCGAGCCATTGGATGCAACCTATATACCGATACAGGCATCCAGCCATTCAGAGTCTCGGAAAAGCGAATCGTCCGTTTGGCGCTAACCCGATAATGTCTGAAATGCCAGGTGCAACGCCTCCCCGGTTGTGGCGGCTACCGTGGCGCCTAATCGAGTCAGCGCTAACTGCTTATCCGGATGGGAACTGATTCCCCAGGCGTGCATGTCTACATGAACGCCGTTTGCACGCAGAATTTCCGCAGCGGATTGGGCTGACTGTATACCGTTGGGTGAATCTTCAAAGACGTGCAACGCCAGTTCTTTACCGTGCAGCAAAACCTGAATGTGTCTGGTAGGAGTGTCTGTCTGCCAGTTCGAATCGTGTGCGCGCGCATATAAATTGTAAGCCCAATCAAGTGCTTCGGGTGAGTTTCGCAACGCCAGGAAAAAACCAGCCAACGCATGCAGGGCGGATGGTTTAACGATTTGGTCGATGAGTAGATGATATTTTTCAGCAAGGTATAGCAATGTGCCATAACCAGCAACTGGAAGGCATTCCAGACTGGTCAGGCGAATGGCTATTTCTGCTTCGGGAGAGTACCCCGCTACATTGTGGTGACTATTGTGACTGTTTACAGGGTAAAGATTGGGGCGCAAGGTCA
Source organism: Bellilinea sp. (assembly GCA_034411135.1). GTDB lineage: Bacteria > Chloroflexota > Anaerolineae > Anaerolineales > Anaerolineaceae > Bellilinea. The sequence continues at coordinate 183,456 of DAOUMN010000021.1, forward strand.
TCGCAGCAGCTCGTAAGGTGCTGGATTTGATCAAAGCAAGAATATTTTCCCGATCGGATGGATCAATTTGGGAACGGTCGTGTTGTTCCAGGGAAGAGAGCAGCGGTAATCTGGGCAGTTGTGGGTAGATCTGTTGGAAGGTGTGTTCGCCCAGCACGTGATTTTGAAACGTGCGAGTAACCTCGTTGAGCGCGAAATTGCGGGTATTCGCTAACAGGGCTTCACTTAGTGGCTGACGGGCTAGATTTTTGAAAGGCTGGTTATTCGTTTGGGATCGAAGTGCGAGCAGAAGGCGATCCGCTAGTGCGTCCTGGTGAGTATGCAGCCTGGCGCAGGCATCGATGATTGCGCGGTAATCCGGCCGGTTGAGCTCAGGTTGACTGGATTTGACCCATTGGATTGCTTGGAATACGCTAGACAAAAGCGGTGCATTGGCTTGTAATGCCTGGTCAAATATCCCGGCAAGGCAGATTGGGATCATATCCCATTCACTGGTAATCCGGTGGGCTTCGAAATAACCAATTTCATCTTCCAATGGCAAAAAGGAGGTTGGCAATCCCATCTGGTGATAGTAATATTCCAGTGTGCTTCGCATGGCGTGACGATAACCAAATGGCTCGATCAGCACGCCGTCAATGTCGAATAAAAAAACGATAGCCATACCCAAACCTCGCGGGGCTCATTATAATAAGGGATCGATTTTTTTGAAATGGACTAATTATATAAAAACGTTTGGAGGGGTAAGGGAATGATCGATCTTACAACCGATTCATGCGCGGATTTGAATCAAGAACTCATTGCCAATCGAAATATTCGCATCATCCCGTTGCAAGTCTTTATCGAGAATGAAAATCTTAAAGATGGTGAAATTACAGCGGCGGAACTATTCAAGCGGGTTGAATCCAGCGGCAGCCTGCCAAAGACCGCCGCCCCGGCTGTGGCAGATTTTGCCCGCTTTTTCGATGTGCCTGGGGAAACCATCTTCATTGGAATTTCTTCAAAGCTCTCGGCTACGGTGTCGAACAGCCTGCTGGCATTGGAAATGATTGGCTCTCAGAAAAAAGTGCACATCATTGACTCGCTCAATCTATCTACTGGAATTGGGTTACTTGTGTTAAAGGCAGCCGATTTACGTGACCAGGGATACGGCGCCGTAGAAATTGTGGCAGCCGTTCAGCAGGCAATACCTAAAGTGCGCACAGCCTTTATCATTGATACGATGGATTATCTATATAAAGGCGGTCGCTGTACGGCATTGCAGGCGATCTTTGGGTCGATGCTTAAAATCCGTCCGGTGATCGAGGTGCGCCAAGACGGCACGCTCGGTGTGAAGGACAAACTGCGCGGTGGACGACAAAAAGCTTTGAATGCCTTGTTGGAGGACTTTTTCGCCCATCGAGACGAAATCGATCTCCAGAGGGTTTTTATTACCCATACGGGTTGCGATGCGGATGCTGCCTTTCTGGCTGATTCGATTCGCAAATCTGCCGGGGTGAATGAAGTGTTGATCACCGTGGCAGGTGCGACCATCTCCAGCCACTGTGGGCCGAATACTATTGGTATACTTTATATGTTGAAATAAACATAAAACCACAGAAGGCATGCAGAACTTCTGCGGTTCGTAGGGGTAGCCGGTAAGATGGGTTGACCCTTTGGATATTAAATCAACCCAACCATTTTTCCGACTTTTGCAAAAATTTCAACCACCCGTTCTAATTGCTCATCGGTATGGGTTGCCATATAACTGGTGCGCAACAGCTGGTGACCCGGCGCAACTGCCGGGCTAATGACCGGGTTGACGAAGACGCCGTTCTCAAAAAGCAGTTTCCAGGTCAGGAAGGTGCGTTCATCGTCACCAATGATGATCGGCACGATTGGCGTGACCGAGTGTCCGATATTGAACCCCAATTCGGTATAGGCTTTGCGCATTTTTGCGCCAATCTCGTTGACTCGATCGATGCGTTCCGGCTCCTCGCGCATGATTTTGAGCGCAGTGAGCGCAGCAACCGCATTGGAAGCCGGAATGCTGGCGCTGAAAATCAACGAGCGTGCGTGGTGTTTGATGTAATGAATAACAGGCTCATCCCCGGCAACGAAACCGCCCAGTGAAGCAAAGGATTTGCTGAACGTGGACATGATCAAATCAACCTGATCGGTGACACCAAAGTGAGCAGCTGTACCGCGTCCGCCGCCCAGAACGCCCATCGAATGCGCATCATCCACCATGACTCGAGCGCCATATTTCCTGGCAACTGGCACCAGTTCGGGTAGTGGCGCCAGATCACCCTCCATGCTGAACAAGCCATCCACCACGATCAATTTACCGGCATCTTCGGGAAGGGATTGCAGCACCCGCTCGAGGTGCTGCATGTCGTTATGACGAAAGCGTTCCAGTTTGCCGTATCCTAACCGGGCGCCATCGACGATGCTGGCATGGTCATCTTTGTCGAGGATGACGTAATCTCCCCGTCCAACCAGGGCGCTGACCGTTCCCAGGTTGACCTGCATACCGGTAGAGAAGACCAGGGCTGCCTCTTTGCCGACCCACTCTGCCAGTTCGTGCTCCAATTGTTCATGTAGAGCGAGCGTACCATTCAAAAAACGGGAACCGGTGCAGCTGCTGCCGTAACGATCCAAAGCTTCACAAGCGGCAGCTTTGACGCGTGGATCGGTGGTCAAGCCCAGGTAATTATTCGAGCCGCACATGATCAAGCGGTGACCATGGTAAACGACTTCAGTGCCTTCATTCTCGTTCAAGGGAATAAAATACGGATAAAATCCCTGTTTGATTGCCTCTTTGGCAGTAGTGAATTGATGACATTTTTCAAAGATATCCATTTCGTAATACCTCTTGTTGTGCTACGGTTTCAATCGAACACCGCCCCCTATAGGGTTTATTGAATTGAAATTTGGATGAACGAATAATAGCTACGTGCGCTGGGGGATAAGCCAGACTTGTCCAATCAGGATCAACTGCCGCAGCGTGATTATACACCGTTCGCGAGGTTTACAGCACAATTCGTGTCATTGATTGTGATAAGATTAACATAACCAATCTGGATTTATTTTGAAGAGAAAATCAGGAGGTGAACCATGCTGCTGTATGGTGGCATCGAAGCCGGGGGAACAAAATTTGTGTGCGCCATTGGCAGTTCGCCGGATGATATTCGCGCTGAAGTGCGATTCCCAACCACCCATCCCCAGGAAACGCTGGCAAAAGCGATCGAATTCTTCCGCCAGTATATGGTGAAAACCAATACTCGCCTAGCAGGGATTGGGATTGGATCTTTTGGTCCACTGGATTTGAATCCGGACTCGGAGCATTTTGGAAAAATCACTGCCACACCTAAGGCGGGGTGGTCTTTCACCCCGCTGGTTCAGGTCGTTGGAGAGGGTACCGGTTTGCCGGTTGTGCTGGATACCGATGTCAATGCGGCAGCGCTCGGTGAAGGCAGGTGGGGAGCTGCGCAAGGATTGCGCAATTTTATTTACATCACGATTGGTACCGGGATTGGCGGGGGCTTAATTATCGATGGAAAGCCAGTTCATGGTTTGGTTCATCCGGAAATGGGACATATACGTCTGGCACATGATCTGCAAGCCGATCCTTTTGTCGGTGTTTGTCCTTTCCATGGCGATTGTTTCGAAGGGTTAGCAAATGGTCCGGCATTGTATGCTCGGCTTGGCAAGCCGGCAGAAACACTGCCGGATTACCACCCGATTTGGGAATTGGAAGCCGACTATATTGCTCGCGCATTGAACGATATAATCTGTATTGTTTCGCCACAGCGGATTATCCTGGGTGGGGGAGTGATGCAGCAAGTTCATCTCTTTCCTATGATCCGCGCGCGCGTTCAACAGCTGCTCAATCGGTACGTTCACGCTCCCGAAATCCTTGAGAAAATCGAAAACTATATCGTTCCACCTGGTTTGGGCGGCCGGGCAGGCGTGTTAGGCGCGATTGCGCTGGCAATGACCTGCACTACCGAATAGTCTGGTATGGTGAGCCAACCCGATTTGACCTTTTTTTGCGAACTGGATGCACAGCCGCTGGAGGATTTGTTTGCAGATGCCGAGGTTATCGCCGCTTTGCAGCAGTTGAAAGCCGGCGTGGCGATGGGACTGCGCGACCTTTCCGAGCAACGAGCAGCAGTGATTAAACAATTGAACCAGGCGAGTATACCGCTGACAGCCTGGCTGTTGCTCCCGGAAACCGAGGGCTACTGGTTCAACCTGGATAATGTCGGGGCGGCTGCTCGGCAGTACAACACATTTCTCCGCTGGAGCCGTGATAATGGGCTGATCTGGCGGCGCATTGGGCTGGACATTGAACCTGATTTTGGTTTCATCACCGGGTTCAAATCTGGGGTCTTCAATGGTTTGATCCGGGTGGTTGGCAGTCTTGTTCAGCGGCAAAAAGTTTTCTTGCCAGCGCGTGAAGCGTACTTCAAGCTCGTACAACAGATAAAGTCAGATGGGTTTGAAGTGGAAGCGTATCAGCTGCCTTTGATCCTGGATGAGCGCCTGACAGGTTCGGTGATTCTCCAGCGCATTCTCGGTGTGCTGGATTTGGCAGTTGACCGCGAAATTATCATGCTGTACTCCAGCTTTAGCCGATCCATCGGAGATGGATTGTTGGTTAGCTATGGCAAGGACGCTGAATACATCGCCGTTGGTAGCACCGGTGGCGGGGTGGATCTGGAAGGCGTGGCGGATACGCGCCCGTTGACCTGGTCAGAATTTTCGCGTGATTTGCGTATAGCCAGCAGACTGAGTTCGGAGATCGCAATTTTCAGTCTAGAAGGTTGTATCCGGCAGGAGTTTTTAAACCGTCTGCTGAATTTCGACTGGGAATTGCGGGAACCGATTAATCATCGACAGATTCGCCAGGTTGAGCTTCTGCGCAGCGTGCTGAGCAGACTGTTGTGGCTGTCGAACCGCCCGCTACTGCCGCTGGCACTGTTTGCCATCCTGCTGGGTTGGCGCTTCTGGAGGCGATGGCGTTAAACCAAGTCCTCGATTCCACCACCCGTCAGATGAATGCGCAGTACACGTCGCTTTCGGTGTAGCAAAGCTTCCAGATCACCAAGCGCCTGTGCGCGTTGCAGCGTGCCAAAGGTGATACCTTGTCCGGGAATCGGGATGTCGGCTTGCGGGTCACGGGTAATTTGCAGGAACAATGCCCGGTCGGGTCCACCTTTGTGCAATTGGCCGGTGGAATGCAAAAAACGCGGTCCATAACCGAGTGTAACCGCGCAGCCGGTGCGTTCCAAAATGCTTTTGCGCACCTTTTGCAATTTGGATTGGATTTTATCATTTCGCGGCAGGTAGGCGTTCAGGGCAATATAATCTTGCACTTGGGCTTGCTTTAGAAAAAGGGCGACAACCTCTTTGAGGGATGTGGCATTTTTCAATCCCTTGAGTGGGCTTCCGAAAACCCTTGCCTGTTCATTTTCCCAAACGACCTTGCCTTCGGAAAAACCGCTTTTTTTACGAAATTCGGCAATCTTTCGAGTGGTACGGTCTTTGTTATCCTGAACATCCGGCTGATCGAAGGCGTTGATGCCCAACAATGCACTGGCAACTGCGGTGGCAATTTCCCAGCGGTAGAATTCTGCGCCTAGATCGTATACATCCCTAAGATCGAATACCAGAACCGTATGCCCGGCTTGCTTCAAAAGGTTAACGCGGTCGTCCTGGGTGCCGTCCTTGCGCAGGTACACAAACAGGCGGTCTTCTCCGTAGGTTTCGATTCCAACCAGCGGCTCCAGATCAACCGGAATGATGCCGCGCCCGTTTTTTCCGGTCGACTCGGCGATCAATTGTTCCAGCCAGGATCCGAACGACTCAAAAGGTGAGTCGGCGATTAGAGTCAATTTATCGCGCCCCTCCAATGCGGCTAACCCTAATAACGTGCCCAATACCAGTCCGGGATTGCGTCCACCGGGGATACCCGGCAGGCACTGATTCATCATCCATGTTGCCCTGTCAAGCAGGGTGTCGAGATTCATGCCGAGCAGCGCAGCTGGGAATAAACCAAACGCGGTCAGGGCGGAGTAACGACCGCCGACCAATGGGTCGCCAGGGAGAACGGCGCGAAAATTGCGCTCGCGGGCGATGGCTTCCAGTTTGGTGCCCGGGTCGGTGATGGCAACAAAGTGCGCCCCAGCGTGATCACCCAATTGGGCATGCGCAAGGCTCAAGAAGTAGTCCAGAAAGGCGCTCACCTCGCTGGTGGTTCCGGATTTGCTGGACACAATAAACAGAGTCTTTTCCAGGGGGGCGCGTGCTGCTGCGGCTTGTACCTGGTCGGGATCGGTCGAGTCCAGAATTGCCAGGTCAAGTGCTTTTTTGCTACCTAGCTTCCTAACGCCAAAAGCGAGACGAAGCACTTCGGGAGCAAGGGATGAACCACCCATTCCCAGTAGCAATGCATGGGTGAAGCCGTCTGCGCGGCAAGCGGCAGCCAGGGAAGTCAGGGTTGGAACGAGTGCACGGCTGGTTTGCGGGGACACCAGCCAGCCCAGGCGTTTGTGAATTTCGGCTTGAGCGCCAGGGTTGTCGCTCCACAGGCTGGGATCGATGGAAAACAAACGGCGACTGACCGATTCATAATCCGCGCGAACCACCTCGGCAGGGAGCGTGTCTTTCAAAGAGTCCAGCTCAGCCATTGCAGCCTGACGGCGTTCCTCGATCGTTTTCAACAGAGCATCAAAGGCATCTGCAAAGGCTTTGACGCCCTCGGCTTCCAATTCCTGGGTCACTTTTTGCATCGAAATACCCAGAGTCTCCAAGCGGGCAATCACTTGCTGGTCCTGGCTGACATCCCATCCCAGCCGAACCTGCGACTCACCATGATCAAGAAAAGCATCCAGAGTTTGCGGTGGCATTGTATTGACCGTATCTGCACCGATCAACTCTTCGACGTAGACTACATCCCGATAAGCGGGGTTTTTGGTGCTGGTGGATGCCCACAACGGGCGCTGTGTTCGGGCGCCTTTCTGGCGCAGGGTATCAAAGCGCAGGCTAGCGAAGGTTTCCAGGTAAAGGGCGTATGCCATGCGCGCATTGGCTATCGCGGCTTTACCGAGCAGAGACTGTGCCAGCTCAGCACTGGATTCCTCTTTCTTAATGATTTCATCCAATTGTTGGTCAATCTTAGTGTCTACCCTGGAAACAAAGAAAGATGCCACCGAAGCGATCCGATCAATGGACAGTCCTGCTTTTACACGGTCCTCCAAGCCAGACAGATACGCATCCATGACTTGATGGTACCGTGCCAGGGAGAAGATCAGAGTGACATTGACATTGATCCCGGCGGCGATGCTTTCCCGGATGGCTGGAATCCCCTCCATAGTGGCAGGAATCTTTATCATCAAATTGGGTCGGTCAACCAGATTCCACAGCCGTTTAGCTTCGGCAACAGTCCCAAGCGTATCGTGTGCAAGCAGTGGATTGACTTCGAGGCTGACATATCCATCACCTGCTTGGGTTTGTTCATAGAGCGGTCGAAACAAGTCGGCGGCAGCCTGAATATCCTCGATTGCCAGCTGGTGAAAGATTTGCAGAGCTGACCAACCAGACCATGCCATTGGTTTGAGCGCAGCGTCGTAATCATGGGATTTGGCGATTGCGTTGTGAAATATGGAAGGATTGGAGGTCACTCCGCGGATCAGTCCCTGCTCGATCATGGCTGCTAGCTGCCCGTTTTCGAGCAGGGAGCGCTGGATGTTGTCGTACCAGACTGATTGCCCCAATTGATGAAGTTGGTGAATACGGTTCATCGCTTCCTCGTTAATTTTCCTGTTCAATGGCACGAATCTTTCCAACCCGGCGCAGGTGCCTTTCTTCACTGCTCATCGTCGCTCTCAGGAATGAATGCACGATTTCTTTTGCTAGCTCTGCACCAATGATGCGCGCGCCAAGACACAAGACATTCATATTATCGTGTTCAACGCCCTGGTGGGCTGAGTAGGTATCGTGACACAGACAGGCATATATACCTTTGATCTTATTTGCAGCGATTGTGGCTCCAACGCCGGAACCACAGAGCACAATTGCCCGATCTGCCTGCCCACTCAACACAGCCTTACCGGCTTTGTAGGCGTAGTCAGGGTAGTCTACGGCTTCAGTGGTAAAGGTTCCCAGATCGAGTACTTCATGACCAGCAGCCTGTACAGCCTGGATGACTTCTTCTTTGAGCGGAAAACCGGCATGGTCACATGCCACTGCGATTCTCATCCTACTATCCTCCTAGAAATTTCCCACACCAAGCAAATTGCGCGCTTCGTTCAGAATTCGGGCGGTGGTCAGACCGAATTCTTCGTAAAGTTTTTTATACGGTGCTGAAGCCCCAAACCGTTCGATACTGATCACCCGTCCTTGGTCACCGACGAAACGATGCCAGCCCTGCGCAACCCCGGCTTCTACTGCCAATCGGCGTTTGATGGAGGGAGGAAGCACCTCGTCACGATAGGTCTGCTCCTGCTGATCGAAGAGATGCCAGGATGGGAAGGATACCAAGCGTACATTATAGCCTTCGGCGACCAGGCTGTAACCTGCTTCGACGATTAGAGATACCTCTGAGCCGGACGCCATCAGAATGATCTGGGGTTTGCCACCACCCAGGTCGGCAAGGACGTAAGCGCCGCGATGCAATCCACTGGCGGAATTCAGCGAAGTACGATCTAAAACCGGAACTGCCTGACGGGTGAGCGCTAATGCGGTAGGCGTATGACGGCTTTTTAGTGCGGCAATCCAGGCTTCCCGAACCTCATTTGCATCGCCCGGACGGATCACATTTAGATTGGGAATCGCCCGCAACGCAGCCAGGTGTTCAACCGGCTGGTGGGTGGGACCGTCCTCGCCCAATCCGATGCTGTCATGGGTGTATACCCATATGGAAGGGATATGCGAAAGGGCAGACAAGCGAATCGCCGGACGCATATAATCCGAAAAGACCAGGAAAGTGCCTGCAAAAGGAATCACCCCGCCGTGGAGTGCCATGCCATTTACAATCGAACCCATGGCATGTTCGCGCACCCCAAAATGGATGTATCGACCTTGGGGATGGGTAGGCTGGAAGGATTGGCTGCTGTTGATCCAGGTGTTGTTGGAAGGGGTCAAATCGGCGGAGCCGCCGATCAATTCGGGCAGACGGTCGGCAAGCACATTGAGCACCTTGCCCGAAGCGGCTCGAGTTGCCATTCCTTTCGGGTCTGCGGGAAATTTGGGCAGTTTTTCGTCCCAGCTGGGTGGTAAGTTGCCAGCCAAACGGCGTTCCAGTTCCGTTGCCAGGGCGGGATAGGCAGCCCGGTAAGCATCCAGCAGCCGATGCCACTTGCGTTCTGCCTGTTTTCCGGTTTTTACCGCCGAACGGAAGAAATCGAGAACATCGGAGGGAATGTAGAAAGGCGGTTCAGCCACCCAACCCAATTTTTCTTTTGCGCCGCGCAATTCTTCCTCCCCGGGTGGTTCACCATGCGCTTTGGCGGTATCTTGACGGGTAGGCAGCCCATAGCCAATATGGGTGCGGCAAATGATCAAAGAGGGGCGCGCATCTTTGCGCGCTTTGCGAATAGCGGAGGCAATGGCTTGGGTTGAATTACCGTTGACATTCCGGATTACCTGCCATCCGAACGCCTCGAAGCGTTTTGCGCGGTCTTCAGTAAATGCCAGATCCGTCGAGCCATCTATGGAAATGCGGTTGTCATCGTACAGATAAATCAATTTTTCCAACTTGAGGTGCCCCGCCAGTGAGGCGGCTTCGGATGACACCCCTTCCATCAGGTCTCCGTCAGTGACAATGGCATAGATGGTGTGATTGATGACCGGGAATCCAGGGCGGTTGAATTGCGCAGCAAGGTGAGCTTCCGCCAGTGCCATGCCGACCCCATTAGCAAAGCCTTGTCCGAGCGGTCCGGTGGTGGTTTCTACGCCAGGGGTCAAGCCGTATTCTGGGTGTCCGGGTGTGCGGCTGTTCCACTGGCGAAAGTTTTTCAATTCGTCCAAGCTCAAGTCGTAACCGGTCAGGTACAGGAGAGAATACAGCAGCATTGAGCCATGTCCTCCTGATAAAATGAACCGGTCGCGGTCATGCCAGGCTGGATTGGATGGGTTGTGTTTTAGAAATTGGGTCCACAGCACATAAGCCATGGCAGCTGCGCCCATTGGCAAACCGGGATGACCTGAATTGGCTTTTTGAACGCCATCGACGGAAAGAAATCGAATAGTGTTAATAGCTTTCTCTTCAAACTCGGGATTGATTGGCATGAGGAGGTCCTTCTATTAGGGGATTGTGAAAACCGAGCCATGGTTGGCTGGATAAAATCGGCAAATAATGGCTCATTTTACCATTTTTTAAGTTGGATGGTTTTGGGTATTGTGATTGGTTTCACAGTATAACCGATTCACAAAGAAAGTTCGTTTTACAGCTGACTAAATCCCGAATAGAAAACAAGCCCTGATCATTCTCAGGACTTGTCTTAAGTTGAGGTAACCGGGCTTAATCCAGCCGAATGCGGCGTAGACGCAGGCTGTTGCTGACCACAAACACACTGCTAAACGCCATGGCGGCGGCAGCCAGCATCGGATTTAGCAAACCGGCTGCGGCAGCAGGGATGAGCATAGTGTTGTAGAAAAATGCCCAAAACAGGTTTTGCTTGATGGTGCGCAGCGTCCGACGGGAAAGGCGGATTGCCCGTACCGCGGCGCGTAAATCCCCGCTGATCAGCGTGATTGGCGCAGTTGCCATGGCAATATCGGTACCGGTACCGATGGCTATACCAACATCTGCCTGCGCCAGGGCAGGCGCATCGTTGATGCCGTCGCCGATCATGGCAACGATTTCACTTTCATTCTGTAATTGTTTGATTTCCGCGGCTTTTCCATCCGGCAGAATTTCCGCGCGCACGACATCCACGCCAACCTGCCGGGCAATGGCTTCGGCGGTTCCTTGGTTGTCGCCGGTCAACAGGGCAACCTTCAAACCGAGACGGTGAAAGCCTTCGATGGCTTCCCGCGAACCTTCCTTGACTGCATCGGCTATGGCGATAATGCCTCGCGGTTCATTGTCCACAGTCACCAGAATTACGGTCTTGGCGGCGCGTTCCAGCTCTTCAATTTTCGCATGGCAGCTGTTGATTTTACCGTTTTTGAACACCTCCCAGCGCGGACTGCCGATAGTTACCTGAAAGCCTTCCACCTCTGCCTGGACGCCGTGACCGGCATAAGCATTGAACCCGGCGGGCGAAACCAGTTGCAGACCGAGGTTGCCGGCCTCCGCAACAATGGCTTCTGCCAGCGGATGTTCACTGACCTGTTCGGCACTGGCAGCCAGCCGCAGCCATTCGTTTTGATCAACTTGATGATCTCCGGGCGTGCCAATGGTGATCACATCGGTGACACTCGGCTGACCACGAGTCACCGTGCCGGTTTTGTCGAGCACAACCGTCGTAACTTTTCCAGCCCGCTCCAATGCCTCACTATGGCGGATCAATACGCCTGATTCAGCACCGCGACCGGTGGCGACCATTACCGCAGTTGGCGTGGCCAGACCCAGTGCGCACGGGCAGGCGATGACCAAAACAGCTACCATGGACACCATCGCGCGGGTAAAGGCGCTGGTTTCGCTCTGGGCTGGCAGAGGGATAAGGAAGAACCAGACCAGGAAAGTGACCAGGGCAATGACGACTACAATTGGCACAAAAATCGCAGAAACCTGGTCTGCCAGTTTCTGAATCGGGGCTTTGCTGCCTTGGGCTTCTTCAACCAGACGGATAATTTGCGCCAGTGCGGTTTCCTTGCCTACCCGGGTGGCTTCGAACCGGATGAAACCCTGTTTATTCAAGGTTGCGCCAATAACTGGATCGCCAGGGGATTTTTTAACCGGCATCGACTCACCGGTTAACATCGATTCATCTACACTGGTACCGCCTTCAACGACCACACCATCGACCGGGATCTTCTCGCCAGGGTGTACCAAAACAATATCACCAACAACCACCTGATCGACAGGCACTTCCATTTCCTGCCCGTTGCGGATGATCTGTGCGGTGCGTGCTTGCAGCCCCATCAATTTTTTGATCGCTTCGCTGGTGCGCCCCTTGGCGCGTGCTTCCAGGTACTTACCCAGGCGGATCAAAGTGATGATTACTGCGGCGGTTTCGAAATAAACATGGTCGTTAATCCAGCCCAAGGTAACTGGAATGGAGTAGAAGTAGGCGGCAGAACTGCCCAGCGCGATGAGAACATCCATGTTAGCGGAGCCATTGCGCAGGGATTTATAGCCGTTGCGATAATACTGTGCGCCGACATAGAATTGAACTGGGGTCGCCAGCGTAAACAACAGCCAGTTCAGCCAGGCAGCGTGCGTCCACGACATGGGCAGAAAACCCAGGTCACGGCTCATTGAGATGACGAACAGTGGCAGGGTGAAGATAATCCCGGTGATCAGCAGACGGCGCTGGTGACGAATTTCTGCGTTGCGTGCTTCGCCTTCTGCGTCGCGCAAATCGCTGTTGGTTTCCACACTTTCAAACCCGGCGGATTGAACAACCTGACGTAGATCACTTTGGCTGACCAGGGTGGGGATATACTCTATCCTGGCGCGTTCGGCGGCGTACATGACCTGAACCTTGCGCACACCTTCGACTTTCAAGAGTACTTTTTCCAACCGCCGCGCGTCGTTATCGTCGCTCATTCCGTGGACAATCAGGTCTGCCTCGCCGGTCGCTATACCATAACCGGCGCGTTCTACCCGCCCGACCAGCATGTCCAACCCGACCAGGGCAGGATCATATTCAACCACCGCGCGCTCGGAAGACAGGTTGACCACCACCGAGCCTACACCGGCTTGTTTTTTCAGGTTGCGCTCGATAGTTGCCACACAGTTGGCGCAGGTCATGCCTGTTACCGGTAAAACGACTTGTTTTTGTTCCATGGATTACTTTTGTACGGGATAATTAATCTCTGCCAGAAGGCTTTCGATTGTTTCGGGCGAGGCGGGTGGCTCAAAGGTAACGGTAACCTGTTTGCTGATCGGGTCTGCGCTGACCAGTTTGACGCCTTCCAGTTCTCCGACTTCCATTTTTATGGTATGGACGCAGTGATTGCAGTGAATGCCCGGAACGGTGTAAGTGATGCTGTTCATGAGAAAACCTCCAAATAACGGATTTGATGGGCCAGTGGTTATACCTTGGTGGCAGCGTCGAAGACTTCGGCGATTTCTTTCAGGACTCGTTCGCGTTCCTCTGGGTCCTCTCCACGCACCGCACTGATCAAGCAGGAATTGAGGTGATTTTCGAGGATCTTGCTGCTCACTTTATTGAGCGCAGATTGCACAGCTTGAATCTGACGGATAACATCGATGCAATAGGCATCCTCTTCAACCATGCGTTGAATTCCCCGCAGGTGGCCTTCGGCGGTTTTTAGGCGGTTGAGAACCTGATCGTCTTTCATCGTTGCTGCCTCCTCACCCCCTCCCAGTAGGGGTGGGGTGTGTGTATTGTAACAATTTAGACCGAATGTGTCAAGTATTGAGTTGTTCCCGGATTGCCCTTGACAGGCGGCAGCTAGCCTCATACTATTGACCCATGCATAAAATCATTGAGCAGCGCTCGCGGTTGTTTATGATTACCGCTCTAGTTTCGCTTGGATGGATCATTGCTACCAGCCTGATCGCTGTGGATACCACCCAGGGTAGGCGAGCGTTGCCGCGGCAGGGATTCCTGGCGCCGGATTTTAACCTGCCAGATGCGAGTGGAGCAGCATACCAGCTCAGCAGCCTGACTGGCAATGTGGTAGTGATCAATTTCTGGGCATCGTGGTGCCCACCCTGTCAGGCGGAAATGCCTGCCTTCGAACGCGTGCATCGGGCGCTTTCGGACCAGGGATTGCTCATTCTGGCAATCAATTCGACCAGCCAGGACACCTTTGCGGATGCCAGCCGGTTTGTCAATGAGCGCGGTCTGACATTTTCTATTCTGTATGATCATGATGGGGGAGTATCGCGCAATTACCAGGTCAGTGCCCTTCCGACCACATTCTTTCTCGATAAAGAGGGAATAATCCGCAAGGTAGTTTACGGTGGTCCACTGAGTGAGTCGCTGTTGTTGAGTGAAGTGCAAAAACTGCTTGAGGAGCGCCGTTGAATGCTGCCGATACTTAATCTGGGGCCACTGGCGATCCAAACACCGGGTTTGATTTTTCTGATCGGCATCTGGCTGGGCTTGACTCGCGCTGAAAAAGATGCCCGCCAATCGGGTTTCGATGCCGAGGGGTTATATAACCTTGTGCTGTGGTCATTCCTGGCAGGCATTCTTGGCGCGCGGTTGACGTATGCCATGCAAAATCTTACCGCCTTCATTGCCAATCCGTTGGATTTTTTTGCCTTGTCCGCACAGATGTTGGATTGGACAGGCGGCGTTTTGATTGGTTGTCTTGTGGCAGCGGTGTACGGACAACGGCGCGGACTGCCACTCTGGCAGACACTGGATGTCCTTGCGCCTGGATTTGCGCTCTTCCTAGTATTTTTTGGCTTGATGAATTTTGCCTCAGGTGATGCGTTCGGCGCGCCTGCCCGGTTGCCGTGGAGCATCTATTTATATGGCGAATGGCGCCATCCAACCCAGGTGTACCAGATTATTTTGGCGGGAATGGTGTACTGGCTCGTCAATCCGGGCAAAAAATTGGTTGATCTGCCGGCAGGTGTTCGATTCTCTTTTTTTGTGGCTGGCAGTGCGCTATCCGTGATTCTTGTGGAAACTTTCCGTGGGGACAGCCTGTATCTGGCTGGCAGCTCCATTCGCACCGCGCAAGTTGTTGCCTGGTTCTTTTTATGTATTGCATTGTGGTTCATTCATTTCAGGATGCAGACGACCATTCCTGGTTCGCAACTGAACGATGCTGTTAATCCGGAGGATAGCCGATGAAACCCCTGAGCGGTAATACGGCTTTGGTAACTGGTGGTGCCCACCGCGTGGGACGTATGCTGGTTCTTGCCCTGGCGCAAGCCGGCGCGGATGTCATCATCCATTATGGGCGTTCTATTGAGGCGGCACGGCAAACTGCCATGGATGTCCAAGAGATGGGCAGGCGTGCCTGGTTGCTGCATGCCGATTTAGGCGACCTTTCCGCGGCGGCTGAATTGATGGAACATGCCTGGAAAATACAACCGGTGGATTTACTTATCAATAACGCAGCCATTTTTGAGGACCTGAATTGGAACAATACCCTGTTGGCGGATTGGCAAAGGCACCTGGATATCAACTTAACTGCGCCATTCCTGCTCAGCCAGTCTTTTGCCCGCCTATTCGAAGGAAGGCAAACCGGAAAAATTGTCAATATTCTGGACTGGCGGGCATTGCGCCCGGCAGATGACCACCTGGCATATACAATCAGCAAGGCAGGTCTGGCAGCCTTGACCCGCTCGCTGGCGGTGGCATTCGCACCCACCATTATGGTTAATGGGTTGGCACTGGGCGCCATTTTGCCGCCCAGTGACGGAGGGCAAAGCGATTCGGTTCTGGACCGTGTGCCATTGGGACGCTGGGCGCAGGCTGAGGAAATCGGTCAGGCGTTGGTATTTCTATTAAGCGGGGCAGGGTACACAACCGGAGAAATTCTTCATCTGGATGGGGGCAGGCACTTGCTTTAGGGAGGCAGCATGGATCAGACCTTTATTAAGGATTTGCTGGTGAGAGGGATCATCGGCATAACCGAGCGCGAACGAGCGCAGCGCCAAGATATATTGATCAACATTACCCTGTTTGGGGATATCTCCCGTGCAGGGGGAAGTGACCATATACAGGATTGCATCAATTACCGCACCGTTGCCAAGAAGACGATCGCCTATGTCGAAAAGACAGCCCGTTATACGGTGGAAGCTCTCGCCAGCGATCTGGCGCGGTTGTGCCTGGAGGAGCGCGGCGTTGAAAAAGTGCGCGTGCGGGTCGAAAAACCTGGCGCGGTGCGTTTTGCCCAATCGGTTGGAGTAGAAATCGAACGCACACGTCCTGCGGAAGGTTCTGCAAAGCACCAGGCGTACCTCAGCCTGGGTTCCAACATTGACCCAAAGGAGAATTTGACCCGCGCAATTGAGTTGTTGAGGGAAAAGGTGACTCTCAACGCGGTGTCCACAGTTTGGGAGACCGACCCGGTTGGATCAATCGGCGGGCGTTTTCTCAATGCCACAGCCTGGATCTCGACAGAACTGGATGCCAAATCTCTAAAAGAAACCGTGCTTCATCCCATCGAAGATCGACTTGGCAGGGTTCGCACGGCTGATAAGTATGCTCCGCGCACTATTGATCTGGACATTTTGGTCTATGACGAAGAGGTGCTGGATACTTCGATTTGGCAGCGTGAATTTCTCGCCATTCCAACTGCAGAACTGCGTCCCGATCTGGATGAGCCAATTACCGGCAAGTCGCTCAACGAAATTGCACAGGCGATGAGAGTCACTACGACAGCAGTAGCCCGTACCGACTTGAACTTCAATCCGTAATTGCCCGAATTTAGAAGTGCAAGGGTTCCGAGCTGCGCGAAATGTTGTCGAGGAACTCCATGCGGGTAGCCATGTTATTGCGAAAAGCGCCCAACATACTGGATGTGGTCATGCGCGAATCATGTTTTTTGACGCCGCGGATCATTGAACACATATGAATCGCTTCGACGACAACCGCGACCCCGCGTGGGTGAAGCACTTCCTGTAGGAAATCTGCGACCTGGCGAGTCATGCGTTCCTGTACCTGCAGGCGGCGGGCAAACATATCCACTACGCGGGGAATTTTGGACAATCCGATGACGCGTCCGCGTGGGATATAGGCAACATGCGCGCGCCCCAGGAAGGGCAGCATGTGATGTTCGCACAACGAATAAAATTCAATATCCCGCACGACGACCATTTCATCGTATTCGACCTCGAAGAGAGCATCGTTGACCAGTGCTACCGGGTCGGTGCGGTAACCAGCCAGTAATTCGTCATACATTCGGGCAACCCGGTCAGGTGTTTTTTTCAATCCATCCCGCTCCGGGTTCTCTCCAACTGCACGCAGGATGCTTTCCACATTTTGGCGAATGATCTCGAAATCAATTCCACCGTCGACGAACAAGTCCGCCACCTGATAGATTTCTTCTCCGCTGAGGATGAGTTGTTTTTCCATGGTATTCTTCTTCCTTCCGATACGAAAAATGATGCTGCCCAAACAACTTTTGTAGATTGCAGCTTGTTGGTTGATGATTATGAATTTCGTTTCAAAAGCATGAGCGCTAGCTCGCGCAATGCAGTGCCATAAGGATTATCAAGCCCGGCTTGCTCAAGAGCGGTCAAGGCTTCGGTGGTGTAGAGACTGGCTTGCTGCTCGGTGTATGCCTGGGCACCCTCTTCAATCAACCACTGCGCCAATTGGGGTGCTTCTTCTGGGGTGATCCCACCGGAAAGCCAGCGCTGGGCAAAGCGCTGTTTGTTTCGCAATGCATAGACAACCGGAAGGGTTTTTTTGCCACTGACCAAGTCGCTGTCGGTGGATTTACCGGTCAGTGTACTGTTCCCCCATATCCCCAACCAATCATCCTGAATTTGGAAACTCAACCCCAGTGAGCGTCCAAAACGTGCCAATGTATCCATTTGTGCTGGGGTGGCGCTGCCGATCGCTCCACCAAGCTGAAGGCAGGCGCTGAGCAATGCGGCAGTTTTCCCTTCGATCATTTTCCAATACCCATCCAAAGAGATTTCACGCTTATTTTCATAGGAAATGTCGAGGTGCTGTCCACCGGTCAGTTTGATGCAGGCGTCAATCAAGATCTTGGATGCATGGTTGACAACGTGCGGCGGGCAAGATTGGCTGAGTTGGTGAATACTCTCAAAGGCGAGGGTAAATAGCGCATCTCCGGCATTGATCGCCAGGGGAATGCCCCAACGTTTCCATACTGTGTCCCGCCCGCGTCGTAATGGGCTGTTATCCTCGATATCGTCATGAATTAGAGAGAAGTTATGAAGTAATTCAACCGCCGCTGCTGCCGGTAGCGCTGGTTTCCAATCGCCACCGGTGGCAGCCGCCGCCAGTAGCACCAGCA
This sequence comes from Bellilinea sp., assembly GCA_034411135.1. GTDB lineage: Bacteria > Chloroflexota > Anaerolineae > Anaerolineales > Anaerolineaceae > Bellilinea. The sequence continues at coordinate 201,531 of DAOUMN010000021.1, forward strand.
GTGGGCGAATGCGCTTGCCCTGGGCTTCCTGACCATTACCGGGACCTTCCCAACCAAGGTGGTAACACAATATGTCGGCTAAACCGGCGTACTGATTGATGAGCGGATGGGCGACGACACGCTGCATGGTTTCGTCGATTTTAGGCTGCACTTGTTGGTTAAAGTCTCGAAGCAGCATGATAGTTAAATCTCCATCAAAGGCGTTTGGCGAAGCTTCTCTAAATTTCCAGCGCCACAGGAAAACATACATATTTGAAGAGTGGCGGCAATTTCGTCAATCGTCGCAATGACCTCTTCGGTTGATACAACTGCTGCTTTGAGGAATGGACCTGCCATCCCGCCGAGGCGCGCACCCAAGGCAATGCACTTGGCAATATCGATTCCGTCGCGCAGACCGCCCGAGGCAAACATGAGCAGATTGGGAAGTGCGGCGTGCACCTGGCGCAGTGCATCCGCAGTTGGTATGCCCCAGGTGCGAAACGCAGCAGCAATCCTTGCCCGGGATGGATCGTTCATGCGGTACATTTCTACCTGTGACCAGGATGTGCCCCCCGCGCCTGCTACATCGATTGCCGCAATACCAGCATTTGCCAGGCGGCGGGCGGTTTGCGCAGAAATTCCCCAGCCAACCTCTTTGGCAATTACTGGCACTGGTAATACCCGGCAGACCTGTTCGATCTTCGTGAGTAAATTCGAGAAATTGGTGTCTCCCTCGGGCTGTAAGGCTTCCTGCAAGGGGTTTAAGTGCAGAAACAGGGCATCAGCCTGCGCCATATCCACCGCACGTTGGCAGTGCTCAATTCCGTAACCGTAATTCAACTGCACTGCCCCCAGATTGGCGAAAAGAAGAATATCCGGCGCGTAGCGGCGAACCTGAAAGGTGGCTTGTTGTTCGGGATGCTCCAGCGCTGCTCGTTGGGAACCAAGCCCAAGCGCGATCTTCTTGTGTTGCGCAGCTTCTGCCAGGCGCTGATTGATTTGCCCGGCATGTTGAGTGCCGCCGGTCATTGAGGAGATCAGCAGAGGTGCGGAAAGATGTTTGCCAAACAAGGTCTGGCTGGTATCTACACTTTGCAAATCCAACTCAGGCATGGCTTCGTTGATGAATGCCAGCCGCTCCAATCCTGTCCTACGACCAGAATGGACATCCTCTTCCAGATTGATGCGGATGTGATCCGCCTTGCGGTGGGTAAGAGTCGGATCTTTTTGAGCCATGACATGCCTGCGCACGATTTAGAGTACGGTCAGTATACCAAAATTTATTAAAAAAGAAACAGAAGAGCCAGTTTAAGCTTTACAAAGGTTGTACAAAAAAGCTGGAAACATATTAATCCACTATAATGGGTAAAAGTTTATCGAGGAGGTGCGGATGAGCCAGGCTGTTACTATTCAGGACCTAATGGATTTATTACCAGAATTTTTTCAACCCAGCCAGGCAGTTGGGGTTACAGCCAGAATTGGTTTTGATCTTAGCGGAGAAAAGGGGGGCGTTTGGGGGGTGGTGATTGAAAATCAAACCTGCCAGGTTATCCGACAGATTCCCGACCGCGCCGATTTACTATTAATCGCAGACGCTCAGGTAGTGTTGGACATCTTCACCGGCAGGCTCGACGCGATGCGCTCCTACCTGACTGGAAGTATCAAGTTGAATGGAGATATGGGGCTGGCGATGCAACTTCCGCGTTTATTTAAGGTTGACCGAGAGCGATTGAGTGCCTTGGGCGGCGGGATGAATTAGTACAAGCCCCAGCCCAGATCGACCCCTTCTTCCATCATGGAAAAATCCCACACATCCATGCCCAGTTCGATTGAGACCGGCATTTGGATGGACTCTTCGGCTTTCACGCGGGTCATGTCGATCAATGCCGGCCCATAAGGGCAAAACGGGGTGGTCAGGATCATGCGGATGTGCCCCTGGTTGTCTTCTTTAACCTGAAAATTTCGAATCAAGCCAAGTTGGATCACACTCAAGCCAATTTCGGGATCCAAGACCTGATTGAGACCTTCACGAAGTTGGGTGCATAATTCAGGGTGGGTTGCTTCGGCATCCCAAACCGCTGGATTGGTTCCGGGTGTTTCACTCATTGGTTTCCGACTTTCTCCAGTGGAATGATGTACGTGCAATGATGGTCGCCGCTCAAAACGCACTGGATTTTATGAGCAGGCAGGGCAAGCACGGTGGATATCAGCGTTTGATCGACGGAACACACTTCGGGGTGTGCCTGGGTCACATGGAAATATGGGCAGGTGATTTCGTGAATCTGGTAAGAATCACCAGTTTTTTCCCACTCGATGATAAAACCTTCTTCTTTGAGTAAATTTTTAAGAAAATTTAGTTTTTCTTCGATGGTCATATTCTGGGTCGAGCGCGCATGTTCTTCTGCCAAGTCGCGGGCCATCTCCGAAAAAATGGCTTCAACTGCTGTGGGCGGGAGGGTTTCCTTGAGTCGTCCAAGTAAACGGTTGGCAAGGCGAAAATAACGGGTAGGAAATTTCTCCAAGCCGCGTTCGGTCAGGTAATATACCAACCGCGGACGACCAACACCGTGTCGCTCCTCTTCGGATTCGACCAGACCATCTGCCAGCATGCTGTTTAGGTGGTGGCGCACCGAAATTGCGTTGATCCCCACCGTTTCTGCCAGGTCGTTAATGGTTGAGCGGGGGCTATTTAACAGGGTGTGTAGAATTTTTTCACGCGTGCTCTTGAGTTCCATGTTTTTGCCAATCGAATCAATACCGGATAAAACAGGCTTGTCTTGGGGTAGTATATCAAAGCCGGATAAAATTGTCAATATATATGAATTTTATAGTAAATATTGACCCAACTCGGTGTTTGTGCTATAATCCTGCCAACAAACAGATTATACAATATTTTTATGAATTTATTGAAATAAATTCATAAAGTACACTTTACCAAAAATTGAAGGAGCATACCGGCAATGAATGATGAACTGGTCATTCGCAACCTGCATGTCAAGATCGAAGACAAGGAAATTCTTAAAGGTTTCAATCTAACTCTGCCCAAGGGCGAAGTCCATGCCATCATGGGTCCGAATGGCACCGGCAAATCTACCCTGGCTTATACCCTGATGGGACATCCGGCGTATGAAGTGACCGAGGGCGAAGTGATGTTCAAGGGGCAGGATGTGCTTGAGCTTGAGCCGGATGAGCGCTCTCGTCTGGGTATTTTTCTTGCATTTCAATACCCCGTGGCGATCCCTGGCGTAACGGTGGCGAACTTCCTGCGTACGGCGGTCAACGCCCGCCGGCGGGCGGAAAATCCGGAGGATAAGGGTGTGCCCATTCCCGAATTTCGCAAACTGCTCAAGGCAAAAATGGATATGCTCAAGGTTGACCACACCTTTGCCGGACGGTACTTGAATGATGGTTTCTCGGGCGGCGAGAAAAAACGTGCCGAAATATTGCAGATGGCTGTTTTGCAGCCAGAAATTGCCATTCTGGACGAGACCGACTCGGGTTTGGACATCGATGCGCTGCGTATTGTTGCTGATGGTGTCAATGCGCTGCGCAGTGACAATATTGGCGTTCTGGTGATTACCCACTACCAGCGCATCCTAAACTACATCAAACCGGATGTCGTTCACGTGATGATGGACGGTCGTATTGTTGAGACCGGCAACGCAGACCTTGCCTTGCATCTTGAAGAGCACGGCTATGATTGGGTGCGGGAAAAAGTGGAAAACGGTACGCTTGCGGCTTAATGGTGAAGGGTAATTTTTTTACGGAGTGGAGGTTATGATGAGTGTTGACCCGCAAACGGACTTTTTAGAAGAACTTGGTCAATACCGGTACGGATTTCAGGATCCAGATGTGTCGGTGTTTAAAACCCGCAAGGGTTTGGATGAGGAAGTTGTTCGGCAAATTTCAGCTATGAAAGGCGAACCGGAGTGGATGCTCCAGTTTCGCTTAAAGGCTTTACAGCACTTCCAGCAGCGCCCCATGCCTGCCTGGGGGGCGGATCTGTCCAGCTTGAACCTGGATGAGATTGTTTACTATGTTAAACCTGCGGAGATGGCTGGTAAATCGTGGGATGATGTACCTCAGACCATCAAGCAAACCTTCGACCGGCTGGGTATACCTGAAGCGGAGCAGAAGTTCCTGGCGGGGGTCGGCGCGCAGTACGAATCCGAAATGGTCTATCACAGCATTCAGGAGCACCTGGAAAAACAAGGTGTGATTTTTCTGAGCATTGAAGATGGATTGCGTCAGCATCCCGATTTGTTTAAGCAGTATTTTGGCACCGTTATCCCTATCGAAGATAATAAATTTGCTGCCCTCAACAGTGCCGTTTGGTCGGGTGGATCGTTCGTGTACGTACCCAAAGGCGTTAAAGTTGATTTGCCGTTGCAAGCTTATTTTCGCTTGAATGTTGCCAATATCGGGCAGTTCGAGCGCACCCTAATCATTGCTGATGAGGGCGCTCAGGTGCACTATGTGGAAGGCTGCACCGCTCCACAATATACGACGGATTCATTCCATAGTGGTGTGATCGAAATCGTGGTTAAAAAAGGTGCACGGGTGCGGTACACCACCATTCAAAATTGGTCGACAAATGTCTACAATCTGGTTACCCAACGGGCTATGGTTGAAGAAAATGGCACCATGGAATGGGTAGATTGCAATTTGGGTTCGAAAGTAACCATGAAGTACCCGTCCTGCTACCTGATGGGTCCCGGCGCACACGGCGAAATTCTTTCGATGGCGTTTGCCGGACCCGGACAATGGCAGGATGCAGGTGGTAAAGTCGTTCATTTTGCACCCCATACCAGCAGCAAAATCACTTCCAAGTCGATCAGTAAGGGCGGCGGACGATCCTCGTACCGTGGCTTGCTCAAAGTTTATAAAGGTGCGGACGATGTTCGCTCCAATGTGGTATGCGATGCTTTGCTGCTTGATCCTCAATCCCGGTCGGATACTTACCCGTATATCGAAATCGACGAACAGGATGTGACCATTGGACACGAAGCATCGGTCTCCAAGGTCGGCGAAGAGCAGTTGTTTTACCTGATGAGCCGCGGCTTGAGCGAGGAAGAAGCCACGACTATGGTGGTTTCTGGCTTCATTGAGCCGCTGGTGAAAGAACTGCCAATGGAGTATGCTGTTGAAATGAATCGCCTGATCCAACTGCAAATGGAAGGTTCGATTGGTTAATACTCCTGCATCACTCAACTTGCTCTGAAAAGGGATTGAATCCAATGACCAAAGAAACCCCAAAAGTCGTCACCCGCGCTCGCCGTCGAGACGAAACAGCATTGAAAGAATTCACATTCAGCGAGGACATGGTTCGTGTTAATGGAATAAGCGAGTCGCTGCGCAATTACCGCCTGGAAGCCTGGCGAACTTACTTGTCTTTGCCCATGCCGACCACGCGCGATGAAGCCTGGCGGCGAACCGATCTGCGCGGCATGGAAGCAGACCGCTTTCGCCTGCCCGAAGCCGATGCTTACCTCGATCTTGCCCCGCTGCCGGAAACTTTGATGAAACCGATTGCTGATCGGGAACATGGCGGTGAGGTAATCCTCACCCCGGGTGGGGCGCAGGTAACCCTGGCGCAGGAACTGGCAGAACAGGGTGTGGTGTTTACCGATTTACGCACCGCGGAACAGAAATACCCCTACTTGCTGGAGAAAGTAATCAATCGAGTGGTTAAGCCAACAGAGGGCAAATTTGCTGCTCTCGCGGCGGCACTGGCGGATAGCGGGGTGTTGTTGTATGTTCCGCGCAATGTTGAAATCATCCAACCGCTGCACAGCTTGTTGTGGGCGCCGGGCATTCATCTGGCGCATATTTCGCATATTCTGGTATGGTTAGAAGAAGGCGCCAGTGCCACCTATGTGCATGAGTATGCTTCTCCCACCGAACAAGGGCAAACCCTGCATGTTGGGCTGGTTGAAGTGCATGTTGGGGCAGGCGGCAATCTGCGCTTTGTTGAACTGCAATCCTGGGGTGAGAATGTGTGGAACTTTACCCATGAGCGTTCCCAGGTGGCCAGCGATGCGAATCTTGACTGGGTGTTTGGCGCTATTGGCGGACACCTGACAAAAAACTTCGCCGACCTGGATTTGATTGGTCGGGGCGCGAATGGTCGAATGTCCGGCTTTTATTTCACGGATGGAAAACAACACCTGGATTATGATTCGCAGCAAAATCACCTGGCGCCAAATACCACCAGCGACCTGCTTTTCAAAGGCGCACTGATTGACAGCAGCCGGGTTGTGTGGCAGGGGATGATCTACGTTGCTCCAGGAGCCATGAAAACCGATGGTTATCAAGCCAACAGAAATCTGGTGCTCAGCCGCGCTGCACGGGCTGATTCCATCCCCGGGTTGGAGATCCTGGCGGATGATGTGCGCTGTACCCACGGTGCAACCGTTGGGAAAATCGATCCCGATCAGGTGTTTTACCTGCAGGCGCGGGGTATCCCCAAAGTGGAAGCCGAGCGTTTGATTGTGGAAGGCTTTTTCGATCCAATCATGCAGCGCATTCCCTTCGAGGGCGTACGGGAGCGCTTTCAGGAAGCCATTACCAAAAGAATGGAAGTGTATCACGGCTGAATCCAGGCGCATCACCCTAAGGAAGATGGTGGTTGCTCCCTTTTCAGTTTGTGCTGCTGGAAAGGGAGATTACGTTGCAAACGCCCAGCGGCTCGACCGGCTTATGATAAAATTAATTGATTTTTCGATAATTTGATTTTGTTGGGAGAACAATTCATGGCAGGAATTCCTTTTATGCATCCCCCTGAGCCTGAATCAACTTATGAGGTAGGCGATACGGTTGAAGTGTATTGTGACCATGAAAAAGGAGGGCAGCGGGTGCGCGGATGGTTGAAGGGAATTGTTGTCCAGGTCGATCCAAAAATGGTGGCAGTTCAGTTTCGCACCAATGTGTTTCTGACTGATGGTTGGATGGTGCCGGACCACATCCTGTGGTACCCGCAAACTTCGCCGCATATTCGCTTCCCTTCCAAGAAAAGCGCCCGGACGGAACTTGCCAATCCGGATTGATTGCCCATTACTGCCGTATTGAGATGAACGGATCTAGCCATGCTGAATGAGAACCTGGATATCCAAAAAATTCGGGCGGATTTTCCCATTTTGACTCGTGAAATAAGCCCAGGCACCCCGCTGATTTACCTCGATTCGACTGCCACGTCGCAAAAACCCTGTCAGGTTCTCGAGGCAATGGACGCGTATTACCAGTTCAGCAATGCCAATATTCACCGCGGTGTGCATACCCTGGCGGAGGAAGCTACTGCTCTTTACGAAGCTGCCCGTGAAAAAATTGCCCGCTTTATCAATGCCCAACAAAGCCAGGAAGTTATCTTCACCCGCAACACAACCGAAGCAATCAACCTGGTCGCCTTCAGCTGGGGCAGAAAGTACCTCAAAGCGGGCGATCGGGTGATTCTGACCGAAATGGAACATCATTCCAATCTGGTACCATGGCAGATTTTGGCACAAGAAAAGGATTTGATACTGGAATTCATCCCGGTTACACCGGATGGTCTGCTCGACCTTGTGGAATACACCCGCCTGCTGGACCTGCAACCGAAACTGGTTGCATTTACCCAGATGTCGAATGTGCTCGGCACAATCAACCCAACAGCGGAGGTGATCCGCCTGGCGCATCTTGCCGGGGCAAGGGTACTTGTGGATGGTGCGCAATCGGTACCGCACATTCCGGTGGATGTGCACGCATTAGATGTTGATTTTCTGGCGTTTTCTGCGCATAAGATGCTTGGTCCAACCGGGATTGGTGCATTATACGGCAAGCAAACCTTGCTGGATGCCATGCCACCCTTTCTCGGCGGGGGGGACATGATCAAACGTGTGATGCTGCGCAGTTTTACCACCAACGAACTACCGCATAAATTCGAAGCCGGCACACCGGCAATTGCTGAAGCGATTGGTTTTGGCGCTGCGGTGGATTATCTGGCTGCGATAGGGATGGAAAACGTGGCAGCCCACGAACAGGTGGTTGTTTCGTATGCATTGGAAGCCTTGAGCGAAGTGGATGGTCTTCAGGTTTTTGGTCCAGCCGCACAACACAAAGGTGCTGTTACAGCCTTCACGCTGCGCGGCATTCACCCGCATGATATTTCGCAAATTCTGGACAGCCAGGGTATTGCGGTGCGCGCAGGTCATCATTGTGCGATGCCGCTGCATGAGAAATTCGGTCTGCCTGCCACCACACGGGCAAGTTTCTACCTGTATAACACAAAATCCGAGGTGGATGCGTTGGTTGATGGCTTGGCAAAAGTAAAAAAGATTTTTGGCTGAAAGGCAGGCGGTAAATATGGATGACCTCTATCGGGAAGTCATTATCGAGCGGTATAAGGAGCCGCTATATCGTGGTGTTCTCGATCCGCACGATTTCAGTTTTGAAGATGAAAATCCGCTATGTGGCGATCACATCCGTATTGACTTAAGGGTGGATAAGAACCATCGTGTTGTTGAAGCAGCCTTCAGCGGACATGGCTGTGCAATCTCGCAGGCATCAGCCGACTTGCTGCTGGAGAGCGTAATTGGGAAAACGGTTGACGAAGTCAAAGAATTGAAAAAACAGGACGTGCTCGACCTGCTGGGCATTGAGCCCAGTCCGGTGCGGTTGAAATGCGCGCTGCTACCGTTGAAAGTTATCAAAGCGGGTGTGTACGGACTGGGAGAAGCCAGCGATACACTGGCTGAGGAGTGATTGCAATGCCCCAACCGATTGAATTGAGCGACTATTCATTTTATGTTGTGGCGAAGGTGGAGGATATTCCGCCGGGGAAACGCATTTTCGTTGAGATTGGCGATTACCCGATTGTGCTGTTCAATATTGCCGGAAAGTTATACGCCATTGGTGATGTATGTACCCATGACGACGGTCCGCTTGGGGATGGCGAACTGGACGGGCATCAGATCATTTGCCCGCGGCATGGCGCGCGCTTTGACGTCCGCAACGGGAAAGTTCTCTCCCTGCCAGCGGTGGTGGATATTCCCACATACCCGGTACGGATCAGCGAGGATGATGTGGAAATTGGAGTGCCTGAATAATAGTTATCACGTTCTTTATACAACAACCCATCCATCGAAGTTTAACGCACAGAGGGATGGGTTGTTGTTTATTAACCGTTGTTGGCTGGATGCGAAAAGGTGCCCACCACTCGCAAAATATCGAAACCTTCGGCGAAGGGGCGTTCACAAATTGCCCCATTGCGAATCAGGGTCGCGCGGGTAATTTCCGGGTCGAAGTAATAACGGTTTTGGTAAGTGGCATATTGTTGCAGTGCTTTGATCTTCTTTTCTACCGCTGATTCGCTGACCTCGACCAGAAAGCTGGGAAAAAACCCATAGCTGCTGCGAATGACGTCGAACCCCAGCACGGTGGTGCCGCGAAAGGCGCGCAGCGCTTCCTCGGTAATGGTGGCATGATCCTGGTGGATGTCAGCTTTCGTATGAACAAAGATCAAATCCGGTCTAAACGAACGGTTGATCTGGATCATGTATTCCAAGATCTCCTGGCGGAAATGCGGGAAGCGTCGGGTTTCAAATTGCCCCAAAATGGATTTTTCCCGCGGTATGCCCAGCGCTGCCATGGACTGGTAATGTTCCTCGACCAGATTGCTCAATTCGGGGTTTTTCTGGTTGTCGGAAAGCGTAACGCAAAGAATTTCGGTCTTGTCAGCGATTTGCGCCAACAGCGCACCGCAGCCGATTTCAATGTCGTCCGGGTGGGCGCCAAGGAAAAGAACCCGGCGCCCATAAAAAATCATATCCTGTCCCATAGGTTATTTGGTTGCCAGAATGCCGCCGACCACCTTGGTCATTACCAGTTTGCCCTCTTTTTCAATTCGGCGGGTGGCGGTTTCTTCGATCTGGCTCATGATGCGATTGAAATCTTCCTTGTCCTGGAAGAAGGATTTCCACAATTTCCGGTCCTCGGAAAGTGAAGCACGGGTGTATTCAATAAACGGCTCAACTGTCTCGAAGGAGAGATGGTTCTCAAAAACGTGCAGTTCGGTCGAAGAAAAAATATTCTTTATGGTGGTGTAGATTTCGCTGGCGTAACGCGAGCTGCCCGGCATTGGCGGGATGGTTTTCTGGGTGGCTTCGCGGATGATGTCGTAAAACAGTTTTTTATTATCGGGCATAGGACCACTGGTAAAGAGTACCCCACCAGGTCTCAAAACGCGGTGCATTTCGCGGATGGTGAAGGGAATATCATCCGCGTAATAAATGGCAAAGCAACAGGAAAGTAAATCAAAACTATCGGATGGCAGGGTGAAGTCGCGGTTGAAATCCAATTCCATAAATTTAATATTGGCGCCGCGCCGCTCGTTCTCCAATTTGGCTTGATCGAGCAGTTCCTTATTGACGTCCGCGCCAAGAATTTCCGCAGCACCTTTAAGATGGTCGAAGTAGGAAAAGCATTGTTTTCCTGCCCCACAGCCGACATCCAAAATTTTCTGTCCTGCTTTGAGCGGCAGGATATCGAGCATCCATTGGTCAATATTTCGGCTGCCGAATTTGGTATGAATATCGATTCGCTTGAGCAAATCTTTGGTGGTTTCCTGATAATCATATTTCATTTTTTATCGCCTCTCCGTAGAAAAAGTTGGCATAAGTATAACTGATGGGAATAGATTGTCAAGGCGGTTAGAAACGTTATAATAATAGTCATGAATGAAACGCGACCGTTGCAATCCGTGCTGGATTTCTGGGCGAGAAGCCTGAGCTGCCCGGTTTGTGACCTGAGTAACTTAAAAGTGATGCGCGAGCCCGGTGTGCCGGATTTGCTCCATTGCCCGCACTGCGAGAGCGAGTTCGAGGTTGGCGAGGGGGGGGATTTGGTGAGGATGCTAAAATATCCCCTGTCAATGGGTATGGAGTTGTACGGTAAATGGTTTCCGCTGGCTGAAATTCGGCGTCGGGTTTTGTTTCATCTGCAGCAGAACAATCTTTCGCCTTCGGCTTTTATCGCTGTAACCGGTTCTTCCGGCAGCCCACCCGGTTCAATGATGAAAAGTGGGGCACGCAAGGGTAACTCAGCCTCAATGGTTGGAGACCAAGTGCCCCAACGGGCGTTTGATCAAGCCCAGCAACTGCTACATCTGGGTAATTCGATGGAGGAAGTGCGCGCAATCCTCGAAAAGGATCCACGCCTGAATCCGTACCAGGTGGATGCCATTATGGACGCGCTTGACGAACCAAGACGGTCGCAAGTGCTGGAGAAACTGTTGATCGGTGTTTTGCTGTTGCTGGTTGTTGTGGTGGCTCTCTTTTTTCTCAATTCCACTGGTATGCTCGAACGCGGCAGAATGTTTATTGCCGGTGTGCTTGCCGGTGAACGGGTTCAGTTGATCCCGCCAAACCCGGTTGTATATCGCTACGCCCCGCAAGGCGTAGCCTACGGCTGTCCGCCCACCCAGCAGGGAGCCGCCGCGTTATTTGGGGGGAAACAAGAACACTGGAATTTTGACGGCAAAAACTGGTTATACACCGATATAAAAGCCGTACGAATTTATGTGCCCGAAGGACTCACGGCTCGCTATTCGTATTTTGATCCGATCCTTGTATTGGAAAAAGTGAACGGGCCAGCGGTGATTGATCCGGTGATGGCACTGTCGATCGATTGTTATCGCTGACTGCGAATATTTTCGCGTAGCCGAAAATTTGATTGCCATCTCAGCTATTCCACATTGACATTGCTATGATCAAGACGTATCAATCAAAGCCAACAATCAAGACGGGTGGAATTCTACTTTCGATTGGAGCGGCTTTCGTCCTGATTGCTTTGTTGTTGGTGTTGATCGAATGGCAAAATTACCGCTATCGGCAATTTTTGTTACCCAAAGGGTCCCATTGGGGAACTGTCGATGTCAGTAGCTTGAGCATTGAACAGGCGGAGCAGAGAATTGAAAATATTTTTAACACGCCTGTCGAATTGCGTTACCGTGATCAACGCATTCAAACGGGCGTAGAAACGCTTGGTTTTTCGCTCGACTTATCTGCGGGAAAATCGCGCTGGAAGGAATTCACCCGTCAGGCAACATTTTGGGATTATCTTTGGCAGTCGGAAGTACTGCCCGTTTCGCTTGATCTTGTAATTAATTATGATGAAGGCGCTGCCAGCCGTTTTTTACGTGAACAAGTGGCGGCGCGTTACGATAATCCGCCAGAAACCCGAATTCCGCTTGCCGGGACAACCCGTTTTACAAATTCCAAAGAGAGGTATTTTCTCGATTTGGCTGCCTCCTTGGATATTATTGCAGAATTGCAGCCATTGAGTGAATCGCGCAGTGTTGATTTGGTTATCAAGGATGATCACTCGGCTCAAGTTGACACCCAATTGCTGCAAGCCGTATTGAAACAATACATTCAGCAAGCCGGTTTCAATGGTGTGGCAGAAATCTACATCCAAAACCTGGTGGATAGTCAGACGCTCCATTTTGCATTACGCGGCGGGGAGGAGATTGCTCCAGAAATTGCTTTTTCGGCTGCCTCGACGATCAAAATCCCTATTCTGTTATCTGCCTTGCTGCGCACTTCGCAACCCATTCCGGATGATTTTAAGTTAATGGCTGAACGGATGATGATCCTCTCGGAAAACCCACCAGCGGATGCCTTGATGGAGCAGGTCATTGGTTCGACTCTGGCACCATTGCAGGTGAGCGAGGATCTACAAAAACTGGGATTCGCCAATACTTTCCTGGCTGGTTATTTTTACCTTGGCGCTCCTTTGTTACAGCGATTCGATACCCCGGCAAACACCCGTGGCGATGTAGACCTGCGCCCGGATGTATATAACCAGACAACGGCTGGCGAAATGGGCAGGTTGTTGGTGGAAATTTACCGCTGCGCAAAGAATTCCAGTGGGTTGTTGTTTGAAACTTTTGGCGACAAGATGAGTGCTGAAAAATGTCAGTTGATCCTTGACCTGATGCAGCGCAATAAAATTGGGGTGTTAATCGAAGCAGGCGTGCCAGAGGGTACTCCTGTGGCACATAAACATGGCTGGACGGAAGAAGCGGATGGTTATCTGCACACCATCAGTGATGCCGGGATTATTTTTGCGCCCCAGGCAGATTACGTTCAGGTGATTTTTCTCTATGATCCGCTACAATTATTGTTCGATCCGGGAAATGCTCTGATGGCTCAATTGAGCCAGGTTGTTTTTAACGCCTTTAACCCGGATCATCAGCTTGATTGGGGATTTGGGCAGATCCGTTACCGGTAAAGTTCAGCAAATACGGGGCAGGATCTCTCCAGCCAGCATGTCGAGAATGCGGGTTGCCCCGATGGTTGTATGCAACAGCACTCGCCCCGCGTTCTTGGCTGTAACAACGCCGATGGAAGCCGCTTGTTGTCCGTAGGGATGATTGCGCATAGCTGCCAACGCCGCCGCAGCTTCTTCCGCCGGGACAATCACGACCACTTTACCCTCGTTGGCAATGTACAATGGGTCAAAACCAAGCATTTCACAGGCTGCCCGGACCGCGGATTGGATGGGGATCGTTTCTTCTTTGATCAAGATACCCACCTGACTTTGGGATGCGATTTCATTCAACGTGGTGGCTAAACCGCCGCGGGTTGGATCGCGCAGGACATGAGTATGTGGAGCGGCTTGCAACACAGATTCGATCAATCCATTCAACGGAGCGACATCGGATTTAACAGTGGTGCTGAAGCCCAGTTCCCCGCGCTCTGCCAGAACAGCGATTCCATGATCGCCAATACTTCCGGATATAAGGATGATATCCCCGTTTTGTGCCTGGCTGCCATTGATAACGCGACCCTCCGGCAGGATACCGATTCCACTGGTAGTGATAAACAACCCGTCGGCTTTGCCTTTTTCGACCACCTTGGTATCTCCGGCAACGATCTGAATGCCGGCTTCGAGAGCTGCTGCACGCATGGATTCGAGCACCCGCACCAACGTGGCAACGGGTAATCCTTCTTCAAGGATAAACCCGGCGGTCAGGTATAGTGGATGCGCACCGGACATGGCAACGTCGTTGACTGTCCCGCAGACTGCCAGACGCCCAATGTCTCCACCGGGAAAGAAGAGCGGCGAAACGATATGACAGTCGGTGGATACGGTAATCTGTCCTGCAGGCTGAGCCAGGCTGGCAAAATCATCACCTGCCAGCAGCGGTACGCTGGTGAGATAGGGCAGAAAGATATTCTTGACCAAATCGTGGGTCATGCGTCCGCCGCTGCCATGACCGATGACGATTTGCTCATCGTGGCGCAATGGTACAGGGCAGATCGGACCTTCCATAACGGGAAGAGGGGATGTCGTCATGACTCAACCTCTACTTTCCTGGGCGGTACGTGAGTAACGGTAATACGCCGAACACGCGCCTTCTGCAGAAACCATTGGCGCACCAAGCGGAGTCTGTGGTGTGCACTGCGTACCAAAAGCGCTGCATTCGTGGGGTTTCTTAAGACCCTGTAAAATTTGACCGGCGATGCACAATGCCGATTCGTGGGTTTGAATGTGATCGACCGGGAAACGAGTTTCAGCGTCGAAATCGGAAAATTCGGGGCGCAGTCCCCAACCAGAGCGCGGTATGGTCCCGATTCCACGCCAATTACGATCTACTTCGTGAAACACCTTGTTGATGATCGCCCGTGCAGCAGGATTTCCATCTGGCTTGACCACCCGAGGATAGGCATTTTTGACCTGCACTTCACCTGTTTCGAGCATTTTTACTACTGACACAATGCCTTCCACCAGGTCGAGCGGTTCGAAGCCGGTGACTGCCATGGGGACGCCGTATTGACGGGCGATGGGTTGGTAATCCTGATAGCCCATGACCGTGCAGACATGTCCGGCGAGGAGAAATCCCTGTACCCGGTTGTGTGGGGAGGAGAGGATGGCGTGCATAGCCGGGGGCACGCATACTTGTGATACCAATACCGAATAGTTTTTCAATCTCAATGCCTGGGCTTGCAGCACACTCATGGCGTTGGGCGGGGCAGTGGTTTCGAAGCCAATAGCGAAGAATACTACCTGCCGATCGGGGTTTTGCTGGGCAATCTTTACGGCATCCAGAGGGGAATAGACCACGCGGACTGCAGCCCCGTTGGCGCGCAGGCTGAACAGATCGCGGCTGGAACCGGGAACACGCAGCATATCGCCAAATGAGCAAAAGATCACCTCCGGACGGGCGGCAATCTCCAGGGCTTTATCAATCAGTTCGAGCGAGGTGACGCACACCGGGCAGCCGGGTCCATGTACCAGCTCAATTTCTGGCGGGAGGAGTTGGTCCAAACCGGATTGCATGATGGCATGAGTCTGACCGCCGCAAATTTCCATCAATACCCACGGGCGGGTAATGATACGGTGAATTTCCGCGACGACTGCTCCAACTTTACGTCCGTCGCGCAAGGATTGATTGAGTAAATTAATATCCATGTCAACCTCAGGCTGAAGAGGACGAGTTCAATTCGTCGTCGAGTACACCGGAGTCACGAAGCAATTGCAGTGTTTCCAGCGCCTCCTGTTCATCCAGCAGGTTGAGCGCAAAACCGGCATGGATGATGGCGTAATCGCCGGGTTTGGCTTCGGGCAGGGTTTCCACGCAAACTTCACGCAGCACACCACCGAAATCAACTTTTGCCATGTGCAGGCCGGACTGTTGATACACCTCAATAATTTTGCCTGGAATTCCTAAACACATAAATGTACACTCCTGGATTATCCCTGAAGCACGCGGGCAGCAATTACTGCCTGTCCAAGGGCAATGCCACCGTCATTGGCGGGTACTCGTTCGTGGATCAAGACGCGAAACCCAGTGTCTTCCAACAAAGTTCGCGATTTTCTCAGTAATAGGGTATTCTGCCAGACTCCACCAGACAAAGCAACGACATTTATGCCGCTGACTTGTTGAATTGATTTACAGCCTTGCAAAACCATCTGGCTGATAGTGTTATGAAAACGTCCAGCCAAGCAAGCGAGTGATGCCCCGTTGCGCCAATCTGCGATCAATCCCTGCCACATACTCGCCGTACTGATCTCTCCAGCGTGTAGTTCGAATGGGTAGGTGCCGCTTTCAAATGGGTCAGCAATGTTTTCCATTTCAATGGCAGCCTGACCTTCATAGGTTGCACTGGCGCGTACGCCAATCAAGGCGGATGCCGCATCGAAAAGGCGTCCCATGCTGGAGGTCAGTGGGGAATTCAACTTTCGGTTGAGTTGTGTTTGCAAGACGGTGCGTTCATCGGCGCAAATGGCTTGCACGGGAGGTAAATCGGCTTCCCATTCAATCCCGCTCGCCCACAAATGCGCCAGTGCCATGCGCGCCACGTGGCGCACCGATTGGTCGCCGCCCGGCAGGGGGACATATTTTAAGTGGATCAGGCGTTGGTAGCCGCGTAAATCGCCGAGTAAAAATTCGCCACCCCAAATAGCGCCGTCGCTGCCGTAACCCGTGCCATCCAGGCATACGCCAATAACTGGTTCGTCGTTGTCCCATTGGTTATCCGCCAGGCAGGCTGCCAAATGAGCGTGGTGATGCTGTACCTGGATGAGCGGCAGGTTGTCCGTTCGGCTGCGCTGTTGGGCGTAACGGGTGGACAGGTAGTTGGGATGCAGATCACATGCCACTGCTTGGGGGGCAACCTTGAAGAGTTGTTCGTAATGGGTTATTCCTTCCTCGAAAGATCGCAGCGTTTCGAAGTTTTCCATATCGCCGATGTAATGGCTGAGGAAAGCATAGCGCCCGCGTGTTAAGCAGAAGGTGTTTTTTAGTTCCGCACCAGCGGCAAGCAAAGCTGGCATTTCCTGAGCCAATAGTAAGCCGTCTGGGGCATACCCGCGCGATCGGCGCAACGGATAGATGTGATTGTCCACCACCTGCGCGACCGAATCATCCACACGCATGAAAATATCCCGATTGTGCAGCAGGTATCCATCGGCAATATTCGCGAGTCGCTCTGCGGCGTCGCTATCCTGATAGGCAATGGGCTCATCGCTGATGTTGCCGCTGGTCATTACCAATGCCCTGGGGAAATCCGCTTCCGGTTGCAACAGTAGCAAATGGAGGGGTGTATAAGCCAGCATAAAACCCAACCGGTTCTGCTGTGGGGCGACTTGCGCGGCAATTGCGCTGGAATTTTTGCGTTCAAGCAACACAATGGGTGCCTGACGGGATTTGAGCACTGCACGTTCAGATGGGCTCACATGGCAATACAATTCAATGCTTTCCAGATCAAATGCCATCAACGCGAATGGCTTATCGCTGCGTTTTTTTCGCTGGCGCAAGGTTGTCACGGCGGATGGATTGGTCGCGTCGCAAGCAAGATGAAAACCGCCCAACCCCTTTATGGCGATGATCTTGCCCTGGCGCAGCCAGGTGCGGGCTATTGTAATTGCGGATTTGCCTTCGCTTAAACGGTGTCCGTGGGCTTCAAACCATATCCGCGGACCGCAATCCGGGCAGGCAACTGGCTGGGCGTGAAAACGACGATTGTGTGGGTCGTCATATTCCGCTGCGCAGGCTTTACATAAGGGAAAGCCCGCCATGGTGGTGTTGGGGCGGTCATAGGGCAGGCGTTGTATGATGGTGAATCGTGGTCCGCAATTGGTGCAGTTGATGAATGGATAATGATAACGCCGGTCAGCGGGGTCGAACAATTCACGCCGACAATCCGGGCAAATGGCTATATCTGGGGAAACGGGCAGAAATTCGTTTTCGGCTATCTGGCTGGCGAGGATATCAAACTGGGTGTGAAACTCGGGGGTAGCCGAAACAACATCCAACGAGTCGATGCGCGCCAATGGAGGTGCTTGCGTGCGCAATGATTCAAGAAATGCATCCAACGCATGCGGTGCGCCTTCCAGATGAATTTCCACCCCGCCGGATGTGTTGCGCACCCAACCTGTCACGCCGCAGCGCGAGGCAAGATTATAAACAAAAGGGCGAAAGCCAACGCCCTGCACAACCCCGCCGATGCTGATCCGGATGGCAGTAGCTTGCAGGTTCATTTTTCCTTGTGATTTCGAACGGATGTGGTTATCCAGGCTGTCCAGGCATCCAGACCGCCACCCGTTTTACAGGATACCGGGAAAGTTACCAGACCAGGGTTGAGTATCTCGACGCCCTGCCGGAAGTACTCCATGTTGAAATCAACATAAGGGAGCAAATCAGTTTTGTTGATGATTAACACATCCAGCCCACGATAAATATTTGGATATTTATAGGGCTTATCGTCGCCTTCCGGAATACTGGCAATGAGCAGGTTGAGGTGAGAGCCCAGTTTGAAAGCAGCCGGGCAGATCAAGTTGCCAACATTTTCGATCAAAACCAGGTCAAGCTCACCGATCGGCAGCGATTGAATACCGGCATTAAGCATGACGGCATCCAGGTGGCAATCGCCACCGGTGTTGATTTGCACGGCAGGAATTCCCAATTCGCTGACCTTGTCCGCATCAATGGTCACCGGAGCAGTATCTCCTTCGATCACGCCGATACGCAAGTGAGGCGATAATTTTTGAATAGTTTTTAGGATGAAAGATGTCTTTCCTGCCCCTGGCGAAGCCATGACATTGATGGCAAACACTTTATGATCGTCGAAAAATTTGCGATTGAGGGCTGCCACTTGATCATTGGCATCCAGAATTTTTTCAACAACGGGAACGCGGGTGAGCGGCATGGAGTAACCTCACTTCTCAATAGCGATGGATTCGACGTAAAATTCTTCCCCGCGGATGATTTGCAAATGATATCCCTGGCATTGGATGCACGGGGAAAGGGCTTCGTCGATTTCAAATTCCGCCTGGCAGTCCAGGCAACGCATTCGAGCCGGGATGCGCTGGAAATGCAGGTGAGCATTCTGGCAAAGGGTGTCTGCGGCAATCATGTTCCAGTAGAATTGAACCGATTCATCCACGATGCTGGATAATTTGCCAATTACCAGGTAAATATCCGTCACCCGTTTAGCCTCAGCCTGGACGGCATGGCGCTGGGCAATGTCCAGAATCGACTCAGTAACCGCTAATTCATGCATTTCGATTCAATTTTACCATTAAGGTTTTAAGAGTAAAAAAGCCTAAATTATGCAGATTTTTTATCTGCCTGTACTGTGTGAGGATCGTTCGACTGAAGAATAAGATCCATGAGTTGCAACTTGATTGTAAGCAAGTTACTGGCGACCACGTTTGCCAAACGGCGCATGACCACGTATCCAACGCGGGGATCATCCTCGCATAATTGGCTCAATTCATCACCATTAATCACCAGCAGGGTGCTGTCTTTCAGTGCCGTGGCAGAGGCGGTTCTTTGGCGAACGACGGGCGTCAATTTTGACCAACCAATAATATCCAACGCTTCTGCTGTATAGATGCGCACAATTCCCTGCGTGGGCACTGCCATGTCCATACCGATTGCCCCTGAAAGGATAATATAAATATTATCCACTCGATCTCCTTCGCAGAAGATGCTGTTGCCAGCTTTCACTTCCACGATGGTTGAAATGGCAGCCAAGGCGCTGATTTGCTGGGGTTTGAGTTCCAGAAACCAGGGAATTGTTTTCAGGGTTTCAATCAGGGTTGATGCATGCATGAGAGGGGAGAATTTGCAAAGATTTTAATGGTTGTATCATTGTCACCAGAATAGGTGAAGTGTCCCCCGTCACCAAAGGATAGGGTAACATGTCATCATTTCCGTTTGGCGATCAGTAAGATGTTCAGCCTAACCAGGTGAGGATTTGCTCCGTCGCGGGTGGAACCAGTGCGGCGGTAGCAGGCGATAGGGATTGATCGAATTCAAACGCATACCCGCGTACCGAGAGCAGCATAGCTTGCGGGGCTCGCTGGTAGAGCGCTTCGGCAAGCGCCAGGCATGTGGCAGGCGTCAGGTGGTGGGTGAATGGTGAGGGTTCGTAGCCCGGTTGGATTGCTGAAAACTGGACCTCTGAAGCGATATTGCCGGTATGGGCGTCAATGAAGGCAACCCGGTTATAGTGGCTGAGTAATTCGGCGTGCTCAGGCACAAGATGGAGATAAAACCCAATGGTAATCTGATTGGTGAGCTCCATGAGGTGCTCGCGGGGTAATGCGGGTAACTCGTATCCCAGGTGGCTGGCAATCTCGCGCAGAATGTGCCAGGCAACACCATCGTCCTGGCGATCGACGTTGCCATAACCCAATAACAGCGTGGTCAGTGAGGCAGCAGGTTCCTGATTACATGCAGTCTCAGGAACCTGCTGGGGACTGTGTAAATCCAGGTCAGGCATTCGAGCGGGAAATGGTTTTGATCAGATTACCTTGCGAGTCGAGCATCTCGATCTGGATGGGCATCTGACCAACGGCATGGGTTGAACAAGACAGGCACGGGTCGTACGCGCGCACAGCGGCTTCAACCCGGTTTAACAAACCTTCGCGGATTTGTTGCCCGTTGATGTAAGTCTTTGCAACGCTATCCACTGCTTTGCTCATCGCCCAGTTGTTATTACCCGTGGCAACGATCATATTAACTCGGGTTAACTGACCGTTCGGGTTTGCCCAGTAGTGATGCCACAGGGTTCCGCGCGGAGCTTCGATGACGCCAACTCCCTCGCCGCGAAAATCCTGACGGGTGTTAAGGATATCCGTGCTCAGAATGTCAGCATCTTCGCATAGAACGCGCACATTTTCGGCGGCATATAAGGCTTCGATCAGGCGGGCGTAGTGATAATACAGCGTATTTTCAACCGGTTTTCCGCCGTTTAGAGCTTTGAACACCTTTAGTTCGGCATCTGCCAGCGGGGTTGCCATGCGCTCGCTGGCATTCAGGCGCCCCAACGGACCGACTCGATAGACGCCGCCGGGGTAACCGAGCTTTTTGTAATAGGGGAACTTCAGATAGGACCAGGATTCCACATGTTCGGCGATATAATCCAGGTAACGGCGGCTATCGAAATGCTCAAGCAGTTGACCGGCTGAATCCACAAGGCGGACATCACCGTCATACAATTCGTGGGTGTTGCCTGGTTTGACCAGTCCAAGGTATCCGGTTGGGAAGACCGCAAATTTTTCGATATCTTCGCGGTTTTTGGCAGCCCAATCCTTGAAGATTTGAATACCCAACTGGATGGTGGCGATGGTTTCATCCAGCCCTGCCAGGATGGTATCTCGTTCCTCGCGCTTGAGGGCTTTGTTAACCCCGCCAGGAACCGCAAACACCGGGTGAATGCGCCGCCCGCCAAGTGTGTTGATGATTTCCTGCCCGTACTTACGCAAGTTGACGGCTTTAAGGGTCAATTCGGGGTTTGCCTGAATTAATCCAACCACATTACGTACGGCTGGGTCAGCGTCAAAGCCGAGCAGCAGATCCGGTCCAGCCAGTTCAAAGAAGTGCATCCCATGACTTTGGATGATCTGCCCCATGTGCATCAACTCGCGCAGCAATTGAGCTGGGCGGGGTGCTGGTGAGCCGTATAACTCATCACCAGCTTTGGCGGCTGCCAGGTGATGCGAAACCGGGCAAATACCGCAAATGCGCGGTGTGATGGTCGGCATCTCGAAGACCATGCGACCTTCACAGAATTTTTCAAACCCGCGGAATTCATTGACATGCAGGTAGGCATGTTCTACATTGCCATCCGGTTTCATGTGGATGGTAACCTTGGCGTGTCCTTCGATCCGGGTTACTGGCTCGATAGTAATTTTTTGAGTCGTCATCATTCCCTTCCTTATTACGATTAATGCCAGTGGAGCAGATCGTCTTTGAGAACCGGTCGCCGTCCCTGGGCTAATTCCGCCAGGACATAGAAGATGGTATCGGCATCCGGCGGGCAGCCGGGAACAAACAGGTCAACCGGCACCACTTCATGCAGCGCGCGTACCCGCGTTGGCACCGCTAGTTCCGGGTCGTCGGGAATTTTGCCTTCCGAGTCAGTGCTTTCGGTTTCGATGTAGGCACGGCGCAACGATTCTTCGATGGTGAAGAAATTGCGCATTGCCGGAACGCCGCCGAATACGGCGCAGTCACCCAGGGCGACCAGGATTTTACAGCGCTTGCGCATCAGGTGAGCCACTTCCTCGTTGGTGGTATTGTTGATACCGCCTTCCAGGATGCCAACATCGACGCCGCTCTCATCCGGTTGTTTAAGATCCGTGATTGGAGTGGCACGCAAGTCTGCCAATTCAATCACTTTGGCGAGCCGCTCGTCCATGTCCAACAGGGACATGTGACAGCCAGCGCAGCCTGCCAGCCAGTCGGAAGCAATTTTAGGTTTTGTCATACCAAATTCTCCTCATCTATAAACCAACATCAGGCAACGATCCGAACCGGGGCAACCCGGCTGACCAGAGCGTCTTTCCAACCATCACCGTCCTGGTACACCAGTCCCAGCCGTTGGGCAATCGCAGCCAGTACTGCCTCATTCGTCCAGATGCCTTCGCGTGGTTCGAGGACCTTATGGGCTGCCTGCAATTGACCGGTAAAGTTAAGATAATGACCTTCCTGCTCGAGCCAATTTACAACCGGGAAGACCACGTCTGCCATTGCAGTCAACCTGGAAGTGTGGCTTGCCTGAACGATCAGGCTGGGTGCTTTTTCGAGCAGTTTCACCACCTTTTCCGAAGGATTGTCGTCACCCAAGGCGACATAGGCGACCTTGTGACCGTTCATTTTGAAGGGACGGTCAAGTTCATACTGGGCGGCTGCCAGCGCATTGGCTCCGCCTTTGATGCTCAACAGGGTTGCGTTGGTCGTTTGCGCCAGTTGAAGCAAAAGATCCAACGCGGGTTCATCCATCTTCTCCGGGTTGTATATAATTACCGGACTGGAGCTTCCCGCCAGTTTGAAGGCAGCTTCCAGAAGCAGATCGCTGGCAATACCGGTTTTTTCACTTGCCCGTTTGACTTCCTGGTCTGCCTGACCGGTGTAAGCAGTGCGGTTCTGTCCCAGTTTAGCAACTGCGGCGTATAAACCTTGCAGCAACGCTTTTTCGGTGTTTTTATGCGGCGCAAGTCCGCAGTGCGCCAGTGTTCCAAGGGCATTTTCTTCGCTGTCAACGACAATGAGATGGACACCTTCCGGGAAGCGGCGGCGGATGAAGAAACCGAGAACTTCATGTTCGTTGACCAAATCAGCACCAAATACGAAGAATGCGCCAGCCTGATCAACCGCATCCAGTGAACCTTCGAAGGGTTTTGCATCCCGGGCGGCGGTATGGCTTAGCAGTGTGGTTTTGCTGCCTTCCTCCAGAGATGTAACCATGTCTGATTTTAGACCATTGGCAAAGACTTGGCGGAAAAGGTGCAAACTCTCGGCGGGCAAGCGGGTGGAAGCGAGCGCAGCAGTCCCATTGGCGCCGGCTGCCTGTATTTTATCCACTGCTGCTTGAATGGCTTCTTCCCAGCTGGCTGGTTTGAGCGCGCCGTTATGGCGCACCATCGGGGTCGTGATACGCTCGCGGTCGTCGTTTGCTGGGTAGAAGCGTCCAACTTTACAGGTTACCCCGCCGTTTACGGAGGCTTCCCAATTTCCGTCAATGCGGATCAGATGCCCGTCGCGGGTAAGCACTTCCAAACCACAGCCAATCGAGCAGCCAACGCAGACAGTCGAATGACGGTCGACGGTGGTGTTTTGTCCGCGGTAGGCGCTGCGCCGGTCAATCAGTGCACCGGTTGGGCAGACCTGTACGCACATACCGCAAGAGACGCAGGTGCTCTCTCCCAGTGGGACATTTAAATCAGCGATGACGAAGGTCTTGGCGCCGCGTTCCTCGACACCAAGGGTGTTGACCCCAACCAGTTCCGAGCAGGCACGAATGCAGCGCCGGCACAGGATGCAGCGATTGTGTTCAAGAATGAAGTAAGGATGGGAGGCATCCACCGGGTAGGGCTGCCAGTTGGGCTGGAGTGGCCAGTGGGTCATGCCTTCGCCGTAGGCGGCATTTTGCAGTTCGCAATCGCTACCGCTGACCTGGCAATATGGACAGAAGTGATTGCGCTCACTAAAGATGAGCGTCAGAACGAATTTGCGCGCTTTGCGGATTTCCTCCGAGTCGGTCTTAATAACCATATTGTTGCTGACCGGCAGGGTGCAGGAGGCTTGAAGAGTACGGAAGCCTTCGATCGCTACCATGCACAGGCGACAGCCCCCGTATGGTTTTAGATGAGGATGGTCACACAGGGTTGGGATGTGAATTCCTGCCTGGCGCGCAGCGTTCAGGACGGTTGTTCCTTCAGGTACCTCAATTTTTTGATCATCAATGATTATGGTTACCATTCCAATCACGCTCCTTTTTGGGATCAAATTTCTATCATTCTGTCATCGCTGAGTTAGGGGAATTTGGTCAAGTAGTTCTTTATAAAGAACCTTTTCAATCATCATTCAGATTACCTTTCCCACTTGCGTAAGTACACAAACCAATAAACCAACCCAACCAGTACAGCGCCGCCAATGATGTTACCGATGGTTACCGGAAACAGATTGTTGGCGAAAAATGAGCCCCAGTTCAGGTTGGCGAATGTATCCATCGTGACACCTGCGTTAATCAACGACGCAGATTCCCAGAACGAGGCTGGCGCGAATTGCTTGACCAGGATCCCCATTGGGATGAAATACATGTTGGCGACCGAGTGCTCAAAACCGGCAGCGACAAAGCCGGAAATGGGCAGGATGATGGCAAGGATCTTGTCTGCAGTAGTGCGGGCAGAATAACACAGCCAAACGGCCATACATACCATGGCATTACACATGATGCCAAGCGCAACTGCTTGCATAAAGTCTAGATTGACCTTGCTATTGGCAATGTTGAGCGCGTTCAATCCGATCGACCCACCGCCAAATGTGTACTGGCGGGTGAACAGCATTAATACGGCGGTTGCTAAAGCACCGGTAAAATTGCCCACATAGACGACGATCCAGTTGCTGAGTAATGCACTGAGCCTGACCTTCCGGTTGGTGAATGCCATAATGATCAGTATGTTTCCAGTGAACAATTCGGCGCCGCCAACGATTACCAGGATCAGTCCGAGCGTGAACACCAAGCCACCCAGCAGGCGCGCGACGCCAAAGGGCAGGTGCGCAGCGCCAGCAGTCACTGTAGTAGCGAAAATACTACCCAAAGCGATGAACGCACCAGCCAGGATAGCCAAGGCAAATTGAGGTAGCACTGCCAGGTTGGCTTTTTTGACCCCAATTGCTTCTGCCTTGTACGCCATTTCGGCGGGCATCAGCGCATCGATGGAAAAGGTGGTGTTCTCAGCAGACATTTTGTTCGTTCGTTACATATCCAGTGCAAACCTTAGTGTTGTGGTACCAGCGCTTCCGTTTTGCACACACCTGCCGGGCAAACTTTAAGCCGGATGTGTGCCTCGACTTCGGCACGGAAGTAGTTGAGAATATCCTTCAACGGCGTCCCAGCGGTTTGACCAAGACCGCAGTTTGAAAGCATGTACAGGTTTTCGGACAATTCGATCAACTTATCCAGATCGCGCAGTGAGGCTTCCCCTTTTGAGACCTTGTCCAGCATTTCGTAAGCTCGCTGGGTGCCAATGCGACAGGGATTGCACTTTCCGCATGATTCCACCCGGAAGAAGTTCATCAACACCTTGGCAAGATCAACCACGCAGGTGTCTTCATTGCAAATCAACAATGCACCAGAACCAAGTGAAACACCAGCTTTGCTGAATGAGTCGAAATCCATGGGGGTATCTTGCAAGGATGCCGGAATGATCGAACCACTGGAACCACCGGTTTGAGCAAGCTTGAAGTTGGCACTGTCCTTCATGCCTTTGGCGTAGAAAGCAATGACTTCACGCAAGGTGATCCCCATCGGCACTTCAATCAGACCGGTGATATTGACATTGCCCATGATGGTGTACACCTTGGTGCCTGGGCTGCTGGGGGTGCCGAAACTGCGGTACCAATCGGCGCCCTGATTGATGATGGGGGGAACATTGGCGAGTGTTTCAACATTGTTGACCAGTGTGGGTTTACCCCACAAACCTGCCGTGGTGGGGAAGGGTGGACGGGAGCGGGGCTGCCCGCGCTTACCTTCAATAGACTCGATCAATGCGGTCTCTTCACCGCAGATGTATGCGCCGGCGCCCGAGTGAATGTGAATGTCAAAATTGAAATCGGTGCCAAATATATTCTTGCCGAGGAAACCCATTTCGCGCGCGTCCAGAATGGCTTTCTTCAGGCGTTGCTGAGCAAGAACGTACTCACCTCGAATGTAGATATAACCTTCGTCCGCACCGACTGCATAACCAGCCAATGCCATTGCTTCAATAATGCTGTGCGGGTCACCTTCGAGAATCAGACGGTCTTTGAATGTACCTGGCTCGGACTCGTCAGCGTTGCAAATGACATATTTTTTACCGAGCTTTTCACGGGCAACGAAACCCCACTTGGTTCCAGTTGGAAAACCAGCTCCGCCGCGACCACGCAAACCCGATTTCTTGATTTCCTCAATTACCTCTGCGGGTTGCATTGTGGACAGGGCTTTTCCCAATGCCTGGTAGCCCTCGTTGAGGATGTAATCTTCGATGTCGTTCGGGTCAATGATGCCAGCGCGGCGCAGTACGATGCGCTGTTCGGCTGGGAGGGTGCCCTTGCGTGCGTGCAGCCAGGCAATCCGTCCGGATAATTCACGCACCGAGGCTTCCAATTCAACGGCAATTCTGCCTTTGTAAAGGTGTTCCTCGACCAAGTAGGCAACTTGATCGGCGCGGACAGGACCGTAGATGACCGCCTCCGGATAGACAATGACTAGCGGCAGGGCATCGTGACGACCAACATCGCCGACCTGGACGAGCGAAATTTCATCTTCCAGACCAAAGGCTTTGATGTGCTGCTGCATGGCATCGAATACTTCCTGCCCGCCGCGTTGAAGGCTTACCGGATCACTGGAGACAAGTACCATAGAGCGTACGGTTTTCATCGGTCATCTCTCCTTTACTGATAACGCGCGAGAATTTCTGGAATCTTTTTGGCATCCACATTACCGTAGATGTCCTCGTCGATGACCACAACCGGTCCAACTGAGCAAACCCCAAGGCAGCTGGTGGTGATCAAGGTCCATTTTCCGTCAGGGGTGGTCTCGTCTGGCTCCAGCTGTAATTCTTCCTTGAGGGCTTCAAACACCTCGCGGCCCCCAACCACATGGCAGGGAGCGCTCTCGCAAAATTGAATGACATGCCTGCCGCGTGGTTTGGTGGAAAGCATATGGTAGAAACTGGCGACACCAAACAAACTGCTCTTGGGTTCGTGCAAGCGGCGGCTGATTTCTTCCATCGCTTCAGCAGGCAAATACCCTAATTCGCGATTAACATCGTTCAATATGGGGATCAATTCCTCGCGGCTAGCCCCGTGCCGTTCGATGGCAGCCTGGACAACTTGCATTACCAGTTCGCTGCTTTTGGTTCCAACGCTCATACCCTACCTCCTTTGGATTCGTCCTTCTATCTGGATAACTTTCCTCCAGGGTTAGTTGATCACTACAGCGTTGAAGTTGCAGACTTGCATACAAATGCCGCACCGAATGCAGGTATCCGGATCAATGACGTGAGTCTGGCGGCGTTCGCCGCTGATGGCATTCACCGGGCAATTGCGGGCGCAGACCGTGCAACCTGTGCAGGCATCCGGCAGAATATCGTAGTTGATCAACGCGCGGCACACCTTCGCCGGGCAGCGTTTTTCGTAAATATGAGCTTCAAATTCCTCGCGGAAGTATCGTAATGTACTCACAACCGGGTTCGGCGCGCCTTGCCCCAAACCGCATAAACTATTGGTACGGATTTCCTGGCAGAGGTGCTCCAGGGTTTCGATATCACCTTCACGGCCTTTACCATCGCAAATGCGGGTCAGGATTTCCAAAATGCGGCGGGTGCCAACCCGACAGGGCGTGCATTTCCCGCAGCTTTCATCCTGGGTGAAGTCCATAAAGTAGCGGGCAACGTCCACCATGCAGGTATCCTCATCGAGGACGATCATTCCACCAGATCCCATAATGGTGCCGGCTTGCGCCAGGGATTCATAATCCAGCGGCACATCCAGGTATTCCGCCGGGACGCAACCACCCATTGGGCCACCGATCTGAACCGCTTTGAACTGTTTGTTATCTTTTATGCCGCCGCCGACATCGAAGATGATCTCGCGCAGAGAGATGCCCAACGGTACTTCGATCAGACCTGTATGGTTGAGATCACCTGCCAGGGCAAAGGTCTTGGTGCCTTTGCTCTTTTCGGTGCCGTAACTGGCGTACCATTCAGCGCCCTTGAGAATGATCTGCGGGATGTTGGCATAGGACTCGACATTGTTGACGTTGGTGGGTTTTCCCCATAAACCTTGCACCGAGGGGAAGGGCGGGCGGGGACGAGGTTCGCCGCGGCGTCCTTCGATAGAGGCAATCAGCGCGGTTTCTTCGCCGCACACAAACGCGCCAGCGCCCATGCGAACTTCCAGGTCAAAATTAAAACCGCTGCCGAGGATATTTTCGCCCAATAGCCCCAATGCGCGAGCTTGTTTTAGGGCGATGTTCAGGGTTGCAACAGCAATCGGGTATTCGGCGCGGCAATAGATGTAACCCTGGTGAGCGCCGATGGCATAGGCGGCGATGATCATACCCTCGATAACGGCATGTGGATCACCTTCCAATACACGACGGTTCATGAATGCGCCAGGGTCGCCTTCATCGGCGTTGCAAACCACATATTTGACCTCGCCGGGCACCTGGCGGGTGAGCTGCCATTTTTTGCCGGTGGGGAAACCTGCCCCGCCGCGTCCACGCAAGCCAGAACGCAAAACAGTATCAATCACCTCTTCAGGGGTCATTTCGGTCAGTGCTTTTGCCAGCCCGAGGTAGCCGTCTTCGGCAATGTAATCTTCGATGTTTTCGGGGTCGATCTTGCCGCAGTTGCGCAGCACAATGCGGACTTCTTTCTGGGTTGGCGCGCCTAGCTCTTCATCGACAACCACCTTCTTGGGCATTTGAAATTTGGTTGCCACGCGCCCTTTGAGGAAATGTTCTTCCACCAGATAAGGGACATCATCTGGAGTTAAACCGACATAATGTACGCCCTCTGGGTAGACCATCATTTCTGGACCAAGGCTGCATCCGCCGATACGTGAGGTTTCCAGCACCTGAACTTCATCAATCAACCCGGTTGCAACCAATTCATCCTGAAGAGCATCGACCAGATCGTGCGCGCCTTTCTGCAGGCATTCCGGGTCAACGCATACTAATACGTGTGAGCGATAATATTTCATTATGTTCAACCTGTTATCAGCCAGAGATTCTCAAGTGGCGGAGTCCCTAGACTTGAATCTGATAATCCTTGACAATGGTACCGTTTTTTACATGTTCGAGCATGATCTGGCGGGCAACATCGGGATTGACTTTCCCGTAGGTGACTTTGGGTTGGTCACCGACCACAACCTGGACAATCGGCTCTTTTTCACACAAACCAATGCAGCCAGTTTGGGTGACCACCACGCCTTCCAGGTTTTCGGTCTGGATGGTGTCAAGGATGGTTTTCATTGCGTCGCGCGCTCCAGCGGCAATTCCACAGGTACCCATCCCGACGATGACCTGCACCTGACCGGCAGCGGATTTTACTTTGCGTTTTTCGAGGGCTTCTTCGCGAATCTTTTTCAAATCTTCAAGGCTTTTTATACTCGGCATGGGATTGCTCTCCTCTCAGCGAATGGATGGTGTTTTCAAAAAAAGTTTTTCAACTTACCGGCTCAATTTGGATGGATTGGATGCCGCTTTCCAGCAAATCACGCACAAAGGCTAGCACCAATGGATCGGAAAGGGGTACGTCCTCCAGTTCTTTCTTGATGGGAGCGTCGTCAAATTCAAAGGTTTCGTTATTGATGGAATATTCAAACTGCCAGTGAACATGCGGGCTGCCAACCAGCAGGTGAAGCAACGTGCCGGCCAAGTCACCCAGGGGCATACGGTCGATGTGACTGCGCTGGAATTCCACTTCCACCAGGGTGCCTTTACCTGGATTCGAGGTGATTTTCAAGTAACCGTTGCATGCTTCAGCGGCGGCTTTCAACAATGGAATCCCCAATCCAACCTTGCGGGTGGTGCGGCTGGTGATAAACGGATCGGTCACCTGTGCCAGCATGGCTTCATCCATACCTTTGCCGTCATCGCGGACGCTTAAATATAGCCGGTCGGCGGCGGTATCCTCCTGGACGGTGATCTGAATGTTTTTTGCGCCGGCGGAAATGCTGTTTTCAGCAATATCCAGTAAATGAAGCGAAAGTTCTCTCAACGAGTCTCCTGTAACGAACGAAGCACCTGCGGAAACTTATTCGGTTTCAGTCGGCCGACCACTTTTTCATCCACGACTACTGCCGGTGCCTGGCTGCAAGCACCGATGCAGCGGCACACTTCCAGGGTGATTTCACCATCAGAAGTCGTTTGTCCGGGTTCGATGCCTAATAAAGATTTGGCTTTATCGATCAATTGCGGCATACCACCCACGTAACAAGCGGTACCCATGCAAAACTTGATAACATGTTTACCCCGTGGGGTGGTGGTGAAGAAGGAGTAAAATGACACGACGCCGTGAACTGAGCTGACTGGAACATGCAGACAATCGGCAACATATTGTTGCATGGCTTCGGAAATGAACCCAATCTGGTTTTGCAGCTCGTTCAATATCACCATGGTAGCACCGGGCAGGTTTCGGTTTCGGGCGATGATTTCGTCGATAGCCAATTTCTGTTCGGGGTTGACCAGCGGGTCATTGGCTGGAATGGTTCGTTTTATGTTCAGCATGCGTATCTCCGCAAAATTTGGATGAAATTGGTAAAATTAGCCTTGACTGATCCATTCAAAAGTGTAACCCGAAGGGTTTAAAACCGTAATTACCAAATGTCATCATTCCTTGTGAAAGTTGTAACAATAGAAGTCGAGGATCAGGGCATAGGCAGAATAGTTCCAGATAGGATGCGGTGCGAACGTCCTTGTTCACCGCGTAACGATTGACGAATTTCCGCAATTGTGGGGGCTTGAAGGGAGAATTGGTTAAGACCAAGTATTTCATCCAGGCGGTGGGCATCCCCGCTTTGGATAAGTGGAAAGCCAGCCAGGAATGGATATATTTTAACCGCATCGGCTGGTTTCATGTGCCTGGAAAGTTCCAAAGCTTCAAGCGGAATTTCAGCCGGCGGTAAGCCGAGGATAGGCAATAAGCCGTTTGCGTTGCGGTTGATATGGGCAGGGATGAACAATCCGCCCAAACTGGTAACGGCTTGCCAGGCTTGTTCGAGACTCAGGTCAACTGAATTGAGCAGCAGCCGTTCCTCGCGGGCGAGAAAGTCGCCATTTTCATCCACGATTAGCTGATCGCCAAAGTAATCCGGGCGGTTGGGCATGGCCGGTAAATGCGCGTCCACAATTGCCTGCCATGCAAATGCCTGCTCGATCGTATCAAATAGGCACAACGAGTGGACTTCTTCGCGGGTTTGCACTTCCATTCCAGGTAGCACGGTTAGCCCGCTGCCCGTAGCAGCGGTTTGCACCGCTTGAACATTGGCTGTAGCATTGTGGTCGGTGACCGCGATGAGATTGATGCCTTTTTCAAGGCAATCCATAACGATCAGCGGAGGCAGCATCTCGATTTCCGCACAGGGTGAAAGGACAGTATGAAGATGCAGTTCCGCCCGATAGATTTTCACCAGGACTTGCTCCACAAGTAAACCAAGCGAAGAATCTTGCGAATCAACGAATACCCAGCTCCCACAATTTGCCGACCACTTTGTAGGTATCCTCTGTGCTGGAAATCAAAGTAATGCCTTCTTCGTTGGCTTTGCGGATGGTGGCTTCGTCCGGCTGGGCATTTTCGGTGATGATGACAGCGCTCAAATCCAGCAAGGCAGCCACGGCAACGATATTACCGTGCGCTTGCAAGGTAATCCACAGACCTCCTTTTGCAGCGCCGGTCATAACGCAACTGAGCAGGTCGGCAGCATAGCCGCTTGTCGGTTGAATCTGATCGAAGGGTTTATCTTCGGTCAATACGGTCAGATTCAAGGTTTGGATGATTTGGGCAAGGTTCATAATTTTTCCTCCGGTGATTTGCCTGCATGACCCTCTCCAACGGTATCCTCTTTTTGTAAAAAGATTTTCATGCGTAGGCGGGTACCTTTTCCCCACACCGATTCGAGTTTCATAATGTCAACACAACGAGAGATGTTGACCAGACCCATGCCAGCGCCAAACCCCAGTTCGCGCACCTTTTCGCTGGCTGTGGAGTACCCGGGTTTCATGGCAAGCTCAACGTCCTGAATACCCGGACCGCTATCGTAAACATCGATGGATATCTGGTGTGGCTCGATTTCAACGCGGATCACGCCGCCTTCGGTGGTGTGGATGATTAGGTTCATCTCCGCTTCGTAGGTGGCGATGCCACAGCGCCGTGCAATTTGCGGATTGGCACCCATACGGCTCAATGCACGTTTGATCTTGGAAGAGGCTTCCCCGCCGTGGGTGAAATCGCCGGCGGTGATGTTGTAACGCAAGATCAGACTGGTACGTTCTGATGAAATATCCTCGAACAGGTGCGATGCTCGGTAACGGCGCACTTCTTCGGTTTGGTAATCTTGTTGCAGCGCCTTGAGGAGACCACGGGTGATATCGCCTTTGGTCAGTATGCCGATAAGATTATCATTTTTATCCACTACTGGCAGCCTGCCAACCTTGGTGCTGACGAACATTTTTAATGCTTCGACTACTGGGTCTTTTCCCTTAACAGTGAAGGGGTCGCGGGTCATATATTTTTCAATCGGCGAAGCCAGATCCGCGAGGGTCAAACAACGGATCAGGTCTTCGATGCTGACGATACCGATCAATCGACCTTCTTCGATGATCGGAGCGCCAGAAATTCGCGCCTGGCGGAATTGTTCCAGGACGGTTTCCATTTTCATATCAGCGGTCATGGTGATGGGATTGGGAGTCATTACCTCCTGGACTTTAATTTCGTAAGCCAGTTCCTCGACCCGGGTAATGTTTTCTGCTTCCTGGTCGCTGATAAGGCGCGATTTTCTCAACGAGGGTTGGTCCATACGTCTCCGCGTGTGTTCTGTTATTCAGCGAAACAATCGTGGTCTGTGACGGGGCGCTCCAGGCACGCCAACCCAGACTGATATAACACTCCACAAGTCTGGAACATTCCAAACGGGGTGGAAATCAAAGGAATATCCTCGGCTTCGGCAAGCGCAATTGTCTCTGCCGGTGGGGTCTTTCCGCGTACCAGGATGATGGCAACCACATCTGCCATCATGGCCGTGCGCACAACTTGCGGGTTGCATAATCCGGACAACAGCACGGCTTGAGGTTGGAGGGAAGCCAGTACATCGCTCATTAAATCTGCACCGCCCGCGCCTTTGATTTCGATATCAAGATTTACTTTGGGGTTAAGCACTTTCCCGTTGATTTTTTGAATGATCTCAGTAAGTTTCATGTCCATGCCTGTTTCTTGGGGGTTTTCCTGTGAGTTTCGTCCGGTTGAATTGTGAAAATATCTAGTCAACATTAGCATAATCCGACCAAAATGATTAGTGTTAAATTTCCTGATGTGAAAGTCTGATTGTCACTATGACGAGGTGAAAACTTAACCCGGGAGAAAATAATGCGCTTTGAATGCTTGGCAGAGTCAACTCGTGTTAAAATCAATCCGGGCAGTCTGCAGCTGAGCTGCTTATTACGGTCAAGGACACAGGAAATATGGACAAGATTATTGCTTCAGTCAAAGGGACGCGCGATTTTTACCCGGAAGAGATGGCAATCCGTGCCTGGTTATACAGCCTGCTTCGCGAGGTTTCTGAATCCTTTGGTTATCAGGAATACGACGCCCCTTTTTTGGAAAAAATTGACTTGTATGCTGCAAAATCCGGTGAAGAATTGGTCAAGGAACAAGCATTTGTCTTCCCGGACCGCGGCGGTGACCTGATCACCCTGCGCCCGGAATTAACCCCATCGCTGGCGCGCATGGTGGCCCAGCGCCAGCAGCAACTGGCGTATCCCTTGCGCTGGTGGTCTTTTGGACCTTTTTGGCGTTACGAACGCCCGCAAAAGGGGCGCACGCGCGAATTTTTCCAGTGGAATGTGGATTTGATCGGTTCAAATTCACCGGAGTCGGACGCCGAATTGGTGGCTGTGTGTGCTGCGTTTTTCCAGAAAACCGGGCTGACACCTCGTCAGGTGCGCATTGACGTTAACGATCGACGTCTGATGGATTCGGAGCTATCGAAACTCGGAATCAGTCAGCCTGAATTAAAAAAGATCACTTTTCGCTTAATCGACCGTCGTGACAAGATGCACGTTGAGGATTGGGCGGCTTATGCGCGGGAATGCGGAATAACGGATGAACAGTTGAAAGGATTGGAAGGCATTCTTAATGAGCGCGACTTATGGAAAAACTCGCCGGAATTGACCCGCTTTTTTACCGCTCTGGACGCGCTTGGTGCACGAGAGTATGTGCAGTACAACCCGCGGGTGATTCGCGGACTGGAATATTACACCGCTACAGTGTTCGAGGCGTACGATCTCGACCGTGATGGGCGGGCGATTCTTGGCGGTGGGCATTATGACAATCTGGTAGAAGACGTCGGCGGAAATCCGCTACCGGGGGTGGGATTTGCTATGGGGGATGTGATGATCGGGTTGGTGCTGCAGAAATACGGCTGCCTGCCGCCGATGCGCAATTCCCCGGCGGATGTGTTGGTGACGGTTTTCGATGATAGCCTGATGACCCATTCTCAGCAGGTTGCCGCACAAATCCGCAGCAGTGGGCTGAAAACGATCTGCTTCACCGAAACGGTGCGCCTGCCGCGCCAGTTAAAATATGCAGACAGGATGGGCATTCGCTTTGTGATTATAGCGGGGCCGGACGAAGTATCGGCAGGTAATGTGACCATCAAGGACCTGAAACAAGGCGAGCAACTGACTGTATCCGTCGCAAATGCCGCTGCAGCGCTGAGGAAAATGCTTGCCTAAGCACGGAGGCTGTGATAAAATCTGCCGTGCTCTATGGTGCCAGTAGCTCAACGGCAGAGCGCCACACTGTGGATGTGGATGTTGTGGGTTCGAAACCCATCTGGCACCCCTAAAAAAACACCCGCACAGGGTGTTTTTTTATGTCATGAACTCTTCGCCGTAATGACAGGCCACCTGGTGGCCAGGTGCCAGTTCGCGCAGCTGCGGCTCATCAACCGCGCAATTGGGACGGGCAAACGGGCAGCGTGGGTGAAAGCGACAGCCTTTAGGCGGGTTGAGTGGGCTGGGTACATCCCCTGGCAGAATCATGCGCTTACGGCGCAGATGGGGATTAGGAATGGGAATGGCAGACATCAGCGCCTGGGTGTACGGATGGAGTGGCAGTCGGAACAGGTCGTCGCGGCTGGCAAGCTCAACGATTTTGCCCAGATACATCACGGCTACCCGGTCGGATATGTGTTCCACCACAGCCAGGTTATGGGCAACAAACAGGTAGGTTAAACCAAACTCGCGTTGCAGGCTGCGTAAAATATTTAATACCTGTGCTTGAATGGATACATCCAGCGCGGAGACTGGCTCGTCCAGGACGATGAACTTGGGCTGTAGGATCAAAGCGCGGGCAATACCAATACGCTGGCGCTGCCCACCGGAAAATTCGTGTGGGTAGCGCATGGCGTGATAGTCTTCCAAGCCAACTTTTTTTAATACTGCCAACACTCGTTCGAAGCGTTCTTGCTGGCTGCCGATGTTGTGAATATTCAAACCCTCGGCGATTGATTCGCCAATAGGCAGACGTGGATCGAGCGACGAGTAGGGGTCCTGAAAGACAATTTGTAAATTGCGGCGCATTTCCTTGGCGCCGTTGCCTTTCAGGTTCATGATGTCTACACCATCGAACAAGACGCTGCCGCTGGTGGCTTTGATCAAGCCAAGCATGGTGTGCCCAACGGTGGTTTTTCCGCAACCAGATTCGCCGACCAGACCGAGCGTTTCGCCGCGCTTAATTGAAAAGCTAACCCCATCCACAGCCTTGACCTGGGCAACAACCCGCTTCAGTATACCGCCGTAAACCGGGTAATATTTGACCAGGTCTTTGACCACAACCAGATCGGGCACAGATAATTGGCTTTGCGTGTTCGTTATGTTCATCTGGGCTGCCTCTTTTCAGTTATGGTTTCAACGGCGCGCGGTGATTTTCACCGTCTTGATATAGCCAGCAACGTACCTGGTGGTCGTTGCGCTCAATGGCTTGTAAGTCCGGCTCCACGAGCTGACAGATTTCCAATTGGTGCTGCTCGCGCGCCAGGCAGCGCGGGGCAAACCGGCAACCGGGTGGTAGATCGACAAGATTTGGTACATTTCCTGGTATGGTGGCTAATTCTTCTTTGATCTGCCCCAAAACCGGCACCGATTCGATCAAGCCCTGCGTGTAGGGATGCAGAGCGCGGTTGAAGAGCGTGTCCACATTGGCTTGCTCAACGATCCGTCCAGCGTACATGACTGCTACTCGATCCGCCATCTCAGCGATTACTCCCAGGTCGTGAGTAATCAGGATAACCGCTGTACCGGTGCGGGTGCGCAATTCGCGGATCAGGTCGAGGATTTGCGCCTGGATGGTTACGTCAAGGGCGGTGGTTGGTTCGTCGGCGATAAGCAATTGCGGGTTCAATGCCAGCGCCATGGCGATCATCACCCGCTGCGCTTGCCCGCCGGACATCTCGTGGGGATAAGCATTGATCTTGCGGCTGGCATCGGGAATACCGACCAATTGAAGCAACTCCAATGCGCGGGCATATAGTTCCTGTTTATTTAACGTACTGTGGATTTTGAGCACTTCAATGATCTGCTCGCCGATATTGAATACTGGATTCAGACTCGATTGGGGTTGCTGGAAAATCATTGAAATTTGATTGCCGCGCACCTGCGCCATCTCTTTTTCGGGAATTTCGAGCAAATTTCTGCTTCCAAACCGAATGCGCCCCTCCAGGATTTTTCCGGGCGATTCAATCAGACGCATGATTGAGAGGGAGGTAACACTCTTTCCACAGCCAGATTCGCCAACCAATCCGAGCACCTCGCCAGGGTACACTTCAAAATCCACACCGTCAACGGCTTTGACAATGCCGTCGTCAGTGTAATAGTAGGTTTTTAGGTTTTGAACTTCCAAAAGCGGGGGAGAATTTCGATTGGTCATTGTGGAGTATTCCTGATTTATTTTTGATGGCTCAACCGCGGGTCGATGGCATCACGCAGCCCGTCTCCCAACAGGTTGAAAGACAGGACAGTGATCATGATCGCCGCTCCGGGAAAGAAGACCAGGTGCGGAGCAGTGAAAACCTGGTTGCGCTCCGAACCGAGCATTGTTCCCCATTCCGGAGTTGGAGGTTGCGCTCCTAAACCAAGGAAGGACAGCGCGGCAGCGTCAAGGATGGCGGTTCCGATTCCTAATGTGCCCTGAACGATCAGCGGCGGGATAGCGTTGGGTAAAATGCGGCGTAAAAGAATATGAAAATGGCTTCCACCCAGTGCAATCGATGCAGAAACATACGCCTGTTCTTTGACGGACAATACGCTGGCGCGCACAACGCGTGCGTATACGGGTATGGATACAATCGCAATCGCAAGCAGCGCATTCTCCAATCCCGGTTTGAGCACCGATACAATCGTAATGGCGAGCAGTAAAGAGGGAAATGCCATCAATACATCCATGATGCGCATGATGATATTGTCCCACCAGCCCCCAAAATAACCGGAAACTGCACCAAGCAGAGTGCCTACAAGGATTGCAAAACTCACTGTAGTAAAGCCAATATAGAGAGAATATCGTGAGCCATACAAAACGCGGCTGAATTGATCACGCACGTTACCGTCCACACCCATGATATGTTGGGGGCGGTCTTTTGGGCAACCAAAAGCATGAATGCAAGGCGCTTCGCGTTTGCGTACATCTTCGATACCAATCAGGGATTTGATTGGATCGTATGGAGCAATGACCTCGGCAAAAATGGCAATCAGGATCAGGAGACCGAGCAGGATCATGCCGACAATTGCCGAGCGCTGGCGAAAAATGCGCCGTAGCGTCAGCCGCCAAAGACTGTTGGAGCGATAATCTTTTTGTGATCCATTCAATTTGAGTTCTGCAACCATTTTCTAATCCTGAGGTAGTGTGGACAAAAGAAAAAGATCAAGCATAGGTTACGCATAGCCACGCCATTCTTATTGCAGGCGGATACGGGGATCGATAAATACATAGGATAAGTCAACGATCAGATTGGTGATAACATACCCTGCAGCGATCACCACAGTAAATGCCTGGATAATTGGAAAATCGCGCGCAGTGATGGCTTCGAACAAGATTCGTCCCACACCGGCGAGCCCGAAAATGGTTTCGGTTAAAACCGCCCCCGCAAACAACGTTCCGACCTGGATGCCGATTATGGTTATGATAGGTAACAGGGCGTTGCGAAAGGCGTGTTTGAAGATGATGGTATTACGCAACAAACCTTTTGCCCGTGCGGTGCGGATGTAGTCTTGCTTGAGCACTTCGAGCATCGAGGAGCGTGTCATACGAGCTATTATGGACATCGGAATAGTACTCAATGCCACCGCAGGGAGGATGAGGTGCTGGATGGCATCTTTGAGAACCGTCCAGTTACCAGTAATTAGGGCGTTGAAAATGTAAAGATTACTGATAAATTCAACCAGATGGAAACGGAATGATTCCTTTGGGAATTCCCAACCCAGTACTTCGTAAAATGGTATGCTGACAACACCGGCAGTCAACCTGCCGGTCGGCGGTAACCAGAATGGGGTATCCTTAAGTAACAAGGCAAACACGTATGCCAGGATCAAACCTAGCCAATAGACGGGCATGGATACACCAATGTTTGCCCCAACCATGGTGATGACATCGATAATTGAATTGCGCTTCACCGCCGAGATGACCCCAGCCGGAATGCCTACCAGTACAGCGATGACCAGTGCAGATACGCCCAACTCAATCGTTGTTGGCAGCCGTTCGATCAAAATAATGGTTACCGGGCGGCTGAAGCGAATCGACATGCCAAAATCGCCTTTGAGTACGTTACCCATATAGATGCCTAATTGAACCGGAATGGGTTTATCCAGACCATATTGGGCGCGAAATCGCTGGCAGACTTCGGGGGTAGCTTTTTCGCCGAGCATCGCCTTACATGGATCGCCGGGAATCATGCGCGAAAGGGTGAAAGTTACGATCAGGATACCGATCATGACCGGGATTGCCAGCAACAAGCGGCGAATGGTATAAGCGACCATGGCTGCTCCTTAAAGAAACGAAAAAGTGATTTGAGAATTAATCAGCAGCAAGGGTGAAAAAGGCGCGGGACAGACGCTCTCCAGGAGGAATTCGTCTGTCCCGCGTTGGTTCAATTTACATCATGGTCAAAACCATGAGGTGTAAAGTTCTTACTCAGCCGGCGGGGCATTAAGCAAACCCCACAGGTAGCTAAAGTATTCAAATGAACCGGTGTTGCCAATGTGTAATGGGTGTTGGTAATCCCAGGCAACCACCCAGGACATAACCACATCGTTAGCATCGAAAGCTGAACCATCGTGAAACTTCACGTTTGGACGCAAGGTGCAGATCCATTCAGTGAGGTCATCATTGGGTTCGCAGCCGGTTGCCAGAGCGGGTTTGACTGCGGTGCCACCAACTTCGTAGCCAAGCAGCGACTCAAGCACCTGTTCGCAGGCGCGCAGGCTCTCGCCGTCGGTTTCATCGCCGCAGTACAGTGAGATCGGTTCGGCATTCTGCATCCAGACAAACGTTGAACGTCCACCCGGATTCATCACTGCGAAGTATTCATTGCCCAACGGGCTGGCATGACCACCTTCGACATCGGCGCGGTAAGCAACCCCCGAACCACCATGAGCAATAGGCACCATCGGGACAAATTGCTTGATGGCGTTATTGGCTTTTTCGTAGATGGGCGTGGCCACATCGGGATCACCAATTTGAGCGCCTTCTTCAAGCAGTTCGTAAATTTCGGGGAAGGGCTTGCCAAACTGCGGATTTGCCCGGCTGAAGTGAAAATCGAGGAAATTGGTGATGTGCGGGTAATCCGCGCCCCAACCGAGCAGGTAGAAACCATTCAGGCGACCGCTGGTGGATTCATCGATGAACGCGCCGCTTTCCATGACCACGATTTCAGCTTCAATGCCGAGGTTATCCCGCAACTGAGCCTGCAGGTCGGTGGCGACCAAACCAGGCTCCGGCAGATAACCGCGGAACACATCCCGGTAGAAGATCTTGGTTTTGAAACCGTTGGGGAAACCGGCCTGAGCCAACAATTCTTTGGCTTTGACCGGATCAAACTCGTACCAATCTTCCCCCGTGCAGCCATTTGGAATGGAGCAGGGTGTGAAGTGGGATGCAACCGAAGAGCCGGCAGGATAGAAGTTATCCACAATGCGTTGGCGGTCAATACCCATGGCAACTGCCTGACGCACCTCAACTTTGTCGAACGGTTCGAAGGTGTTGGTCATACCCAGATAGAACACATTGAGCGCTTCGCGTTCGATCAGTTGCAGGTTGGCATCCTGGCGAATTACTTCGAAATCATCCGGGCTGGGGTTGTCTATGCCATCGACAGTGCCAGATTGCAATTCCAGCAGGCGTGCAGCGCCTTCAGATGCCCAGCGGAAGACGAGCGTATCGGTCTTGGCAGGTTCACCCCAATAACCGTCAAAGCGTTTGAAGATGATGCTGTCGCCACGTTTCCACGAATCAAGAACGTAAGGACCCGTGCCAACCGGTTTTTCCAGGATTTGCCGGTTTTCCATGGCAGCTTCGAGCCATTCCTTGGGTTGAATGGCAAAGGCGGTGAAGGCAGCTTTCGATTCGAATGCTGGATCGGGTTTGCATAAGGTGAATCTGACGGTCAGTTCATCGACCGCGGCAATTTCCTTGATGATGCCGGAATAGCCTTCGCAGGTATCGGTACCATACACCATGGGCTCGAAATCAGCCGCCGGCGGCTGAGTCGGCTGTTCGGGTACAGCGGTGGGCTGTTGTGGAACGGCGGTGGGCTGAGCGGGTTGCTCAGGCGTTGGCGTGCTTGCTGGCTGGCAGGCTGCCAGGATCATGCTGACAACCACCAAAAAAGCAACTACCAAAAACAACTTTTTGGCTTTCATCACTACTCCTCCT
Source organism: Bellilinea sp. (assembly GCA_034411135.1). Classification (GTDB taxonomy): domain Bacteria; phylum Chloroflexota; class Anaerolineae; order Anaerolineales; family Anaerolineaceae; genus Bellilinea. The sequence goes on from DAOUMN010000021.1 coordinate 242,688, forward strand.
TGGATTGGCATTTAGAAAACAAAACACAGGGCTGAGTTGATAAAATATTTTTAGGAGCAATCACCTCCTTTTTTGAATCACGATGGGAATAATTGTCAATTATCCTTCGTTTTTCCAAAAATTGCAACCATCAATTCGGTGATTCTAGAAAAATAATCGATCCAATCCAAGACCAATTATTCCTGCCCAAAGGGTATAGTACAACATGGGCAAAAATGTAAACCGGATTATGGTTCCTTCCTTGCCACTCATCCCAACCACCGAAGCAGCTGCAACTACATTGAGCACACAAATCATGTTCCCGGCATTAGCGCCGAGAGCCTGCAACCCTAACACGATGAATGGATCGCTGCCTACCTGATTAGCAACGCTAATCTGAAACAGCGAGAACATCATATTGGAGAAGGTGGCACTGCCAGCCAGAAAAGAACCCAGGCTGCCAATCAGCGGTGCAATCAGGGGCCAGAATGACCCTATGCCCTGTGCTGCCAGGCTGGCAAGTTCGATCGGCATGTTGTTCAATCCGGCTTGATTGAAGCCAGAATTGATAAAGATGCGCACCATGGGCAATGCTGTGCCAAGGGCAATCGCACTTGCAACCAGCCGGGAAGCTGAGAGTTTCAGAGTAGTCTGAATTTCATGTTGATCCATACGGAATAAAGCGTATGATACCAAGGTAACGATAACAAAGATTGTGCCGGGGAGGTAAAGCGGCTCCAAAGATGTACTAATGGACGTGCCAAGCAGGTTGGGGAAGCGGATCGAGGCGTTTTGCAATAATGATTTAAACGGCAGAAAGGGCAGGCGGGTGAGCACCAATAGCACGGTTAAGAGCAGGTATGGCAGCCAGGCTTTTCCAAGTGACATGGGGTGAGGTTTGTGTGGCTGAGATTGCGATGGTTCTGTCGGAAAATCCCAACCCTGGGCAGGGAGCAGGAATTTTTTTCTCGCTGCCAGTATGACCACTAACAAACCGACTAGCGCGCCGATCAGGGTGGGGAATTCGGGACCCAACAATATTGCGACAAACCAGGCGGGAATGAGGAAGCTAAAACCGGCAAAGAGGGCAAACTTCCATACCGCAAGACCTTCTCGGATGGATTTGTTCTGTCCCCAAAAACGGGTCAATAACACTACCTGGATCAACGGAATAAGTGATCCGACAAAAAGGTCAATCTGCACCGTTTGCACGGCAACCCGGTGAATGATGTCATGGAGTGCCATTCCGCGGGTTGCCTCGCTAACAAGACCGGCGATTTGACCGCCTTCCTGCAGCCCGCGGGTCATTCCAATTTGAAACGTCGTTCCCAAAGCGCCAAATGTAACCGGACTGCTGTTGGCGGTCAGTGCGAGAACAATCGCTGCCAGTGGGGGAAATCCCAAGGCAACCATCAGAGGGGCGGTGATTGCTGCTGGTGTACCAAAACCTGCTGCACCCTCGATAAACGCCCCAAACAGCCAGGCAACGATGATCGCCTGAACGCGGCGGTCGGCAGAAATGCTGAAGAACATGCCCCGAATGCTTTCCATTGCACCGCTTATGGTCAATGTGTTCAATAACAGAATGGCACCGAACAGAATCCATAATACGGATAGAGAAATAATTAAGCCTTCCAGTATCGATGCCGCGATCTGCACTCCCGGTATGCGCCAGACAAAAAATGCGAGCACAGCAGTCACGAGCATGCTTAACGGCATTGCTCGGGTGGCGGGTATACGCAAAATCACCAGCAAGAGGAGGATTGCCAGGATGGGGGTCAGCGCAGCGAGGGTGGTTGAGAGTGTCATCATAGGTATGGTAGTAAATTTTACCAGCAGAAGAGAATTTACCCCTCAAATTTGTTAATCCGATTGTATTGCAAGCGGGTTATAATGGGATTCTCGATAATATTCGTAATATGATGCTATTTTCTGATGAGCTTACTGGATTTTAGAGGAATGTGGGGCGGGGGTAATCCCAATAAGTGAGCAACAGAAGAAATTCCAGGGTGGAGTCAGGATGGAGACCCTAAAGATTTTAGTTGTCGATGATGATTTTGCGATTGTACGTCTGTGTCAGCGTATACTGGAAAGATCAGGTTTTAGCGTGGATACATCCACTACATCCCGCGATGCGTTACAGCGGGTGCAGATTGGACCGTATGATTTGATTATTACCGATATTCGTATGCCGGGTATGGACGGTTTTGAATTAACAACCCGCATCAAACAAATTCAACCCGATTGCGCCATTATTCTCATGACCGGCTTCGGCAGCGTGGAAACGGCTATTCAAGCGTTGCGCCGAGGGGTGGATGGTTTATTGGTCAAACCTTTTGAATCTTCCAGCGAGTTGATTGGGACTGTATCGCATGTTTTGAAGACCCGCCGTGACCAGCGCGATGCTGCGCGTTTGAAAACCCTTCATCCACTATTTGAAATCACAGAGAACATCTTTGCGCATACCGAATTGGATTCACTGATCCAGTACCTAAAAAAAATCAATGCGGAGTTGTTCAAGCCCCAGCATGCTGGTGTTTACCGTTGTGATAATGGATGTACTGTCTGGGAACTTGTATTTGGGGATGATTTAGGTGAATTAATCGGTGATCACGACCTGAATCTGAAGGAATTCTTAAGTCAAAATGGAAATGAAAAACAGCACATCCTGACTGGCGAAAATTTGGATCATCCCGGAGTCATTAGATACCTGGAAGGTAATCATTTGGAGTTGATCCTGGTGCCGGTATCCGGTCATCCATCGAATTACCTGTATTATTTTATTTGGCCGTTGAATGAATTCAAATTCCAGGAAGCCGATCTTGAAATGGTGGTGATTTTTTCACGCCAGGCAGCGGTAGCGCTCGAAAATGCATTTCTCTACCAAACGTTGCAAAAATCCATTCAACAAGCAGAAGAATCCAATCGGGTATTGCGTTTGTATGAAAAAATGGGTGCTCTGGGACGGTTGATGGGCACGCTGGCGCATGAGATCAATAACCCGCTGCAGGCTGTGCATAATTGCCTGCACCTGGCAGCCCGCTCCGATCTTACCGAAGATCAGCAACAGGAATATCTGAACATTGCTATAAAAGAAGTTGAACGGCTTTCGCGCCTTGCCAAAAACGCGCTATCTTTCTACCAGTCAAATGATGTGGAAATCCGAAAAGTGGATTTACTGTCAATTGTGGATCTGGTACTAGAACTGGTCGAGCCGCAGTTGAGGCAGTATAAAATAGAGGTGCAAAGGAGGTACCCATCTTCCCAGATCGAAATCGAAGCCAGCCAGCATCATGTTCAACAGGTTGTATTAAACCTGCTATTGAATGCCATGGAATCATTGAAATCGTGCAAAGAACCGCGAATAATTTGGATCGAAATCGAATCAACCCCGGCACAGGTTGTGATGAATATCGAGGATAACGGACAGGGATTACCGGCGGAATTCGAGGAACGGGTGTTTGAACCATTTTTTACGACTCGCCAGGGCGGTACGGGGTTGGGTCTTTCAATCAGTTATGAGTTGGTCGTTGACATCCATCGAGGAGAATTGCGATTTGTAACACCTCGATATGCCAAAGGGGCTCGAATCCAGATGGTATTACCCAAACAAGGAGTATCTGAATGACGAGGGTTTTAATTGTAGACGATGAGGATGCCGCCCGATTAACCCTGTTGCGAATTTTACAGTTAGAGGGTTTCGATGCAGATGGGGTAGAAAATGGGCATACTGCCCTGGAGGCACTCGGGCGTTTAAGTTACGATTTGATGATCCTTGATTTAAAAATGCCGGGGATTGGCGGAATGGAAGTCCTTGATGAAGTTGCTGAAAGACACCCCGATTTGAAGGTCATCATTCTTACTGCCCATGGTAGTTTCGACAGTGCTGTCATGGCGCTGCGTTTGCGGGTTGTTGATTACCTGTTGAAGCCGGTTTCACCGGAAGTGATTCTTTCCAGTATTCGCCGGTCATTGTATTACCGCAAAGAAAATGGACAAGGCTCTAATTTGGCGGAATCGAAAGGCAAATATGCCCAGGTCAAGGAAGTTGTGCCCGGCGAAAATATTATTTTACGTCTGTCATCCGGCGTGGAAATTGACTTAATGCGCCGACAAATCTGGTGGAATGAGGGGATCATTCACCTGACCCCCAATGAATCCAAGTTGTTTGGGATTTTGCTTTCAAACCATGCGTTGGTGATGCGACATCAGGAACTGGTGCAAATCGTCTATGGTTACCGTCTTGAAGCGGAAGAATCTGCGCGCATCTTGCGCCCAATTTTCTCACGGCTGAATCGCAAATTGGCACAAATTCCGGGTGGAGATGAGTGGATTCGTAACATTCGCGGGTCGGGTTATGTTCTTGAGATCGAAGGCCGCGAAAGCGCTGTGCTGGGTTGAGCGTTATTTTTGCCAGGGAAGATTGATAGAGGGGATGCGAGGTGTATTCAACCATGCCAGCCAGCCAGTCTGATGGCGTTTTTCGGGTGTGTAGCGATCAAATCCAACCAGGAACAGGCTGGCACCAATAAAAATCGCTCCAATCCATTGAGCTACCGAAAGGGTTTCGCCCAACCAGACACGCGCCAGAACAACGGTAACGATCAATTCGCTTAATCCCAGCAGAGCAGTTTGTAAACCACCCAATTTCTTAACCCCCATAAAGAGAGTTAGACGCGCCAGGAAGGTAATTACTCCCATGCCAATCAACGGCAGCCAGGTGGTTCCTGCTGCAGGGATGTGACGATCAAAAAGGAGATAAGCGCTGACGACTGTCCCCGCCATGCTTAACAAGGTGTAGAACGTGACGGTTGGCGGTGGCGCTTCGTAGAGAATACGCTGGTTGATGATCAGATGCAGTCCGTAAAAAGCGGCTGAAATGAGCATGAAACCAGCGCCTAGCCAATTGATTGTTCCTTCGGTGGCACTCAGGAGCAGGTAGGCACCTGGCAGAGCGAGCGCCAGGCGGAAAATTGTCAATCGAGAAATGGGCTGACGATCAAGCAGTAGCCATAGGGCAACAAACAAGGGGTAAAAGGAGTACAGCAGGTGCCCTACACTGGCTTCGATTTTTGCAAGAGCGACGTAATAAAAAATCGAGCCGATGCCGTTTATAAAGCCAGCCAGAAAACATCCCAGCAAGCCAACCGGGTAAATATAAAAATACTGGCGGTGGAAAAGCATAAAAAAGAACAACAGACTGACCGCCAAGGAACTGCGCACAGCAACCACCGAAAAAGGAGAAAAACCCAATAGTAAAGCCTGTTTACCGAAGACGGGCAGCAAACCGAGCAACAGCGCTGATGTCAACGCTGCGCTGATCCCCTGATAGCGGTTTCTTCGTTCCATGCCTGCGATGCTGCCCGGTGCGTGGCTGACTATTTCAAAAAGGTGCGAACCTCATCCAGTAAATCTTCACTCATAAAATCCCCTTTCTGCATCAGTGTTTGGATATGTCCACTCAGGCGTTCCTTCTCGGCAGTGGTCAATTCCTTGGCGGTAATGACGATGATGGGGATTTCAGACGTGGAGGGATCCGCTTGGAGGGCGTCCATGACCCCGTAACCATCCATCTCCGGCATCATCAAATCCAAAATGACCAGGTTGGGCAGCTCGCGGCGAATCAGATCGACGGCTTCTACGCCATTGGCAGCTTCGAACAACTCGTAGTTACCCTGTGACTGGAGAATACGCCGAACTAAACGGCGTACATCCGGGTTGTCGTCCACAATGGCGATGCGCGGGAAGCGGTCAATGGCAACCTTGCTGAGCGCAGCTAATAAACCTTCTTCGGGGCTTTCCTCCATCTGCTCAGAAGGTAGCACCAGATTCTTAGCCCAGCCTTCGCCGAGGATGTTGCGCTCGATGGGCATGGTATGACCACTGACATTGATTACCACCGATTCATGACTAGCGATTTGCCCAGCGCGAACCATTTTGATCAACCCGGCGACCGCAACCCCAGCTGCCGGTTCTATAGACAGCCCTTCCATTTTAGCGAGAAAATGCATTGCCCGAAAGGCTTCCTGGTCACTGACCATGTCGAACAAACCGCCGGTGGCAAGTATGTTTTGGCGCAACAGAGTGTAGGTTCTTCCTGGATCACCAGTTGCCAGAGTGGCGATCAGCGTATGCGGAGAGAGCACTGGTGCAGCGGTTTCACGACCCTGTTTCCAGGCATGCACCATTGGGGCGCAGCCTTCGACCTGAATGATGGCAATTTTGGGGATGCGTTCAATCATTCCCATCTGATACAACTCGGAAAAACCTTTATACACACCCAAGGGACCCATGCCGCCGCTGACTGACTGGATATACCAATCCGGTGTTTTCCACGGTAGTGCGGCATGGGCATTGCCGAGTTTCAATGTGTTGCCCTGTTGGGTGGTAAATTGCTCGGCGATTTCGAATGCCAGGGTCTTCATTGATTCGACGCTGGTGATGCTGCGTGCGCCAGCATCGAGATACAGCCCGCGCTGGCGGGCGAACTCGGCGGCGACTTGCTTAGCCTGATCGTATGAGCCAGTTACTTTGATGACCTGGGTACCGTAAAGCGCTACTTCGCGCATTTTGGCGGCTGGAACCAGGCTGGTCAGAAAAGCCCACAACTTGATCCCAGCTCGGGCGGCATACGCGGAGTAAGCAATGGCTACGTTACCGGTTGAGGCAATCACGGCTTCGGTAATACCAGCCTCTTTCAATGCAGAAATGGTCACGGCTGCCTGGCGGTCTTTGAATGACGCGGTAGGACCCTGGCGTTCATCCTTTAGGTAGAGGTTGGCATGACTGAGGATCATTCCCAGGTTTAGAGCGCGAATTAATGGTGTTCCACCCTCGTTCAGGCATAGGTCGGGGTTTGGATGGCTTACCGGCAGCAATTCGCGGTAACGCCAGATATTGAAGGGGCGTTCAGCCAGGCGAAGTGGCATGCTGTGGGCAATTCTTTCATAATCATAACGGGCTTGCCGCCAAATTCCGCCGCATTGGGGGCAGGCATTCGAGGAAGGTGAAAAACCGGTCTGGTAGCCGCAGTCAAGGCATTCGACAATAGTTGTGGATGACATTAAACGATGACCTTTAAAGGGATTAATTCTGTATGCGACCTAGCGCCTGTTCCAATCGGTTGAGGAAATCCTTTTCCCTCAAAACACTTTTGTTGAGCATGTTTTGTCCAAACTCTGCCAACTGACGGTACTGATCGGGGGTCAGATCGGCGCCGGTCAGAATAATTACTGGTATCTGACTCAGGTCTGGATCGGTGCGGAATTTTTCGAGTAGCTGGAAACCATCCAACCCAGGCATGAACAAGTCCAGGATGATCGCATCCGGCTGGTTTGTGCGCAACATTTCCACCGCTTGCTGCCCGCTGGTGGCAGAATGGATCTCGAAATGTTTGTATTGCTCCAGGGATTTGCGGATCAGACGTTGGTCTTCGACCGAATCATCAACCACGAGAATACGATGAATGCGATTTTGACGGTTCAGTCGAAAGACAGCGTTGACCAGGTCCTCCTGCAAAAATGGTTTGACCAGGTAGTCGGCTGCTCCCAAACTGAAGCCCTTTTCCTCTTCTTCGAGAATACTGCATATAATCACGGGAATATCGCGGGTTTCGGGGTCGTTTTTCAAGGCGTGGATGACCTGCCAGCCGTCCACTTCGGGCATCATGACATCCAGAGTGATGGCGAATGGTTTGATCGCTTTGGCTTTTTCGACCGCCTTTTTTGGCTGAGTAAGTGCGAAGACTTTATACCCGCTGGATTGAAGGAAGCGATCGTACAGACTGATTACCTGGGAGTCATCATCGATGGAGAGGATGACCTTCTCGGTTTGGGTGATGGTTTCTTCAAGGCGTAATTCGCCGGTGGTAATGGGCTGCTGTACTGGTAAAGTGAAGTAGAAAGCGCTGCCCTTGCCGACTTCACTCCACAACAAGCCAATTCGCCCATGGTGCAGTTCAATAAACGATCGCGAAATGGATAAGCCCAAGCCGGTGCCACCGGTTTTGCGGGTAGGCGAGTCGTCCACTTGCGAGAAAGGCAGGAACAGTTTTTCTTGCCCTTTTTCATCGATACCCTGGCCGGTATCGATGACCACAACCATTATTTCCGGTTTATTTTCGGGGCTGATCGATTTCTTAACCTCCACTGTAATCATGCCAGCGTCGGTGAATTTGGCGGCATTGGAGATGAAGTTGAGCAATACCTGCCGAATGCGGGTATTATCGGCATAGACAACCGGCAGGTTGGGTTCAATTTCGTGATGCAATTTGATCGGTTTGTCCTTGACCAGACCGACCGCAGTTGACATGACCGAATTGACCAGGTCGCCCAGGTTGATCTCTTCGAATTGCAGCTCCATCTTTCCGGCTTCGATCTTAGAAAGGTCGAGCACATTGTTGATTAAGCCGAGTAGGTGTTGCCCGGAATTGTAGATCGAGGTCAGGTCCTGTTTTTGCAGATCATTGATGGGTCCGTCAATACCTTTCAGGATAACCCGTGAAAAACCAATGATCGAATTTAACGGGGTGCGCAATTCGTGGCTCATGTTTGCCAGGAACTGTGACTTAAGCCGGTCCACTTCGCGCATTTCCTGGTAGGCTTTTTGCGCCAATTCATATGCGCGGGCGTTTTCGATGGCAACTGCAATTTGGTCGGCAAGAATCTGGAACACACCAACTTCGTCTTCCTGGAAGGCATTGGGCTGGTCGGATTGAATATCGAGTGCGCCAATGATCCGGTCGGCAATCCGCAGCGGGATGCACAATTCGGATTGCGTGCCGGGAAGATGCGGGTTAGCAAGGTACATCGGGCTGAGGTTGATATCATTGACGATTACCGGGCTACCCATATCGGTAACCCGTCCGACGATTGAACGGGAACCGATAGCAATCCGCTGGCGCGAGGCAAGAATCTGCTCGGCGCCGTGTCCGCTGGCTTGCTGGATCACGGCATGGGTATTTTCATCGTTTATCAGGAAGATGGCGGTGTGGTAATAACCGAAACGGTCGTTGAGCAAATTGACTATGCGGCGAAGCAGTTCTTCCTGCGACAATACGCTGGTGGTATCGCGAGCGATTTCCGCTGCGGCTTGAAGTTCGACAGCACGGCGTTGGGCTTCCTTTAGCAGACGTTGTCTTTCCAGCGCTACTGCAAAGCCATTGCTGGCTACGTTCAAGGCACGGATTTCTTCAGCATCGTATTCTGCCGGTTGGGGAGATGAGACAATCAACATGCCCACAATTAACCCCGCGCTGAAGAGGGGTATGAACACGCCCGAGCAAATACCATAAGTTTTGAGTGTTTCCCGTGAGATCGGGTCAAGCTCTGCTTGGTCAATGTTGTTGATGATCAACGGTTCATCCCGCACTTCTTTCAGCAGCGGGAGGACGCTGACTGGCTCGCGCGTTTCCAGCCACATATCTTCACCAGTCAGGGTCATATTGGCGCTGATCTCGTAACTGAGCGGGATGCCTTGTGTATCGGTGTGAGTGAGCAGGATGGCAGCGCGTTCAGCTTTGGCGGGCATGATTTCAGAAACGACCAGATTGACCAGATCGTGGGTGTCATTGGCTTCGGCAATACCGCTGCTAATACGATAATACAACTCGGTTTCCGCCAATGCGTCTTGGGTCTGTTCGAACAGGCGCATATTCTCAATGGCGGTTGCCATTTGGTCAACCAGGGGAGGGAAGGTGCGCATTTCGCGGATGGTGAAGTAATGCAATCCTTCAGAGAGAAATAGCAACGCGCCGAGCTGCTTGCGTGCAGCCCATAATGGCAGCACTGCAATCGAACGGACGTGTAGTTGCTCGAGGGCGTTTTGGGCAGCTGGTTGGATGCCGATGTCGAATATATCACTGTAAAAGATGGGTTTCTCGATGGACAACAAGTGCTGGTAGGTGTCCAATGGTAATAGCATGCCGCTATCCGGTGGAGGGGCACCTCTGCCGGAATACCAGCTGGCGACAACGTTATAACCCGGCGTGCCAAGTAGACCTTGCTGGTCAAACAAGACCAAAACAATCCGGTTGATTTTCTCATCGGTAATGCCGCCAGCTACAGCGCGCACCATTTCCTGGTAGTCACTTGCTAAAGCCAGGTTGTGGCTGATTTTGTACAGCGTTTCTGTTTCATCCAGCGAGGACCTGAGTTGTTCGAGCAGATCCTGGCGGACGAAGGTGTTTGCAAGCGCATCTGCGGCGACCTGCAAAACGCTGATTTCATCACTTTGCCAGCTGCGGTTGGAGGTTTGTTCCAGCGCGATGAAACTGGGTATATCGCGGTTACCGGGAACTGCCAGTATCAATAATGAATTGACCCCGCGTTGTCGTAAAAATTCTCGTTCACGACCTTCGAAATCCGCATAAGTTCCGGAAAGCCAGCCTTTTTCCTTCAGACGGGCGCTCCAGGTGGGGAACAGCGCTGCTGAGAGCGGTTGGCGCACGACAAGATCGGAGCCGGGTTTGATTTCCGGGCTGGTCCAATGGTCGCTGACGATCCAGTGCAGACCTTGTTCATCTTCGCGGGCGCTGGCGAAATAGATATAGTCGCATTCGGTGGCGGCACCTAAATACCGCAACACATCCGGAATGCCCTTGACGCCGTATTCGGTCAGGGTGGCAACAGCTTGGGCTACATTAGCCTGATAGCGTTCGCGTTTTTCCAATGCCTGCAGTGCAGTAGTGACTTCTTGGAACAGGGTTGCATTTTCCAGCGCGATGGCGACTTGTGATGCGATGGTCGATATCAGGTCTACCTGGGCATCGCTGAAAGCGTTTTCCCGTTCAAAATTTTGCAGTAATATGACTCCCAGCGCCCGATCGGCGGTGATCATGGGAACTGCCAAAAGGGAAGCTGGCAGCGGGTCGAGCGCAGAAATACCGGCGCGAGATAATTCAAGCCTGACCGCATGATTGATGCGCAAGGATTTGCGCTGCCGGATTACATACGCGCAGAGATCATCTCCAAGGGGACGAGCAGCCAAAGTCTGGTTTTGCCCTCCTACGGTGTTGACTGGAAAAGATAGTTGCTGTTTTTCTTTGTCCAGCATGGCAATGGTCAGGTTTGGATTCTCCACCAGCGATTGGAGTGCCTGTTCCAGCGTTGCAAAGATGGCACTTTGGTCGGTAAGGCGGGATATCTGTTGCCCGATTTCGTTAAGTGCTGCCAAGTCGCGGTTGCGGCGTAAAATTTCCTGCTCGGCGCGGATGCGGTCGCTCAATTCCTGCTGGACAGTGGCATACAGCTCGGCGTTTTCCAAAGCCAGTCCCAATTGAACGGCAACTTCCTGAACCAACAAGCGGTCTTCCTCGCTCCAGTTTTGTTGGCGGTCTTGAGCCAAAATCTCCAGCGCGCCGATTTCTTGCTTTCCTTTGTGCAATGGGACGGCAATTACCGCGTTTTGACTGGACGAGATCCGAGTATGTTGGGGTGGCTTTTTTGCCGTCTTTTTATCCAATCGATTGGTGGCTTTGGAGAACACCGGAGTTGGGGTTTCTTTGTTGACCGGTTGATCTTGGCCGCCTTTTGACTGTGGAGGCGGTTCTGAAATCTTGGCCGCCAAAGGAACGATTTGTTGAGGGGGTTTTTCCGATGATAAGACTTGGGAAAAGCCATGAAATCCACCTGCGTTGCCGTTCTCCGCCGGGTGGTGGAATATGGAAAGTCGTACGGCGACCGGATGCCCGGATGAAGCACGAAATTGAACATCCACCTCCAATGGAAAGGCATGATTTTGTAGAGCCATTTGCAGCGCAGAGCAAGACTCACTGGTGAGGGCAAACTCCGTAAAGGGTTGACCGATGAACTGACTGGCAGCATATCCAAGACAATTGCTCACCGAGGCGTGGCAGGTGGTGTAATTGCCGCTTGCATCTGCTTCCCAACTCCATCCTGGGCTGCTAAGCGGAGCTGTGAGCGGGGATAGCTGGGCGGCTTCTTCAATGTTGGCAAACAGGTTTTCAAGCCGGTTGTGCAACTGCTTTTTCGACATATTGCAGCATCTCCTGTGCCAGTTCCCGATATTGAAGCGCAGAACGGCTTTTTGGGGCGTGATAGATGATTGGCAGACCGGCGATCGAACTTTCGCGGAGGCGTGTATCCACCATGATGACCGTATCGAGCACGCCGTTACCAAAACTTGCGCGCAGCTGCTCGCTCAATGTGCGGTGAATACGATTGCGGCGGTCATAGAGGGTTAATAAGAGCCGGTAGGTGAGATTAGGATTGTTTTGAGCGCGGATACGCCGCACCAGGCTCATCATATTCTTCAATGCGTAGATTGAAAAATACTCTGCCTGCGTGGGGATGAGTAGCAAATCCGAAGCGGTTAGCGCATTGATGACCATGGCGCCTAAAAATGGTGGACAATCGAAAATGACATAATCAAAGGGGAGGCTGGCTTTGGAAAAAGCCAGGCGGATACTCTCTTCATAACCGGGACGGCTGGGCAAAATGCGTTCAGCGTAGCCTAACTCGTGGTTTGCGGGTATGAGGAACAAGTTGGGAATACCGCTTTCCTGCCAGATGCGGTCGATGGGCACTTCGTGGATTAGAGTGCTGATGATGGTGTGCTGTGCTTTGAGCGGATCGGCGCCCATCGCGAGTGTTAAGTTGGCTTGGGAGTCCAGATCCACGAGTAAAACGCGTTTCCCGGCTTCAACCAGGGCTGCACCAAAGGATAATGCGGTGGTGGTTTTGGCTACTCCGCCTTTTTCGTTGGTGATCGATATGAAGTAGGTCATTGCTGCCCCTCATTCTGAACATATCCGGTATTCCCATTGCCGTTTCCGCCTGCTTCGTGGTTTTCTGGCTGGGTTTGGAATTCGGCAAACGGATTCTGCTCTTTCCAAATGATCTGCGCATTTGAAGCATTCAATGTGCGCTTCAATTCCTGAATGGCAATATCGATCATCGTGCGGGGATCGTTGGTCGAGCGGATCTTGCCGGTTATTTCCAGTACGCGGCGTTCACGCTCGGCGCGGAGGATGGTTTTCTCCAGCAGGCGGGCATTTTCAAGTGCCAATCCCACCTGGTCAGCCACTGCCTGGATCGAGTGTACTTCTTCGTCACTCCATAAACGGTCGTTGATACTGGCGTCTTGGATATGGATGACCCCAATCGTTTCGCCGCGCAGACGGATGGGGACTGCGAGCGAAGCGGGCTGGTTGTTCCGGGCAGCGCGGATCGAAGGTTGGCCTTCGTGAAATGCCGAATCCACGGCAGTTTCTTGCCAGGTTTCTACTTCCAGAATGCCTTGCGGCGTTGCCCGGTAACCAAGTACCTGGCGTCCAGTGCCGGTTTGTGCCCATTCCTGGCGCAAATACAGGCTATGTACACGACGGGACTCTTCCAGGGCTTGCAAGGTCTCCGAATACAACCGGTTGTTAAGAATGGCAATGGCAATCTGGTCTGCCAGAATGCTGAACAATTCGATATCTTCCTGGGTAAAAGCATTGGGGACGGTGCTTTGCACATCCAAAGCGCCAATGACGACATCATTAGCTTTTAATGGGAGTGCCATTTCGGAGCGGGTTTCTGGTAGATCGGGGTTATTGAAAAATACAGCATCCTGGCCGACATCGGTTGCGATGCGGGCTTGTCCCATGCCGGTGACATAACCGACAATACCCACCTGTCCAACCTGCAAGCGGTGTTGGCGGGCTAACATGCGTCGTCCGCCTTCCGAATTCGCCGCACGGAGCACAGCGTATTCTTTCTTGTCGTCGAGCAGGAAGACACCCACATGGTAGAAACCAAATCGTTCGCTGATCAGGATTGTAAGCTGTTGCAGCAAGGTATCCAGCTTTTGGGTAGAAACGATCCCCCGGGCAACATCCGAAACGGTTTGCAGCTGACGGGTGCGGAAGAGCAGGGCCTCGTTTTGCTGCGCCAGTTCATGGGTGCGCTCGCGCACGCGGTCCTCCAGGGTATTGATCAGGTTTTTCAATTGTTGGGTCATAAAATTGAACGCCTGCGCAAGTTTACCGATTTCGTCGGTGGTCTCCACACCTGCCTGGGCGTCAAATTCACCGGCTGAGATGCGGTCGGCGGTCTCCTGCAGGCGGACAATTGGGTGGCTGAAGGTGCCCGCAACCACACTGGCAATCAGACCTACCAGCGCTGCAATCAGGGTTGAGATTAAAACCGAGAGCTGCCCCTGGCGCTGAAAGAGCCCGGAGAATACAGCCTGTTCGCGAACGAAGATCAAATACCAGGGTTGCGAGTTGAGACGGACAATGGCACCGGCTTCGGGGTGGCTGGCTACCGAGTCCTGGTGAAATTCAGCCGTGAAAAAGGGTGTATTGAGGTAATTCTCCAGGGCAGCAGAAATAGCATAGTCATTGGTGCTCATCTCGTAAATCGGAATGTCGGGCACACGGTTTTGGCTGATCAAACGACCGAGTACATCCGATGGCAGCGGCACGACCAGGCGGTAAAGATTGTTGGGCATTATGGTATCGGCAAGGCGGAGATAATTCTCATCTAACAAAATTGGATAGGAACGTGTCCCAACCAGATTAACCGAGTGACCGAGAATATCCTGGAGAACGAGAGCGTCGTACTTGGCGCGCAAAACACCGATGATCTGCTGGCGTTGATTGCGCACCGGACTGGTGAAATAGATATATCCACTACGCGATTTGGGATCGAACAGGATTGATGAATTGTAAACCTGACCGGTTGCGAGTGGGCGAGTGAAGTATTCGGCTTTCGATTCATCCTGCCCGATCTGAAGCGGATTGATATCCAGGATTGCCTTACCTTCCAGATCAATTAAGCCGTACGAACGCAAATATCGCTGCTGACGGGATGAAAGGGAGCTGAGAGTTAACTGTGCCGCTGTCTCTTGCGGGCTGCTGGCACGAAACAGCGGGGAAATAGAAAGGTACTGTTCAAAGATTGTGAGTGATGCTTCACTGGATACCGATTGGCGGTTTTCGTTGATGAAAGAGTCAACCCGTGTTGCTGTTTGTTGGGCAGCGATATGAAGCACTTGATTGGCTTGGTTTTGCAGTGCGTCCTGAAAGAAACGCGAGTTAATAATGGACAGCACCAGCAGCGGCATGATCGCAATTGCCAGAGAAATGGTCAGCAACTTAATGCGCAGGGTGGTGGTTAACAACTCCAGCATCTGTAATACGATGTAGACCATCAACAAAATGCCCAGCATAACGGGGGCGATGATTTCTACCTGTGGCAAGCGGATCTGTGGCAGGGGTGAATAAATGCCTGCCATGAGTACGATTATGGAAAAATAAAATGAAATGGTGATGCCAAGGTCGCGCTGCCGTCCTGCAAGGGTGCCCATGATCAATATGATCATTGCCAGGAACAGGATCAATGCCAACGGTAGCGCCGTGTTGATGGTCAGGGCACTGATGATGATCAAAATGACTGGCAATGCAGATCCCAATAAGATTGCGCGTCGATTGGGGTTGATGCCAGGTATTGACACAGCAAAAAGGGAAGCCAGTAAACCACCGGCGCAGGCTGCCGTGAGTAGAAAAACTTGCCAGTACGGTTGGGCAACCGCAGTAAGTAAAAAGATGATGGTTGCGATGCTAAAAAAAACGGTCGAAATGCGCGCAATCCCTGCGGCGAAGCGGTCGCGATGCATTTCCGGGCTGTAATCTTCCCGGGCGATCATTCTCATCAAACCGTGATGGGCTCCGATACTCATGCAGCCTCCACAGGTGAATCTACGCTGGGGGTTTTAGCAGGTGGAAGAATTTGCACCAGCACGTCACTTAAACCGAGTGACTGGCTGAGCTGGACTGCGGTCGTGCGTAAAATCTGATCCAGATCTGTCGAAGAGCGAACCTGAGTGGAGAGGTCGGTCACCAGGCGCTCCCGCTCAGCACGGATTTCCAATTCTTCCAGCAGGCGGGCGGTCTCCAGTGCCTGCCCGATGCGTTCGGCGGTCGTTTCTAGCAGGCGCACCGTTTCCTTTGGCGCCTGACTGCTATCAAATTGAACATTGAGTGTCCCGATCACCTCACCGCGGATGAGTAAGGGGATGCGAATAGCCTGGCGGAGATCTTCAGTGGAGACGAGAGTCGCATCTGCGTCGATGGCTTCAATCTTCTTTTGAGCAGGGGTGTAACGGAATCCGCGGCTCAGGCTGGTGCTGCGCAGGTGTATCCGCCAGGTCTTGCGCGTGGAAGCACGGGTGCTGCTTTCCAGGTTCTCAACCGTTTGGCGCAGCTCCTCAAACAGCCGGATGCGGTCGAGCGCAACAGCCAGCTGATCGGCAATAACTTGCAGGGATTGGACATCGATATCAGTGAATGCTTCTGCTTCGGTGGATTGAATATCCAGCGCGCCGAGGACGCGATCACCGGTCTTGATTGGCAGAGCCATTTCCGAACGGGTGAGTGGCAGGAGGGGGTTCTTGAAATGCACTGCATCCTTGCCGACATCCAGCGCAATGCGTGCTTGTCCACGATACACTACGTAACCGACAATTCCCTCTTCCCCTTTTTTCAGTCGGTGATTTTGAGCCAGCATCTTTTCACCAGCTTCACCTAGCGCGGAAACCAGGACAGCATATTCATCCTGCTCATCCATCAAGAAAATTCCGGCGTGATAGTAGCCCAATCTTTCGCGAATGAGGTGAATCGTGTTGTGGAATAATTTCTCCCGGCTGGTTTCCAGTGAAATCTGGTGGGCAATTTCGGCAGCCAGTTCCATCAGGCGGGTCTGGCGGGTTAACTGGCGGGTGCGCTCTTCAATACGGGACTCAAGATTACTACGTTCATAGGCGAGCGCCTGGGTCAGTTCACGCTCGGTTTTGACGGTTTGATTCAAGCCGTTCAGCAAGTTGCCTGCAGTGATTGCCAGGAACAGGTTTACCAGAACAAAACCGGCAATCGTCAAGACCACTTCCTGAATCGATACAGTCGCTGGAGAAATCCCTATGGTCTTAATCCAGCCTGTTTGGTGAATTATTCCAAATCCAAGGATACTGATTGTGCTGACTGCCAGCATAACACGCCCCGGGGTAGCGCCCCACAAAAAGAACGTCCCCTGGACTGCCATCACCAAAATGATGATACCAACCGGATTGATCCCCCACATGAACAACATGCCTGAGCCGATCAACAAATAGAAACCAATCAGGATGATGACTCGCACGGCATAGGGCAGATCGCGGCGAAAGGTTGCAGCGAGGATTGCCACCAGCAAAGGTAACAACAGTAGCGGTACCAAAATGACGTTGCGAATCGCCAGCAGATAGGCGATGGCAAGGTAACCGGCAACGCTGAAAATACTGGTCAGATTCAGGATCGGTTGGAGGGATTTTTCGAGAATATCGCCAAGTTCGAGCCATCCGATTTGAACAGTTGGGAGGTTGAGTGGTTTGGTGGGTGGATTGATATTCTTGTTCACCCCTGCACCTCCTCTAATGGCGATTCATGCGGCGGGATAAGTTGAACGCTGACCTCGGCAATGTTGGGCAAGCTGCCAATCTCACGCAGTGCAGTTTTTAGTATTTGTTCAACCGTGTTGGCACGGGAGAACTGGGCAGTCATCTGGCTGATGTGTTGTTCTTCAACAGCCTTGCGCCGGGTTTCCTGGATCAGGCGCGCGTTTTCGAGAGCAATGGCGGTTTGACTGACCACACCATCAATTAATTCCATTTCTTCTGGCGAAAGAGTTTTCTCGCCCACATCAAGGGTCAGATTGCCGATAGCCTGATCACGCAAGGTCAGTGGAATGTGTACGTGGTTGCTGATGAGCTCGTTGCCAGAAGTCATTGGATTTTGGTAGGAATATTCTACGACACCCATCTGGGATTGGACTTCCTTCCAGGATTGCATCAAGTAAGCACGGTTAAGCGAACGGATTTCTTCCAGGCTCTGCTGGGTTTGTTGGAAGAGGCGCGCATTTTCGAGGGCAATGGCAATCGAATCGGCGATGCCAAGTAGAATGCGGATATCGTCCTCATCGAAGGCTTCCGGTTCGACGGATTGGATTGTCAGTGCGCCGAGACAGATGTCCCGGCTGACAATTGGCAGCGCGATTTCGGAACGAGTTAATGGCAGGTGAGGATTGTTGAAACGCACAGCCTCTGCACCGGTGTCGAGAGCAATACGGGCTTCCTTGCGCGCGGTTGCCCAGCCAATCATCGAATTGCCGCCGACCGCCAGCCGATGACCAAGAGCAACCATTTGTTTGCCAGCGTCACCAGACCCGGTTTTCAACACAGCGTATTCCCCTTTGGCATCGATCAAAAAGACACCTACGTAGTACAGGTTGAATTCTTTCTGGATCAGATCAACAACCTGTTGGAGGAGAATATCTGGGTCGAGCATGGTGTTGATCGAACGGGCTATGTCTGTTGCCGTGCGGATTTGAACCAAACGACGCTGCAAAGCCGCCGTGCGTTCTTCAACATTCTTTTCGAGGTTCAATCGCGAAGCATTCAATTGCATGGTGAGTGTACGCTGCTGGAGCAATGAAGTTTGCAGGCCGTTCAGGATGATGTAAATGGAGGCGACTACAAAGGTACCTACCAGGCTGACATGCACTGCAACATTGATCCAGTTGCTGAACTTCATTGAATTCAACAAAGTTTCCGGCAATGGCGGGTTCATACCGCCATAATTCATCCCATATCCCATTCCAACCACGGTCAGGAAGGCGATAAAGATGGCTACAAAACCCTGGCGAATGCCCAGTAGCAGGCCCGCCAGAAAGATAAGCGTTACCATATAGGCAACACTGTTGCGGGTTACGCCATAAACTACCAGGTTTTGGACACCCAGGGCGTAGATGGTCAGCATCAGCGCGCCGGTGCGCAATCCAAACGGGAGGGCGCGGATCAAAGCAAGCGCAAACGCAGTAACCAGTGCCGTCGAATAGATGATGATGGTTGTCCGGTCTTGCAGGCTTAGTGCACGCTGCAGCGCCAGAATATAAATGACCATCCCGCCAGCAGCCAGCAAAAGCAGTGTTGTTTGCAAAATGCGCTCCCGCCAGACCATTAATTCGCCCTTGCGGGAAATGTGTTCAGGAGTATGTGAGGGATTCAGCTGCTGGATCAGGTTCATGAGACGAATTCCTCTGGTTTATGACCGTTGTTGTGACTGGGATGGTCGTTGGCGGTGAGGTGATGATCCTGACCGGCGGGGGGCGACTCCGTGCCTGGCACAGGTTGATCAACGCGCCCCGGCTCCGGAGGGGCAATCTGGATGGAAGCCCGTTTAGCGCCAATAGCTTTGCTAATTTCCGTCACCGAAGTGCGTAGAATTGTTTCGATATCAACCGAGCGGCGAATCTTGCTGGTGATTTCGAACAGCGTTCGCTGCCGGTCAACCTGGTTACGGATTTGATCAACCAGCTGAGCATTGGTGATGATCGCGCCAAGCGAATCCCCTAGTGCGCCGATGATTTCCTGGTCGTTTTCATTAAAGCGTTCTACCTGGTCGGACTCAAGACACAGGACACCAAGAATTTCGTCAGAAAATAGGATTGGAACAGCGAGAGCGGAGCGGGTATCGGGGTGTGGCAAGCGGAAGTGCGGATCCATGTTTGTATCGTTAATCCGCAAGGGGTGCCGCTGTTGTGCAACAAAACCGATGAGCCCTTCACCAATGCGGGTATTCAATTTGGATAAATCCAAGTTTTCGTAGCCGCTGGCGCTGTGAATATTCAGGTTGCCTTGGGCATCTGCCAGGTAAATGGCCACACGCTCTTCACCCAGCGTGGTTCGCAAGCTGAAAACGGTACGCTCCATGGCTTCAGTTATGTTGGCGCTGGTCGAAATGGCGGTTGTGATTTGGTGCAGCAGGCGGTGCCGGGCAAGGTTTTCTTGAGCGCGAGCAAACATGTTGGCATTTTCCATTGCCATCGCCAGTTGATCAGCCAGAATTTCGAGGGTTTGAATGTCCTCACTTTTGAAGGCGTCCGTCCGGTCAGCCTGGACATCCAGCGCACCCAATACCTTTGCGCCGATCTTCAGCGGCACGACCAGCTCTGCTCGCGTATCCGGCAGCAGGGGGTTAGGATAATAATCCGGGTTGGAGCGGGTATTGTTGGAAACCACTGTTTGAGCGCGGGCAACTGCCTGGCCAACCAGAGAACGGGAGCCAATTGCCAATCGGTGACCAGCGGTCTTCATCATGTTGCCGATTTCGCCGGATGCCTCGGTGAGAATGGCAAATTTGCGGGTTGGCTCGACGACAAAAACCGAAGCGTGATAATACCCAAACCGCTCACGGATCAAATCGGTCGCATTTTTCAATACCTGATTCGCTTCCAGCGAGCCAGCCACATCGCGGGCGATTTCCGCTGCGGTCAATAACTGCTGGTTCTGACGATTGCTCAGAGCCTCGGCTTTCTTGAGATCGGTGATGTCCTGCGAAATTACCAACAATGCGTAGGGTTGGTCGCTGGCACTTTCACCGGAGATCGATAAGGGCACCCGGGATGTCAGTTCCCAGGTTAAGTCGCCGTTGTCGCTGGTTTTTTGAATCATCTGTCCAACCTGGGCAATCCCGGAGGAAATTACCCGAGCGTCTTCCTGGTGTCGCTGATGTCCTGCCTCACCCGGCAGGATTTCTTCGTCCGTGTACCCCAATAAGTCAGCAGCGGACGTAACCCCCATCTCTTTCAGGTAGGAATTGGATACCCGCAAATATCGCCCATCAATGTCTTTGAAATAGATTTTTTCGGGGACATTTTCCATCAGTGTTGAAAGCAGGGTGTGCTCCAGGTCGTAAGCTTGCAAGGTGGCGGTCATATCCTCGACCAACTGGGCGTTACGAATGGCAATCGCAATTTGCGGAGCAATGGTTTCGAGCATCACCTGATGTTTTTCATCGAAACGATCTTCTTTGTCAACATCCTGAACGATCATGGCGCCGATCACTTCGCCGCCGAACAGGAGTGGCACACCCAACCAGGATTTTGCCGGTTTACCAACAATTTTTGCGCCAAGCCGCAAGGCATCCCGCTCGACGTCCGAGACCGCATTCATGTACTGGTATGTGTTGTACGTTGTCGGCAGGGTATCCGGCTGGAACTTTAACGGCAGGAGCAGCGAAGTTTTGTTTTGAATTAAATAGGAGGTCAAGCCTTCACCGAGGGGAAAAGGATCGATAAAGGTAACTTTGTTATCCTCAAAGTGATAGGGAAAGTGAATTTGTTTTTTTCGGTTGTCGTAAATGGCAATCGAGAAGGAAATATCTTTGCCTATTTGTGCGGTGACTTTTTCGTGCACCAGTTGGTACAGCGCGCGCAAGTTGAATTCCGAGCTAATGGATTGACTGACACTGGCAAGCGATTCATACGCGCTCATCTGATTACGCAGGGAGCGGATTTCCGAAAGGCGCTGCAAAGTTGCGGCTAGAGTTTGCACCAAATGACTGAAAGGCTGCAGGTTTAGTGCAGAAAGTGGCGTGGGTTTACGTGAACCGATGGCAACCACGCGTACGGCTTTGAGATTTAAGAATTGCGGGTATATTGCAACCGACGTGCACTTTCTACCTTCAAAAAAGGCATACAGGTCGTTCAATTCTCTTTCGGCAGGCTGATTATCCAGCACAATCACATCCTTGTCCTGGAGTAAGGATTGTAAATTTCGGGATTGGATGGAGATACCTTTGAGCGATTTATCCGAAACACGTCCTTGCCGATCGACAATTTGAACCAGTCGTAACATGTCTGGAAAAATATCGAAAATTGCGCAGGCATAATTTACTTTACTGAACGTATCTTCGAAAATTCGGTAAATTTCTCCTTCATCACTCGCCCGGCTGATTTGTTGAGACGCAGCGTACAACAGGCTTTCTTCCGGGCGGTCGAATTCGAGCGGCTCGAAGAACAAATCCTGGTGAAGACCGCTCTCCAAACCGACCGGGGCTTCCTCCGGGATTGAAATCAAACCTGATTCAGCCAAACCAAATTCCGGGCTGGCGGATTGGGTCATCGCCTGGCGCTCGATTTTCCGGTACATTAACCCAAGTTCATTGCGGAGCTGGTTGAGTGAGTAACCGATCAGCCCGAGTTCATCGTTGCCTTGTACTGGAAATTTCTGGCTCCAATCGCCGCTGGCTAATTTTTTAACCTGATTGGCAAGATTAATGACTGGAACAATGATTGCCTGGATAAATAACCATGCGAATACCGCCGCACTGGCAAGGCTGAGGAAAACGCCTGCCCAGAGGAGCGGGCTGCGAAGAATTTGGTTGAGTGTTACTCCGCCAGTAGCAGTGGATTGGGAAAGCAAAAATGCAATGAAGAGTGAGGAAACCAGAATGATTACTGGAATGATGATTAATAACCCCAGCAGCCAGACAGATTTTTGTTTTAACCGTGGTGAAAAATGGGCGAAGGGTCGGCGGGGTTTCGGTGCGATGGAGTCACTCATGCCAAAAATCCTTATTCCATTTCCCAGACCGGTTCGCCAGCCAGGATGCGTTGAATTTGATCCGGGAAGCGATCCGGATTGAGTGGCTTGCCCAGAAAACCCTCAAAACCTGCTTTGCGGGCTTTATTCATCTGTTCCAGGCTGGCTTCTGCGGTAACGGCAACCACCGGGACGTTCTTGAAACGATCGTGCTGGCGGATTTTGTTGAATGCCGAGTAACCATCTTCATATGGCAGACGGATATCCATCAGAATCAGATCCAGGCGTGGCAGGGTTTCAGCAAATTCGACCACCTCGTACCCAGAGGTTTTCCATTCGCAGTGGATGCCGAGAAAGCCCAACATACGGGCAATGAGCACAAAATTAGATACATTGTCTTCGACAACCAGCACAGTCGCATCCTTGGGTAACCCGGCAACATGGCTGGCAGCATATGGTTTATCGCTCGTGGAATTTTCAGTGGCTGCGCTCATGGTGGTTTTCATCCAACGGGAAAGAGAAATGCGCCAACCTGATGAGTGAAGCGGTCAACATCGATTGGCTTTTCAATATACCCATCGCAGCCAGCCCGCAAGGTTCGTTCTTTGTCCCCCCGCATTACGTTGGCGGTTAATGCAACCACGGGTATAGGACGCAACAACGGATTGGCTTTGATTTGCTGGGTCAACATGTAACCGTCCACTTCAGGCATGTTGATATCCATTAATATCAAATCTGGGCGATTGGTTCGAAGTACTTCCAATGCCTGGTGGGCATTTTCGGCTTCAAAAACTGTGAATCCCTCGTGTTCCAACAATCGACGCACCAGCAAGCGGTTGTCAAAATTATCTTCGATGTAGAGAATGCTTTTCGATGCCGGCATGGAAGGTTGCAACTCCTGAATACTGAAAAGCGAAACGAATCCAATGGGGAAGTAAATAGAATAATCCCGGTTAAATTATAGTGGTTTTCCATGCCTGGCTCACCATCCCTTGCATAATTGTTAAGCAGTTGAAAAATGAAACAAACCATGCGATGCAAGGAATTTGCCAACATAAATGAAATTTCTAAGAGGTGAGTTGTAAAACTCAGATAAAAAGTTTCCAAGGGGGTATTGGCGGAAATCGCGCACAAGTTCTCCATGTTGTTCTGCCATAAGCATAAGTCGACTGTTTGGAGTCGTAAAATCAACCAGGAATTGAATAGAAAATTTCATTCTGTGGGGAATAGGGTGTGCCAACTTTTGGCTGAAAAATTCTGAGAGAAAAAAGCACTATTTTCAGCGCAAGTTGCATCGTCTGGTGATCTATGTTATTCTATTTACGATAGTTTCCCTCATTCGGAACTTAAACCATCTAGAATATACGGATTATTATGCGACTTCCGGCAACTTCCCGCCCAACGATTAGCGTGTTAGCCGGTTGGCAGTTTTATCGCACAGCCACAAATTTAAGCTATCTCATGCCCATCTTTCGAGGGATGAGCCGCGCTGCGCAGTCCTTGAACTGCAATATTTTGTTCGGTTGTGGAATTGGTCCCTCAGCCAGCCCGAGCGATCCCTATCGCCCAGCCTGGCCGGTGGCTGCCGAAGAGCAGGACTTTGTTCCCGTTGGTCCGTGGAATACTCATGGTCTAATCGTTGCCGCCCCCCTGCATTCCACGAATCGCGCTGAATACATCCAGCAGCTCCACGCTGCCGGGTTTCCGGTTTTATTCATTGGTTCCGGCGAGCCTGGCCCAACCATCATGGCAAATAACGCTGCCGGGATTATGGCTGCCGTAAAACATCTGGTAGAACATGGACGCCGTCGGATAGCCTTTCTCGCAGGTTCTATGGATGACCTTCGCGGCGATTCGGGTCAGAGGTTGGATAACTTCCGGCTTGCCTGTTCTCAATTTGAGCTTGAGTCGGATGAACGGCTGATTGTCTATTGTCGTCATGTATACGATGGTGGTATTGCCGGTGTTCAGCAAATCCTTGCCAGCCAGACTGAGTTCGACTCTCTGGTTGCCAGCAATGATGAATCAGCCATTGGTGCGATGGATGCATTGAAACTGGCTGGTCTTCGCATTCCCGAAGATGTGGCAGTTATTGGTTTTGACAATCGTCTGGAAGGCGCGGTCCAGCAGCCTGCTCTAACGAGCGTGCATTTACCCCTTTTCAACATGGGGTATCAGGCAGTCGAGCATATGTATCGGTGTCTAACCCTAAACCAGCCTTTGCCTGATTTTATCGAGGTGGATACCTATCTGGTTGTGCGGCAATCCTGTGGCTGTGGGTGGGGTGCCCCGGTAGAAATGACTATAACAGGTCAACAGCCCTTGTACCAACAAATGGCTACGAAAATACAGAGACAAGCCTTTGATCTGTCGGAAAATGAAACTCTTGCCTTCTGCCGCAATCTCACTGAAGCCTTCGAGGTCAGTATTGACACGGGCAAACCAGATGTCTTTCGAACTGCGTTGAGTGAAGTCTTGCAGCGCACTGGTAAAAGCCAGGACGGTGCTCATATATGGCAGGATTCGATCTCGATGCTTGCGCAGAGCTTGAAAGGTGACAGCAACCTCCCTTTGGGTCAGACCTTATTGGACGAAGCCCGAGTGGCTATCAGCGCGCAGATGCAGCAGCAGTACCGTCTATATGTTCTGCAAGAACGCTGGACTTCAAGCCGTTTATCACTACTCACCGCCCGCTTGCTTACCGCACTGGAAGAAAAACAAATCTACGATATACTTGCGCGCTACCTACCGGATTTGGGCATCGAACTGGCGCAAGTAGTTATCTTTGAGCAGGAAGGTGATGACCCCTTTGCGTGGAGTGTACTGCGTAATGCACTCGATCCCGTCCAACCTCTACGTCGTTTCCGCAGTCAGGATTATCCACCTGGGGGTTTATTCGCTGATGACTGCTCATTCCAATTAACCCTCGTCCCGTTAACTGACCAGACCGGTCAAATCGGTTTTATGGTTTTTGATACAGCTCACCTCAATTTGTACGGTGCAATTGTCCAGCAATTGGGCAGCGCCTTGAACACAGCCCGGCTTTACCGCCAGGCAACCGAAGCGCGGCGAGCCGCCGAAGAAGCCAACCGACTGAAAAGCCGCTTTCTTTCCACCATCAGCCACGAATTGCGCGCACCATTGAATTTGATTGTTGGTCTCAGCGGGCTGATTCTTGAAGAGAGCGATGAGCAAACCGCTGTATTGCCCGAATCCATCCGACGTGATATTGAACGTGTCCATGCTTACGCTCAACACCTCGGTGGCTTGATTGGCGATGTGATTGACCTGGCATCCAGCGGCGCGGGTCAATTGCGTTTGCAGTACGAAGCAGTTAATCTGGGTGAAACTCTGCGGGTAGTTGCTGACAGCGGCAATCAACTTGCCCTGGATAAGGGCTTGACGTGGCACATCGACTTGCCCGAAACCGGTCCCTGGGTGTGGGGTGACCGTGTCCGTTTGCGTCAGGTAGTGCTTAATCTGGTTAATAATGCCATAAAATTCACATCAACCGGGGAAGTCAGTTTATCTGTTTCGACACAAGATGGGCAGGTTTGGATTGCCGTGCGTGATAGCGGTCTGGGGATTCGCTTTGAGGAGCAGGAAAAAATTTTTGATGCTTTTTACCGTTCCGAACACAGTATTGAGGGCGGCTACCCTGGCTTGGGGTTGGGACTGTCCATTTGTAAAACACTGGTCGAAATGCACGGTGGGCAAATAGAGATTACTTCAACTGGTGTTCCAGGCGAAGGATCGATTTTTCTGGTGAAATTGCCCGAATTACACCCTCTCGAAAAACAGACTCTTTCCACCATCCCAACGCTTGTCCCGGAGAAAACCATTCTTTTGTTATTTCAGGTACCCGAAGACCGTCAGCGCCTGACAGAATCCTTGCTCCAGCAGGGCGTGCGTTTGCTTTCGGTACCACTTTATCAGTCTAAAGAGTGGCAGGCAAGGCTGGCGGTCGATCCGCCGGATGCAATAATACTGGATATCAAAGATGAAGCGGGTATGGCTTGGCGGGCTATGAAGATGATTAAGAACCTGCCCTCAGCCCAGGAAATTCCAGTTATGTTTTACAGTGCTTCCGGTCAGCGTGAAGCACTCCTCAATCTGGAGTATTTGACCAAACCCATAGAACCGAATGCCCTTCTACGTGTTATTGACCAGAATCTAGCTATTTCAGAATCACCAGCACAAACTGTGCGTACTTTTTTGGTGGTGGATGATGATGTGAGCGCATTGGATATGCATGCCCGTATGATTCGTTTGCATTCTCCTGCCAACCGTGTATTGGCTGCACAAAACGGGCGTGAGGCGCTCAGCATCTTGCTCAAGGAAAAAGTAGATCTGGTATTGTTGGATTTACAGATGCCGGAAATGGATGGATTTGCCGTGTTGCAAGCCATGCGCGAGGCTCGCTGGGCGCGCAATATTCCGGTGATAGTGATCACAGGTAAAGATCTGACTGAAAACGACCTGGTTCGCCTGAACGAAGGGGTAGCAGTAGTATTGCAAAAAGGACTTTTTGCAATCGATGAAACGATTGCACATATCGGTGCAGCACTGGAGCGTAAACGTCGCTTGAGTATGGATGCCCAGCGGTTGGTGAGGCAGGCAATGCTATTTATTCATGAAAATTATGCCTTGCCGATTACACGCAGTGAAATAGCTAATCAAATCAATATTGCCGAAGACTACCTGACCTTTTGTTTCCGGCAGGAGTTGGGTACCACTCCTATCAAGTACTTGCAGCGTTACCGCGTTCATCAGGCTAAAAAATTGTTAAAAGAAAGCGGATTAAGTGTTACCGAAATTGCATTGAAGGTTGGTTTTAGTGACAGCGGATACTTCAGTCGGGTATTTCACCGCGAAACGGGTCTCTCGCCAGAGGCTTTCCGGCGCGCCTGAATAACCCCATTTCAGCCATAGGGGTATGCCTTGGTTAGGGATGTTTTACCATGGCAGAATTTATCCGATAAAGAGCGGTTATTCAGGTAATTCTTTCAATCTAATGCACTACCCAACGGAAAGATGCTGGTAGTGAACGCCTGAATCGATCGGAAAACGAGTGAAGCGGAAGGGGAAATAAAACCCTATTTTGCTTGACCGGGATTCTATGTTTTGTCCACTCATTTCACGCTTTTTTCCAAGACCGGGGCAAGGTAATTCCTTACAATGAAATTAAGCGTCGTTTGTCCCGTCGATCTATCCCGCCAACTTTCAAATGAATAGAAGGAGAAGGAACCGATGTCCAAAAAATTTTTCCTGTTTGTAAGCCTGATGGTGGTATTTGCCACTCTTCTGGCTGCCTGCGCCTCTCCGGCAACCCCTGCCGGGGATAGCGCTCAACCGCAAGCGACCACTGCCAGCGGCGAAAAGCCCGCACAAAAAGTCACGCTGCGTGTGCTGGTTCACCAGAATCCACCTATGGTGGCCTTTATGGAATCGTTCAACAAACAGTTCCAGGACCGCCACCCTAATATCACCGTGGATATGTCCATTGTGAATGCCAACGACCTCAGCACCGTTTCGCAAACCCGCCTTTCGGCGAATGATATTGATGTGCTGGATATCTTTGGTTTTGCCAATGGCGCCCAGCCGTACATGAAAATGGTTGACCCGCCAAACTGGCAGCAATTAATCGAAGCCGGTTTACTGATGGACCTGACCGGGCAGGATTTCCTACAATACTACGATACCCCCACTATCACGGATGCCGGCTCCTACAATGGAAAAGTTTACGCCGTCAATCTAGGGCGAGTGGTATACAGTGGCATTTTCTATAACAAGAATCTCTTTGAACAATACAATGTCACCGTTCCTACCACATGGCCGGAACTGGTTGCGGCTTGTGAAAGCTTCAAGGCTGCTAAAATTCCCTGCATGACTGCTGGTGGTAAAGACGGCTGGCCGATTTTTGTTGGTGCTTATGGTTTGCTGGGGGCAATGTATCCTGATCAGGCAGCCCTGGTGGAGGGATTGTGGACTGGTGCGATTAAGTGGAATGATGCAAAATCACTGGATATGTGGCGTAAAATGCAAGTTTACGCCCGTGACATGATGGAAGAAGGGGCAAGCGGTATTGCTGGTGACGCTGCTCCCGGCCGCTTTGCCTCCGGTGTAGTGGCAATGTTTCCTGGTGGCAGCTGGTATGCTCCTGCGATTGAAGCAGCTCAGCCTGATTTCGATTGGGGCTATATCCCCTTCCCTGGTTCCGACAATGCAGAAGACAACAAGTTCTGGTTTGGTAAGTATGATCAGGGTTGGGCAATTGCCAATAATACCCCCAACAAAGAAGCTGCTTTGTTGTATCTTAAGGAGTTTTCTGAACCTGCCAATTATCAGGCGTTTGTCGATGCGGTTGGTTTTATCCCGACCCAGCCGACTGCCAAGCTTAGCACCAAAATTGGTGCTGACATAGCTCCCTATCTCGCCAATTTCCGGGTGGGGTACGAACAATACTGGGTTGCCCCCAAAGGTGCTGGTCAATATGCCAACCCGTGGGCTTCGTATTTCAAGCCGTTTGGCACCTTTGATGACCCGCAAGATCTGGCCAATAAAGTGCAGGCTGATTTACAAGCCGGGCTGGATGCAGTGCGGTAACTTATTCCATAACTGGGCTTCTTGCCAGAGCAAGAAGCCCAGCCTTTTTACAGAAAGGAAAGGTGCTGATATGTCTTATCATTTTGGCCGCGGCTGGTCGAAGTTGACACCATACCTTCTGCTTTTACCCGGGTTGTTCTTTTATTTTCTGATATCACTCGGTCCTTCCATGGCAACCGCATTTTATTCCTTCACCGATGCTACCGGTATTAGGGGTGCACCGGTTCGTTGGATAGGATTTGATAACTATCGTGAATTTCTATTTATGGGCCGCGCCTCGCTGGATAATCTGGATGCGCTTAAGCGAACCCTGATATTTAGTCTTGTCGTCACTATCGTCCAATTTACGCTCGGTTTGTTTGTGGCGTTGATTGTCAATCAAAAACTTAAGTTATCGAATTTCTTTCGAACTATTTATTTCATGCCAGTCATACTCGGTGTAGTGATTCAAGGTCTAATGTGGTCGCTGTTCCTCTTTCCGATTGGCGGCCCAATGGCAAAGTTGCTGGCACTCTTCGGCATGCGCTCTGAATTTCTTGGAGGCCAGCCTGCCGAAGCGTTTGCCTGGGTTATTTTCATCCAAATTTGGGCCAACCTTGGCATTACCATGATGATTTTCATTGCCGGCTTACAAACCATCCCCAGTGAATTATATGAAGCAGCGCGGATAGATGGGGCAAACAGCTGGCAGGTGTTCACCAATGTTACCTGGCCGCTGCTCACGCCCAGCGTAAACACCAACTTGCTGCTCAACGCCATTGGCAGTTTGCAAGCCTGGCAGCTATTTCTTGTATTGTTGGGTTATCGAAACGGCACGCAGGTTCTCGGTTATCTCATTTATGCCACCGGCTTTGGCCAAACATCTGGCAGTGTCACGACCAGTTTTCGGCAAGGCTACGCTGCGGCTGCCTCGATTGTGTTATTCCTGTTGGTGCTGGTCATTGGTATGACTCTGCAACAATTTCTGCAACGTAGAGAGAAAAGGATTTTAGGATGAACACCACCCCATCTTCCCATAACGTTTCCTTCCGAAGAATTCGCTGGGGAGTTATTGGCTCCTATGTGGTGATGATCTTCCTCGCGCTGCTTTACATAGGGCCATTATTGATGTTGGTCAATACTTCACTTAAAACCATGCCGTCGTTCATGAAAGATGCTACCTCTCTTGCGACCGAATTTCAATTTGACAACTTCAGGGAAGCGTGGACGAAAGCCAATTTTCCAAAATATTTACTGAATTCTGTTCTGTACACCTTCTCTGCCACAACAATTTACATCCTTGCCGCTGTTTTTGTGGCTTTCCCGATCGCGCGCGGGTATATTAAGTATTCTGGTGCGATATTGACTCTGTTTGTCATCGCACTCTTTTTACCACCAGCGCTTATTCCGCAGTTCCAACTCATTCTCAATTTAGGGCTATATAACAACCCGATTGGCTACATTATGCTTTTCATTGTTAATCCCATAGGGATTGTGATCCTTGTCAACTACATTAAAACCATTCCAAAAGAACTGGATGAGGCGGCAGCGCTGGATGGCTGTGGTTATGCCCGTTTTGTGTGGACGATAGTCATGCCGCTGATACGGCCCGCAATTGCCACTGTAATCGTCTTGCATGCTATTGGCATTTGGAATGAACTGATTGCTCCGACAATTTACCTGACCAATAAGGATTACTACCCTATTACACGCGGTTTGATCGTCTTTCAAGGAGTGTACGGCAGTAATTGGCCAACCCTGGCAGCTGCTGTGCTGATGCTTACCCTGCCGATGCTGGTACTGTTTCTTTTCCTGCAGCGTTATATTGTCTCCGGTTTAACAGCTGGTTCGGTCAAGGGATAAATCCGACAGGAATTTGTGATGAAACACTCCTCTGCCTTTCTGTTGATTGCGCTTTGCTTTGTTTTGATCGTAAGTGCGGTGGGGTGTGCCCCGCCTGTTCCCTCCACCCCCCAACCTACACCTATCCCGGCGCTAGAAGGCTGGACTCTGAGCTGGCACGATGAATTTGACGGCGACCAGATAGACCGTGCCAACTGGACCTATGACATTGGCGGTCATGGCTGGGGTAACGGAGAAATGCAATATTACACCGACCGGACGCAAAATGCCCGTGTTGAAAATGGTTATCTGGTTATTGAGGCGCATCAAGAAAAGTACAACGGATCGTATTACACCTCCGCACGCCTCAAGAGCGAGGGCTTACAGGAGTTTCAGTATGGGCGGCTGGAAGCCCGACTGAAAGTTCCGCAAGGTAAAGGTTTTTGGCCGGCTTTCTGGATGCTGGGCTCGAATTTTAGCCAAGTTGGATGGCCAGATTGCGGGGAAATTGACATTATGGAATACATTGGGAAAGAGCCTGATTTAATCATCGGTACATTGCATGGGCCCGGGTACTCTGGCGCTTTGGGCATCAGTGAATGGAATCGTCAAACCTACAATATTGCCGATGACTTTCACATTTATGCTATCGAATGGGATAAAGACCAGATTACCTGGTTTTATGATGGCGAAG
Source organism: Bellilinea sp. (assembly GCA_034411135.1). Lineage (GTDB taxonomy): Bacteria > Chloroflexota > Anaerolineae > Anaerolineales > Anaerolineaceae > Bellilinea. The sequence continues at coordinate 274,144 of DAOUMN010000021.1, forward strand.
CTTACCACACGGTCACCCGGGAAGATGTCGGCAACCGCCCGTGGGTCTTTGACCAGCCGTTTTTCTTCATCCTCAACCTGGCAGTTGGCGGTACGCTGGGTGGCATGGTCAGCCCGCAGACGGTTTTCCCGGCTCAATATCTGGTGGATTTCGTGCGTGTCTATGAAAAACAACCCTGAAACGCTTTTCTTTGATGATTTCACTGCTCCGAATCTCAATCGAGATGTATGGAATGTAGAAGTTACGGGTAGCATTTACAACAACGAACAGCAAGCCTACATTGACTCGCCGGAGACGGTCTATATTTCGCATAGCGAAACGGATTGTGAAGGTGCGCTGGTTCTGCACGCGCGTTACCGACCCGGCTTTTGCACACCACAAGGCGACTGCTTCGATTTTGTCTCTGGGCGCATTCATACGCGTGAAAAACTGACTTTTCGATATGGTAGGGTTTCTGCCCGCTTGAAAATACCTGTCATTGAGGGAACCTGGCCAGCTTTTTGGACACTAGGGGTGAATGGTACGTGGCCAGCCTGCGGAGAAATTGATGTCATGGAGGCCGTAGGTGAACCCGACTGGGTCAGTGTTGCCGCTCATGGAGGAAATTTTTCCGGTGAAGCCGCGCTGGTTAATAAAAAATATTTCTACCCAAACGAGAGCATCGCTGAATGGCATATTTACACTGCTGAGTGCGCCCCCAATCAATTATCCTTCTTTGTGAATGATGCATTGGTTTACCGTATCACCCGTCCGATGGTCACATTTTTTGGCTCGTGGGCTTTCGATAACGAAAAATTTTTGATTCTCAACCTTGCGCTGGGTGGCACATATCCCTTCAAAACCAATGGCATCCACCAGCCTTATTACGGTCTGCCCGCGCTTGCCGTGGAGGAAATTCAAAACAACCTGGCGCGCTTTGTGGTGGATTGGGTGAAAATCACCACGCTGTAAGCCCGATGGAGAGATACATAAATGTCCCCAAAATTTACCCCTACTTACATCGGTGAAAACTTGCTCACACCTCCGCCAGCCGAACCGGTTGGGGGATATGTTTCTTTACTTGGCGAAACATTTTACAAAATTCAGCATTATGACTCCATGCCGCCATTCTTTATGAGCGTGGTCAGCGGGTCGGATCACTGGCTGTTTGTTTCATCTACGGGTGGTCTAACAGCCGGGCGGGTTAACGCTGAATCGGCATTATTTCCCTATTACACCGAGGATAAACTCGCTGATAACAGCGAAAACACCGGGCCGAAAACCATTCTGCGGGTCACACGCGGGACGCAAACCTGGCTTTGGGAGCCATTTTCTATCCGTCAGCAGGGGCAATACCATGTGGAGCGCAGCCTGTATAAGAACGTTCCCGGCACGGCGTTGGTCTTTGAGGAAATTAATCACTCGCTGGAACTGGTATTTCGCTATGCCTGGCGTACCGGCGACCGGTTCGGCTTTATCAAGACTGCCTGGTTGCGCAACATTAGCCATCTAAGAATCCCCTGTGATGTGGAATTACTGGATGGTTTACAAAACGTTCTTCCTGCAAACATCAGCTCGGCCACCCAAAATTTATATAGTTGTCTGCTGGATGCCTACAAGCGCAGTGAATTGGAAGAGGAAACCAATCTTGGTCTTTTTGCGCTCAACTCGCGACTGACCGATCTGGCAGAACCCAGTGAATCGCTGTCTGCAAATACGGTGTTTCAGGTAGGGCTTAAACCTCTTGGGGTGTTGCTGTCATCGAAGCAGCTGGACACCTTCCGATTCGGGGGGGGGCTTGAGCAGGAAAAAGAAATCCGTGGTGAGCGTGGTGCCTATTTTGTCCATGCGGTGCTGCATCTGGAAGTCGCTGAGGAAACCGGCTGGCATCTGGTGGCGGATGTGAATCAGGATCATGCCTCGCTGGTGCGTTTGATCGATTTCCTCAAGTCTCCTCTTGAAGCTAAAAAGCAGGCAATTGAGCAGGACATTGATTACAGTACCTTCAACCTGCAAAAAATTGTCGCCAGTGCGGATGGCTTGCAGGTTTCAGAAAGTATACTGGCTAGTACGCATCATTTTTCAAATGTGCTTTTCAATATCATGCGCGGCGGGGTGTTTGCTAACTCGTACTGGATCGAAAAAGCCGACCTGCTCGATTTTGTGCATACCCACCAGCATGACCTTCCAGCGGAACATACCGACTTTTTTGCCACCCTGCCGGAGAAAATTCACCTCTCCGACCTGCGCGTCCGTGCCACCGACACCAATTCTCCCGACCTGCGCCGTCTTTTGAATACCTATTTACCGCTGACTTTCAGCCGCCGGCACGGCGACCCCAGCCGCCCATGGAATCGATTTTCTATAAATCTTAAAAAACCAGATGGATCGCAGCGATTGGATTACGAAGGCAACTGGCGAGATATCTTCCAGAATTGGGAAGCACTGGCCTATTCGTTTCCCCAATTCATTGAATCCATGCTGGATACTTTTTTGTGTGCTACCACTGCCGATGGCTATAATCCCTACCGCATCAACCGCGCCGGTCTGGATTGGGAAATCCCGGAAGAGGGCAACCCGTGGGCAAACATCGGCTACTGGAGCGATCATCAAATCATCTACCTGCAAAAATTGATGGAGGCCAGTGATCGTTTTCACCCCGGCGCACTCCGCCAACGGTTTCATCAACCGCAGTTCAGTTATGCAAACGTTCCATACCGCATCAAACCCTACCGTGAATTATTGAAAGACCACTATAACACGATTGTTTTCGACCATGACCTTCATCTA
>DAOUMN010000022.1:0-20007 GCA_034411135.1 Bellilinea sp.
AGTTGTGAAAGCTGCTGTAAAAATAATGACCGCTCAAAACTGTACGACATCAGATCCGAAATTCCATGTTTCTAAAGACTTATGACGGACTACTTATTCCTGATTTTGATGAGAGACTTTTTTACCTGTAAGGATGGCGGACACCCTTGTTCTAATCCGATCATGCCACTCAAACCATATTCAGATTTGACTGCTGGTTTCCCGCAAGAGCTGCATGCTCACTTTCCGGTAGTTTGGTTGCTCCAAAATACCAATTTGCATCTGTGCTCATTCCTGGCTGTCCGAAAGAGCAAGCCACACCCTCCGGACAGCCAGGCTCATGGAAACCTTACCGCACAAAGGCGTTGTGTCCGGCGTACACAGCCGCATCGCCCAATTCTTCTTCAATTCGCATCAACTGATTGTATTTTTCGACCCGTTCACCGCGGCACGGCGCACCGGTCTTCAAATGTCCGGTGCTCATCGCCACCGTGAAATCGGCAATGAAACTGTCCACCGTTTCACCCGAGCGGTGCGAAACCATCGCTCCCCAGCCCACCTTGCGCGCCATCTCGATCGTCGCAACCGTTTCGCTGATCGTCCCAATCTGGTTGAGTTTGATCAGCACAGCATTCGCCACATTTTCGCGGATACCGCGTGCAACCCGCTCCACATTGGTCACAAACAGGTCGTCACCGACCAGTTCGATTTTTTCGCCCAGGGTTTGGTTGAGCAGTTTCCAGCCTTCCCAATCATCTTCAGCCAAACCGTCTTCCAGTACCACGATCGGGTATTTACTCACCCACTCTGCGTACATTGCCACCATTTCTGCCGCGCTGACCTTTTTCCCCTCAGTGCGCAAATGATACATACCATCTTCAAAAAACCCGCTTGAGGCTGGGTCGAGCGCAATAGCAATTTGTTCTCCCGGGCGGTAGCCCGCTTTCTCGATGGCTTTGAGAATCAATTCAACCGCCTCGGCGTTGGTTTTCAACGCGGGTGCAAAACCGCCTTCGTCACCCACCCCGGTGCTGTATCCGCTGCTCTTCAACACCCCTTTGAGGGCATGGTAAACTTCGCTTCCCCAGCGCAGCGCTTCGCGGAAGTTGGCTGCGCCAACCGGTGCAATCATGAATTCCTGCAGATCGGTACCCTGCCAGTTGGCATGCACGCCGCCATTGAGGATGTTGAACATTGGCACGGGTAAAACCCGCGCGGTGACACCTCCCAGGTAGCGGTAGAGCGGCATGCCCACGCTATCTGCTGCCGCCCGCGCCACAGCCAGGCTGACGCCCAGGATGGCATTGGCACCAAGCTTGCTTTTATTGGTTGTGCCGTCCAGGTTGAGCATTGCCTGATCAACTACCGCCTGTTCCAGAGCATCCATCCCGTACACGGCTTCGGCAATGACCTGATTGACGTTTTCCACCGCCTTCAGCACACCTTTGCCGCTGTAGCGCTGGTTGTCGCCATCACGCAGTTCCAACGCTTCGTGAATGCCAGTTGAAGCGCCGGAGGGTACCGCAGCCCGCCCAAAACCGCCATCTTCAAGAAAAACCTCGACCTCAACGGTCGGATTGCCGCGCGAATCCAAAATTTCGCGGGCGTGGACATGAGCAATTGAACTATCCATGATTTTTCTCCTTTTTTTACTTATTGAACAGATTACATCCCGAATACTTTTTTCAGCCAGTTCTTGCCATTCGGCTTCTTTTCATCCAACAAACCTTCCTCCTCTGCAGGCAGAGTAGCTGGAACCGCCTTGCGCAAGCCGGTCAGCTCTTTTTCCAGGCTGCTCACTCTGGTACGCAGTTCGGAAATCTCCTCCAGATGTCGATTGGTCAAATTGCGCAGCCCAACATTTTCCTGATATACCGCGCCGCTGGACAATTCCCAATTCTGGTTTTGCTGCTGAAGCTCGAACATACGAAAGCGCATCGACGCCAGTAGTGATTCGGCTTTGACCAACCGCTCAAACAGATCGCGGGTATTCTGCGGCATACCCACCGGCTCTTCATCACTGAAGCGGGTTACGCGCAAATAACCAATGCCTGCCGCGAGCAAAATACGCAACCCTTCCGCTTCATCCCAGCCCCGTTCCTGAATCAAGAAGCGGATATCCTGATACGTCTCCTCGGTAACGTGGATTTCGAACACCCGCTCACTGGTTGCTTTCAATTCATCGCCCATCGGTTTTATTTCAACTTCACTATCAAGACTCGATCAGGGGCGGCTGATCGACATGATGATCGGCTGCCGCCAATCTGGAAATTTCCAGCGCCAGTTTGGAAAGCTGTGCCAGAGACGGGTCAATGGCTGCCGCCAGTTCCGGGTTCATCTTGCCGTAACCGCGCAACCGAGCTGGACGGCAATCCTCCAATGTCGCCCATCCCACACTCATCTCTGCGCGAATGACCGCCTCCTGGCTTTCCTCGACTGCTTCGAAGCCGAGCATTGCAGCCAACGCTTCCAGTTTGGTCAACGCCTGCTGGACCTTTTGCCGGGCAAGTTGTTGTTGTTGCTCGTCCATCTGCGTCTTGCGCCGGTACAGAATACCCGTCTCCGCACCGTCCTGTAAGCACCGATCGACCAGCCGCAGGGAGTGTTCGAACGATTTCAACCCCGCCAAGATGATCCGCCGTTGCGGGTTGGTTAATCCAATTTTTGTCATGCCGCTTAGTTCCCTCAATACACTCACGAAAATCGTGTCAGGTGTCTTTTTGGCTGCAAAAAAGCCTCTGCCGGTGATTATCATCACAGACAGAGGCTATCAGCCATTTCAGGCGGTTTGGTCAGTTCCAAGCGAGCCTCATCGCTTGAGTAATTATAATCAATCCGCGTATAATCAACAATATACAGTTGCATTTCCAATCGGCGATGAGGCTCGCCAATAATTGTCGCACCGACTGATGGCTTCTATGGTTTTTTGTAGAAGCCGCTTTTTGTAGATAAGGAAACCCTGTGAACACTCCTCCATCCTCGTCTCTCTTCCGCCCGGTTTCAGGCAGCGACCGGGAAGCAATACCTGCGGACATCCTGGCTGCGGCATCCACAGCACTTCCGCAAAGCGAGGTCATCCTTGGCGTTTTTATCATCCCCGCAGATGTTTACCGCCAGGGATTCCGTTGGCGATTGATGCCCGAGCAAGTGCTCGTATTTACTCAAAGCGGTGTGCTGCATCTGGTTAACGACCGCCCCCCTAAAAAAACACCGGTATACCGTCCAACCGCCTGGCTGCCTGCAACACATATCCAACGAATCAAAATGAGCCTGGTGCTGCTCTATGGAAAACTGGAGATATGGGACGACACCCCAGCGCATACGGCGAAGATCGAGGTTCAATACAACACGGTTACTCAGCGCATCCTCTCCCCGCTGCTCAAATCTCTGGTTGCACAGACCTGGCAACCCAACGCCGGGCGTTTTGAGCATGTACCCAGCAATGAAAGCTTTTCGCAATTTTTCAAAACTTCGTTCAGTTTTTACAATGGGTTAACCGGCGAAGCGCTTCAAGAAACAGAGCGGATACTCGACTGGGTTTACCAGCCCGAAATCCGCCAGCCGCGCCTGCGCTTCTTTTACCGTCGCCTGTTTCCCCAAACAGTGGCTGCCTTCACCGACAGGCAGATCATTTTGCTCCAAGAGGACCTGGCATACCGCCAGCATTACGAATGGATCTTTACCTTTATTCCTTGGCACCGTGTTTCCCACCTGAGTGATCAGCCTGCCGGGGAAAATACGCGCGCCACCATTCATTTACGTCCCGTGGAACATAAACACTCGATCGACCTGCTATTTGAACCATCAAACACTGAGACATGGCACAAAATCTGCCGCCGCTTGGAACTTGGGACTGAGCAGCCAATGCCTCAAATTTAACCGTGCGGCACGGGGGAAAATTTACATCAAACTTGCTTATGGAATAAACCGGTAACCCCGCCCGGTCACGGTAATCAGGTGCTGCGGGCGAGACGGGTCCGTCTCGATCTTTCGGCGCAGACGGCGCACCAGCTGTGCCAGGCTGTCATCGCGCACCCCCTGAGTGAAGACGCGATCCTCCGCCCACACCGCGCGGATGATGTCATCCTTATCGCAGATCACGCCCGGACGCGCCTGCAAGTACGCCAGCAGCAGCGCCTCCTTGGCAGTCAATTCTTCCTGACCACCACGCCCGCCCAGCAGCGGATGATCCACCAGACCGCAGCTTGCCAACTCTTCCTCGGCGGGCTGCGCCGCCCAAAACTCGGCGATCCGCTGCGCCACGGCAGGGTGACGCTGCAACTCCGCCGGTTCCAAACCGCAGCCATCAGCCACAGCCTGACACACAGCGCGCAGCATGGCTGGGTAACCGCGCGAGATCTCGAAAATAACTGTTATGCGGGCTTCGTCCCAGTCCAGTCCATGCCGGGCAGCAAACTGGCCAATCGACCAGCGCGTGTCTGCCCAATCCAGCCCGCCTAGCCACATTGTGTTGGCAAAGAACAATTCCGCCAGTTCGTTATCCGCCTGCATTCTACGCCGGATGAACACGGTGTAGGTCAGCCGGTATTTGAACTGGTCGCGCAGCCAGCGCAAGTTTCCCGCGGTGCGCTCCAAATCCGTTTCCATGAGTTTATCGAAGCGGTCAAAGACCAGGCATAAGCCACTGCCCGCGCGATTAATCTCCTCTTCGATGCACGTTGCCAGTTCAACCAGTCCTGCCGCGCTGCGCTCTTCAGCGCGGCATACACCGGCAATTAGCGCGTACAACCCCGCTGGGCTGTGTTCCGCCAGGCGGTTGCAATCCACGGCTGCCAGCCGCCAGCCGCCCCCCGACTTGCGCGCGCACAGAAAACCCGCCAGGTTGCTCTTGCCCGAACCGGAGAGCCCAATCACCTGGCAGCATTCTCCCCGCGTTGTGGCTGCCAGAATACGTTCGCACGTTTGCGCTCGATAGGTTTCAGGAAAGGTGTCCCAGTGACTAACCACGCCTCACCACGCCATGTATTGGATGCAGTCGTATAATTATTATACAGGAGAGCAATTCCTGGGGAGAAGCCGCTGTGTTGGATCGTCTACCCCCATTTCGCCGCTGGGTGCTGGTGATCGGCGTGTTTGTGCTGCTTGTTTCCGCTGCCGCGCTGATCTACGCGCTTGCCTCTCAACCTGGCGGAGAGATCATCGAAACCCTGCCAGCAGATGTATTCAATTCGCTGCAAGGAGCGCCATGATCACCGTGCGCCTGCGCCGCCGGTTGATTGCGGTGGTTGCCGCACTGTTTGCCTGCCTGGCTGCCTGGCTATCGGGCTGTCAGCCAGCCGCGTCGCCTACCGTGCAGCCCGCGCCGGAGCAATCCGCCTCGCCGCTGCCCACCCAGCCTCCCACTCAACAGCCCACCCCACCCGCCGCCGAGAGAACCAGTCCGCCCGCGCCGACTCAGCTACCGCCCGCTGAGGTGATCATTGAGCCGCGCATCATCGATGTCGAGTGGCCGCGCACGTTGCGCTGGGGCGATTCGGACACTGTCCGCCTGCGGTTGCTGCCGGACGGGAACGATTATCTTTTGGAAGCCGAGTTCCCCGAACACGACATTCAGTCCCAGCCGCTGCCGGTCGAGCGCCCGGACGGTTATTTCCTCTCTGCCGTTGCCCGGCTGGACGGAGTCGGTTTCACCATCTCCCCCGCTGGTGAACAGGAACGCCAGCTGCCGCCAGGGGAAGGGGCGGTCTGGCACTGGTCACTCACCCCCAATGCCCGCGGACAGCAACGCCTGACCATTCAGCTTGCCCTGCAATGGACTCCGTCGGAACGGATTGACAGCTCCGCCTACCGGCGGGACGTCTTCTCACGCGGGTTGGACATCCAGGTAACCACCTTCCTCGGCATGACCGCCAATCAATCGTTTTTCTTCGGCATCCTCGGTATGCTGCTCGGCAGCGGACTGAGCCTTGCCAGCCTCTTGTGGAAGAACCCGCGCCTGCGGGCAGGCTTCATTCGCCGGTTGCCTTCGGCTGCACTGGTCATCGAGCCACACGCCGCCATCACGCTCGATGGGGAGGAGGAACGCCTACTGCGCGGCTTATTCGACCGCTATGCCCGCGTGTTGATCGTCAAAGAATTTCTGTCCGGCTATTCTGGCGCGCGCACCCTGCTCGTCCTGCCCCTACACCCGGACGGACAATCGGATGCCTACACCATCGTCAAGCTAGGGGAGCGCGAGAGCATGCTGGCGGAGTATCGCAACTACGAAACGTTCGTCAAAGATCGCCTGCCGCCAATAACTGCCCGCATCCAGCACCCGCCGGTAATGGTTCCCAACGGCGAACGGGCTGGTTTGCAGTACACCTTTATCGCCGAGCCGGGACGCCACCCAATCAGCCTGCGGGAAAGCCTGCTGGCGGACGGCAGCCCTGAACTGCTGGTCAAATTGTACGAGACCTTCGCTCCCAACTGGTGGATGCAGCGTTCCCCCTACACGTTTGTCCTTGCCCAGGAATATGACCGCCTGATGCCGCCGCATCTTGTCCTTGAACCGCTTGATACGCGCCCGCCCGGCAGCATTACGCACGAAGTGCACGTCCGCAGCAGCCCAGCAGCGCTGAATGTGAAGATAGGTGACGTGGTTTACCTGCGCTCCTTTGAGCGCTGCGAGACGCGCGCCGACCGCCGCTCGTTGACCCTGTATTGCCAACCGCAGCCTGGCAAACCTCCCCTGCGCCTGCGCTGGATGGCGGCGCGTCCTCCCAACCGCGGGTACGCCCGCGTTGCTGCCACCCGCGCCAGCCTGCTCGCCGGATGGACAAGCCACCTCGACCTTGCCGGGCTGCCCGACCCGCTTCCCCGCCTGCCTGAGCTGCAAGACCGCACCGTCCACGGCACGCGCTCGATCATCCACGGCGACCTGAATGTGGAGAATGTGCTCGTCGGTCCCGGCGGTTTTGTCTGGTTAATCGATTTCGCCCACACTCGCCAGGGGCATACATTGTTCGATTTTGTCCATCTGGAGATGGAACTGATCACCCAGGTCATTGCCCCAACCACAAGCCCAGCCGGGCTGTTGAGCGCGCTGGAACGCGGCGATCACCTGCTGCTCACTTCGATCGACCACTTGTGCCATCAGTGCCTGTTCAACCCAGACTGGGAGGAAGAGCTTGCCCTGGCACGGGTGATGACCTTGCTAGGGGGACTCAAGTACGCCAACCTGAGCGATCAAGCCCGCCAGCTGCTTTACCTGGCAGCCGCTTACCGGGCACAATCCATTCCAGCCTGACGCACCTGTCAGCATCTTGTCAATTCATTGTCAGGCAGATATCAAGCCAGATCATGACGATTCCGTTAACCTGAGAATCGAGGCTTGTAAACGTTTCTCAGATGTTTTGAAGGAGGATCGCCATGAAAACCCTTTTCAAATCTTCGCTTGTATTGCTTGTCCTATTGTTGGCAGCCTGCCAGCCAGCCGCGCGTAGTCCTGTGCCAGTGGAAGTTCAGCCACAGCGTCCCTACCCCACCCCGCTGCCGTCCTTGCCGCAATACCGCATCGTGCGCACCGCAGTTGCACAGCCAACCGCCGTCTTCATCGCCCCGCCCGATAACCAGTACCGGGATTACGGCGTCAATCCGAACGAATCGACCGACTGGGACAACCTGTCCACTTTTGCCGTTGATGTGGACACTGCCTCGTACACGATTGCCCGCCGTTATGTTCTTGACGGACAACTGCCCCCCTACGATGCTGTGCGAGTCGAGGAGTTTGTCAACTACTTCAATATGGGTTATCCCTCACCGCAGCAGAACACTTTTGCGATCTACGCCGATGGCGCGCCTTCACCCTTCCATGATGATGGCACCTACCTGCTGCGCTTCGGCATTCAGGGCAGGCAAGTCGCTGAACGGGAGCGCCAGCCGGTCAGCCTGGTGTTTGTCATCGACATCTCTGGCTCGATGGATATGGAAAATCGCCTTGGGCTGGTCAAAGATTCACTGCGCCTGCTGGTCGAGCGCCTGCGACCGGACGACAGCGTGGGCATCGTCGTATACGGTTCGCAAGCCCGCGTCGAACTGCAGCCAATTTCCGCCCGCGACAAAAGGCGCATCATCCGCATCATCGACAGCCTGCGCACCGAAGGAGCCACCAACGCCGAGGAGGGTTTGCGTCTCGGCTTCCGCATGGCACTCGAAAATTACCGCTTCGGAACGAACAATCGCGTGGTATTGTGCTCGGATGGGGTCGCCAATGTGGGCATCACCGATCCAGACGGGCTGCTCGAACAGGTGCGCGGTTACGTCCAGGAAGGCATCAGCCTGAGCACCTACGGTTTCGGGATGGGCAATTACAACGATGTCCTCATGGAGCAGCTCGCCAACAATGGCAATGGCATGTACGCCTACGTGGACGACGCCCTGGAAGCCCGCCGCCTGTTCGTTGACAACCTCATCGCCGCTCTGGAGACCATTGCCCTCGACGCCCGCGTTCAGGTTGACTTCAATCCGCAAATTGTCTCCGAATACCGCCTGATCGGTTATGAAAACCGCGATATGGCGGACGAAGAATACTTCGATGATTCGGTGGATGCCGGGGAAATCGGTGCCGGGCATTCGGTTACCGCTGTTTATGCGGTCAAACTATACCCGGAGGCGTGGGGCGAGATTGCCACCCTCTACCTGCGCTGGAAAGACCCGCAGACTTACCAGGTGATGGAAATGCAGCACAGCCTGTACGCCGAAAACCTCAGCCGCTCCTTCGAGGCTGCCGGGCCTCGCTTCCAGCTCAGCGCGGTGGTTGCCCAATACGCCGAGATCCTGCGTCAAAGCCCGTACGCGGGCAGAAACAGCCTGCGTGAAGTCAGCCGCCATGCTGCCCGCCTGACCCGTCTAATACCTGACGATCCGGACGTTGCCGAGTTCAACCAGCTGGTCAGCCGCGCAGCCCGCATGCGCCGCTAATCTCCCGCGCGCGGGGTCCTGCCTCGCCCCGCACGCCGTTACCTATGTGCACCCCGGGCTGGTCTCGGGGTGCACCGCGTCCGGCTGGCATGCACCTTGCATTTACCTTGCCCATACCCAACCCTGCATTGACAGTCTTGCGAATAGGGTATAATTGCCTGCCTGCCCGGTGAATCACCCTTCGGGCAATTGTGCAGACACTACAAAAGGCACAACAAAGAGGAATATGGAACACACAATTCGTCAACAAGTGCGGCTGGAAGCGAGCCTGGGAGAAAAAATCGAGCGTGTCATTCAGGATATGCCGCCCAACGAAGTCACCCTGGTCAAGATCATGGAAATCATCGGCAGCGACAGCTTGCTATTTGTAAGCATTTTCCTTTCGCTTGTCTTCCTCGTCCCGGTTTCGATCCCCGGCGTGAGCACGGTGTTCGGCAGTGCGATTCTGCTGATCGGTATCTCACGCCTGTTCAGCCGCAAACTGTGGCTGCCCGCGCGGATTGCCCAGCGCACCATTTCCGCAAGCAAACTGACCAATGTGCTCAACCGTGCATTGGTCTGGTTCCACCGCCTGGAAAAGATCAGCCGCCCCTACCGGCTGGCGGGATTGGCGAGCGAAAATAAAATGGGGTTGCTGAACAAACTCTCCTTCATCCTGGCAGCCGTGCTGCTGATGGTGCCATTTGGTTTCATCCCCTTCAGCAACACATTGCCCGCCATCGCGTTGATCTTCCTGGCGGTTGGCTCACTGCAAAAAGACGGGCGCAGCATTTTGCTGGGGCACTTCTCCAACCTGGTGACCATTGTGTACTTCGCCTTGTTGATCACCGGCGGCGGTATGACCCTGGTTGAAATCTTCCGCCGGCTAACGGGGTAGGCACAGCCAGTTAAGTTATCCGGCGCAGTGCGCGTCAATCAGTGCAGCGGCAGACCGGCAGCTGGGTTATCCGCCGTTGCGCCGTATATACGCGCCGCTATGTAAGCACCGTCCATCAACAAAAGAAGCATGCTTGGCAACACCTGCGGCTGCGCTGCCCAGGCTCGCTGCGCCAATTCGGTAAAGCGCACTCTCACTACCTGTTCAACATCGCCGTCGTGCGCCGAAACAACCGCTGCCTCTAGCGGTCCGCACTGCTCACGGCGCGGACTGGCATTATCGGCGCAAAACGAAGACGGGGTGCGGTGGATCGGATGATCCACCGCACCCCGTTGGCTGGTTGGTTGGGTTCAATTACCGCACGGGGCAATGTTGCGCCAGTTGAGCACCTGGTCGTTGACCGTCATCTGCCCGTCTGAGCCGTAGGACAGTGTTAGCAGGCGATTGCCGATCTCATCGCAGGTAGCGCCCTTCTCGACAAAGTCCCACGATCCGAGCGTGTACTTGTACTCCAGCGGTGTAGCTTCCAGGCCGGTCAGGGTGATCCGCCAGGTAGTCGCATCCACCTGGATAAGCACCACCCCGCCCGGATTCCACTCCGGCAGGCTGCCATCCAGCCGTTGCAACGTCCCGGCAATGAACACCGAACGCCCGCTGCCTGCCGTGCTGGCGGGCACGCTGACGTTGAAGGTCACTGAAACCGTGCGCAGTTGAGCAGTTGCCTGCACTTCCGCCGAGTGCGGCGAGCGGTTGAACGAGGTGTCCACCGCACGCACCACATAGTAGTATGTTCCACCCGGGTCAACCGAGGTATCGGTATACTGGGTAATGCCCGCCACCAGCGCCAGGGTAATATACGGTCCACCCGGCGTCAGGCTGCGGCGCACCTCGTAACCATACAGGCTTGGGTCGCCGCTGACTGCGTCCCAACCTAGCGAGACACCCGCCGGGGAAGCGGAAAGTACCACCAAACCCTGCGGAACGGGCGGCGGGGTTTCGTCGCCGCTGGACAGAACACTCAGTTTACCCGCCTGCACTGGGTCGTAACCGTTGCCGGTTCCGTCCAGGTCGGCATACACCCAATCGCGCCCGTTGGTGGTGCTGTAACGGAAGGCATAATCGTACGCACCAACCGCCTCCGGCAGCAAGCTGGCATAGAATTCATCGTTATTTCCGGCATCCACGTTGAACACTGCCGATACCCATTTCCACTCCGGGTTACCCGCTGGCTGGCTGTCACGCGGACCATAACCCAGTTCGGCAAGCAGCCCGGGGGTTGCCCCAGGCTGGCTGGTAACACCATCAATCCATACCTGACCGTAGACATTGTCGGTGCGGTTGAACACGCTAATGGTGTGGGTCAGGGTGGGCGGCCACTGCAGGTTTGCCCACCCAATCGGGTAATGCGGCATAGCGTTGACCTCATTGGAGTAACCACTCTCGTTACCGGGGGCATCTAGTGAGGTGACCACATAGAAGTAGGTACGTGCGTTCTCCAATCCATCGTCGGTGAAGCTGGTAGAACTTAACAACGTGGTGTTAACCCGCACAAAGCCGCCGCCGCTCAACGGGCTGCGGTACAGGTTGTACCCGGCTGCACCGGCAACTGGGTTCCACGCCAGGCTGACCTGGCCGTTACCCTCGCCGGTCACACTCAAACCGGAAGGCGAAGCAGGCGGCAGCAGGTCGATCGTCCCACTAGTCAACAGCATGGCGCTCATCCGCTCCAGGCTGACCGGCAGCATGCCGTTCTCCACCCGCACGGTCAGGCTGCGTTTGCCGCCCTCAGTCACCAGGTTGACTTGCATCAGGGTTCCATCCGGCAGGTAGCCGGAAACGGGGATGGAGCCCGTCCATGCGGAGGAACCACGGTTAACCACCACGATCGCCGCCTGGCGGTTGGTCTTGCGCCCATACGCCAGCAGCCCGCTGGCATCATCCGCCAGCAGCATGCGCAAATCGCCCTGTACGAGGGCAGGGTTTGCGCGGCGCAGCGTCGCCAGGCTGCCATAATAGCGCAGCATGGCGGCATTCGGGCTGCCACCACTATCCACCCATGGGTAGGTGCGCCGGTCGTCCGGGTCGTCATCGCCGGTCATTGCCACCTCGTCGCCATAGTAAATGGTTGGCGCGCCGGGCATGGTGAACTGGATCAGCGCAGCGATGCGGCTGCGGCGCAGTCCCTCCGCCAGATTGGCGGCGTTGAACTCTTTATCGGCGCGGGTTTCGGAACCCGGGGTCAGCGCCCAGAGAATGCGCTCGGTATCGTGGCTGCCCAGCAGGTTCATCATCGCGTAATAGACCGCATCGGGGTAATCCTCGCGGATCGACTCGACCCGGCTGGCAAACTCGGCTGGTGAAATTGGACGTCCGCTATCAGCAAAGCCCTTCGAGTCGAACGCGCCCGGCGAGAGCAAACCCAGCACCGCGTCGCGCAGACGGTAGTTCATCGCCGTATCCGCCCGGTCGCCGCGTAGGAAGCGCAGCAGGGTGCTGTCCTTCTGCCACAACTCGCCGATGATCAGCGCGTTGGGGTCCTCTTCCTTGATGATCTGGCGGAATGCTTCCCAGTAATCCGCCGGGAAGGAGGCATCACCCATCACATCCAGCCGCCAGCCCGCCGCTCCCTGGCGCAGCCAGTAGCGTGAGACACTGTCCGGGCTGGCGAGGAAGTAATCCTGCACTTCCGGGTTGTACTTGTCGATCACCGGGATGCTGTCGAAGCCGAACCAGGAATCGTAGTAGGTGTCGTTGCCGCCCGGCTGTGAAGGAACACAGGGGGAAGGTTCACTGGACGAGGGCGGGCGGAAGTAGAACCACGAGCGGTAAGCCGAATCGCCCGCTTCGCACGCACCGAGCGTATCATACATACCATAACGATCGAAGTAAGGGCTGTCCGAGGACATATGGTTGAACACCCCGTCAAGGATGATGCGGATGCCGTTGCGCCGCGCTGCCGCAACCATGGCGCGAAAGTCCTCCAACGTGCCCAGCGCCGGATCGATCTCGAAGTAACCGGCAGTATCGTAGCGGTGATTGGACTTGGCGTAAAAGATCGGGTTGAAGTAAATGGCGGTCACCCCCAGGCGTTTAAGATACAGCATTTGCTCGGTGACACCCTTTAGGTCACCCCCATAGTAATCCCGTCCGCGCGGACCCTCGATGGTCGGGCTCCACGATGGAGGCGTGTCATCGAAACGCCACGGGCAGTTCTGTCCGGCGTCGCTGTAATGGCGGCAGTAGCCTTCCGGCAGCGTGCCCCATGGCAGGAAAATCACCGGGTCATCGTAGCGCGGGTCGCCGGTTTGCGGATCGTTGGACGGGTCACCGTTACGGAAGCGGTCGGGGAAAATCTGGTAGATGAGCGCATTCTTCGCCCAGACTGGTGTGCTGAAGCCGGGGTCGTAGATCATCAGCGCGTAGCTGTTGTCCACCACCTCGTCGCTGACCGCGCCCAAGCCGCCATCGAGCGCGTTGGTATCATCCGCATAGTAATCGGTGTCCATGCCGTCGGTGACGACAAAGCGGTACCACAGGTTGTTCGGCTCGGCGGCAGGCAACACAACCTGCCAGAAATCACAGGTGCGCGTCTCCAGCCCTGCCTGATAACAAGATACGTCACTTGCCGCCAGGCGCATGGCATAAAAACGCTGGCTGCCAGCATTCAGGTCGAATACACGTAAGCGCACATCGGTAACATCATTGTGAAAGGTGCGCAAACGCAGAATTACCGGTATTCCGGCAGGCACTGCTCCGCCCGGCGTGCGGTAGAGCGGATCGCGTGAGTCATGCCGCACGCCATCCCATTCGACGTTGTTATCCGGGTAGGATTGGTTACTGGTCTGGATGGTGAGCAGGTGACTGACCGGGTCGTAAGTGAAGATCATCTCCACCCCATCGGCGGGGACGTTGAAGGGAATATTGGCGCCGTACAGGGCACCGCCTGCGCCATAATTCTCATCCCACGATTCGTTGATGGCAACCTTGACTTCGTAATTGCCAGCCGGTATGGCACCGGTGGTAAAGCGATAAATGCCGTCGCCGTCCGGGTCCTGCAGCCACGATCGCAAACAGCCCGGATCCCAGTCCCCTGGACAACCGATCTCCGACTGGAAATTACCAGGTAGCGTGGCGATGATCGCGTTGCGGTTGCTAGTGATCCAGTGAGTCTCATGGTCGTAATAGAACTTGACTGCCGCGTCTGCGCTCAGGTTGAGAGCGATGTTAGCGCCGTTGCGGGTCGCATTTTGACCGTAATTTTCATCCCAGCTGTTGTTCAGCGCCACTTTGTATTCATAATTACCGGCGGGCAGGCTGAAGACCTGCTGCCAGACCCGGTCGGTGGAATCATACACCAGGTGAGTGGTAGCGCAGTCGGGCTGCCAGTCGCCAGGGCAGCCCAGCTCAGACTGCAAACTGCCCACCAGCGTCACCGCCGCCGGATCGGGCGTATCGCTGGCGACCACTTGCGCAGGGGCAACCAGCGGCGGCGCCAGGCTGACCACCATCGCCAGCAACCCAATCAAAGCAGACATGAACTTGCCCGGTTTTCTGTTCATGAGCATCTCCCTAATATTCAATTGAATAGACAGGCTATCGCTACTTTGAGTATAAAGATGATGACCGGCTTTGTCAACGAATGCCAACTGTTGGTAAACCCATCAAGGGGATTGTGCCGCCAATTCTACAACACGCAATATGGCGTGCTTTGTTTCACTTGGCGCTTCATGCGGACTGATATGCCCCCCCGGTACGGTAATGGTCTCACCCGGCGGCACGCCAACGTAATCCAACTCTCCCACAACGAACAGCGCGGGAACGTTTAAATCCTTGATCATTTGGGTTGCATCTTCGGCATCTAAAATAACCGCGCTGATCACCCGGGAAATCTCTTCTCCGGGTCTGGCG
The DNA here is from genome assembly GCA_034411135.1 of Bellilinea sp. Taxonomy (GTDB): domain Bacteria; phylum Chloroflexota; class Anaerolineae; order Anaerolineales; family Anaerolineaceae; genus Bellilinea. The sequence continues at coordinate 14,687 of DAOUMN010000022.1, forward strand.
GCAAGACGCGATTGCATCTGTTCAATTAACTCAGGCCGCGCTTCCAGGATGGCTTTTGAGTACAGGGATTGTGCCGCCTGCCTGGCATAGAAACGCTGAAAACGGGTCAGTAGTTTCTGAAACTGAAAGCCAATCCGAACAGCTCCGCTGGTTTTCTTGAAGGGCATATTGAACAAGCATAAAGCCGCAAATCGTTCCGGAAATTGCACCGCCGCGCGAAGAGCCGTCATGCTGCCCCAGGAGTGCCCAACCAAAACACACTTTTCGATCTTCAGAAAATCCAAGACCTGCGTCAACATCGTTGTGCATTCGTCCAGAGTCCAGCTGCGCCCCACATTTGAGGACTCACCATGCGCCGGCATATCGATATATACATGCGTGCAACCGGTAAGCGTGCTGTCACAATCCTTCCAAAGAGTCTTGTCGAGGAAAACGCCATGCATGAATACAACCGGCTGCGTGTCCTCACGTTTTTCGATATTCACAACGATCTGACCCAACAATGTAGGTACCTGATAAACCTGAGTCATGATTTCTCCTCTTTTAAGTTTCTAATGAACCTGTAAAACTAGCCCGGATCGCAAAAGTTGATCGTATACCTGGGAATAGGCACGCTATCCGTTTCCTCCATCGGCAGGATATCGATACAAACCAATCCTCCTAAACAGACAAACTCAATCTCGATCGTTTCGACTTATAACGGCAGCGTGGGCTTATCGAAACAACCCTATTTCTCCCGTTGCTGGTCGATAATCCTGAAACTCACGGGTCCCGGCACAGAGCGATTGGTCATAAAGCGCATGGCAATCGAGCGGGTGTAATTTTCCGCATCTTTAATCGTCTGCCAGGCATAGACACCCTGACACAAGCCGCTTGCATCGTTGACACACCAGTATTTTTCACGAAACCCACAAAACCCCAACAAGAACAACATAGGAAAAACCGAACAGCGGATGTTCTGCTCGACAGTCATGTTCTGCGGGCAAAAACGCACCACCAACGCCGCTGCCGGTTCAGGCGATTGCTCAGCCCGAATTTTATGGTACTCATGAGCAGCCCTGTTGCTTGGATCGACATAGCAGACCGATTTGATTTCCCGGCAACAAACCCGGTGACCGAATAATCTTGTGCAGACAGGTGTGCAGCGAGTCGATCCAACGCAAATGGATTATAGTGCAAAAGACGGAACTGGCAGGATGTTATGCCAATCAAGTGCTGACATTTGGGCTGGTGGTTATATTCGATTTATGTTTCCATTTGCAAGGATACGAACTGGCAATCATCTGGAAACCGAATTTTTCCAAAATTGGGCGGCTCATGGGCATTGCATCCACCGTTAGAAAGCTCACCTGACGGGCTCTGGCTTCCTGTGCCCGAACGGCTAGCAGAGCCGTAAAGAGCCCCCGGTTTCGGAATGCGGGGATGGTTGCCCCTCCCCACAAACTGGCAAACAGACTGTTTTTTGGAAAATAAATCCATGCTGAACTGGCTGGTTTCTCATCCACATAAGCTACATATACACTCATCCGTTCAGGATATAGCCGCAGAGCATCACCTAACAGATGAAGCACCCAGGAAGCATCTTCTTCCCAGACCTGTTGCTGGATTTTTTGCACATCCAACAGTTTTTCGGGATCGTTGATCCGTCGAATGGTATGGCGAACGGGTTGCCATAAAATTTCAGGCGCAGAAGCCAGGTCAAGGATCTCTATCGCTTCTACTTCCTCGATGATAAAGCCGTATGCTTCCAATCGATCTTTCAGGTCGTGCGGCTTGTCGTAATCATAAACTTTCCATTCAAAATCCTGACCGATACTCCCAAAAAATTGAACTTGCTCCTGGACAACCCTGTCAACACTGGCTTCGGTCAATCGGCTGTACGTAACCATCCCTTCGCCAATGTCCGAGGTGTCGATATATCGCACGACATCCGGCGTGACTTCGCGCCGCATATCTGGATATTCGATTTCTTTCCTCAATTCCTGATCATAAAGATCAATCAGTTGTGATTTATTCATAGAGAGACCCTGTTTATATACAACGGATAATGACGGGTACACAATCCACCGGCGAGTAGCGCGGTGAAACAAACATCATTCGATGGCAGCAGACCGGGCAAGTATACAATAAGGCTGCATGTTTTGGTGAAGATACACCACCCATCCGAAGCGCACAGGATCAAACATCCAGCGCGCTGAACCTCCAAAAACCTTTCGCCACCTCCTCACAATCAGTGTGCTGTTTTGTATTACACCCAGCCATATTAACGATACGCATCCGCAATTCGAAAGCACGGATCTGTAATACTTTTAGAGTGGTTGCGTATTAACAGTCAAATGAAAGCCGGTACAATAATATCCTCGTTTTCCAAAAGAAAGGAACTCCCCCTGGATACTGCCTCGCGATCAGCCAATGCCATGGCAGTTGAAGCAGCCAGCGATACGCAGGTTTTCCTCGCGCTCTACGAAATTTACTTCGAGCGCGTTTATACCTACCTGCGTTACCGCGTGGACGACCCGACCAGCGTTGAGGATCTTTGTGCACAGGTTTTCGAGCGTCTGCTGACCCGATTAAGCTCGTACCAGCCGGAGCGTGGCGATTTCGAACCCTGGCTGTTCGCCCTGGTTCGCAACGAGCTGCGCTCCTTCTGGCGTAAGCACAATCGCAAGCCGATGCGCCTGGAGCAAATCCCTGCCGTGCCCATTGGAGATGCTCACCCGGAGGAACATCTCCTTCGTCGTCAGGAGCTGGATCACCTTCACATAGCATTAAGACATCTCGATCCTCGTTCGCGCGATCTTTTGGGGTTGAAATTTGGCGCAGGATTAAAAAACCGTCAGATTGCACAGCTGACCGGCTTGAGCGAGAGCAACGTTGGCGTACTGGTGTACCGTGCCCTGAATAAATTACGCAACGACCTGGAAATGACTTCCAGCAATCCATTGCAGGAGGTTAACGATGGAAGAAGGTGAACTTTCCAAACGGCTCGAACAGCTTTTGAACGGGGCTGCACCTTCATCAAGCGACCCGCAGGAAGTGCTCCGTGCCGCTGCACTGGCTGAAAAATTGGCTCAACCAGGATTCGCAGCAGAGGCGGGAAATTTCCGCCGCCGCCTGCGCCGTCACCTTGAGAAAGACGCTCCATCGCGCCTGCACCGAGCTCAAAAAAGGAGGAGATGGATGTCGATACTGAAAAACAGCAGCCATCGGACGGCTTCTGCCCTGGTGGGCGTGGGTTTAATCCTGCTTGTCTTCCTGTTGATACGCCTGGTTGCCCAGGACGCAGAACAGCCATCCCCTACAGCCGCAGCAGGGCTTGCAAGCACTTCGACCAGCACTCAGGAAGAAAAATTCGAAAGCCAGCCCCCTGCTGACCCCACGATCCCTGAAAACAATCTGCCACCCCCTTCCGATACACCTGCCCCGGTTGCCGTTCCCTATTGCGAAATACTGGCATCCAATTATCAACCACCAGAAGGCTGGCAACTGTACTGCGATGAAAATTTTGAATTTGCGTTTGACTATCCCCAGGATTGGGTCAATGAATTAATCGTCCAAGGGTCACAGGGTTCTCCTCCGGGTGTGATCCTCAGAGCGCAAAGCTTTTACGATCCCAAAGTGTGGAACATGATTCGCATCGAAACCTATCGCAGTGGCGGACGACCTGCCAATGTTCTGGCACAGCAATACTGGGCTTTTCGAGAACGCGCTTTTCCTGAAGAAAATTTCGACAACCTGAAGGTCGCCGGTCAACCTGCTTACGCCATCATCGTTCCATGGGTTCATGATACCAGCGGTGTATATCTTTTCATTGTTCACGGCGAGTACAACACGGTGATTGAATTAAAGATCCCCAACCGGGAAGGGCTGGAGGTCAATTGGGAGATTGCCCGTTCGCTACAGGCTCCGGGCGCAACCCCGGCTGAGAACTACATTCCACAAACGCTGATCGAAAAATCCTTCACCGTGCTGCCATGAGCACGGTGAAGGGAAACTGCTGCGTTCCTATGGAAAAATAAAACCTTGAAGTCCGGCTGCATTACCCACCCGGTCAGTTGTCCATTTATCGGCAGGCTTATCAGGCAAGTTGCGGTATCTAACCGTATCCAGTTTACCCAAGTTAACGGAGACCCAATAATATTTTTCTAATCTTGACTCAAAGGAGGTGTACCAAACTGAATTATCGCCCTTTATGATCCGGGAAAAACCTTTATGCGATAATCTGACGGTATACGTTTCGGTCACCTTATATAAAGTGGCTGAATACTTAACATAATTTGAAGTGTAGTCAGCACTCTTTATCTTGACAGGTGAGCTTTGGTTTTTAAGCGTAACACTTTCAACATATGCCACATGCCCATAACCAAAACCGGCAATTGCGCCTTTGCGTGGCTCATTTGTACTTTTTGCCCAAGTTGAATTGCCCCACCACGCCCCAGCATTACCATTCCATGGGATATTTTTCCCAGTTACCGCTTTTACGCGCTCAGCCACGTGGCATGTACAACCTCCGCTGACCCATGCGCCATTATATAGCACCTGCCATTTTGTTATTGAGCAAACCGGAAGTGTTTGCTTAGAGGCAGCAAGAACTGCACCGGATGGAATGGTGGATAGTAGGAGTGCTATCGCGATGATAACAATAGTGAATTTCTTCATGTTGCTTTATCCCCCTTTTAAATTATTTTTTTACTCACATTCATATTATATGGTTGTTTTATTATTCTTTCAACATTCGTAAAATATTTTATAAAAAATTTCCAATACTTTACTTAATCGGCGTCGCTCAAATTCAACCTATCCACGCGTTATAAAATAATATCTAACAACTCCTAAGCATGGTTGATGATTAGGTCAAAAATTTCGGGTGACCTGCCCCAGAAATATTTTCTCTCCATTACAACAGTCCACATGGTTAACATTCTATCTTCCTTCAAGCCTTACACAAACCTTACATATCTGGAATCGCGAACCACCTGCCCAGTGGCGCAGTATAATGCGGGCAATGCACAAGCCAGATATTATTTGGTATAGTGCTACCTGAGTAAATACGTTCACCTCCTCTTCCAATACAATCACCAATGTATGGCGGACTCGTTCTTGCAGTAGCTCCTGGATTGTCGCTTGACACTTTGCATCCTCTTGCGTATGATTTCTTTCGGGGGAAATGGTTTTCCTTCAAAGGTTTGGGAATCCAAACAGTTACCATGCTTCCCTCTTGTACACAATCTTCGTTATACCTCCAAACCCAGATGCCAGAAGAGATTGACCATGCCCGCCTGCTAATCCACAATCTGCCTTCTACCGGCTCATCCAAGATG
>DAOUMN010000023.1:0-4083 GCA_034411135.1 Bellilinea sp.
TGGTATCCAAAGCAAATCAAAACGGGTAGATTATCCGCTTTATATACTGTTGATTCAGCCCGAACTCTATCCAGTCTCGATCAAAAATCGCTGGAGTATAAACTTTTAGCCTCCGGTCTGAATATCAAACCCGTTACCTTCCGCCTACTGCGTATCGCTGCTGGTGTATGCGGCATGGTCATTGCCTGGTTGTTCCTCCCCGGTCTGCCGGCAATTGTTATTGGGGGAATCCTAATTTACATTCCTGGTGCATGGTTGGATGATCGGGTGAAAAGTCGTGGTCGGAATATTGACCAGCTTCTCCCAATTGCTATTGGTCGGACTGCTGCTGGTCTACTTGCTGGTGGATCCGTACCCGATGTTTTACAACAAGTCGGTGAGTCCTTGGAGATAGAAAAAACCAATCCTCTCACTCCAGAGTTTATTCTCACTGCTTCAGAAATGCGAATCAAAGATAGGGTGGAGGCATTGCGAAGTCTGGCATCGCGCAGCCCTTCTGTGTCCCTGGCCAATCTAGCTCAACTGTTGGAAGGATATACCGAAGCAGGCGGACGAGCCTACACCGCGGTCCTCATGGATATCTCAAGCCGGGTTCAGCAAATCCTAATTGCACGGAATCGTGCCCAGGCGAAAGCCGGCGATTCGCTGGTTTCTGCAAAAGTCCTGCCAGCTGTCTTGATCCTCATTCTGATTTATCTCAGCCAAGATCCAATGGTGCGCTCTTCGTTAACCTCCCTCCCTGTTCAAATCGTAATTGGTGGCACGATGGCAGCCATGGTGGGTGGGTACTTCATTATCCGTTCCATGATTATGGAGGCAGTGTAGATGACTGCACTTATTTATCTCACCGGAATTGCTGTTTTTGCACTGGTCATCTACCTGACACTTGAACTTGCACCTGCAGCACCCACAGGCCGGTTATCTGAGATTCTTACGCCAGCAGATGGCGTTATCCTGACCGGATGGCGTAAATCCCTATCTCCTCTAGACAAGCCTGTATCTAGATGGACGCCAGCCGGTTTTTTACGGAAAACACGGGCAGATCTGTATTGGGCTCACATCGGAGATCGCTGGAACGATTGGAATGAAGTGCAATTTACCTCTCTGCGGGTGGCTTTAGCTGTAGCAGGGTTTGGATTGGGGATGGTAGCCACTGCGGAACCAGTATTTGCTTTGGTAGGTGGATTGGTTGGATTTCAATATCCTGCTATGTCTATGGGCGGGATTGCCCGTCGCTATCGCCGTCAGTTTATTGCTCAACTTCCAGAATTTGTTCAGCTAGTTTCAGCCCAGATGTCTGCAAACGTTTCGATGGAAGAAGCCTTGCGTCGGACAGCTCAAGCACAAAGCTTGGTAGGCAAATGGATGCGGTGGGTTCTTCAGATGGCGCAAGGTCGTGATCTGATTGAGCAAATGCAACGCGAAGCCCAGGAATCGCATCTCCCCGAATTGATCGGCATGTCTGTTCAATTGGAATTCATCCGACGTGGTACTGCCCAACAGGAATTGATGGGACAGCTGGCAACCAGTATTGCAGCTGATTATATTGGCTCCGCTGAGCAGCGAGCAGAAAAAGTGGGGTCCGAACTGGTAATCCCAATGGTGGTTTTTTATTTCCTGCCATTCCTGGTGACGTTGCTGGCTGTAATAGGATGGCCAATTGTCCAGAATCTAGGTGCGATGTAATGGCCACCAATCCCCTCCATTGCATTCGGAAACATTCCGATCGCATACGTGACCTGGTTGGTTTTGGCTTCTTCCTTTTTGCCACGCTTATTTCCGGGTTGGCAGCCTGGCAACATCCTTCTATCCTGGCCTGGCTGTTTGCGATTCATAACGGGTTATTAGCTTTCTTCTACACCCGGCGAACACCGGCGAAACAATATGATCGCACCGGATTATGGCTCGGAATGATCGCCGCATTCTTGCCCACATTCACAACTTCCAGCCATAGCGAGTGGTATTTGCTCATACCTGCCCTGGCTGGGTACTCCTTGATCTTGTGGTCTCTCATCACATTAGGATCACGTTTTGGGGTTGCCCCTGCGGATCGTGGCCTGACCAGTCGTGGTCCCTATCGGTTTTTACGTCACCCGATGTATCTAGGAGAACTGGTGTTCAGGGCAATGATGGTCTTCAGTTTTCCAGATTGGTTCACTGCCATTCTTTTATCTGTTGCTCTGACGTTCATTCAATGTTGGCGAATCCTTCGAGAAGAAAAAATGATTAACGGATATGCCTGCTACATGCGGATTGTAACTTGGCGTTTGATACCTGGACTCTGGTGAAAAATATGGCGCGGAACTTTTCAAACATGTGCTTTGCGTTGGCTTTGAGTATCGCCCTACTCATGAAATCATTTGCGGTCCAAGACGAATTGGTCTGGTTGGCGGTGCTCAGTGTATTTGTTTCTGCCATTCTGACCAATTTGCCCTTTGCAGGGTGCTTCGCAATGTGTCCTCGGTCCATGGGAATTGCCGGGATTAGTGGTTTATCCATCGTGTATTTCAGGTTGGGTAGCGGTTCACTACCAGGAACCATTTTGACGGTCTTAACCACCTTGCTTTTGGTTACTGCGGTGCTACTGGCAATCTATGCAGATTTGTCCTACCCATCGAAAAACATCCAAGGAGATGAAAAACAACATGAAATTTAGTTTTGGAAATTTCTTTAATTTGAAACGGAATTCGGCTCTTGATATTTTGCTCGGGGCTCATAAACCTGATCAAAAAGTATTGGAAGCACTCTCCCAGACTGAAAATCTCTCAGTACGGGAAGCATTCTCTACTCGTGGTGTTTTACAGAACCTGTCGGGAGTACACCTGGTTATTCTCGGTGACCTGCTCCCAATATCCGATGTATCTGAAGAGATACTTCATAGTGCGCTGGATAAGAGTGGGATCCCGGTGGTTACTCAAGACAATTTTGTAATAGACCCGGCTGAATGGCTAGGGCGAGCCCGGTTGACTAGTGCCAAACAAGTCTCGTTTCTACCAGCCCGTCAGATTAATTTGGTGAATTGGTCGGGAGGAGTGGGAAAAACAACCCTTGCAATGGCTGTTTGTAAACGCTTCGTCAGGAATACAGGACTGCCAGCGGCATTGCTTGAACTTAGTATGGGCGGAAGCGCACTGCACGCTCGAATTTCACCCGACCTTCCCGAATTCTTTACCATTGCCACTCATAAAGCAGAGCCGGCTCTTTGGAATGGGGTCAGTTTATACCCGATGGACGGCCGAACGATCGATGTCCTTTGGAGCGAAGACCCGCAAGGGGTTCGAAATCTACTGGCCGAGATCCAACGGAAACACACACTTTTTGTCGCGGATTGTTTTCCCGGGCATCCCCTTTTCTCGGAATTGTCGAAACCCAAGCCTGGATTGATCAACCTGGTCGTTACCTCTCCTCGCGATGATGCCATATTACAAGCCAGAAGGTTGATGAGCGAAGTTTCAGAACCGCACCATTTGATATTGAACATGGCCAAATCGGTCTCTGATCGTGCAGAAAGCGGTGTGTCGATTGTGTTGCCTTACAACGAAACATGGGCTCAGTCGCTTGACCCACGATTGGCTGATCCCATTTTAGAACAAGCGTATACCGGCTGGAAACGGAGGAAATAATGAATCGAACTGTTCAATTTATTATCGGTGTAATTGCAGTTGTGGTTGCCCTGGGAGCAGGTTTCTATGGACGCAATCTGTATTTGAAGGAAGTTTCCACTTATCAGGTACCAGTACCCATCAATGCAATCCCTGCTTACGCAATTCTAGATGCAGACATGTTTCAAATGCGCGAGATGCCTCGCACGATGGCATCTTTACCCTATTACCAATCCACCCAGGATCTGGAAGGAAAGATCAGCACGGTTCCGTTGCCGGCAGAACTGCCGGTTGCTCAGGCAAATGCGGTGCCAGTCACGCAGTTTCGACTGGCCGATGCAGCATATGAAGTTCTCTCAATCCCGGTTGAACCTGTTTCTGCAGTAGGTGGACAAATTCGAATCGGAGAACACGTCAATTTGTATCAAGTGCTTCCCGAGAAAATTGACCCTGAGAACACAGCGATTTCAGCCAACGATCA
>DAOUMN010000024.1:0-37565 GCA_034411135.1 Bellilinea sp.
GTGCGCGAAGCGCAAGAATTAATCCAGTCCGACCTGCGCGCCGTCGAGCAGCTGGAGCAATCCATTCTGGCGGCGGCGTTTGGCGGGGAAGTATAAAGCAACCGGCGCGCCCCGCCCGGCCCAGACTTGCTTTGACCAAACCGACATAAAAAGGCTCCTCGAGGAGGACTCGAATAGCATCCCCTTCCGGGGACCTCCAACCTACCCAACGGTTAAAAATAAGGCTCCTCGAGGAGGACTCGAACCTCCAACCTAGCGGTTAACAGCCGCCCGCTCTGCCGATTGAGCTATCGAGGAATGCGCCCCCTATTATAAGGTCAACGCGGGGGGGTGTCAAGGAATCCCGCGCCGCTTCATGCCGCCAGCCAGGTCGCCAGCGCCACCAGTAGAATCGGCGCCATGCCGTAGCGGATCACCTGCCCCATCACCTCGCCCTCGCGGTCACCCAGCCCGACCGTGCTACAACCGACAATCACCTTGGCAGGCGCCATGATGCTGCCCAGCGAGCCCCCCGCGGTCTGCGCCCCCAGGATGAGCGGCACGCTCAGCCCAAGCAGTTCGGCAGTGCGCATTTGCAGCACGGCAAACAGCACATTGGAATTGTTATTGCTGCCGGTGATGAACGCGCCCAGCCCGCCGATGAACGGCGCCATCAGCGGGTAGGCTGTGCGCCCAAAGCTCTGGCTCATCCCCAGCGCCAGCAGATTGGTCATCCCGGCGTGCGACATGACCACCGCCATGCCAACCATCGCCAAAATGCCCAAACTGGAATTGACCGCCCCTTTGACCGTCTTGGCGAGAATGCGCCCGGCGGCGCCGGGCTGATAATACCCCGCGCGGTGGTAAATGGCATAGGCTGCCAGCGAGGCATACAGCAGAATCGAGCCGGTGTGCCCAAACAGACTGATCGAGCGCCCCGCACCCGCCGGAGTGACCCAGCCCAGCCCGCTGACCAGTTCGGGGAAGACCAGGTTGAGCTGCACCCGGTCGAGCAGCGCGTTGAGCGGCGGGATCAGGTTGATTGAGAAGGTCAGCACCACCAGCACAACATACGCCGAGAGGGCGATTTTAAGCGAGCGCGGCGGGGATGCCTGTCCGTTGGGCGCAAGCCCACCCCTCTCGGCGCGCGCTTCACCGCGGTAAAGCGGCAGGCGGCACAGCCCAATGCCTGCCAGCAGTCCCAGCATGGCGCTGCCGGTCGCGCCCAGGTTCCACAGCCCGCTCACCGCCAGCGCGTACTGGCTGAACGCCATCACACTGCCCAGCACAATCACCGCCGGAAGGCTGTGCATCATGCCGCGCCAGCCGCCCGCCACCAGCGCCACAATTGCACCGCTGGCGTAGCAGGACAAGCCCAGCAGCCAGGCGGAATCGGGCGCCAGCAGTTCGCCCGGCAGCCCGGTGACCGCCATCAGCGTCTGGAACGAGGTGGCCAGCGAGCCGTAATTGACCGCCCAGCCGTGCCCAACGCACGCCATCACCACCGCCTGCAGCGGGCTGAAGCCCAGCCCGACCAGCAGTGGCGCCGCCACCGCCACCGGCACACCAAAGCCGCCCATACCCTGCAAAAACGAGGCAAACAGCCAGCCAATCAGCAACCCCTGCATGGTGCGGTCGCCGGTCAGGCGCGGCAGGCTGACGCCGATCACCCGCACCGCACCGGCTTCATCGGCGGTGTGGAACAGCAGGAGCGCTGTCCAGATGATAAACAACACGTCCAGGCTGAGCAGCACGGCTTTCACCTGGCTGTAGGCAATCAGGCGCGGACTGGCGGCAAATGCCAGCGCAGCAATCAGCACGGCGGCTATCCATCCGGCAGCGCCGGCGCGGCTGCCGCCCCAGCGCAGGGCGAGCATCAACACCAGCACGACCAGCACCGGCAGCAGAGCAAGAATCCAGTTAAGCAGAGTCAGTTCCATGGGCAGCGGCGTTCACAGGCAAAATCAGGGCTGATTATAGCACCGCCCGCGCGCGGCGGAAAAAAATCCATGCGCCCGCCCAGGTTTGAAAGGGGCACCGTGCAACGCGCTCCACCGACCCAAAATGCAATGTTTTTGCAACACTTAACCCCTCAATTTTAATGAATTTCTAAGAAATTCATGCTATCATAACGAAGTCAATCGCCTGGGTGCCCCCCTCACCCCGGCGATTGACGCATATAAGGGCGGAATCCGTCAACTCGCCGCCGCTTCGCCCCTCAACAGGCGTTCGCGCACTTGCTCCAAAACAAACGTCTCACGCGCGGTACATTTATCGGTCGTGGTGCTGCGGGCTGCCAGGACAACCCGGTTGGCGCGGATCGCCTCGTCCACGTCAACCCACACCGGGCGGAAACCCAGCGCGGCTTCGTAGGCGTCCAGGTGCGGCTTGCCCAATTGTGGCTGGATGCGGCACAGGTAGTAATACGAAGTCATGCGAAAGAGGTCGTAGGCTTGCTCAATCGGCAAATCGTATTCGATCACCCGTCCAAAGGCGCTCTCGATGCAGTCAACCTGCGCGCCGCATTCCTCGCGCAGCTCGCGGCACAGGGCGTGCTCCAGCGTTTCGCCCTCCTCGCGCCCGCCGCCGGGAAACTTGTAATCGCGCTGGACGTCGGAATAGATCATCAGCAGGCGGCGGCTTTGGTGGACGATGCCGCGCACCGCCTCGCGGCACACCGCCCGCCCCTCGCGCGGCGCCTGCGGGTGACGGTAGATCTCTGCCAGCAGGATCATGCCTTCAGATTGTTCCATAGCGTGTCCATTACCTGCATCATAAAGCGAATGCCCTTGGCGGGGTAGCGGAACTGGTTCAGGCTGCCGAGCAGGCAGGCATCCAGCGCTGGGCTGTAGAACATAAATGCTCCCGTCGAACCGGCATTGCCCCAGCAGTTGAACTTTGGCGGCATGATCAGCGGCACGCTGCGGATGTACATAATCCCGTAACCGTAATCGATGCCGATCGAAAAGCGCGCGGTGTCCTCCATGCGCGCCAGCGTGGCGGGCTGCAGCACGCGCCCGTTCGCCAGCCCGCGCAGGAATAAGAGAAAATCCTCCAGCGGCGCGGTCACCCCGCCGCCAGCATAATCCACGCTCAACGATGGGTAATGAACGACATTGATATGCCCATTGAACACGCCAGCGAGCGGCTGCGGGCTGGGCTGCTCCGGCTTGGAATGCCCCAACAGGAATGCCTGCCGCATTCCAAGCGGCTGGAAGATGTAGCGGCTCAGCGCGGCATGAAAGGGCATGCCGGTGACGGCTTCGATCACCAGCCCAAGCAAGTGGTAGCCAGTGTCGGAATAGTGAAACGCTTTGCCGGGCGGAAAGCGCGCGCGCAGGTTTTCTTTCGACCAATTGACCACCTCGCGCGGTGTCCAGGTACGCTGTGGCTCGTCCAGCAGGCGCGCCAGCATCGGTTTGCCCTGCGGCGGGCGGTCTTCGAAGTAGTCGTGCAACCCAGAGGTATGGTTGAGCAGGTGACACAGGCGAATCTGTTGGCTGTACTCCACCCCGCGGTACACGTGTAGCCCATGCAGCAGGTCAGCGTCCACAAAGTCAGCCAGGCGGCTGTCGAAGGTCAATTTTCCCTGTTCGACCAGCAGTCCAACCAGCGTGGCGGAGAACAGTTTACCCACCGAAGCCATGAACAGCGGCTGGTCGGGATGCGCCGGGATCGGCTGCCCGTCGGCGGTGAGGCTTTCGCCCGCCGCCAGTCTGAGGTGCAGCGCGTGGCGGTCGGAGTGCACCAGCAGGTAGGCGTTGTGAATCTTGGGGTCAGACCGGCTCAGTTTGTCCAGCCGGGCGCGGATGTGGCGTTCAGCCTGTTCGCGGTTCATTGCATTTCCTCCTGCGCGGATTATAACAGAAGCAGCCCGGCGGCTCGATCCATGCGGCAAGGCAGCCTTTGTCCGGAATAGAGTTCTTTGATCAAAATTGCCCGTCAAAAAAATTTGCCTGCCTTCCAATATCTGGTTTACAATGGATATATCGGCGCAAATGCCCTCTGCAAGAAGGCATTTGCGCACCACAAGACCAGATCTTTGGATCGCTGGAAGGAGGTTAGCAGATGGACTTTGAAGGGTATTGCGTCAAGTGCAAGCAAAAAAGATCGATCAAGAACGGCAAGGTGGAAAAAACCGCGAAAGGCCGCCCGATGGTCAAAGGCGCCTGTCCGGTGTGCGGGACGAAAGTCACCCGCTTCCTTTCCCCCAAGGATGTTGCCTGACCGCTGGCTGCCCTGAAGGGCAGCACAGCATCAAACGGTTCTCCCCCTTGAAGTGCTACAAGGGGGAGGCTGTACTTAAGTCACACCGTGATTTCAAGCAGGTTGTTTTCCGGGTCGAGCACCGCGCTCTCGTAATAGCCGTCGCCGGTGCGGCGCGGCGGACTAAGCACGGTAAAACCGTCCCGCTGCAGCCGGGCAGTCAGCGCATCCACCTGTGCCGGGCTGCCAACCGAGATCGCCAGGTGGGCATACCCCAGGGCAGCCGCTCCCGGCGCGCCGGGGTTGGGCGGCACATCTGGGCGCTGCATCAGTTCCAGCCGCGCACCACCGGAAAAGCGCAAAAAGTAGGATTGGAAGCCCGTTCGCGGGTTGACATAGCGCTCCCCTGCCGCGGCGCCAAAATAGGTCTGGTAAAAGGTTTTCAGCCCTTCCAGGTCGCGCGCCCAAAATGCCAGATGGTGAATGTGCATGGCTCAAGTCTGCAGCAAGGAGAGAAAGGTTAGCCCGACGACGTCTGACTTTCGTTCGGCTGAACAAACCAGACCAGGTTGCCGCCTGGGTCAAGCACAGCAAATTTGCAGCTGCCCCACGGCTTGTCCTCCAGTGCGGCATCCATGTCATCGGCAGGTAGCACCGGTATAGCGTTGATCAGTCGGGTCATTCGGGCTTCTCCCTGGAAGCAGGGGGCTGATGGACGCGGATCAGGGCAAAGCCGTCGTAGCCCTTGCTGCCCACCGTTTGAATGGCGGTAGCGCTGACACTCGGTTCGGCAGCCACCCGCGCGAAAAAGGCGCGCATGCCCACCACATCGGGATCGTGACAGCGCTCGTCGATGACCTTGCCCTTGCGGGTGACATTATCGGCAAGGATCAGCGTTCCGGGGCGCGAGAGGCGCAGCGCCCACTCGAAATAGTGCGGGTAGTTGCTCTTGTCGGCGTCGATGAAGATGAAATCGAAGGGCGGGTACTGTTCGGCAACCAGGCGGGCGAGCGAATCCAGCGCCTGCCCAAGGTGAATCTCGACCTGTTCCGCCAGCCCAGCCCCTGCCAGGTTCTCGCGCGCCACCGTGGCGTGTTTGGGGTCGACCTCCAGGGTGATCAGCCGCCCATCGGGTGGAAGTGCGCGTGCCAGCCAGATGGTGCTGTACCCGCCCAGCGCACCAATTTCGAGGATGCGGCTTGCACCAATGGCTTGCGCCAGCAGCATGAGCAGTTTGCCCTGGTTGGGCGCTACGTGAATGGGTGGCAGCCCAGCGGCATCACTGACCTGCAGGGCGTGTTCAAGCGCCGGGTCGGCTGGCAGCAATTGACTGTTGAAGTAGGCATCTACCGCCTGCCATTGAGCTTTCAGGCTGTCCTGCGCCGGTTGGGCAGGCTGACGTTTAAAGAGGGATGATAACCAGTTGGGCATGGCAATTACCTGTGAAGTCCGGGTAAGTTTGGCGAAAATCATACCACAAATTTTGGTTGGGTTTGGCGCACCCAATCGCCCGTGCACCCCTATCCTTCGGCATACTCGACGGGCAGGTGTGCCAGCCATTCGCAGGCTGAGCCTGTCAAAGCCGCAAATGGGCGGCGGGGAATCCCTTTCCCCCCTTGCAGCGGCTTGTGTTAGAATCAAAGCCAATGGTACAACCCCGCTTCATATTGGCGTCCAATTCCCCGCGCCGCCGGCAGATGATGGCTTGGACGGGCTGGGATTTTTCGGTGGACGCTGCCGATCTTAACGAGGACGCGCTGCCCGGCGAAGCGCCGGACGCCTATGTCACCCGCCTGGCGGCGCAAAAAGCCCGCGCCGTGGCTGCCCTGCATCCCGACACAGGGTTCATCCTCGCCGCGGATACCACCGTTGCCGACGGAAAGCGCATACTCGGCAAACCGGCAGACGCCGCCGAAGCGCGCAGCATGCTTGCCAGCCTGCGCGGGCGCGCGCACCAGGTGTACACCGCCCTGGCGCTGATGGATACCCTCAGCGGGGCGCTGCGCCAGGAGTTGTGCGTATCGCAGGTCACGATGCGCATGTACAGTCAGCAAGAGATCGAGGATTACATCCACAGCGGCGATCCGTTCGATAAAGCCGGCGGCTATGCCATCCAGCATCCCCAATTCCACCCCGTGGTCGGTTTCGGTGGCTGCTTTGCCAGCGTGATGGGTTTTCCACTCTGTCACCTGACCCGCCTGGCGCGCCGGTTCGACCTGACCCCGCCGCAGGATGCAGCCCGCACCTGCCAGTCCAAGCTGGAATATGCCTGCCCGGTCAGCGCCGCCATTCTGCGCGGCGAAGACGCCGGTTGAGGGGTGCAGGACATAGGAGACCCGTCATGAAAGTCCGTGCCTTATTGATGTTTCTGCTGGTACTGTTGGTGACCGCCTGCAACGCCGTGCCCGGCGTGCAAACCCCCACCGCTCCAACCGTCACAGCCACCTTGCGCGCCCCGGTGGTCAATACCACCCCCGTTCCCGACGTGCAAAATGCTGCCCGCGCCTTCCTCGACGCCTGGGAGAACGAAAACTACCAGTCCATGTACGACCAGCTCACCCTGCTCTCACGCGATGCCGTCTCGTTCGAGGATTTCTCCACCCGCCTGAAGAACATTGCCGTCACCATGACCCTCAAGGAAGCCACCTTTGAAATCACTCAGGCGCTGATCAAAAACCCCAGCGAAGCGCAGATCGCCTACCGCGCCACCTATCAGACTGTGCTGATCGGCGACCTGGTACGCGATACGCTGATGAACCTCTCGCTGCAAAACGGTGCGTGGAAGGTACAGTGGGAAGATGGCATGATCCTGCCTGAACTGCGCGGCGGCAACCGCCTGGCAATGGACATCACCATTCCCACCCGCGGCAACCTGTACGACTTCAAAGGCAGCGCCCTGGCAGCCCAGTCCGACGCAGTTGCGCTGGGCATTGTTCCCGGTCAGATCCAGGAAGGCAGGGAGGGCTCACTGCTGGTCGAACTGTCCAACCTGACCGGCTTGAACACCGACTACATCCGCTCGCTTTACCAGTTTGCTGCCCCCGACTGGTACATCCCGGTTGGCGATGTCTCCGCCCAGGCGGTGCAGCGCCGCGCCGAGGTGCTGGCTTCGCTGGGCGGGCTGGTGATGAACACCTACAACACCCGCTATTACTTCGACAGCACTGCCCCGCACGTCACCGGCTATGTCCAGCCGATTCCCGCCGAAGGACTGGACGATTACCGCCGCCGCGGTTATCGCGGCGATGAACGCGTCGGGCGCGCCGGGTTGGAATTGTGGGGCGAGTCGTTCCTGGCGGGGCAGCGCGGAGCATCGCTTTACGTTGTCGATCCGCAAGGATTGACCCTCACCCGCCTGGGGCAGCGCGATTCTGCCCCCTCAAATTCGATTTACACCACCTTCGACAAGGACTTCCAGCTTCAGGTGCAGCGCGCCATCGATGGCTTCCGCGGCGCGGTGGTCGTGCTGGAGCGCGACACCGGGCGGGTGCTGGCAATGGCATCCTCGCCTTCCTTTGACCCCAACCTGTTCGACCCCAATAACTACAACAGCGGCTGGATGCTCAATTCGCTGTTCGATGCCAATACAACCCCGCTGCTCAACCGCGCCACCCAGTCCGGCTACCCGCTCGGTTCAGTTTTCAAGATCATCACCATGGCAGCCGCGCTGGAAACCGGCGCTTTTAAAGCCACCGACAAATACGAATGCGGTTACACCTTCACAGACCTGCCCGGCATCACCCTGTACGACTGGACATATGAAAAAGAAAGACCCGCCAGTGGCACGTTGACCCTCTCCGAAGGGCTGATGCGCTCGTGCAACATCTGGTTCTACCACATTGGATTATCGCTGTACCAGCAGGGCTATACCGAGGACGTGTCCAAAATGGCGCGCGCCTTTGGGCTGGGCAGCCCGACCGGCATCGAGCAGATCCAAGAAGTCAGCGGGGCAATGCCCAACCCCGCCAGCGAGAGCGACGCCGTGCAGCTTTCCATCGGGCAGGGCGCCATGTTGGCAACGCCCATCCAGGTGGCGCGCTTCATTGCCGCCATTGGCAACGGCGGCACTCTCTACCGCCCCCAGGTGGTCGAAAAAATTACCGACCCAGACGGCAACCCGATCCAATCGTTCAAGCCCGAGCCGCAAGGTAAACTGCCCGTCTCGGAAGAGAACTTAAAAATCATCCAGGACGCCATGCGCAGCGTGGTCGCCAACCCACGCGGCACTGCTCAGTTCGTCATGGTCGGCTTGCAAGTGCCCATCTTCGGCAAGACCGGCACCGCCACCAACCCCGGCGGCAGACCGCATGCCTGGTTTGCCGGTTACACTAACGCCGGGCGCGAGAGCCTGCCCGATATTGCCGTGGCCGTGATCGCCGAAAACGCCGGCGAGGGTTCCGACATCGCCGCGCCGATCTTCCGCCGGGTGGTGGAAGCTTACTTCTTCGGTCGTCCCAGCCGCCTGTACCCCTGGGAATCCAGCTTCTACATCACCCGCACGCCCACCCCGCTGGTGACCGATACCCCGGTGCCGCCGCAGGCACCCCAGCCAACCGACACCCCTCAGCCGTAAGCCCAAAAGGAGCCGCCCCGCCACACCCATGAACCCAGCCACCCGCAACGGTCAGATCACCCGTTTGCTGTCCGGTTTCTACACCGTGCAGAGCGAAGACGGCTCCTGGATCTGCCGGGTGCGCGGGCGGCTCAAGCGCGGGCGCGCCCAGGGCGACCGGCTGGCGCTGGGCGACACCGTGCGCTTCACCCCTCTGCCGGACGGCAGCGGGGTGATCGAGGAAGTGCTGCCCCGCCAGCGCGCGCTGATACGCAGCGCGCCCACCGCGCGGGGCGAATACCAACAGGTGCTGCTGGCAAACCCCGACCAGGTGGTGTTGGTTTTTGCCTGTGCCCAACCCGCCCCGCGCTTCGGCATGCTCGACCGCTTTTTGGTCATTGCCGAGCAGCAGCGCATCCCGGCGGTGATCGTGGCGAACAAGGTTGATCTGGTAGGTGAGAGCGAAGCCCGCCGCCTGTTCGCTCCTTACCAGCCGCTCGGCTACCCGCTGTTGTTCACATCGGTCAAGAGTGGGCTGGGCATCGAAGCCTTGCGCGGCTGCCTGCACGGCAAACTTTCCGCGCTGGCGGGACCTTCGGGGGCGGGCAAATCCAGCCTGCTCAACACCATCCAACCCGAACTGGGGCTGGACGTGCGCGAAGTCAGCCAATCCACTCTCAAAGGACGACATACCACCGTGGTACGGCAGATGTTCCCCCTGGCAGGCGGTGGCTACGTGGCAGATCTGCCCGGTTTGCGCATGCTGGCGCTGTGGGATATTGCCCCGGAGGAGATTGATGGCTATTTCCGCGAGCTGCGCGATTTAGTGCAGGACTGCCAGTTCAACGACTGCACCCATCTCAACGAGCCGGGCTGCGCCGTGCGCGCGGCAGTCGAGCGCGGCGAGGTGACCGAATTGCGATACAATTCCTACCTGCGAATGCGCTTTGGGGAGGACGAAGAAGCATGAGTCTTGCACACCGTTTGAGATGGGAAAAAATGACCCTTCAGCTGGTTAATCCGTTCCGGCTCTCCTATGGGGTCAGCGATACCCGCGAAACCTATTGGCTACGCCTGGAAAAGGATGCCGGTTGGGGCGAAGCCACCCTGCCGCCCTATTACGGGGTGGATTTTTCCACCTTTGAAACCTACTGGCAGAGCGTGGCAGCCGCCAGCCGCAGCCTCCCGGAAACACCGGGCGAGATCGAAGCCTGGTTGGGCAGCGAAGGTCCACCCGCCGCACGGGCAGCGCTCGACCTGGCATTGTACGACCGTCTGGGACTGGCGCACAACCTGCCGCTCTACCGCCTGCTCGACCTCCCCTATCCCTCCGGGCTGTCCACCTCGTTCACTATTGCCATCGACCAGCCCGAAAGCATGGCTCGAATGGCAGCCGAACACCCCAATTACCCGATCATCAAAGTCAAACTGGGCTCGGACGACGACCTGACCCGCCTGCGCGCCATTCGCGACGCGCGCCCGGATGCCCGCCTGCGCGTGGACGCCAACGCTGGCTGGCAGTATGAGGAGGCGCTGCGCTACCTGCCGCTGCTGGAGAAGCTTGACCTGGAGATGATCGAGCAGCCGCTTGCCAAAGACGAGTTCGAGGCGATGGGCAGGCTGCAAAAACAGACCGCCATCCCGCTTGTAGCAGACGAGTCGGTGCGCACGCTGGCAGACCTTGAACGGCTGGCAGCCGCCGGGGTGGCAGGTATCAACCTCAAGTTAATGAAAACTGGCGGGCTGGCACCCACCCTGCGCCTGTTGAAGCGCGGGCGCGAACTGGGCTTAAAAATCATGCTCGGCTGCATGGTCGAGACCTCGC
Organism: Bellilinea sp.; assembly: GCA_034411135.1. GTDB lineage: Bacteria > Chloroflexota > Anaerolineae > Anaerolineales > Anaerolineaceae > Bellilinea. Next base: position 10,563 of record DAOUMN010000024.1, read on the forward strand.
TCGGCACAACCGCCATGGCGCACCTGTGCGGGCTGGCAGATTGGATCGACCTGGACGCGCCGCTGCTGATCGCCAATGACCCCTTCGACGGGGTGACCTACGACAAAAATTTGCGCCTGCACGTGCCGGAGCGCCCGGGTTTAGGTGTGATCCTGCGCCACGCCGCCAGCGTCGAAACCCAACCTGAATCGAAAGCTTGAGGAGAACGTCCTATGAACTCAATCGAGACTCTGCTTGCCCAAGCCGCCGCTCAACGCGCCGACGAACGCGAACACCTATTTGAGGTAAAAATCGAATCGCTCGACGCCGGGCGGCTGGTGTTGAGCGGGCAGGTGCTGGAGCAAGCCGACCTGCAAGCCGTGCGTCAGGCGCTGCCCGCCGACCTGGCAGTGGACGATTCAGCGGTGCGCGTGCTGCGCCGTTCGCCTGCCGAACTGCTCACCGTTGCTACCAATTTGACCAGCCTGCATCGCGGCACATCGTTTCTGTCGGAAATGCTCAACCAGCTGCTCTTTGGCAGGCAGGTGGAAGTGCTCGATCAGCGCGACCTGTGGGTGCTGGTGCGCTGCGATGATGGCTACCTGGGCTGGACTTACCGCCCTTACCTGCGCTCCGAACCGCCTACCGCGCCAACCCATGTGGTGATCGAACCGGTGGCGTTGCTGCGCCCCGATCCGGCGGAAAGTGCGCCCATCCTCACCCGCCTGTTCGGCGGCACTTTTGTCCGCCTGGAGGACAGCCGCACCGGCTGGGCACTGGTGAGCGCCAACCGGACCGGCTGGCTGCCACTGGACGGGCTGCGCCCGCTTTCCGGCTTGCCGGTTGACGAGGCTGCCCGCCGCGCCCAAATTCCTGCCGATGCCGCCCGACTGGTAGGCGTACCGTACCTGTGGGGCGGCGCATCCGCTCACGGCATCGACTGCTCCGGTCTGGCACAACTGCTCCACCGCTGGGTGGGCATTACCCTGCGCCGCGATGCCGATATGCAAATGGAGGATGGCACGCCGGTCGATGCGGATGCCATGCAGCCCGGCGATCTGGCTTTCTTCGGAGAAGGTGAAAGCAAACGCCGCATTACCCATGTAGCCATCAGCCTGGGCGGCTGGGACATCATCCACTCCTCGCGTTCGCGCAACGGGGTTTATTACGACAATATTCAGCACGACCGCTACTTGCGTGAACACTTTGCCGGGGCGTGCACCTACTTGAAATGAGCGACCTGTCCTTCCAGACGCCGCTCGCGCCGCGGGTGGTGATCGCCGGACGCGAGCGGGATTACTTCTCCGGCACTGGCTACCTGGGACTGCACAATCACCCGGCGGTGATGCAGGCAGCGATGGAGACCATCCAGCGCTATGGGATGAGCACCGCCACCTCGCGCGGTGGCTATGGCGAGCACCCGGTTTACGATGAGTTGAACCGCCAGGCGCAGGCTTATTTCGACGCGCCGTGCGCGCTGTATTACGCTTCCGGCTACCTGGGCGGGGCAATCCTGGTGCAGGGGCTGCGTGAGCGCTTCGAGCGGGTTTTTATCGATGAGGCAGCCCACTATTCACTCCACGACGCCGCCCGCGCCAGCGGCAAGCCGCTGCACCCCTTCCGCCATCTCGATGCCCATGATCTTGCTCGCCAGTTAAGCACCTATCTGAAAGCCGCTGAGCACCCGCTGGTGCTCAGCGACGGGGTTTTTCCCATCTCCGGCGAGGTTGCCCCGCTGGGCAATTACCTGCACCTGCTCCAACCGTACAACGGTTGGCTGGGGGTGGACGATGCCCACGGAGTGGGCATACTGGGCGATAACGGGCGCGGCACGCCGGAATGGCTGGGGGTACCCACCGGTGCGCCGGTGCAGGCATGCGCAACGTTGAGCAAGGCATTGGGCGGCTTCGGCGGCATCCTGTGCGGCAGTGTGGAACGCCTGAACGAGTTGGAGCGCCATTCGCGGGTGTACGTGGCTGCCAGCCCGCCGCCGCTGCCCGCTGCCGCAGCGGCTGCCCGCGCGCTGGAAATTGCCCGCACCGAACCACAGCGCCGCCAGCAGTTGTGGCGCAACGTTGCCCTGGCACGCAGCGGACTGCGCGCTCTTGGCTGGGAACTGCCCGATTCGCCCGTCCCCATCCTGTGCCTGCGCGCCCGCCCCGGCGTGGATCTGGCTCGCTTGCGCGCCGAGCTGTTCGCCCGCGATATCTGCGTCGCGCACGTCACCGCGTACAGTTCTACCCCGCCCGGCGGCGCGCTGCGCATTGCCATCTTTGCCACTCATAGCTATGAGCAAATCGAACGGTTGGTGGAGGTGATGAGTAAATTGCTCTAGCCAGTGTTTGACTCCACAGTAACCCACCGACTTGGGTAAATGATACTAAACAAGAACTCAGTACCCGTTCCATAGCATGCATCCATCAAATCTACTATGAACGGGCACTCAGTAAAGTTGTAAAAATCTTTGTGCAATAATTTTCATCCAAAATACGAATTAGCGGGAACTTTTCGCGCGGCGTAGACGTATACATTAGTAGCAGTACCGCGGACGGTACAGACTTTACAATTTTTTTATTTGTACTCGGCTCGAAATTTGCTACAATAAGAGCATGAAATGTCTGTACATCCAGGGGGTCGTCTTGATAAGCAATACCTTGCCAACCGGCTAGGGAAAGACTCCCCCAAAGACGGGTCTCGTACCCGCCGATCGTGTGAACCCTTTTTGTACTGCAAGGGTTATATTACTCATAGAGCCTTCTGGATAATGGACATTTCATCCGGCTCCTTGATCGGGTTGTCCTTCAGGAGGAGGAGGTCAAAATGGCTACAGTGGTTTATCTGGTTGTTGCAGCGGTCGGTTCCATGTTCGTGGCGCTTAGCCTGATTGGTCTGCAATCCGAGGAACGCAAAAACTGAGATGGTTGTAGCGTCTGGAATCCACCCATCCTACCCACCCCGCCGAGAGATTCGCCCTGTTCGGTTGCGGGATACTTTACTGCACTGCTAAGCCGGGACTTGCGCCCGGTGTGCGGGTGCCGTCCGTCTCTTCCTGAGTCTCACTCCCGGGTGTGCCGACACCCGGGAGGTTTTTTTATCCCCCTATATCCCTCGCAGCCTCCGATGCACCCTGGCTTGCCATGGACTCTTGCCCGGCAGCAGTCTCCTGCTGCCTGTACACCCCCGGCATGAGGGTAGCCCAAATCGACAAACACGTTGACACGCGCCATATCGAATCCCCTGGAAAATAAAAAACCGGCGGCTGGGGAACGCCGCCGGTCTCGCAGGGGGAGTTGCCGGGATGATTCCGCCCAGGGGCGGAGTGCGGCTGCAAGGCTGGCTGGTGTGTCCCCCTTGCGCCAAATGGCGATCAGGCTAACATGCTACCCATTTCCCTGAGCGTCTTGACCAGGTCTTCGGGCAGGGCTGCCGGCTGGACGCCCATCAGGCGGCAGGTAATCAGCTTGTGGGCGGTGACCTCGATTGTCTCGGTCATGTCGGCAGCGCGGCGCAGGCTGCTGCCTGCCACCACCAGCCCGTGATTCTGCATCAGCACGGCAATCCCCTGGCTGCCGATTGCGCTGGCAACTGCCTCGCCCAGTTCATTCGTGCCAGGCATGATGAACGGCACAACCGGTATATCGCCGAAGAAAGCCGCCTCGGTTGAAACCGGCTGGAAGGGCGTTCCGGTCAGCGCCATCAATGTGGCATAGGGCGCGTGGGTGTGTACCACTGCCTGTATCTCGGGGCGGCGGCGGTAAATGGCACAGTGCACCCGCCGCTCGCTGGAGGCACTGTACTCGGTGTCGCCGAGCAGGTTGCCGTCCAGGTCGATGCGCACCATCATTTCGGGGCGCAGGTCGCCCTTGAAGATCGCGCTGGGGGTGATCCACACTTCGCCCGGTTTGCCATCCACCCGCGCGCTGACATTGCCGCCGGTGGCGGTGATCAGCCCGCGTGCAAACAACTCCCTGGTCACCTGCAGAATCTCGTCGCGCACATCGCCGGTGCGGTGAATCACCGCCGGTGCGGCGTACGCCGCGGCGGCGCTATGGGTGGGGGCAGGCGCTGCCGGAGCGACTGTACCCGGCGCGGCTGCTGGGGCAGGCGCTTGCGCCAGGGCGGTCAGGTCGCCTGGGTCGCCAATTGCCTCGCGGGCACGTTGGTAAGGCGCATTGAGGTTGATTTTCTGCATGGTCATGGCTTTGGTGGTATCGCCGCTGAAGGAAATTTTGCCGCTCATTGCAGCGCGGGTCGGGTTCATCCGCCCGGTGAAGATGCCGTCCAGGGTATCGGCAGTCATTTTCAGGCGCACATCCGGCGCAACCGGCGCTTCGCCCATACCGGCATCCACCTGACCATTGGCAAAGCGCATGTAGAACGACCGATTGAGGTCCCTGAGTGTGTACTGGAAGGTGACGTTCTTATCGCGCGCAAACGCCTGGATCAATTCATCCTGGGGTATCTCGCTCAGGAAACGCTCCAATAATTGCAGGAAATGCGCGGCGGCGGGATTCTCGCCCGATGCGGCGGCTGCCGCGGGCGGTGTACCAGCCGGGGCAGAAACGGCAGCCGGGGGCGGGGCTTCCTCTTTCTTCAACAGACGCTTCAAGCCGCCCAGCAGCCCACCGGAACGCGCGGCGGGCGGCGGCTCAACCACCGCCGCGGCGCTCTTTTGGCGCACTTCCAGGTCGGTCACCCCGGCGGTGGAGGTGTGGCGCAGACTTTCCAGCACCGAATGGTCGGCTCGCCGCTCGCCGCTCCAGCGGAAATCCGCCAGGGTTTGCGGGTTGAGCGCGTGGCGCGGCGCTTCACCTGCCAGCAGGCGGCGTAGTTCGCTTAGAATGATCCCGCCCTGGTGGATGCCCACCTCGCGGGTATTGCCGCCGATGTGCGGAGTGGCGATCACGTTGGGCAGCGCCAGCAGCGGGTCGTCGCTGGCGGGCGGTTCGACATCGAACACGTCCAGCGCCGCGCCCGCCAGCCGCCCGGACTGCAGGGCTTCCAGCAGCGCTTGCGAATCGACCAGCGCCGAACGGGCGGTATTGACCAGAAAAGCGCCCGGTTTCATGCGCGCCAGCGCGTCTGCGTTGAGCATGGCGCGGGTTTCATCCGTCACCGCGGCATGCAGGCTGACGAAATCGCTGTTTGCCAGCAATTCCTCCAGGCTGGTCTTTTCCGCTCCATACAGGGCGGCTTGCTCGTCGCTCAGGTAGGGGTCGTACACCAGCACGCGCGCGCTGAAGGGCAGCAAGCGCTGGATGACGCGCTGCCCAATCGCCCCGCCACCGATCACGCCGACGGTCTTGCCCCACAGTTCGCTGCCCTGCAGGGTGAGGAAAGCCTGCCCCATGCGTCCCATGTCACCGGCTTCACCACCCGGCTGGCGCAGGAAGGTGGCTGCTTCGGGCAGTTTGCGCGCCAGCATCAACAGGAAGGTGAGGGTCAGGTCTGCCACCGCATCGGCGTTGCGCCCAGGAGTATTGATCACCGGCACACCGGCAGCTGTGCAGGCAGCCAGGTCGATGTTGACCGGGTTGCCGCGGCAAGCAACAATCAGGCGCAGGTCGGGCAGGCGCGCCAGGGCAGCCGCATCCACCACATCCACCTCGGTGACGAACACGGCATAGCCTTGCAGCGCCTCTACCAGATCATCGCCGCTCAACAGGCGTCCTTCCTGGCGGTAACTGGCGTAGGTTACCTCACCCAGTTGACCGAGCAGGCGCACAGCTTCCTCGCCCAGGTCGGCAGTGACCAGGATGCGCGGGCGGTAGTCCGCTGGGCTGCGCCCGCCGCTCCCCGCACTAGACTGCATGAATTGCACCAGGCTGCCCGCAGCGGCGCTGTCGGCTTCGGCACGCTGGCGGCGGATGCTGTCCCAGTCGCCGAACAGGTCGGCGTAGCGCCGGGCATTGTCCGCCTGGGGGATATGGCGGCGCGGTTCGCCGCTGAACGCGCGGGCGGCGGCTGCCAGGTCGGGGTAGTCCCCGGTGGCGGCAGCGGCGCACATGGCAGCCCCCAGTGCGGTCGCTTGCAGCGCCGGGCTGGCACTGACCGGCTGATCGAGCACATCGGCAAGAATCTGTGCCCAGACGGCACTGCGCGACATACCGCCGCTCAGTTGAACCGTCCCGCTATTAACCGCCGCCGCATCCAGCGCCTGGGCGGCGTTCAGGCGAATGGAATACGCCATGCCTTCCAGCAAGCCGCGCGCCAGGCAGGCGCGCCCATCCGTACCGACAGGCAGACTGAGCGTGGAAAAGGTGAGTGAATCGACCGGCAGCCCAAGCGCAGCAGCATTGAAGACCTGCACACCCAGCGTGGAAATCACCCCGCCCGCGCCGGGCGGGACGCTGGCTGCCTCGGCACACAATGCACCGACCGGGTTGGGCGAGTGCGGATACAGCACCCCAGAAATCCATTCCAGTGCGCTGCCCATCGAGCCAGCGTTGCTCTCGATAACATACACTTCCGGCAGCAGGTGCAGACCGCACCAGGTGCGTCCCTGCGGGTGCAGGTGCGGCTGGCTGGCGGTGACCATGACCGGGGCGGTGCTGCCCGCCACCACACCCAACTGACCGGGGCTGATCATGCCCATTCCCAGCAGCGCGCTTTGCGTATCGGCGCCACCCGCAGCCACCGCAATGCCGGTGGGTAAGCCCAGTTCGGCGGCAGCCGCGGCGCTCAAGCCGCCCAGGCGCGCACCGGCGGCGGCGAGCGGCGGCAACAGGCGAGCGGGGATGCCCAGCGAGACGGTCAGATCATCCGCCCAGGAGCGGGTGTGCAGGTCGAACAGCATCGACTCAGCCGCCTGCGACATCTCGGCTGCCAGCACACCGCACAGGCGAAAGGCTGCCCAATCGCTGATGGTGAGGGCAGCGCGGGCGCGTTCGAGCAGGTAGGGGTGGTTCTCTTTCAGCCAGACCAGGCGCGAGGCAGCCAGCACCGGGCTGGGGTAGTGACCGGTGCGGCGGTAGAACTCCTCGCCGCGCGTCTCAGCCAGTGCCATGCTCTGCTCGACGGCACGCGCATCACGGTTGGGGACGGCAAACAGCACCTGCCCGTCCTCATCCACCAGCACCAGACTGTGGCGCAGGCTGGTCACGCCAATGCCCACCACCTGGGCTGGGTCGGCGCCTGCCTTCACCAGCGCCTGGCGGGTCAGGTCAGCCATAACCACCCAGACCGCCTGGGTATCAAAATTGTACGCCCAGCCGCCCGCCTCAGGCGCCAGCGGATGAGTCCAGGCGCGGTAGGTAGAGGTGATCTGGCGATTTTGTGCATTCAACACCAGGCAGCGCCCACCGCTGCCGCCCATATCCCAACCGAGATAATATGTAGTGCTCATGATATCAGGCATCCTTTCGCGAATCGAGATCGACCAGCCATTCGGCGGTGTGCGGATCGGTAACCAGCACGTCTGCCAGGCGGCTGCGCAACGCAGCCCGCAGAGCGCGGCGTTTGTTTTCGCCCCCGGCAACCAGGATCTTGATCGGGATGCGGCGCAGTTCCGCCAGGGTCAGCCCGATCAAGCGCTGATGCACCTGGGCAGGGACTTCCTCGCCGCTATCGTCGAAAAAGCGACCGAGCACATCACCCACCGCGCGCATCTGATTGAGTTCTGCCAGGTCGGTATCGGTCAGAACGCCGCTCTGATGCAGCAGGGCGGTGTAATCCGCCGCGCCAACACTGAACAGCGCCAGATCGGCGCAACGGGCGGGCTGCAGACTGGTCTTCACCAGCGGGTCTGCCAGCAGGCTTTCGCGCGTGGCAGGTGCAGAAACATAACCGGGCAGCGGCAGGTAGTGAGCTTCACCGCCGGTGGCAGCTGCCAGGCGGTTGAGAATATCGAAATTGTGCGCCATAGCCGGAGGCTGGGCAGACAACCCGCCGGTCAGCGAGGTGAACCGGCAGCGCAGCAGAGTTTCGGACTGGAAGGCGTCCGGCAGGTAGGATAGTGTGCGCCCGATACCAATGCCAACGGTCATGCCATCCTGCAAGCGGTGGCGCAAAACCTGGGCAGCGGTTTGCGCCAGCGCCTGATGAAGGGCTTCGCCTTCCGTTGCAAGCGGGCAGACCCAGGCATCCTGCAGGGGGTAGCGCTGCAGCAGGGCAGCCGTCAGGGGCAGCTGGCTGCCACCAGCGCGGATGCGCACCTCGACAATGCCGCTGGCACGGGCTTCTTTGAGCAGGCGGTTGACCGTCACCCGCGAAAGCCCCAGGCGCGCACCAATCTCCGCCTGGGTCAGGTCCTGTTCATAATACAGCCAGGCAATGCGCGCGAGCAACTGCTCGCGGGGGAGGACTTCATCCGCTGCGGAAAGAGTCATGTTACATTTGTACTCGCATTGTACTTATGTTAGCATGACGATGCACGAATTACAAGAGGGTAAGGGTTATTCCTTCCATCCAGTTACGGTATTCCCTCTCCGGCGGTGATGTGTCAATGCATGTGCGGGGTTACCCCCGGAGCAGCCGCGTTTGCCATCAGACGAAAACTGCGCCGATCCAGCCCCAGGCGGCGGGCGCTTTCCTGCACTGCCCGCATCATCGCGCTCAGCAGCGAGGCAACATGGTCTTTGGGAATCACCACCACATGCGTCTCCGCCTGTGGTCTGGGATGGTGAAATAAACGCCAGCACATGCTCATCCTCCCAAACCACCTCGACCGTCCGGTTAGCGGACAACACATCCGCGCAATACCAGTCATCGCGCGCCATTCCCATTTTCCTCCTCTTCCTCTGGCATGTCTTGTGCGCCGCGCGGCAGGGCGTGGATGCGGCGCAGACAGGCACTCACCTGCCCGGCGGCTCATGGCGCGGGTTCCAGCCCTTCGCGGGCGCGATCGGGGGGGATGCCCAGCAGGCGCACCACCTGGTAGGAGAGGTAAAAGTAGGTCTCGCGGGTTAAAAAACGCAGCTGGCTGCGCAGGCTGATGTAGCGGCTGGTCGGGGTGGGCGAGGGGTGCGCGTCCAGCCCCAGGTCGCGCGCCATTGCCACAGCGCGCTTCATGTGCAGCGGGTCGGAGATGACCAGCACACGACCGAAGCCCTGCTGCGCGGCGATCTGCCCGGCTTGTTGCAGGTTCTGGTAGGTGTTGGTCGAAACGGACTCGACGAACAGGCGCTCGTCGGGCAAGCCTTCGCGCAGGGCGTAAGCACGGGCGGCTTCGGCTTCGCTGAGCGCGTCTCCGGGACCCAGCCCGCCAGTAAAGATGATTGCCCCGATCTGCCCGCGCCGGTAGAGTTCCAGCGCGTGACGGATGCGCTGCTCGAAGACCGGCGAAGGGCGGTCATTCCACACCGAAGCGCCCAGCACAATACCGGCATCGGCGGGCAGCGGGTCGCTGCGCTGGGCGTAGGCATAAATGCTGCCCGCCACACCCAGCACGCCGAGCAGAGTAAACAGCAACAATATTAAAACCCGGCGCATAATCGTTCCTATTATTTCTTAACTGAGAATGTTTTTGTACATTTAGTAAAAAACCAAGATTTATATTTTTTCATTTTTTAGGCGATTTTTACATGAATTCACTTTCATGGTTACCTGGTTGTATCTATAATTTTTTTAATGCGGCTGCCATACTATTCATTTTTGGGTTCACCCAAGAAGCCATCATTTGATGCAAGGATCATCTAGAGGGGGGACAGGATACCAATCCCTCTCAATCCCAATCGTACCCAAGCAACATTAATAGGAGTTTGTACCAATGAAACATAATTTGCAAAAATTGGTCCGTTCAATAATTGTGGTGATCTTAATCTTAGCCTGTCCGATTACTCTGGCTGAAGCAGAGGATTTAGCAGCAGAAAAGGATAATCAGCGCTCTTATACCAATACATCTGGGGTGTTTTTTTATTTTATCACCAGGGCATCGATCGCATCCAATGGCGAACAGGCTAACTGGCATTCATTTCCAGGCGCGCTTTCAGCAGATGGTCGTTATGTTGTTTTTGAATCGGAAGCCAGCAACCTGGTAGCGGGGGATACGGGAGGTTATTCGGATATTTTTGTTCATGATCTTAGCACAAGGACTACAACGCGAGTTTCTGTTTCATCGAGCGGGCAACAAGCAAATGGACATTCCATCCTACCATCGATTTCCGCGGATGGGCGGTTCGTTGTCTTTGAATCGTATGCCAACAACCTTGTAAATGGGGACAATAACAATTTGCCGGATATTTTTCTTCATGATCGGCAAAACCAGACTACAATCCTGGTGTCAGTAGGTCCCAATGGACAACCTTTACCGGGGGCATCACAAGAACCGGCAATATCACCGGATGGAAGATTTGTATCCTTTAACGCAGTTAATAGTGACGTGCAAATTGGAATCTTAAAAAGCTATAATGATATTTTTTTATACGACCGCGACTCGGGGTATTCTGAACCTGTCTCGGTTGGGTTTGACGGCTTGCCGGTAAATCGTTGGGGTGGGGGATCGCGGTATCCTTCCGCTGTGTCTTCGAATGGTGATTTTGTTGCTTTCATAAGCCAGGCAACCAATCTTGTGCCAACTGGTTATTTGGGAGCCTGGCAAGTGTTTGTGAAAAATCGACAAACCCAAACAATCAGTATAGTATCTGTTGACTCACAGAGCAATCCCGCAATTCACTCATCGGCAAGCTCAGATTTTAATCATGCACGGCCGGTTATCTCGTCGGATGGTCGTTATATCGCCTTCGCATCCAATTCAAACAATTTAGTGCCTGGTGACACAAATCAAGGCTGGGATATCTTTGTTCGTGATCAATCAGAAAACAAAACAACCAGAGTATCGGTGTCTTCCAATGGCGTGCAGGCAAATTACGGAAGCTCGGATTATGGGTCAGTCTCCCCCTCAATGTCTTCCGATGGGCGCTTTGTTGCCTTTGCTTCTGTTGCTAACAATCTCGTCGTGGGAGACGTTAATAATTCCATAGACGTTTTCATTCATGATCAACTCTTTGGAACGACAAAATTAGTATCAATCAATTCTCAAGGGGTATTGGGTAATACTGCATCTTCGGTTCCCCATCTATCAGGGGATGGTCGATACATTTCATTCGCGTCCGTAGCCACAAATCTGATTGGCAACGATACAAATAATGCGGCAGATGTGTTTATCCGAGATAATTGGGGAATCCCCTCATCGGATATGGGGTTTCAGCCTAAACCCGATGGATATCAGTTCAACAACTATGGAGGTCTTTATCCTTATCCCCCAGCGTCTGGAGATTTCACGATCAATGATATGCGCACCCTATTTGGAGACGCCTGCATTTGCCAGATGATTGGTTCTCATTGTTATCCGAGGTTTGAGGCTATAGAGTGGAACTATTGGATAAACAGGAAAATGAATAATGGTCATTGTGAGGGAATGGCTATTACCAGCCTTCGTTTCTTCAAGGGAATAGACTCTCCACCCACATACCAATCGAACGCCAGCACCACATATGACTTAAGATTAGAAAATGTTAGACGCCGCATTGCGTTTTATCATGTTATACAAGCAACGTATGAAATCGCGTCGGAAAAAACGCGCAGCATTAAAAATATACCCTCCGAGATATTAAATCAACTATCAATGGCAATTTCTGGCGGCGCCATGGATCCGGTGATTTTATTTGTTCGACAAGGTAATATGGGGCATACCGTTGTTCCTTACGCCATCAGCCACGCTGGTAATGGTGTTTTCTACGTGCGAGTTTATGATAACAACCACAAAGACGATGCTAATCGGTTCCTTGTAATTGATGTTGAAAATCAAACCTGGAGATACTACATGGGACCTCCCTTGGGGCTCTGGAGCGGGGATGCCAGCACAAACAGTATGGGCATTGTACCTCTTTCCAAGTACAATCTATCCCCTTCTTGCCCCTGGCAGGCTACTTCTGGGCTCTCCAACATCTCGTCCACGAACGATTTCGGTCAAGTGTGGTATTCAGGTGGTGGTCAAATACTTATTTCAAATTCTCAAGGGGAGAAAATGGGCTTTGAGGGAGACCAGAAAGTTAATGAAATTCCCGAAGCGTTTGAAATAATCATCGACGGAGGATTAGGAATTCAGTCCGAACCGGTTTACGTTATCCCTCTCAGCGATACCTACACGATTTCCTTGGAGGGAGATTCGAACTCCGATGGCGAAGATATCACCTTAACTCAATTTGGTCCTGGTTATGCAGTCTCAATTGATAAGATCCCCCTGGCAGCGCACTCGCAGGATTCAATCCAAATTACCAATGATGGAAAGCACGTTACTTATCAATCCGAAAATGAAAAAGCGCTTACTTTTAAGTTAGCGCTCTCAGAAACCAATAGCAGTCACGAGTTTCAGATCAATGGAGCCGATATTGGGGCGAATCAATCCTTAATTTTTTCTACGGATACAGCCTCTGGTAAACTGGTAATTGATCATTCGTCAGCAGGCAATGGCGAGTACGACCTGAAAATTGTTCGCCGAAATGAGTCCAACGAAATGGTATTCATTCATTGGGGGATAAAAATTTCCGCATCGGACTCTCACCACATCAATTACAGGGCTTGGAATGGAACAAGTTCTCTTATTTTGGAAATTGACCGTGGCAGCAATGGATCAATAGATCATTCTATCGAATTAACAAATATGTCAAACTCGATCTACTTACCATCAATTGTAAAGTAGCACCCCGTGCCTGCGGATAAGGGATTGTCCCCACCGCCGCGCAGCTGGTCGCGGCGGGTTTTGGCTTGTCAGATCGGAATTTATCCGCCAAAATTATAAGGCATCCGCCCGCAAGCGGCTCCTCCCAACACCAAATTTCCACCCTAAGGATTACAGCATGGCAACCCTGGTATTGAGCAGGGCAGATCTGCCCCCCGACAGTTATCTTGTCATTCGCCCATGGAGCCGGGTGGGCAGCCCAGGACAAAGTTTTTACCTCGCCAGCGGGTACAATGCCTACGCCGAAAACACCGTGCTGGTCGAGTTCATCCTGGTACTGCAAAAGGTGCGCGTGATTTACCTGCGCCATTACCTGGGATTGGATTTTGTCGAACCGCCGCTGTCCTTCGCAGACTTCTGGGCGGAGAAAAACCCGCCCGACAAAACCTTTATAGATATGATGTTCCCGGATATTCAGATCGAGTTCATTCGCGAACGGATCGAGTCCAAACCGCTTCACCCTTCCGATTCTTCCCAGCCGCGGTTGCATTATACATTTGACCTGGGAATTGACCTGTCGCAATTGTTCCAGCCGGTAGGGGGCAACGCGCCTTCATCTGCGGAATTGTGCTTTACCAAACTGAATTTACACTTCAGCGACCTGGAAGAAACCGCCGTGCGTGCCTTTATGAGCGAGTTGGAGGACGAGATCAACCGCGTCTGGCTGGAAAACCACCATCCCAACCCTGCCGGGCTGCCCGCGGAGTTGAGCCGCTGGATGGAGGTCGAAAAGCTCAACGCGCAGGCGTACGACCAGGTGGCGGATATCTACACCGACAGCATGCTTTCCCATGCGGCGTTCCAGTCGCCCTTCCGCCGCTGGCTGCGCCGCCTGCCGCCGGGCGGACGGGTATTGGAAATCGGCTGCGGCTGCGGTGAGCCGATCCTGCGCCAGCAGCTGGCGCAGGGAATGGATGCAACCGCCATCGAGCTGTCGTCGAAAATGTATGCCAAAGCCAGCGCCGCCTGCCCCTCTGCGCGCCTGATCAACGGCTCGGTGCTCGACCTGGACGAAACAGAGGTCTACGACGCGGTGCTCTCGATCAACTCGCTGGCATATCTCGACCCGGTCGACCTGCGCTTTGCCCTGTTGCGCATTCACCGCGCGCTGAAACCCGGCGGGTTGCTGCTGCTGCACGGTTGGAAGCCCACCGGACACATTGTGGATGGCGGGTTTGCGCATGTGCTCCAGCAAAAGATGTGGTCGTGGCAGCCGGACGCCGGGGCGCTGACCACCGCGCTGAGCGAATACGGCTGGTTCGAGGTCGAGAGCGTACGCAACGTCAACCCTGACCATGCTCGTGAATGGATTCTTTCGGTCGGGGAAACCGCCCGCCACAGAATCAAGGAGCTGGTAAATTTCTATCGAACCGCCCAAGGCGAGATTCGTCTTCAGCCCCGCCACCGCAACCACTCGCTGCGGGCTGCCTACCTGATTTGCGCCCGCAAACGATGAAATCCGCCGCCAGCACATTTTCCGGCAAGGCGATCACCCCGCTGTTCCTGCTGGTGGTGTTTCTTTATTGGGTGGCGCTGTACCTGTACGTGCCCACCCTGCCGCTGTACCTGCAAACCAAAACCAGCGACCTGGCGCTGGTGGGCACGGCGCTTTCGATGTATGGCTTGTGGCAGTTGATCGTGCGCCTGCCGCTGGGCATCACCGCCGACTGGGCGGGCAGGCGCAAGCCGTTCGTCTTCACCTGGCTGCTGCTGGTCGCTGCAGGCGCGCTGGCGCTCGGTCATGCGCCGGACATCGCCGCCGCCACCTTCGGGCGCGCGCTGGTGGGCGTTTCCGCTGGAACATGGGTACCGCTGGTGGTGTTGTTCAGCAACCGCTTCGGCGCGGGCAACGTGGTGCGCGCCACGGCGGTGCTTTCGATGGTCGCCACTGCCGGACGGATCGTGGCGACGGCTGCCAACGGATGGTTGAACAGCCTGGGCGGCTACCCGCTGGCGTTCAACGCCGCTGCCGGCGCAGCCGTTCTGGGTGCGCTGATCATCCTGCTGCTGCCCGAAACACCCACCCCGCCGCGCAAACCATCGCTGAGCGGGTTGAAAGCGCTGGCAGCCCGGCGCGAGGTGATGCTGCCCTCGTTGCTCCAGTCGCTGACCCATGTGGCAGATTTTGCCGCCACGTTCACCTTCATCCCCATCCTGGCGCGGCAGAAGGGCGCCTCGGACGTAACGGTCAGCCTGCTGCTCAGTCTAAATATGCTGGTGGGACTGGCAGGCAACAGCCTGTCCGCCTGGGTGGCGCGGCGCTTTGGCGCACGGCAAGCAGCGCTGCTCAGTTTCACCCTGCTGGCGGCAGGGATCGGCGGGGCAGCCTGGGCGCCCGCGCTGAGCTGGGTGTTCGTCTTTCAGTTTTGCATCGGGTTGGGATTTGGCATCGGCTACCCGCTGCTGATGGGGTTAAGCATCGACCGGGTTGAACCCGCTCAGCGCACCACTGCGATGGGATTGCACCAGTCGGTCTATTCGCTGGGCATGTTTGCGGGTCCCTGGTTGAGCGGGCTGCTGGCTGCCCAACTGGGCATTCCGCTGATGTTCACGCTGATCGGGGCGGGTATTCTGGCGCTGGGGGTCGGCGGAGCACTTGCGCTGCGGCGCTGAAAGCGGTCAGGGCGGTATGATTAGCCCAACTCGCGCGTGCCAGAAAGCAGTTTGCGAATATGGTCGATGTGGTCGCGCTCGTGCCAGGCAACCCGGCGCAGCAGTTTACGGGGGCTCCAAATCTCTCCGTCCCTGCCCACCACCTGCTCCACCCCTTCCAGTCCAGGTAGCGCCTCCACCGTCCGCTGGCGCGTCCACGCCAGCCGCTCGAAGGCATCCTCGGGTAATTCGCGCCGGGTGACCTGACCCAGCCCAAGCCGGTCAAGGTACCACCATTCTGCCCCGCCAATGTGCTTGAGCACCCCGCGGATGCTCCACCGTTCGCCGGGGTACTGGCGGTCGAGCACCACCTCCGGCACGCGGGTGACCATTTGCAGCAAGTCCTCGCGCAAACCGGCAAGAATGCGCAGCCCACGCTGGATTTCCAGGCGGGTGAGCGGTTTCCAGTCATAGCGGAACCAGGCGTTGACCGAATAACGCCCCTCCGGGTTAACATCATAATGTTCGTCGATCTCGTACACGTCCCACACGTCAACCAGGCGCACATCCACATCGCGCACATCCGCCAGCCAGGAAGCAGCAACGTGCCCCTCCAGCCAGCGCTTGTACTCGACAAACGCCCTGGCAACGTTGATGACCGCCTCGCTGCCCTCTGTGCCATAGGCAAAACAACCGGGGTGCTCCAATGCCCAGGCAAGCGAGCGGTTTTCGATATTGTTTTCCAATCCAACCAGGATACGCATGGGTGTACTCCTTGTCTGCCGAAGCGGGTGGTGATAGCATTGGTGCCATTCAGCTTGGTTAATTATAGTCCTTCCTGGCTTCAGGGCTTTTACAAGAATGGAATTTGTCGCTGCGCGGAGCACCCTTTGCGGTGAAAAGGTTTTTTGTGCCTGTCCAAACCTCTGGAAATGTGCTACATTAAAAAACTAAACCGGGATAAACTCAGTAAATTTTCTCTTGCCAGGGCAGCGTGGAAACCCCTGCCCGCATTCCAATCGTTAGAAAGCAACCTTCCCGGCAGATTACCGCCAGCAGGCAGGGAACTTTAACCGTCTTTCTTCGTCTTTAATCCAGGTCTGGCTGCATGCCAGACGGATTTGATCTGTCTATTTCACATTCGAGGATAACCATGGCAGAAGCAGAACTCAACTCCAGCGAAGAACTCGAAGAAGTGCGCCCACGCCGGCTGCGCTTCGACTGGCTGCTGCCCGTATTTTTCCGTCCGGGCAGAACCATGAAAGCCATCACTACCCAGGAAAGCGGTGTCTGGCTGGCGCCGTTGATCATTCTCAGCATCCTGGCATTGGTACTCACCCTGGCGGGCGGACCGGCTCGCGCGGCGGCGTCCCAGGCGCAGGCAGGCGGCGAACTGCCGCCCGACTTTCAATACTGGTCGCCCGAACAGCAGGAGCAGTACTTCCAGAGCCAGCAAAACCGCTCCAGTCCGGTGGTAATCTACGTCTTACCGGCGCTGGGCGCGCTGGCAGGTGTGTGGATCGGCTGGCTGCTGCTCGGCAGCATTCTCCACCTCGGGTTAACTCTGGTAGGCAGCCGCGGCAGCAACATCTCGGCACTCAACCTGGCAGCCTGGGCAAGCATGCCCTTTGCCATCCGTTTCATCGTCCAGACCGTCTGGCTGTTAACCACCCGTCAGTTAATTCAAGCACCGGGTATTTCGGGATTCATCGCGGCGGATGCCGCCGGTTTTCAGGCATTCTTGCACTCGATGCTGGCGCACGTTGATCTGTACACGCTGTGGATGATCGTGCTGCTGCTGGTGGGCGTGGTGCCGCTAACCGGGCTGGGCAAGGGCAAAGCCTGGCTGGCGGTGATCGTTTCGGTGCTGGTGCTGCTCGCCATTCAGGCGCTTCCCGCCTTCATTGCCGCACAGTTGAGCGGGCTCAACCCGACTCGCATGTTCTTCTAGTTGTTGGGCATGGCAAACTCAAACTCGCACTTCATTCAAATCCGCGATCTGCGCAAGACCTATGTGATGGGCAGGCAGAAGGTGCACGCCCTGGCAGGGTTGAGCCTGGACATCGAGCGCAACACCTTCACCGTGGTGATGGGTCCGTCTGGTTCGGGCAAGAGCACGCTGCTCTACCTTCTGGGCGGGCTGGACCGCCCAACTTCCGGGCAAATTGCCATCGAAGGGGTAGCGCTGGAAAAGATGGACGAGAACGAACTGGCGGTTTACCGCCGCAAGAAGATCGGGTTCATCTTCCAATCCTTCAACCTGGTGCCGACCATGAATGCGCTGGAGAACGTCGCTTTCCCGCTGCGTTTTTCGGGCGTCTCGACCGGCGCACGGCGCAAGCGCGCTCATGAACTGCTACGCATGGTCGGGCTGGAAAACCGCATCCATCACAAACCGACCGAACTGTCCGGTGGGCAGCAGCAGCGGGTTGCCATTGCCCGCTCGCTGGTCAATCAGCCGGATATCATCCTGGCGGACGAGCCAACCGGCAACCTGGATACTGCCAGCGGGTACGGCATCATGCAGTTGCTTTCCGAGCTGCACCGCAGCGGAAAGACGGTAATCGTCGTCACCCACGACCCGCGCATCCATGCATTTGCCACCCATTCACTCTATCTGCTGGATGGGAAAATCGTCAGCGAAGCGGAATACCAGGCTGCTTCGACCTTCAATCTTCAAGCCGCTGCAAAGGAAGCCAATCCGTGATGAAAGCAAAAATCCTTTCCTTCATTCTTCTATTCGCCCTGCTGTTTGCTCAGCCAGTTGCGGCGCAGACGCCCGCCCTAAGCGTCACCCCCGATAGCACCGCCAAGACCGGTTTGCCCGGTGCGGTGGTCTTCTACACGCTAACGCTCAACAACACCGGCGGCACAACGCTCAACCTGAGCGTGCCCACTCCAACCTCGCTCAACGCCTGGCCCGCTGCGGTCAGCCTGAATGATCCATCCCTCAACCCTGGCGAGAGCACCACCGCGGTCGTTTCGATCGCCATCCCGGCAGCCACCGCCGACGGCGGCATGGACGTGACCACCGTGCGCTTTCTGGATGGGAGCAGCGAGGTCGCCAGCCTTTCCTTAACCACCACTGCCCAGCGTCCAACGCCGCCCGCCAGCGGCCGCCCGCTGCTGGTGCTGGATTCCTACGGCGTGACCGGGGATGCCGAAATCACTCCCGGTCAGCAGTTCGAACTGCGTCTGACGGTGGTCAACCGCGGACAGGACTTTGCCCGCAATGTGCTGATCACCTTTGGCGGTAATGACTTTCTGCCGGTGGATACGGGCGGCGTGCGCGCGCTGAACGAAGTTGACCCCAACGAGAAGGTCAACGTCTTCCAACCGCTGATTGCCAACCCCTCGTTGAGCGGGCAGACGGTTGCCACACTGTCGGTCGCGGTGGCATACACCAATCTGGACGGCAGCGAATCGTTTACCGAGACGCTGACCATCACCATCAACCTGAAAAAACCCTCGTCTGGTGGACCCGCGCGCCCAACCGCCACGCCCACCCTGGTCAGCCGCCCACAGTTGGTAGTCAGCGCTTACCGCACGGATGTCGATCCGCTGCAGCCCGGCGCAATCTTCAACCTGGAACTGGAAGTGCGCAACCTGGGCACTGCCAATGCCCGCTCGGTGACAATGGTATTGGGCGGCGGGGCTTCGGTCAACGATCAGGGCACGCCTGTTCCAGGCAGCAGCGAACTGTCCACTTTTGCGCCGTTGGGCGCATCTAACCTGGTCTTTCTCGGTGAGGTGCCGGTCGGTGTGACCGTGACCACCTCGCAAAAGTTGATTGTCAATGTGACCGCCAACCCGGGCGCCTACCCGTTCAAAATCTCGTTCATCTATGATGACGAAAAAGGTACCCGCCAGATCAACGATCAGGTCATTACT
This sequence comes from Bellilinea sp., assembly GCA_034411135.1. Taxonomy (GTDB): domain Bacteria; phylum Chloroflexota; class Anaerolineae; order Anaerolineales; family Anaerolineaceae; genus Bellilinea. Next base: position 29,704 of record DAOUMN010000024.1, read on the forward strand.
ATGTTGATCTATCAGCTGCCGCAGGTGGAGGTCGGATTCTACCGTGACCCGGGCTTTTTCTACACCAACCAGCCCACCCAGTTGCCGCTGCAAGTGACCAACCTGGGGCGCAAAACCGCCGTGTTGGGCAACATGCGGGTGACCTCGCCCAACGGCGAGATCACCAACAACGTCACCCTGGTGGGTTCGCTAGAACCGGGGGGTTACTTCACCCTGGACGCGATGGCAATGCCCTTCCAACCCGGTCCGATGGACATCGAGATCAACATCAATTACACCGATGATTTCAACCAGCCGCGCACCATTACCCAGACGTTGAGCGTCGAAGTGATCGAGATGCCCACCCCCGAGCCGCCGACAGACGGGTTTCCGCCGGTGGGACCGGAAATCCCGGTCGAGGAGACCTTCTGGCAGAAGGTGCTGCGCTTCCTGCGCGGGCTGGTTGGGCTGGACAGCGCCCAGCCGACGCCTGCGCCGTATCAGCCAATGCCGGGTGAGGAATTCCCGCCAGGCGGCGGCGAGCCAATGCCGGTGCCGGTGGAGCCGCTGCCGCGCCCCAAGGGCGGCTAATCCTGGAGACTGAACGAGCAGAAGCTTTTTTCTTATTGGTAGGGATAGGTGTAGTACAAAGTGAGGTGAAGAATGCGATTCTTCGATCTGGTTAAACTGATCTTCGACAACCTGGGCAGGCGTAAAGGGCGTGTTGCGCTGACCACCATTGGCGTGGTGATCGGCACCGCTTCGGTCATCCTGCTTGTTTCGCTGGCAATTGGCTTGCAGCGCAGCGCCACCAGCCAGTTATGGGGCATATCCGACCTGAAGCGCATTGATGTCTATCCCGGCTGGTCGGATGTCGGTCCCGGTCCGGTTGCGGTGGACCCGTCCACCGGTATGCCACTAGGCGTTAAACTGCTTACTCCCAGCACGGTGGACGATATCCGCGCCATTCCGGGCGTGGCGCTGGTCAGCGTGCGGCAAAGCCTGAGCGGCGGCGGGGTGATCCAGTTTGGGCGCCTGGAAACCTACCCGTGGATGCAGGGCGTGGACGTGGACGACCTGGCAATGTACGAATTCACCACCCAGGTCGGGACGACCGTGCTCGAACCGGGTACCGCGGTGGTCGGCTCGTGGGTCTTAAAGAACTTTTACGACCCGCGCCAGCGTCCCGGGCAGGAGCCAACGCCCCCGCCCACGCCGGAGGAATTTGTCGGGCAGCGGGTCAAGTTCGTGCTCACCAAGTGGACACAAGACGGACAGCCAGTCACCCGCACCATCACCCTGCGCATTGCTGGCGTGCTGACCGAGGCGCGCGGTGAGCAGGACGGGGCGATGTTCGTGCGCCTCGACGACCTGCTCAAATGGGAGGAGTGGATTCGCGGCAGGCGGGTCAACTTCAACAAAGAGGGTTACAACCAGCTGCTGGTGCGTGCCGAAGATCCCGGCAAAGTGGTTGAAATCGCCGACCAGATCAACGCGCTGGGCTACCAGGCATCCACGCCGCAGTCCTACGTGGAAGGGATCAACAGCTTCTTCGTCATTTTGCAGCTGGTCTTCGGGGGCATTGGCGCCATTTCGCTGCTGGTGGCAGCCATTGGCATTGCCAACACAATGACCATGGCGATCCTGGAGCGTACCCGCGAGATCGGTTTGATGAAAGCCATCGGCGCCACCAACCGCGACGTGCTCAGCATATTCCTGGGCGAGTCGGCGGGCATCGGCTTGATCGGCGGGATCGGCGGGGTGCTGCTGGGCTGGGGCGGCAGCCTGGCAATCAGCTTCCTGGCGACCACCTACCTGGCAGGACAGAGCGGGCAGTTTGGCGGTCCGCCCAGCGGAATGACCACCTACACCCCAGTCTGGCTGCCGGTGTTTGCCCTGGTGTTCTCCACGCTGGTCGGGCTGCTTTCCGGCTTGTACCCCTCGCTGCGTGCCGCAACGCTGGTGCCAGTCAACGCGCTCAAGTACGAGTAGGACGAATTGTGAACAGCCCGCGCGCGGAGGCGGGGGTCAACCCTGCGCGGGCTGGCGCTGCGGCACTGCCCGCCTGGCAGCCCATTCATTGAGCGCCAGCGCCGCCAGAACCACCGCCCCGCCGATCAGCAGGCGCGGCAGGTCGGCTTGCTCGCCAAAGAACAGCAGCGAGACCGCCACCGCCAGGGGTATCTTCAAGTCGTTGAAGATTGCCAGCGTCCCGGCATTGACCCGGCGCGCGCCAACGTTCCACAGGAAAAAGCCAACCGCCGAGGAGACCACGCCCAGGTAGACCAGGGTCAGCACCTGATTGGGCTGCAGGCTCAACTGTCCCCAAGGGGTAGTGAACAGCGCCGGCAACCCGGCAGCCACCAGCCCGCCCAGGTAGAGCAGTCCAAAGACGCGCACATCCTTCAGCGCGGGCTTATTGCGCAGCAGTTCACGGTAATACACCTGCCCAAGCGCGAAGCATACATTGCTGGCTTGCACGATGAGAAATCCACGCGCCAGCTCAGGACGTAGCAGGCTGGCTTGCTGGACGATGGCTGTGCCCGCCACCGCCAGCACAGTCGCTACCAGGCTGACCCAGTTCAGGCGGCGGTGGAACAGATCGTGGATCAGGGTAACGTACAGCGGGGTGAAGATGGTGAACAGGGCAACCTCGTATGCCTGCAAAAAACGAAAGGCATAAATATACGCCACGTACATCAAGCCGTATTGCACTGCACCGGTCAGCGCCAGGCGCCAGCGCAGCGGGCGCTCAACGCCGTCCAGGCGCAACAAGGGCACGAATACCAGCGCAGCAAAAAACAGGCGCGCAGCGGCGACGAAATTGGCGTCCAGACCAGTCAACTGCCCTTTAATCAAGCCAAACGAAAATGCCCATAGCAACGAAACAATCCACAAGTAAAGCATGGCGGCACCACCTGAAGTAAAATGGTAGAGGTAATCTGACCCGATTGGTTAATTTGGGACGGTCACTCAACGGAGCAACACACTTCGCCCTGATTATACATAAGTTTGTCTGACAAATCCGCTGCCATCTTTCCGACAAATCACAGGAAGATGGTCATGTTTTTTCACCCGCGCCCGGCTGCATGCGTGACCACAACGAAAAAGGTTGACGATTCGTAAAATCCTGCTATAATTTGGGTGCGTTCGATTACTGCGGGCGTGGTTCAGTTGGTAGAACGTCTCCTTGCCAAGGAGAAGGTCGTGGGTTCGAGTCCCATCGCCCGCTCAATCCCCCCTCTGGGGGGATTTTTGATTCCACTCCAGTGAAAAATTCGGACTTGACAAATATTTATTTTTGGTTATTATAGGATTATTCCAATATAAGATTAATCCTATATGTCCCTAGAACACGCCATCCTCGGCTTTCTCAATTACCGCCCTTATTCAGGGTACGACCTAAAGAAGATCTTCGATCATTCGGTGCGCCATTTTTGGTCGGCTGACCAAAGCCAGATCTATCGCACACTCAACCGGCTGACCGAGAACGGCTGGGTCGAGATGGAAATCATTCCCCAGGACGACCGCCCCAACCGCAAGGAGTACCGCATCACGCCAGCCGGGCGCGCCGAGCTACTTGCCTGGCTGGCAGGAACACCGCCGCTGCAACCGGCGCGCAGTGCACCGTTAATCCAGGTCTTTTTTAGCGGACAATTATCCAACGAGCAGATCCTGGCGCAATTCGAAGGGTATGCCGCCATCATGCGCGCCTTGCTGAAACAGTACCAGCAGGTGCCGGAGTACATTGACGAATTTCAGCAGCAAATTCCCTGCCCGCGCGAACATTTCTTCTGGAACCTGACCCTGGAGAATGGCATCGCCAATATGCGCACCAACCTGGCATGGGCAGAAAGCGTCATCGAGCGCATTCAGAAAGGAGAAGTACCCGATCCGATCCATCCGTGAAACGTGGTGTGTTGTATTGTCAACCACAACCGACTCTCTTTCCCCTTAATTTTATAGGATATTAATGATGATCAAACAACTCCCCGCCCGCCAGCGGCTGCGCAAGGCGCTGGTGATTTTTACCTTCCTAACTTTTCCCATTACAATGAACTACCTTTCCCCCTATGTCATCATCGACGCTTCGATGCAAGGCATTGTGAATGCCAGCCTGGTGATGTTTGGGCTGATGTTCGTATCCTCCCTGTTTGTAGGGCGTTTGTGGTGCGGCTGGGTCTGCCCAGGAGGGGGAATACAGGAAATCGTTGAGCCGGTCAATAATCGCCCGGTGAACGGGAACAAAATCGATTGGATCAAATGGGCTATCTGGATCCCGTGGATCAGCCTGATTGTATTTTCAGTCATCCGCGCCGGTGGTTATTCCCAAATCAACCTGCTCCACCTGACAGAAAGCGGAATTTCGGTCAATGAGCCGGTGAAATACCTGGTTTATTACATTGTTGTTGGCTTGTTTGTCGGGCTGGCACTGGCGGTCGGTAAACGCGCGGGTTGCCACACCATTTGCTGGATGGCGCCTTTCATGATGGTTGGGCGCTGGATTCGCAACCGCTTCGGCTGGCATTCGCTGCGCCTCCAGGCGGACAAAACAGCCTGTACGGATTGCAAACGCTGCAATCTGCATTGCCCCATGAGCCTGGATGTCAATCAGCTGGTGCATCAACCCAGCATGGAACACTCGGAGTGCATTCTGTGCGGTAATTGTGTTGACAACTGCTCGAAGAACGTCATCGTCTACCGCTTCAGCCCGGGGCGGTAAGCCGGTATCAGCGGGTCAATTTTTGGAAATTGCGCGCCAAGTCAAAGCCTGCGCCGCTTTCAAACAGGCGGCGCAAGGCGCTTACCGCCTGGCGCGCCCGGCGGCGATCCTCCCCGCCAATGGATAGCGCAGTAAATTCATCCTCGTCCAGCAGTAAACTGCTGCCGTCCGGATAGACCAGCAAATCCAGCGCCAGGTCAACGTATTCGATGCGCCCATCGAGCAGCTGCGCCGGGCGGGTTACGTTGCAGTACCAGCCCTTGAGCGCGTTCCCTTCGCGATGGTGAATCTCGAAAATGTTGTACCAGCGGTGGCTGAAGTACGCCTCGACAAAACGGTCGCCCTTGCACAGCCACACCCCGTGGAACAGGCGGTCTTCGCGGTCGAAGAAGGCTTCCAGCAGCACGCCGCGCGTGGCACGGCGCAGCACCGTGCCAGTATAGCGCCAGGTTTCCTCACCTTGCGGGTTTTGCTTGATCACCACCACCTCAGCCATTGCCATCCTCCTCTGCCAGGCACCAGACCGCCTCACCGCGCACCGCCAACAATCCTTGCCAGCCTTCGGGCAAGGCGGTGGGCGCGATGAATACCAGGTTCTGACCCCCGCTGCGCAGGGTCAGGCGGTAACCCTCGCCGCGAAAGACAGCATCACTCACCTGTGCGCTAAAGGCGTTCTCTGCCCCGTTTTCGGCGTGGAGCAACAGCCCGTTGGGACGCAGCAACAGGGTAACGGCAGCGCCCTCAGCGGGCGGTTCGCCTGCGTATCCGGCGTGGAAATGCCCCAACGCGGTTTCCACCACCAACGGCTGGCGGCGGATGACCCTGCCGGGCAGCAGGTTGCTCAAGCCAAGAAAGCGCGCCACCCAGGCAGAACGCGGGCACTGATAGACCTCCGCCGGGCTGCCCTGTTGTTCTACCTGGCCATCATGCAGCAACACCAACCGGTCGGCAATGGTAAAGGCTTCCTCCTGGTCATGGGTGACATACACCGCCGGTATGGCACTGTGGTGCAGCACATCGCGCAGGAACTGCCCCAAGTCTTCGCGCAGAGCGCGGTCGAGCGCGCCGAGCGGCTCATCGAGCATCAGCAAGCGTGGACGCGGCGCCAGCGCGCGCGCCAGCGCGACGCGCTGCTGCTCGCCGCCAGACAGGTCGGTCACCCGACGGCTGGCAAAACCCGCCAGGTTGACCCGATCGAGCGCCTCCGCCACGCGCCGCTCGATCTCCCTCGCTGCCAGCCCCTGCATGCGCAGCCCAAAGGCAACGTTTTGTGCCACGCTGCGGTGCGGAAAGAGGGCGTAATCCTGGAACATCAGCCCGAACTGGCGGGCATGCACCGGAACACCGCTCAGGTCGCTGCCCTGCCAAAGCACCCGCCCGCGCTCGGCTTCCTCTAATCCGGCGATGATGCGCAGCAACGTACTCTTGCCACTGCCCGAAGCCCCCAGCAGGCAAATGGTTTCACCGGCAGCCACCTCGAACGAAACCCCGTTCAACAGCGGTTTGCCCTCGTATTGTTTGTAGATCGATTCGACCTGAAGCATGAGCCGTTTATACCTTATTCCGTTCGTTCGGGAAGGCGGATGCGCTCGATCAGGGCAATCCCCAGCGCACAGACCACCAACAGCAAGGTGGACATAGCCAGCGCCTGCCCGTAATTCAGCCCCCCCGGCTGGCTGATGAAGCGGAAAATTGCCACCGGCAGGGTGGGAAATTCCGGGCGGGCGAGGAAACTGGTCGCGCCAAATTCACCCAGCGAGATGGTAAACGAGAAAATCGCCGCTACCAGCGCGGCGCGGGCGATGATCGGCAGATCGATTTCCAGCCAGACGCGCAACGGTGAAGCGCCCAGCACCGCCGCCGCCTGGCGCAACCCGTGGGGAATGGAAAGCAGCACCGGGGCCAGTGTGCGCACCACGAACGGCAGCGCCACCAGGCTGTGCGCCAGCGGCACCAGCAGGGGGAACGAGCGCGCCTCCAGCGGCGGACGGTTGAAGACCAGGATGAAACCCAGCCCAAGCGTGACCGCCGAAGCGCCCAGCGGCAGCATTAACAGCGGGTCGAGCACACGGTTGACCGGCGCGCGGCGGCTGAGCGCGGCGGAAGCCGGTAGACCCAGCCCCAGCGACACCGCCACCGTCACGCTGGCATAGAGCAGTGAGTTGCGCGCCGCCTCGATGGGCGGAACATAAAAAAGTGAGCCGCGCCGGTTGATGAACAACTCACGGTAGTAATCCAGGGTCAGCCCGGCTTGAAAGCCGCCGCGCTGTCCGCGGTCGGGTTCCAGGCGCGCCAGTGAACGTCCTGCCAGGGCTGCCAGCGGCAGCACCAACAGGCAGAACAGCACCAGCACCGTGGCAGCGACCAGTGCTTTCTGGCGCAAGGTGCGCGGAGCAGCCGCCCCCTCGCCGCGCAGGCGCGGAGCGAGCGGAATGTTCAGGCGGGCGGAGAGGCGTGTGTACACCACGGTCATCAGCAGGGTGCAGACCAGCTGCACTAACGAGAGCAGCCCCGCCAACGGCAGGTTGAGCAAGTGCAGTGCCTGGATGTAAATTTCCACTTCCAGCGTGGCGTAACGCGCCCCGCCCAACAGTAAAATCACCCCAAAACTGGTGAAATCGAACAGAAACACCAGCAGCGCTGCTGCTAGCAGCGCCGGACGCAGCAACGGCAAAGTCACCTCACGAAAGGCGCGCCACGGCGAAGCCCCCAACACACGGGCTGCCTGTTCCAGGCGCGGGTCGAGCTGTTCCCAGGCGCTGCCGACCACGCGCAGGACGATGGTAGTGTTATAAAAGACATGCGCCAGCAAAATTGCCGGCAGCGAGTTGAGCAGGTTAACCGGCGGAACGGTCAGGTTGAACAGGCTCATTGCCAGCAGGTTGAGCCAGCCGCGCGGTCCAATCAGCGCGTTGAACGCCGCTGCCACCACCACCGTGGGTAGAATGAACGGCAGGCTGGAGAGCAGGCGCAGCGCGCCTTTGCCGGGGAAGGTGAAGCGGGCAAAAACGTACGCCGCCGGCAAGCCAACCAGCACGGTCAGCAGGGTGGACAACCCCGCCTGGTAAAAGGTGAAACCCAGCGCGCGACTCAGGCGGGTCAGCGCTGCCGCGCTCAAGCCCTGTTCCAGCAGCCCCGCGGCTGCCACACGCAGGATACC